>NZ_SJNT01000005.1 GCF_004331035.1 Acinetobacter sp. ANC 4910
TTTTGTTAATTATTTTTAAACTTATTCAAGACTTCTAGATTCTACCGCTTGGGCTAAATCCTTGTTTCTCAACAAGTTTTAATCAACATCACCGCCGATGGATGTGCATTCTACAGCATTTCTAATCCCTTGCAATACCCTTTTTAGAATTAATTAAACAAGCGTTCTTTTTTTAATCAAATCTTGTAGTTTCTAGCTTCCAAACCTCGAATAAGAGAACTATTTTTATTCACTACTTTTAGCTACAATCATCAACTTATTTCACCTATTAATTAAATTACTTGAAATGGTTAACACTAAAATAAGGGTTTATGTATTTATTTTCATCACTGCATTGATGTCAAAGCCTGTATATGCCGTTTCTACACATAATATGTTTATTATCACGCTGTCTATTTTAAGTTATGCAAAATGGAATACCCCCACTCCAGCTTTATGCGTAATTGATAATCCAAACTATGCCTTACAATTTAACCAAGCCATTCGCTTACAAGGTTATCATTACAAAATTTCATCTATTCGTTTAAATGAATTAGATAAGTCTTCGTGTAATGCCATTTTTTTATCTACATTTTCACCACAAGAAGAACAGAAAATTATTCACAGTCAAAGACAGGATCCTCCCCTCTCTTTTAGTTCGACCAACCAAGCCTGTGAAATTGGTAGCGCCTTCTGCCTTTACACACGTAATAACAACACCTCATTTAAAGTGAATTTAGATAGTTTAAGTCAATCCAAAGTACGGGTTGATCCACGGGTGTTATTGCTTGCGAAAGCGACGGAGCAATAAGAATGGCTAAATTTTCCCACATGACCTCCCTACAATCTCTGTTTAAACGCTCACAACTGGCGATGTTTGCTTTAACTTTTTCGATTTGCACGCTTATTTTTATTGTCGTTTCCACCTACACCATGAACACTTATGCAAAACAAAGCTTAAATATTCTTGCTGAGTCATTGAGTGAGCGCATACAACCCGCAATGGTATTTAATGACCGCATGACCATCCAGCAAATTTTAAATAACTACACTACACAATATTCTATTCGCTCCATTCAAGTCATTGATGCATCAAAACATGAAATTGCAAACAGTAAACAAACGGTTCAATCGTTCCAAAACACTCAAAGCATTTTAGATCATTTATTTTTTCAGCAACCCATTGAAATGGCTATTCGGCATAATCAACAGTATTACGGCTCGATCGTGGTCTATGGCAGTTCACAAAGTCTGTTAGATTTTTTCTTTAAAATTTTAATTGGTTTATGTCTGGCTATTATTTTAATTTTGTTTGCGCTTCTTTGGTCCGTGCGCTCCACATACCAATATTTAATGCGCTCTATTCATCCACTAGTCTCTACTGCTCGTGAAATTAGTGAATTTAAAGCTTATCAACTACGCCTGCCACATTCCAACATCAAAGAACTACAACAACTGAATGATGTGTTTAATGAACTGTTAGATAAGATTCAAGCATCTACCCAAAAACTACGTGCGGAAAACGATGTATTGGCTCATCAAGCATTACACGATCAGCTTACACAACTGCCTAACCGTCATTATTTTTATCAAACACTCTTGGCTAGCTTTGAACAATCACCCAAAACCACCTCTGCATTATTTTTCATTGACAATAATAACTTTAAAGAAATCAACGATAAATATGGTCATTTGGCGGGTGATGCAGTATTACAGGAAATGGCGAAGCGTTTGCAAAACAGCTTAAGACAAGATGATTTTATTGCACGACTGGGTGGAGATGAATTTGCCATTCTCATCCGCAACATCTCCAAGACCGAGCACCTCACCAAAATTAGTGAAAATTTATTGAAATGCTGTGAACAACCGCTTCATTTTGACCAGCATCAGATTTATTTCAGCTTCTCTATCGGGATTGCTTCAACCGAGCAAGCACATAGTCCTGAAGATCTCATCACTGCCGCCGATAGCGCAATGTATAAAGCAAAAACATTGCAACAAGGCTGGTACTTCTCTCTACGTTAGGAACTTTACAATGGTAACCTTTTCCCGCCCTATTAAACTCGCACTCATTCTATTGCTCAGTAGCGTTTTGAGTGCATGTGCCAGTTGGGGACATTTAAACTATAAGCAAGCTCGCATGCTTAAAAAAGAGGGCTTCGTATTAACAGATGAAGGCTGGAGTTTACGCTTGCCAGAGCGTCTATTGTTTGGTTTTGACAGCTATGAAATTAAAACTGAGCAAACTCACGAACTCACGCGCCTTTCAACCCAATTACAAAAATATAAGCTCAATAAAATTAAGATTGTCGGTCATACCGATGATATTGGCGATAGCACTTACAATCAAATTTTGTCAGAAAAACGCGCGACCAGTGTATCTACAATTTTCCTTCAAACAGGTTTTCAACCCAACAACCTTCACACTATTGGACGTGGTTCTTCACAGCCCCTTGTAGAAAATAGCTCTGATGAAAATCGTGCAACCAACCGTCGCGTAAATATTATTATTATCCCTTAAGACTTGAATAGCTAAACTGTATTCGAGTTATAAAATAACTTACAAACTTATCAACGCTTATAATATTTCAGGTTGTCTAGCAATTTACGAAGACAACCTTTTTTTGATTTAAAAAACTAAAGATAAAACAAGGGAATTTCGCTAGCAAGCGTGATTATACGAATCTAAGAAGATATCATGTTGGATAGCTAAATTTCAGACATAAAAAAACCGCTTAACGCGGCATCTTTATCTCGACCATTTTAATAAATGGTCGGAGCAGTAGGATTCGAACCTACGACCCCCTGGTCCCAAACCAGGTGCACTACCAGGCTGTGCTATGCTCCGAAATTGGGGTGAATGACGGGATTCGAACCCGCGACAACTGGAATCACAATCCAGGGCTCTACCAACTGAGCTACATCCACCACTATATAGTTCTACAATATCAAGCTACCAAATGGCGCGCCTGACAGGATTCGAACCTGTGACCATCCGCTTAGAAGGCGGATGCTCTATCCAACTGAGCTACAGGCGCATGACCGATGATACTAATATCATATGATACTTTGCCTTGAAGAATTGGTCGGAGCAGTAGGATTCGAACCTACGACCCCCTGGTCCCAAACCAGGTGCACTACCAGGCTGTGCTATGCTCCGATTCATCTCAGCTTTTACCGTATCGCACATCGTGCGGTACGGTGTGCATTCTAGGCGTGACGCCCAAGAACGTCAACACCTATATTTAAAAAAAGTTAAAAAAACACATCAACCGTATAAATATCAAGCATTTCTGATATTTTTTATACAAATTTTAACGTTTTAAGCTCGCACTGAAGTTAAGCATACGATCTAAAGGTAATTTAGCGCGTTCCGCCAAAGCTGGATCAACATGAATTTCCTGATCGCCTCGCTGTAATACTTGCAAAATACCATCCAATTCATTCATAGCCATCCAAGGACAATGTGCACAAGAACGACATGTCGCGCCCTCACCTGCTGTCGGTGCTTCAACTAAAATTTTATTGGGTACCGCTTGTTGCATCTTGTAGAAAATACCGCGATCTGTCGCCACGATTAAACGCTCATGCGGTAAGGTCTGTGCAGCTTTAATCAGTTGAGAAGTACTACCAACGGCGTCTGCAATATCAACCACAGACTCTGGTGATTCAGGATGAACCAAAACTGCTGCATCTGGATAGAGTGCTTTCATATTGGCAATACCACGTGCACGGAATTCTTCATGTACGATACATGCGCCATCCCAAAGTAGCATATCTGCACCCGTTTTCTTTTGAATATAGCGCCCCAAGTGCTGATCTGGTGCCCAAATGATCTTCTGACCCAAGCTATCCAAGTGCTCAATAATCTCAACAGCACAACTAGAAGTCACGACCCAATCTGCACGTGCTTTTACAGCAGCAGAAGTATTGGCATAGACCACGACAGTATGATCAGGATGCTGGTCACAGAACGCTGTAAATTCATCTACAGGGCAACCTAAATCGAGTGAGCAAGTTGCTTCTAGCGTCGGCATGAGTACCGTTTTTTCTGGCGAGAGAATTTTTGCTGTTTCTCCCATGAATTTCACACCAGCCACAACTAAAGTTGAGGCAGGATGATCACGACCAAAGCGAGCCATTTCCAAGGAATCTGATACACAACCGCCGGTTAATTCTGCCAATTCCTGTACTTCAGGATCGCAGTAATAATGCGCGACAAGAACCGCATCACGTTTTTTTAATTCCGCTCTGATTTGTTCAAATTTTTCCTGTTTAGCTTGCTCAGTCCAATGATTGTCTTTTGGCTCGCCTAAACGGTCTAAATGCGCCTGCACAATCGATTTTGCGTCATTGGCAATTAAATTGGTCGCATCATTCATAAAAACGTCTTCTCTATCCCAGCTGCTTGTTCACAAGCGGTGCATCCATAACACGGTCAATTTGGCATTGTGCCGAATTGACCAGTCATTCAAAACTTTACTTGGTAAAAAAGCCTCACAACGGAGGCTTTTCTTCACTCAAATGCCATTAAGAACGGTAATCCGCATTAATTTTGACATAGTCATAAGATAAATCACAGGTATAGACCGTGTCCTTCGCTTGACCGCGACCTAAGTCCACCCGAATCGTAATCTCTGGTTGTGCCATTACGCGTGCGCCTTCGGCTTCCGTATAATCCGCTGCAGCGCCACCATCCTTACAGATTTGTACATCATCTAACCAAACCTGAATTTTTTCAACCTCTAATTTTTTTACCCCAGCATAACCAATGGCAGCCAAAATACGTCCCCAGTTTGGATCTGAAGCAAAGAATGCCGTTTTTACTAACGGAGAGTGTGCAATACTGTAGGCGACATCACAACATTCTTGCGTATCGGCACCACCTTCAACAGCTACTGTCATAAACTTTGTTGCGCCCTCACCATCACGTATGATCAGTTGTGCTAAGCGTTTCATGACACGAACGAGCACTTCAAGCACAGTTGCATAACGCGCATCTTCAGTTGATGTAATTTCAACACCACCAGCTTGACCCGTTGCGACAAAAATACAAGAGTCATTGGTGGAGGTATCTCCATCAATCGTAATGCGATTAAAGGATTGATTCACAGCAATCTGTAACAATTGTTGAACCAATGCACGTGAAATCGGTGCATCCGTCGCAACATAGCCCAACATGGTTGCCATATTGGGACGAATCATGCCAGCACCTTTAGAGATACCCGTCATGGTGTACACAACACCATCTAGTTCAAATTGCTCAGATGCCCCCTTAGGTGTTGTATCCGTAGTCATAATGCCAAATGCAGCATTTGTCCAAGCATCTTCCTGCAAACTGTCTAACGCAGGCTGTAAACCTGTAACTAAACGTGGCAATGGTAATTGCTCGCCAATTACACCCGTGGAAAAAGGTAAAATTTGTTCTGGGTTAACACCTGCCAATTTCGCCAATTGCACACAAGTTTCTTGGGCATTTTGCATTCCCAAAGTGCCAGTACCAGCATTGGCATTGCCTGTATTAATAATTAAGTAGCGCGGGTTTCCCATGGCTAAATGTGCCTTAGACACATGTACAGGTGCTGCACAGAATGCGTTCTGTGTGAAAACACCCGCAACATTTGAACCTTCGGCAAATTCAAAAATGACCAGATCACGTCGGTTCTGATAGCGAATATATGCTTCGGCCGAACCGATTTTTACCCCTTTAACCACATGCATCTGTGGCATAGTAACGTCACCCACTGCCATTTTTAAATGTCCATTTCGTTGTTCAAGTAAGTATCACAGCTTAGTAGAAATGCAGCTAAAAATCGAGGAGTTTCAGGCAATTTCCTGCGTATTCCGATTACTCAAAGCAAAATTATTTTTAGCTCAATCAAAAATAGCATGTCGTTCAATTCAATTAGGCTTGAGCTAAAACTTATACATAAAAAAAGCAGCTCGTAAGCTGCCTGTTGATATATTGACTTAGTTTGCAGCCAACTGTGTTGAACTACCTACCAGGGTCTGTTTCGCTTGTTCTTGGCTTTCCATCGAAAGTGCTGGATTTGTCGCGACAATACGAGTTGCCGTCGTTGTGGTTGCAGCACTCACGGCTGCTGTTTTTAAGATGATTGGGCGCTGTTGTGGATTTGGAAAAGCATATTTTATTCCTGTGCGCGGGCTCATTACAGTCACATTAGTATCTTGTACCGTGGCTGACGCAGTGGTTGCACCTTGAGCAGCTTGCACTTTTGCAACCGTTGTTGTTTCAGGCGTATTTGCCAGAGCCAAAGTCGGAATTGCCAAAACAGCAATGACTAAAGGTTGTAATAATTTTTTCATTATCTTTCGCTTTTCAGGTTCCAATGTGCAACTTAATACCACTTAATAATAGACACTGCAAACCTTATTCACATCTTGAAAATATTTAACTACAGTTCACACAAAAACAAAAAACCCTTGCAGTACTTCAAAAAGATAGAAGCCATACAAGGGTTTACTTTAGTCAGTTGATAAAATTAAATTTTACCGTGACACTGTTTATATTTTAAACCTGAACCACATGGACAAGGTGAGTTACGGCTTACTGGTGCAACGACATTATGATCTGCCACAGGGCTGAAACCTGAATGTTGCTCCGAAGTAACTAGCGAAGTTACTTCACCTGTTAATCCATCCACTTCATCATGCGAAAGATTCAATTGCATTGCTTCCGCTTGCGCTTGCTTCTGTGCTTCCATCGCAGCTAACTCTTCTGGCGTTGGCACATGTACACGAGATAAATCAGTCACCACATCCGTTTTAATCACAGCCAACATATTCACAAATAAGTTGAATGCTTCTTTCTTGTATTCTTGCTCAGGGTTCTTTTGTGCATAACCACGTAAGTGAATCCCTTGACGTAAATAATCCATTGCCGCCAAATGATCTTTCCAATGGCGATCTAAGGCACTCAAAACAAAATGACGCTCAAGCATGGCTGCCGATTCTGGCCCCATTTGTTCGCGACGTGAACGGTAGCGCGAAACAATCTCATGAGTAATACGATCAACCAGCGCTTCTTCATCTAAGCGACGCTCGTTTTCCAACCAATGATTGACGGGTAAATCAACGGCAAACTCTTCACGCAAAGCGCGCTCAAGTCCATCAATATCCCACTGGTCATGAATCGACTCTGGCGGAATATAGTTGGCAATCACCGCTTTCATCACTTCATGATGCATTTCTTCAACATATTCTTGCAGGGTATTTTCTGCGAGAACATCATCACGTTGTGAATAAATAATCTTACGCTGTTCATTGTTGACATCATCGTATTTCAATAGGTTCTTACGAATATCAAAGTTACGTGCTTCCACTTTACGCTGTGCATTTTCAATAGAGCGCGACACCATTTTGTGTTCAATCGCTTCGTCTTCTTGCAAGCCCATCGCACGCATCATGGCAACCACACGGTCACCCGCAAAGATACGCATCAAGTCGTCTTCAAGTGACAAGTAGAAGCGTGACACGCCTGGGTCACCTTGACGTCCCGCACGACCACGCAACTGGTTATCAATACGGCGTGATTCATGGCGTTCAGAACCAATAATATGTAAACCACCTGAAGCCAAGACCATTTCATGGTTTTGTTCCCACTCTTCTTTTAAGCGAGCTTCATCTTCAGGTGTATGATTTTCAATTTTCGCGAGTTTTGCTTTCCAGTTACCACCCAAAATAATGTCGGTACCACGACCTGCCATGTTGGTCGCAATGGTTACCGCGCGTGGTGAACCTGCTTGGGCAATAATATCGGCTTCACGTTCATGCTGTTTCGCATTCAGAACTTCATGTTGAATGCCTGCTTCTTTCAGCTTTTCTGACAAGATTTCAGATGCTTCAATGGTTGCTGTACCAATCAGAATTGGTGCAACACCTGCTTCATGCACACGTTGAATTTCTTGAATAATTGCATTGTATTTGCCATTACGATTTAAATAGATTAAATCGTTTTGATCCAGACGAATCATTGGTCGATGCGTTGGAATAATGACCACATCCAAACCATAGATTTCTTTCATTTCCGCAGCTTCCGTATCTGCGGTACCAGTCATGCCTGACAATTTTTTGTATAGACGGAAATAGTTCTGGAAAGTCGTGGTTGCCAAAGTTTGGTTTTCTGGCTGAATTTCTAGGCCTTCTTTGGCTTCTACGGCTTGATGCAAACCTTCTGACCAACGGCGACCAGGCATGGTACGACCAGTATTCTCATCCACAATGATGACTTCACCTTCGTGGATGATGTAATGGACATTGCGTTGATACAAGACGTGTGCACGAATCGCGGCAGTCACATGATGTACCAAGTTAAGGTTTGATGCTGAATATAGGCTCTCACCTTCAGCCAATAAACCCATCTCAATCAATTCATTTTCAACAGTTTCAAAACCAACTTCAGTCATTTCTACCGAGCGTTGCTTTTCATCAATCCAGAAATGACCACCATCTGCGACTTTTTCTTCTTTTTGCGCGTGTAGTTTAGGTGGAATGGCATTGATCGCTGCGTAAAGTTGAGAAGAGTCATCACTTTGACCCGAGATAATCAACGGCGTACGCGCTTCATCAATTAAAATCGAATCGACTTCATCAATAATGGCATAAATCAAACCACGTTGTTTTTTCTCTGCAAGCGCAAACACCATATTGTCGCGCAAGTAGTCAAAACCAAATTCGTTATTAGTACCGTAAGTGATATCTGCACGGTAGGCATCTGCTTTTTCCATTGGATTTTGCATGGAATAAATAATCCCAATGCTTAAACCCAAGAATTCAAACAGTGGGCGGTTTAACTCGGCATCACGCTGAGCCAAATAGTCATTCACTGTGATGACATGCACGCCCTGACCACTGATCGCATTCAAATAACACGCCAGTGTGCCCATGAGAGTTTTACCCTCACCCGTACGCATTTCAGCAATTTTACCTTCATGCAGGGTAATACCACCAATCAACTGTACATCGTAATGACGCATACCCATGACACGTTTTGCCGCTTCACGACAGACAGCAAATGCTTCAGGCAATAATTTATCGAGGCTTTCACCTTTGTTATAACGTTGTTTGAATTCTTCGGTTTTTGCAGATAAGTCTGCATCGCTTAAGGCAGATATCGTCGGCTCGAGCGCATTAATCTTGTCTACGATTTTACGCATGCGTTTGAGTTCGCGCTCATTTTTGGTACCGAAGATTCCTCCGATCAGACTTGCCAACATGAATAGACTCTCTAAATCTTGCTTGTCAATGAATAAATTTTTTCTCAGACGTTATTATGGTGCTAGAAATTTGAAGTACAAGGGTTTTGCACAAAACCAATAAAAAAATTCTGATCACAGGTTCTAGCCACAGATCTAAGGCGAATTAATGTAACAAATTTCAGCCAAGCGATATAGAGCGTTCCTCTTGAATGGCAGGATATTTTCCAACCTTGCTGTCACTCTCTTATTCTTTATTGGCATAAGCAAATGCAAAAAAGCTATTTTTCAGAGTAAAAGAATTGCGCGATAGTCTGACTTAAATCAAATACACAAAACAATTGAGGTAAATAAAAATGTCACTACGTTTAGGCGATATCGCACCCAATTTTGAACAAGATTCGAGTGAAGGTCTGATTAATTTTTATAATTATTTAGGTGATAGTTGGGGCATTCTGTTTTCCCATCCGGCAGACTACACACCTGTATGTACGACCGAACTGGGTTACACTGCGAAGCTAAAAGATGAATTTGCACAGCGCGGAGTCAAAGCAATTGCACTGTCTGTCGATGATGTCGAATCACATCATGGCTGGATTCAGGACATTAATGAAACCCAGAATACTACAGTCAATTTCCCGATTATTGCTGATAAAGATCGTAAGGTCTCCACCCTGTACGACTTTATTCATCCCAATGCCAGTGAAACCCTGACAGTACGTTCTTTGGTGATTATCGATCCAAATAAGAAAGTCCGCCTAATCATTACTTATCCTGCATCAACAGGGCGTAACTTCCACGAGATTTTACGTGTCATTGATTCATTGCAACTGACTGATCATCATAAAGTTGCGACCCCTGCCAACTGGACACATGGCGATGATGTGGTGATTGTACCTTCTTTACAAGATGAGGATGAACTCAAACAACGCTTCCCGAAAGGTTATACCGCAGTAAAACCTTATTTGCGTCTTACTCCACAACCGAATCTAAAATAAAACATAATCTTTCCAGCCTTTATGATAAACCTGTCTGCGGACAGGTTTCTTATGCTTCACTAAGATCGACCAAGTTCTATTTGGTATTTTGACCACAGTCAGTTATAAATACAGCAAACCATTTTAAGAATAACGACTGTGATTCATAACATTCATCATTTACATTGCGGCACCATGTGCCCTGTTTGCGGCCCCTTATTTGGGCAAAAAGGATTACATGCTCATGTGATCTGTCATTGCTTACTGTTAGAAACAGACCGTGGATTGGTCTTGGTTGATACAGGTTTAGGTATGCAGGATCTCCTTCATACCAAAGCCCGTCTTGGCAACATGATTGCGCGGTTTGGAAAAATTGAAAACAATTTAGAACTGACAGCCATCGCACAAATACAAAAATTAGGCTTTAACCCTAAAGATGTGCAACATATTTTTGTCTCACATTTAGATTTTGACCATGCTGGTGGTATCTCTGATTTCCCTCAAGCGACAGTACATGTGCTGTCTTCCGAATACAATGCTACACAAAATTTGAACCACTACAAACGTAAAGCTCGCTATAAAGTCAAACAATTTCAACAACATCGTTACTGGAACTTTATTGAACCCATTGCCAACGACGACTGGTTCAACCTCAAACAGATTCGCAATTTTGATTTATTTGAAAATGACCTGTTGATGATTCCCCTCTTGGGACATACCGCAGGTCATAGTGGTATTGCTGTTCGTAATCAAGATCAATGGTTACTGTTCTGTGGAGATGCTTACTATTCACATTTACAACTCGATGGTCAGCATAAACTCAGAACCTTAAATCAAGTGGAGCAATTCTTTGCCGAAGATAATCAAGCACGTGTGGAAAATTTAACCCGCTTGCAAACCCTATCCCAAACCCACCCTGAAGTTCAACTCATCTGTGCACATGACCCTGTAGAATTGGCCCGATACCAATGAAAATTCAAACCCGTATACTTTATAGCTGCCTATGTCTCAGCACGTTAAGCTTTACTGGCTGTATGACCACAACAGCACTACCGTCCGAAGCTCGACCAACGCAATGGGGAACCCTGATCAATCAAGCTGATAATTTTTATCAAATCAGTCACGATGTCTTCCGTAGTGAACAACCCAATACAGAAATGGCCGCAGCACTCAAAGCTCATGATATTGATGTTGTGATTAATTTAAGATCGCGCCATCAAGACCCACAAAATTTGAATGCACAAACTTTTAAGTTGGTGCACATTCCTATTCATACGTGGGCTATTGATCGGGAAGATTTATTGGCTGTAATGCGCCAAATTCAATTGGCCAAAGCACAACAACAAAAAGTACTCATTCATTGTTATCACGGTTCAGATCGTACAGGTGCCAGTATTGCCATGTATCGAATTATCTTTGAACAATGGCGTATTGAGGACGCTTTACAAGAAATGAAATATGGGGGCTATGGTTTCCATCCCATTTGGCAAAACATCGAAAATTTATTTACCCCTGAAAACGTAAAATGGATTCAAGAGCAACTCTCGAATCCATCTTAAAGCATGGCTGAAATGAACTAACGACGGTCTAAGGGTACCCAATCAATGACCCATGCGGACTTCATATTTAAGCTCGCATCGGTGGTAATCTTTTTACGGGTTACGTCTGCAACATCTCGACTTTTGGCAGGCCCAACCATAATTCGAATACCTTTCGATGTTGGACTTTGTACCACTTTGTAGCCTTTCGCCTTTAACTTGGAAATTACGCTATCAGCATTGGCAGCATTGGCAGCCAGTGCCACTTGAACCATCCACTGCTTATCACCATTTTCGAGTAAGTCTCTTGCCTTGTCGGCTTCAGCTTTCTTCTTGGCATCTTCTTTGCGTTTCGCTTCAGCTTCGCGCAATTTCTTTTCTTCAGCAGCTTTGGCTGCTACTTGACGCTCTTGATCTGCTTTACGCTGCGCCTCTAATTTACGTTGAGCTTCCGCTTCACGTAATTTTTTATCCTCAGCAGCTTTCGCAAGCGCCTTACGCTCTTCATCCGCCTTACGTTGAGCTTCTGCCTTTAAACGCTCTTCATTACGTTTTTTATCAGCTTCAGACGATTGTGATGCCTTCTGCTGATCTAGCTTCTTTTGTGCAGCAAGCTTTTCCTCCGCTAAGCGCTTTTGCTTGGCTTTTTCATCTTCAACCAATTCGGGCGGAATGTTATCTGAACTTTGTTGTGCACCCGTTCGTGCAGCATTTAATGCTGCATATTCTTCGGCTGCTTTACGTGCGGCATCGGCTTCTGCCTGCTGTTGCTGTGCGAGAAACTCCGCTGCACGGGCTTCCTGCTCTGCTACGGCCTTTTCACGGGCACGGCGTTGCTCTTCAAGCAAACGCTTTTCCGTTTCAACATCAACAGTGAGACCTTGCAGTTGCACCATGCCACTGTCTGGTTTGACATTCTGTTGCTGAACTTGCTCGACCAATTCAGGGTGTTTGATGTTATTTTGATGTATTTCTTCTTTACCTTTCAGAAGCAAGGCTGCCAATAAAACACCACCACCTAATAAAACAACGCCACCCATCCAGCGTTGTTTGTTATTCATTGACATTCTTCCAAATACTCCCAGACCGCTTCCAAGGTATGAAATGATCCACATACCAAAATCAGCTGATTATTTTTAGATTCATCGAGGGCTGATTGGAAAGCTAATTGAACATTAGTGAAATGCTGTACTGTCTGTTGTTGTAATGCGTCATCGAGTTGAGCAATTTCCGCAGCTCGCGGCACCGTTAATGGTGCAATTTTCCACATTAAAATACTATTTTTCAATGACTCAACCACAGATTTAATATCTTTATCGGCCAACATTGAAAAAACAGCAACCACTTCTGTGTATTGTTTATTGTATTTTAGGAAATTTCGCAATTGCTTTAACAAAAAATCAACGCCATGTGGATTATGTCCCGCATCAAAAATGACGGTTTTATCGGCAATTTGACGAATTTCAAAACGTCCAGACAGCTGCGCCTGCTGAATTCCCTGTGCAATAGCTTCTTGTCGAATCTCTAAACCACTCAACAAAACAGCAGCAACAGCGGTGGAAATATTTTCCAGTGCCAAACGCCCGAGTGGTAATTTTAAGGTGGTGCCAGAGGATGCAAATAACCAATGTTGTCCATCTGCACTCGGCTGATAAAAATAATCACGTTCAGCGACAAAAAGAGGAGCATTACACTCTTGTGTTTTTTTCGCAATCGCTGCTGGCAAACTTTGCAGTCCAGCAAAAATTACAGGAATATTGGGGCGAATAATGCCTGCCTTTTCATAGGCAATTTTTTCGATGGTATCACCGAGCCAATCGGTATGATCTAGACCAATATTGGTAATGACTGCGACATCTGGATCAATTACATTGACCACATCCAAACGTCCACCCAAACCCACCTCAAGCACCCAGACATCACAAGCTTGCTGTTTAAAAATCAAGAAAGCGGCCAAAGTGGTCGCTTCAAAGAAAGATAAACTCAAATTGCATGCACGACGTGCTTGATCGACCAGTACAAAAGCCTCAATCAGACTTTGGTCATCTACTTCCTGACCTGCAAGTTTGACACGTTCATTAAATCGATAAATATGCGGTGACTGATAGAGTCCAACCTTATAGCCTTGAGCATTTAAAATTGCTGCCAAGGTGGTTGTGGTTGAACCTTTGCCATTGGTGCCAGCAACCGTAATCACTTTCGCTTTTGGTTGGGTTACACCAAGCATTTCAGCGACGGGAACGACGCGTTCTAAACCTAAATCAATTCCCGTAACGTGAACATGGCCCCAATACGAGAGCCATGTGTCTAAATTATCTTGTACAAGTGGTGCAGTATGGTTCAAGGTAAATTCATCAATTTAGTCACAATGCGATATACAGTATCACGTAATGCATGACGATGAACGATTTGATCGACTACACCATGATCAAGCAGGTATTCAGCACGTTGGAACGGTTCTTCCAATTTCTCACGTACTGTTTGCTCAATCACACGTTTACCCGCAAAACCAATCATTGCTTTCGGCTCTGCAATATGCACATCACCCAACATAGCTAATGAAGCGGTTACACCACCATATACTGGATGTGTTAATACCACGATGTACGGTAAGCCTGCTTCTTTTACACGTTGAATCGCTGCTGATGTACGTGCCATTTGCATTAAAGACAACATGCCTTCTTGCATACGTGCGCCACCCGATGCGGCAAAACAAATGAATGGCTGTTTAAGTGCAATTGCGCGTTCAGCTGCTTGTACAAAACGATCGCCAACAACCGTACCCATTGAACCGCCCATAAAGTCGAATTCAAAAGCGCATGCAGTCATTGCTACATCTTTCAATGTACCTTGCATCACGATTAAAGCTTCAGACTCACCTGTTTTCTTTTGTGCTTCAACCATACGTTCTGGGTAAGGCTTACTGTCAACAAATTTAAGTGGATCTTTGGCAACAAATTCTTGACCCAATTCAGTTTTAACTTGGTCAAAGAACCATGTTAGACGATCACGCGCTTTCATGCGTAAATGCTCGTCACATTGTGGGCAGACATAAGCATTGAATGTCATTGCGGTGCGTGTCACCAATGCATGACATTCAGGACATTCAACTGTTGGTTCTGTAAACGTTGCTTTGAGTGCTTGTTGCTCATCGGGAACTTCAATGCCTGGAACGCCACGTTCAGTCCACGGTGTCGATGGGCTAAGAATTTTCCCTGATTTCACTTCTTGATTCATACTAACTCATCGAGCGCTGCTCGAAGCTCCTTGACTTTATTAACCGTTTCAACAACGGCTTGTTCTGGTGCCAAGCTTGCAAATTGTTTTACAAATGCACTGCCGACAATCACAGCATCAGCCACACCACCCATTGCTTTCGCAGAAGCAGCATCGCTAATACCAAAACCGACACCAACAGGAATATCTGTCTCTGCTTTAATTTTTTGGATCCGTGTTGCAGCTTCAGACGTATCTAAAGTTGCTGCACCTGTTACCCCTTTCAAAGATACATAATAGATAAATCCACTGGCCTGCTTTACTACATGACGAATACGTTCATCCGTAGAAGTTGGCGCAAGTAAGAAAATTTGATCCATTTGATACTTTTTCAGGACATCATTCAGAGCCTGTGCTTCTTCTGGCGGTAAATCGACCAGCAAGATGCCATCCACACCACATTCGTTGGCATAGGCTACAAATTTTTCATAGCCAATCACTTCAACAGGATTTAAATATCCCATTAACACAACAGGTGTTTCTTGGTCTTTTTGACGGAACTCTTTCACCATATTCAACGCATCTAGGGTATTGGTTCCACCAGCCAAAGCACGCTCAGCGGCTAAAGCAATGACAGGACCATCCGCCATAGGGTCTGAAAATGGCAGTCCAAGTTCAATAACATCTACGCCCGCCTCAACCATTTGATGTAACAAAGGTACTGTTACTTGTGGATGAGGATCTCCAGCCATCACATAGGAAACTAGCGCTTTACGCTGTTGAGATTTAAGTTGTCCAAAACGAGTGGCTAAACGTGACATAGGGTTGTACTTTCCTTGAATTATTTAAAACTGAGGAGTTGGTTTTGTAGAAATACAAGACAACGCATTGTAACGCTATTTTTTACACCTTGAATAGAGTTCATGCGCTTCCTTTGAATTTCATACGACATCACCTGATTCAGAACAACCCGAAAGCTACATTTACTAATATTTAGCGAGTTTTCTCAATGATCAAAGATGCCTAATTTTCGCTTTTATGTAGACCGCACCAACTCTAGAAAATGGCAATTCCATTAGCAAAGTCAACGAAATTCAGCTGCTCAGGTTTTACATTTTAAATTTTTAGAAATGATCAAAGCTCCATTATACTACGCACACTTATTCGCTGTTTTCTAACTTTTATGACCTCCGACCGACAGGGTAAAGTGCAAGCCCGAGCGCTTGCACTGCTCCCCCTTATTGTTTTTTTGGCTATCTTTTTGGGTAGCGGAATTTATCATTCCCTGATTGGCACTGAATTTGCCTTTTATCAAATTAAAGCACCTGTGGCTGCGCTCCCCGCTGTAATACTGGCTGTACTCATTTATAAAGGCCACCTAAACCAAGCCATTGAGACTTTCCTAAAAGGTGCCAGCCACCCTAATCTGATTCTCATGTTTATGGTGTTTATGTTGGCAGGTGCCTTTGCGAGCACCAGTAGTGCGATTGGCAGTGTAGATGCGACCGTCCAACTTGGACTATCCCTTATTCCTCCTACCTTTGTTTTACCCATGCTGTTTGTCATCTCAGCCTTTATTGCAACAGCCATGGGGACTTCCATGGGCACCATTGCGGCCTGTGCACCGATTGCATTTGGCTTTGCCCAAGTAACCAATATTGAAACCGTGATGGCGATTGGTGCTGTGGTGAGTGGTGCGATGTTTGGTGACAATCTGTCTATGATTTCAGACACCACCATTGCCGCAACCAGCAGTCAAAAAGTGCAACTCCGTGATAAGTTTCGGGTCAATATTTGGATTGCAGGACCAGCGTCTATCATTACCATTCTGGTGTTTATTTTGATGAGCAAGGATTCTCAAGCCATTCAATATCAGGACTATGATTTATGGCTGATTCTTCCTTATGTTGCCGTATTTTTCTTGGCATTTAGTCGCTTGCACGTTTTAGCAGTATTAAGTATTGGCATTATAATTTCTGGTGTGGTTGGTTTAGTACAACACAGCGGCTTTACCTTACTTAAACTGAATAGCTCAATTTATGATGGCTTTGTCGGCATGTTTGAAGTGGCATTACTCTCAATGCTATTGGGCGGGCTATCCAGCATCATGCAACGTGAAGGCGGTTTAGAATGGCTCATTCAGCGGATTTATAGCCTGACACGTCTTTTAAAAATTGGACAACAACGTGCTGGCGAGCTAGGTGTCAGCTTTCTGGTGATCTTCTCGAATTTATTTGTTGCCAACAATACTGTCGCAATTATTTTATCGGGTGATATGGCCCGTGAAGTGGCACAAGAATACGGGTTAGATCCGAAACGTGTAGCTGCCCTCATGGATATTTTCTCTTGCGTGATACAAGGTTTGATCCCCTATGGTGCTCAACTGCTTTTGGCATGTTCCATCGCCAAACTCTCTCCTGTCGAACTAATTGGTCATATTTACTATTGTTGGGTCTTGGCGATTTTTGCCATTTTAGCCATCGTACTCCGCTATCCACGATTGAATCGAAAGACGATCTAGTAAGAAGCTTGCTTCATTCTGGCGGTTCACTGAACCGCCTTTTTTATTTCATTCACGCAGTTTGAACTGCTGCCGACGCCCTAAAAGTGTCTGTCCTGTCGCCGCCTTATAGGCACGTGCCAAAGCCGATTGATCTGAATACCCCAGTGCTAAAGCTACTTCACTTAAACTCATTGTTTGCTGTAGCAAAATGTCACAACGTTTCATCCGTTCTGCTTCAATAATTTTTTTAAATGAACTGTCAAACTCACTGAGCTGCCGCTGTAAAGTGCGTACCGATAAATGCAGTTCTTGCGCCACCCACTCCAGCTTTGGTACATCTTGATGAAAAATCAGATATTCAGCAACGAGCGCATGTAAATGGGTCATAAGCGTGATATGTGCTGATTTTGCTGCAATCACCTCTTCAGCATGTTTGAGAAGCAAATGATTAAGCGAAGGATCTGGCTGCTGAGACTTCAGCAATAAACTTTCACGATTTAACTCTAAGGCATAACGTACTTGATGAAAAAATACATCACAGCCATAAAAACGCTGATAATGATAAACTGCACAGCGTGGCGGATGTGCAAAATATATTTTTTTCAATGAGAACTGATCAAAAGAAAAAATCTGTCGCGCCAATTGCACCATTGCCGCGACGGTCATTTCATTAATCAACACATGTTCATGCTGTGAAAAACCCCAATGAATATGGATGCTCTGATCCACTTGTGACATATGCATGGGCACCGTTTCTCGCCCATCAATCACGAGACGATTAAAACGCAAAACAAACTGCAATGCTTCTGCCACACTGGTACTTTTCGACGCGATATAGCCCAACACGCCAAAATGTTCAGGTTGTATATGCTGCACAATATCGAAAATAAGATGCGGGCAGTTGAGTTGCTGCTCTGTTTGTTGTATTAAATCAATAAATAAAGCATACGATGATTGTGCATCAATCGGTTGTGATAAAATATAACTCAACTGTTGTTTTTGCACTGCCGAGAAAGGAAAGGCAAAACCATCAATATCACGTAATTTAAGATAGCTATGCCATAAATGAAAAAAGCCATTGGGGATTTGTAATGTATACATGGCTCTACCTGTCTGTTTGACATTTTTTATTTTCGATATGGCATAAAATGTATAAAAAATGGCAAGTACTGTCAAAACTTCTCCGATAAACACCGACATACTGCTCTTATCGAAGGTTCTATTAGTAAAAAACGATGAATACAATAGTCCGAAATCAAGTTCATCCCGTTGTTCGTACCGAATTCGATTTTAAATTAGATCAGGTACCCCGCTTCTGGATGAACAATGACCCATTTTTAACCCGTGTATTTGACGCGTTAAGCCTCACTTTTCCTGATGGTGAGCGTTACTTTATTCAATCGGTACGCTTGTTTCGCGATAAAATTACGGATCCTGAGTTAGAACAACGTGTTGCCGCCTTCATTCGCCAAGAAGCCCAACATGGTATCGCGCATGAAAAAATGAACCAAGTCATGCGTGGACAAGGCATGCCTGTCGATCAATTTATTCAACGAATTAACCGAGTATTCAAATTCGAACTTGAAGAGCGTTCTCCTCAATACAATATTGCCATGACAGCAGCGGCAGAACATTTGACCGCCTTAATGGCAGAAACCTTTTATGGCAAAAAAGAAACTTTAGCCAACGCTCATCCTTATGTCCGTGCGCTCTTGGCTTGGCATGCAATTGAAGAAATGGAACATCGTGATGTCGCATTTGATGTGATGCAACAAGTAGGTGAGGTATCAGAGTCAATGCGTCGATGGGCACTCATTCTCACCACGCTTATGATGATTGGATTTACGCTCTATCGTGCCAATGTTATGTTAAGACATGATGGCTTTAGCCGTTGGCAACGCTTCAATATGATTATGAAAGGATTGCCATGGTTCTTTGGTCGTAAAGGCACCCTAACCAGCATTCGTAAGCAATATTTTGATTGGTTTAAAAAAGGATTTCATCCCAGCCAACAACCGATTATTCGTCAATACAATGTATGGGTCGATACCCTTGCTGCAACCGATGACCCTATTCAAGCAGGTGAAGCTTTTTGGCAGGCGGCACAAAGTAAAAAATAAGATACAACTAGATTATGCTGCATCTAAATTAAATGCCCAAATTTAGATGCAATTGAAAGTAGATATCTCTACCATTTCGCATAATGTTGTTCCAAAAGACCATACTCATCGACCAGTACAATTTCTTGATCATCTTGCTGAATCGTCCCACTGATACGTGCCTGCCATTGACTAAACTGGCTGCCGACCAATCTTAAGTTCAAATTTTCATAACGACGCCAACTGGTCGTGACAATTAGATTCAGACGTTGATCTAAAGAACGGATATTCCAACGTCCTTCCTCCAGATGCTCAAATAAAATATCGGTCAATTGAAACAACTGACCATTTACCCACAGGCAATTCTCATTACCAAAACTTTCATTGACACCAGAGGCTAAATTCAGCCCAATTCGTTGATGATTGGTATCCCAGAAATTACAAGACAACCAAAACCAGGCGGTTTCTGGTCGAAGAAATCCACATGTATCATCTAAAGAAGCAAAAGTCTTATCGTGAAATTGTACGACTTCATTCTGCTTATTAACAAAATAGCCTTCACAGCCCAAAGTGGTCAGTTTTTGGGTATAAGTCCATCCATTAATTCCTGTTGGACTGCACATGCTTAAGGCTTGTGTTCCTGCACAGAAAATACGGGCATTCAGTTTAATTTCGCCGTATTTAGTCACACGGATATAACGCACCCCATTGGCATGTTGCATTTCAATTTGAAACGGCGATTTATGAAAAAAACTTTGGTTATATAAAGGCTGCTCATCTAACAGTGTGTTACGGGCCAAGAAATTAATGGCATTCCATTCCATAACATCCTGAGTAAGATGGTTATAAACGTAAAAAAAACCATGCCCTGCCCATGCAATATCGGCAATCGCTACCCCAATGGTGTAATGCTCGTGTTGAATGGAACAAAATTTAAACTTCTTATATTTTAGCCGTTTACGCCAACCGTTCAGCACCTCTCCATAAGGAGTTTTATATTGGTATTTTTGAACGTCAATATTTTGAGGTAACGCATTAAAGCGACCATAATGTGGCTGCCCATTCGACTGAATTAAATCCATTTATCCAATTCCATTTCAGATATCGCTAGATCTGCTTTGATCTATACAGCATGTCATATTAAGAATTTTTCGTTCTTTTTATGCAGCAAATATCGATCATTTCTTACTCATGCCATGTTAGCATAAAAAATAGCACATCAGCACAGCCCACTTAAAATGTTGAAAATTAAACATTTAACATAAGATAAGTATTTTCCCACGTGTTTGCATCAAACTCGGCTTCTACCAGGCTCACATAACGACCATGTATACAATCAATGGCAATACAGTCATCCACCTCTAAAACACGATCTGTATGTTGCTTTTGCCACTTTTGATCAAAGTGTTGTTTGCCACGGTGTTTGGCTTCTGCGGCATGGGGAGCAACGACCAGCACATAACGATGTAACTCACCAAATTCACGTGTGTCATAGCCACCTAAATTAATTAGCCACAACTTTTCATCTGCGACTTGAGGTTGGGCATCACTAAACTGAATCTGGTATTTTTTCCCTAGACTTTCGACACCATTCACTTGCATCCAAGCATCAATATGTAAGCCTTTTTGTTCACCAAACCACGCATTTTTAAGTTGCGAATAACTATCTTCTAAACTGTCAGCGACTGCAAATACAACATCATGGACTTCTGTATTGGCACGTGCGTGACGACCACCAAGCATGACCATAAATAGGCTGGGCATTTTCTTTCCTTTCTTTTGAGACATTTTTTATAGCTAACAGGCGCTTCACGGAAACGTCATTCGCAATTGTTTGAGGTAAACCACACTTCAAGAGAAATGTTTTTGCAACTCCATTAATCACATGAAAGTATATGACGAGTTTTGCGAATGACAATGCCTTTGGTTACTGTGGGCTTATCCAAAGTAACATGACGAACTCCTTACATTCGAGGTGTAAGCAGCAAGACTCCGTCAAAATACAAATAATGATTTATCCCTTAATTACATGATGATGCTATGCAAAAGTAAGATATTTGCTACGTAAACCAATCATAATTCATCACTTAAAATGAGGCAGTGCATGTATAAATTTTCCCTCTTTTAAATGACCTAAGCCATTTTCATTAAAGTAAATAAAAAAATCGTGCTGAGCTTTCACCCAACACGATTCTTTAAATCTAGTCTTCAAAGCTCTCCCAAATAGGGAGGCTTCAAAGAAATAATTACATCTCAACCATTTCCACGCCATCAATACGTGCCACAGTCATCAAGTCCTTATCACCACGGCCAGAAACCGTCGCAATAATAATTTGGTCTTTAGACATGGTCGGTGCAAGTTTAGTCACATAGGCCATGGCATGTGAACTTTCAAGTGCTGGAATAATGCCTTCAATATGGGTTAAATCGCGGAAACCTTGTAAAGCTTCATTGTCATTGATCGCCACATAATCTACGCGGTGCATATCTTTTAAGAAGCTATGTTCAGGGCCTACGCCTGGATAATCTAGACCTGCAGAAATTGAATGCGTTTCAATGATCTGACCTTGTTCATCCGACATTAAATAAGTACGGTTACCGTGTAAAACACCGACATGACCTGCATTTAAAGGTGCAGAGTGCTTACCTGTTTCAATACCATAACCTGCCGCTTCAACCCCATACATTTTGACATCTGGATCATTTAAGAATGGGTAGAACAAGCCCATCGCATTTGAACCACCGCCAACACATGCCACCAAGGCATCAGGTAAACGCCCTGCTTGCTCTTGAATTTGTTTGCGAGCTTCACGACCAATAATCGATTGGAAATCACGAACTAACTGTGGATATGGGTGCGGGCCTGCAACTGTACCAATCACATAATAAGTTGAATCGACGTTGGTCACCCAGTCACGCATGGCTTCGTTCATGGCATCTTTCAATGTTTTAGAGCCACTTTCCACAGGTACAACGGTCGCACCGAGTAAACGCATACGGTATACGTTCATAGCTTGACGTTTCACGTCATCTGCACCCATGAACACCACACACTCAAGACCTAAACGCGCTGCGATGGTTGCCGTTGCGACACCGTGCTGACCTGCGCCAGTTTCAGCAATAATGCGTTTTTTACCCGATAATTTTGCCAGTAAAGCCTGCCCGATGGTGTTGTTCACTTTATGTGAACCTGTATGATTCAGGTCTTCACGTTTTAAGTAAATTTGTGCACCACCCAACTCTTTCGACCATCGCTCAGCATAATATAAAGGACTAGGACGACCTACATAGTAGGCGAGGTCACGGTCGAATTCTGCCAGAAACTGCTCATCATCTTTCATACGGAAATAGAGCTTTTCTAAGTCTTCTAATGCTGCCATTAGAGTTTCTGACACAAAACGTCCGCCATGGATACCGAAATGCCCATGTTCATCTGGGTATTGGGTATAGTCAATCACTTTACTTTGCTGATCCACGATGGACTCCTTGCATGAAGTTATCTATAAGTTGTTGGTCTTTTATACCTTTTGCGGATTCTACGCCTCCGCTGACATCTACAGCATAAGCCCCAGTCGTCTTTATAGCGTCTTCAACATTAGCGGGGGTTAAACCACCCGCTAAAATTAAAGGAATATCAAGCTTAGGGAATTGTGACCAGTCAAAACTGTGTCCTGTTCCCCCTTTTAATTCTGGATGCCAAGCATCTAAAAGCACTGCGCTTGCCCCTGTCTGTTGGTAGCGTTTCACTTCTGCGACCACATCCAGTTCAGGTTTCACCTGAATAGCTTTATACCAACGCCGTCCTACTTGTGTCGCAATCGCCTGACAGTCTTCTGGTGTTTCATCACCATGAAACTGGATGATATCCAACGCCACCTGTTTTACCACATCTGCAATCTCATCCCCAGACGCATTCACAAACAGGCCAACTGTTTGCACATAAGCAGGCACATGTTGAATCAGTTCTTTGGCTTGAGCTGCATTGACATGGCGTGGACTAGGCGGGAAAAATACAAAACCAATTGCATCTGCCCCTGCATTGACCACAGCGTGAATATCTTGGCTACGGGTAATTCCACAAATTTTGGCACGGGTTCGCATAGGTTATAACTCTGGCTCAACCCTATTTATAGCTGATCTATAAATAACAGGGCGAATCATTGTAATGCAATTTTTTCGCCTTGCGTAAAGTTCATCCTGAAAAATCTTTACATAGATTGTTTAATTCGCATACAAACCTTATACTGCGCTCAAATGCAATAAGTCATAGCAATATGCTTTAGGGAAGTTGGTGCAAATCCAACACTGCCCCCGCAACGGTAAAACGAAACGTATGCCTTTATAAGTTTGCGCTTACATCACTGCACTTGTGTGGGAAGATGGGTATACCAATATTGTTCGCAATATTTATATTTAAGTCCGGAGACCTGCTTATCGCGCCGTTTAACTCAATCATTCACGGGGGGTGAATGTATGGAGCCAGCATGCCAAATTTATTTCAGCCTACTGCTTTAGTGGGCGCAATCGCTATTGCGATGGGTTTCTCTACGTCTGTATCTGCACAAGACAACACGAATGTTGTGAATACTTCTCTAGATACGCTAGTTGTGACTGCCTCTCGTTCTGAAGAAAAGATTGAAAATGTACCTGCGCGTATTTCTGTGATTAATGAAAAAACCATTGAACAGTCTCCAGTTACAGACCTTCCGACCTTACTCACTAAAGAAGCAGGCTTAACCGTAAAGCAAGTCGGCGGTTATGGACAAACAGCATCGGTATTCTTACGTGGTACCAATGCAGCACATACTTTATTTCTACAAGATGGTATGCGTTCCAACATTGCAACTGTAGCTGGTACCAACATTCCTCTTTTTGACCTTTCAGATGTGAAACAAATTGAAATTCTAAAAGGTCCTGCCTCAGTTCAATATGGTACAGATGCAATTGGTGGTGTAATTCAGCTCATTTCCAAAATACCAACAGAAAACTCAATATTTACAACGATTGAAGCTGGTGAACGTAATACCTATAAAACCATTTTAGGTGTTGATGTTGCAGAAGACGGTTTTTATGCTCAGCTCCGCGGTCAACGTTTTGAAACTGATGGTGATCAAATTATTGCCAATGATGACCGTAAAGCAGGCTTTGACCAAAAAGGCTATAGCGCGAAAGTAGGCGTAGAAAAAGAAGCTTATGGTCTTTCTGCTGAAGTTAAAGAAAATAAAGGGACTGGTGATTATTTTTCTTATGGTGCACCAGAAGCTTATGACTTCATTAACCGTCTCTATAACGTTCAAGGACGCTTAAACTTAAGCAATAATTTAACTTGGAATACGCGTCTTTCTCAGTTTGATGATCAATACAATGTAGTCAAGTCATCTTATCCTTCAATTGTAAATACAGAACAGCAAGAAATTGACTCCAACCTAAAATGGCAATTCGCTCAACATCAGAACATACTCTTTGGTGTTGAATACAATGAAACAGAAGCCGAGAAAGTCGCTGCTTATATCGGTGACACAGGCTTTAAATCCGACAATGAGACCATTGGTTATTACGTCCAACATCAGTTTAAAAATGATCTGTTCTCAACGCAAGCTGGCGTTCGCGTAGAAGATAATCAGCAGTTTGGTACACATACTGTTGGTCAACTCGCTGCTCGTTACTTTGCCACACCAAAAACAAGTTTTTACACCAACGTAGGTACAGCGTTTAGAGCACCTGTTGTAGGCCAAATTATTTCTGAACCATCATGGTGGGGCGGTAACCCAGACTTAAAACCAGAAGAAAGTATTTCTTATGAACTAGGTTTTGATCATTCCCTTAATTACGGTATTCAACTGTATGGTTCTGTTTATCAAACCAAAGTCGACAATCTTATGGTATCTGATGCCTCTACAGGATTTAAGTTTTACAATCTGAAGAAAGCAACGTTCACTGGATCCGAACTTGGTTTGAAGTGGAAACAGGATAACTTATTCGCAAATGCAGAATATGCTTATGTACAACCCAAAAATGATGATACTGACGAAGATGCTCCAAACCGTCCACGTCAAAACTTCACATTATCTGCGGGTTGGGATAATGGAGTCTATGGTTTCACAACTTCTTTGGTTGCTAAAGGTTCATCTAAAGATATTCAACAGATTCCTGGATATGCCACGATCGATATGAATGCTTATTGGCAAATTAACCCACATGTAAAAGTGTTCTCAAACATTCACAACCTTGGGGATACAACTTATAAAGCGGCATGGAATAACGAAGTTAGCTCGTACTACCTTGCAAGCGGCCGCCTAGCTACCGCAGGAGTCACTTTCCGTTATTAATTTAACTTAAAGACTCAAAAAAATTTTAAAACAGCGCAGTTTATGGATAATGTTTTGACCGGCATTATCCTTTTTTTCATTTAAACCTAGGAAACATTATGGGCCACCGTTTAAGTAAAATTTATACCCGCACAGGTGATACAGGAACCACAGGACTTGGCGATGGTTCTCGTGTAACTAAAGATGATCTACGAATTACCGCACTTGGTGATGTGGATGAACTCAATTCAACGATTGGTGTCCTGCGTGCTCAAATTAGCGCAAGCCCAATCACTGACAAAGCAATCTGGGATAAAAGCTTAAGTCTCATTCAGCATTGGCTGTTCGACTTAGGTGGTGAAGTATGCATTCCCAACTATCATTTGCTACAGCCTGTTTGCATTGAGTTTCTTGAACAAGAAATTGACCGTATGAATGAAAACTTGCCGATGCTGAAAGAATTTATTCTCCCTTCTGGTTCTTTGGCATGTAGCTATGCACACCAAGCACGAGCGGTATGCCGCCGAGCAGAACGTAGCCTAATGTCGGTACACACCCGTGATCAGAACATTCAAGCCACTGCATTAAAGCTGCTCAACCGTTTATCCGACTGGCTTTTTGTCGCCTCGCGCGCCTTGCAACGAGCTGAAGGTGGCTCAGAAGTGCTTTGGCAAAAAAATATTAACGACACGATTTAAAAAGTAACCTGATTGAGGCTAGGTCATCAATCTTCAGTCTCAATCATCACTTTTGCTCTGTTCAAGTTCATTGAATCGAACTTTGATTTTTATCACTATTCAAACTATTCTTTAGCATTTAAATTTCTAAAAATAAGGATTCAAATACAAGTCAATGGACTGTGAAATTTCACGTAACTCCGTAATAATCAAAATAGAGTAATCACTAAGCAGATTTAAACATGCAAATTATCGGACATCGTGGCGCCCGGGGTGAAGCACCTGAAAATACTTTAGGTGGATTCCAATATTTACATGACTTAGGTATCCGTGCAGTCGAGTTTGATGTGCGTCAACTCAAAGATGACACTTTAGTGGTGATGCATGATGATAATTTTTTACGCACCACTTCAATTGAACAAAATCTTTACGCCTGTACAGCTCATGACTTACACCGCTTCAATCAAGCCTCTATCTGGATGGATTGGCAACATGAAAATACGCCAACCCTAGAACAAAGCCTGAATATTCTGCGTGAATTTTCTCATCTAGAAGTGGAAGTAAAAGCCGTGAATGATTTTGCAGCTGCAGAGAAACTGATTCAAAGTTTAGAACAAGCTTTGACAGGATTTGAGCACAATGCGGTTATCACCAGTTTTGACTTAAAAATTCACCAAGCTTTACAACAAGCTCACTCGCGATTTAGACGCGGACTTCTGATTGAAGAAGACATCCAAGAACGTGCCATTGAACAGGCACTGGCATTAGGCTGTAGCCGTATTGGCTGGATGAATCAATTGGCAAGTGATGCCTTAATTGAAGCCACCCACGCTGCAGGATTAAAGGTCAGTGTCTGGACCGTCAATAATGTTGATCGTGCCAAGCATCTGCAAACTTGTGGTATTGATGGCTTGATTACCGATTTTCCCAAAATGATGCTGCAACAGCTAAATTTAGGCTAAAAATTGGTTCGGATAACAAGTAAAATTGACCCGCAGTTAAGATGAGTACGGCAGTTGACCTAAAGTACAATAGAAATATATCAAGCAACCAATAAAAATAGCGGATTGGTTACGATAAATTCAATCTTAGCATAGTCTTATTCTGTTACTGTTTAGTACAATACAACTGTACAATAATGCTAGAGTACAAATGTTGCTCATGCTAATATGCCAGAATCTTAATCCTTACAGCTTGTAATGATTTAAGTTCTCAATTTTAACCTGTATCAGGTTTCTAGGAGTGCTGTTGGAGATGAATCCTCCCCTACCTCAAGCCCCAATTAACTGGATTGCAATTTTTGCACTGGTTTTTTTACCTATTGTTGCGGTTATCGCTGTTCCACTCTATGCCATCAATCATGATTTTAGCTTAAGTGCTTGGGTCAGCATGATTGTGCTATTGGGTGTGAGTAGTTTGGGTATTACTGCGGGCTATCATCGCTTATGGGCACATCGTGCTTATGAAGCGACACTACCTTTAAAAATCATTTTGATGATTATGGGTACTTTTGCAGTTCAGAACAGTATTTTATTCTGGTCTTCTGGTCACCGTACCCATCACCGTCATGTCGATGATGTGGAAAAAGATCCATACTCAATCAATAAAGGCTTTTGGTTTGCCCATATGGGGTGGATGTTACATGACTATCCAGCAGCAGAGCCTAATTTTAAAAATGCACCTGACCTGCTAAATGACAAGTTGGTCATGTTCCAACATAAATATTATGTGCCTTTGGTTATTTTGGTGCATACCGGTATTTTATTACCGATTGGTTGGGCGGTTGGCGATATGTGGGGCGTGTTACTTTTGGGTGGATTGGTACGTTTAATCCTGAGCCATCATGTAACCTTCTTCATTAACTCACTTTGCCATATGTGGGGTAAACGCCCATATACGGATGAAAATACTGCGCGCGATAACTTCTTGCTTGCGATTGCCACTTGGGGCGAGGGTTATCACAACTATCATCATATTTTCCAATACGATTATCGTAATGGTGTGAAATGGTGGCAGTATGATCCAACCAAATGGTTAATCTGGTCATGTTCAAAACTCGGTTTAGCGAAAAACTTGCGTCGTATTCCAAGCTTTAATATCAAGAAAGCCGAACTTGCAATGAAGTTCAAATACGCTGAACAAGACTTAGAAGTTCATGGTCTAAACGTTAGTGACGATATCAATTCGGCTAAAGCTCGTATTGCTCAAGAGTACGATGCATTTACTCAAACCTTGAATGACTGGGCAAAGTTAAAAGAACAAGAAATTCAAGCTAAGAAAACTGCTGTGGCTGAAAAAATCCATCTAATGGATGAGAAACTCAAAGTTGAATTTCAGTTGGTCGAAAAGCGTTTAGGACATCATCGTGAGACTTTAACCAAGCTGATGCGTAGCATTAAAAAAGCGCCTGTTTCACAGTAATTACTGTCTAACGAATTGATCGTTTCGAAAGAAAGCTCCGCAAGGGGCTTTTTTTAGCAATACATAAAACATAAAGGAAAACCATATGGATATAATAAACATCCCCTTCGGCATCACCAACTGGGCAAAGATACCAACCACCCGCCATACAGGTGATCAAGGTTATGCCCTATGGCGTACCCAGCAATTTGACGCGATTCGCGTGCGTATGGTGGAGTATTCGGAGAACTATTTGGCCGACCATTGGTGTTCTAAAGGGCATATCCTGTTGTGCTTAGAAGGCGAACTACACACCGAACTAGATGATGGTCGTAGCTTTACCCTCACGGCTGGCATGAGTTACCAAGTTGCGGATCAGGCCGAAGCCCATCGCTCATCTACCTCGAAGGGCGCCAAGCTGTTTATAGTTGACTAAAATAGTTGGATATATCTCTTAACACTAAAACTTTGCTATATTGATGGGATCATGGCTTATCCCTTGTGATCCTTCACTATGCAGTTCAATTCACGCTACTCCCTCCTTCCTTCAAAGCTTTATCACCATCAACAACCCTTGCCTCTGAAAGGGGCAAAAGCAGGTCATTTCAATACCGCTTTGGCAGAACAGTTGCAATGGTCTGAAGCCGACAAACAGTCATGGGTGGACATTTGTAGTGGGCAAAAAACCTTTGCTGAGTTCACACCGCTTGCGATGGTTTATGCTGGGCATCAATTTGGACAATGGGCGGGTCAACTTGGTGATGGTCGTGGTTTACTGATTGCACAAATTCTCGATCAAAAACAACAAACCATCGACTTACATTTAAAAGGTGCAGGCTCGACCCCCTACTCACGTATGGGCGATGGTCGTGCGGTATTACGCTCGGTTATTCGTGAATATCTGGCAGGTCATGCACTCAATGCACTGGGTATTCCCTCTAGTAATGCAATCGGTTTTACTTCGTCTACTCAAGGTGTACAGCGGGAGAAGCTAGAGCTAGGCGCAATGATGCTACGCACATCAGACTGTCATATTCGTTTGGGGCATTTTGAGTGGATTAATCAGTATCAATCCGACCTATTGGCAGACTTCACCCAAAAATGTATGGAATGGCATTATCCTGAATGCTTGCAAGCCGAACAACCAATCTTGGCTTTTGCCACCCAAGTGATTCAACGGACTGCGGTGATGATTGCCAAATGGCAACTGATTGGTTTTGCACATGGCGTCATGAATACCGATAATTTGAATATTACGGGTTCAACCCTCGATTTTGGTCCTTATGGCTTTATGGAACGCTTCCGCCCCAATTGGATCAATAACCACTCCGACTACCAAGGCCGCTATACCTATCAGCAGCAACCGAGCATTGGTCACTGGAATTTATGGACATGGCTAAATAACCTCATTCCGCTTTGCCCTCAAGACTATGACAAAGAACAATGGAAGCAAAACCTTGCCACTTGCCTAGAGCACTACGAACCCACGTTCTTGGAACACTATAAACTAGGTTTAAGTCAGAAAATGGGCTTGCCTCATTTCCATGCTGACAGTTTTGACTGTGCCATGAGCTTCTTACGGATTCTACAAACCGAACAGCTTGACTACACACAAAGCTTTACTCGTTTGCAAGATAAGCAATATGAAATCATTAAAGATGACTGCCTTGACCGCCGTCAGTTTGAAAGTTTCCTTGCACAATACCAACAGATTCGTGCCAATCAAGACACAGCAGAATTGGATGCAGCCATGCAACAAGCCAATCCAGTTTATATCCTACGCAATCACATGGCACAAAAAGCGATTGAACTGGCTGAGCGCAATGATTTTTCAGAAGTCGACCGACTGTTTAACTTGCTCAGTCAGCCTTTTACACAACAGCCTGATTTAGAAAATGCTGAAGATTTAGCCCCATTAGCAAATGATGTGCCTGAAGTGATGGTGAGTTGTTCGTCTTAAAAGTTTGGCCTAAACTGTGGATAAATTCAACAATATCCACAGGGCTCCCCCTACTAGAGTAGTGATCACCATGTCCTTACACCTTATTGCCGCAAAAGCTGCACTTGCCCTACCAGAAGTCACGTGTAGTCAACCCTTTGGTGAGGGCTGTGATGTCTATAAAGTCATGGATAAAATGTTTTTGCTCAATTCATCTTTAAGTGGTGCAACTTTAAGTAACTTAAAAGTTACTCCTGACCACGGCGCGATGCTACGTGATATTTATCCGTATATTCATGCCGGTTGGCATATGAATAAAAAGCATTGGATTTCAATCTATGAAGATGAAAACTTAGAGCCTGATTTAGTTATTGATCTAGTGCAAAATTCTTATGAGCTTGTGATATCCAAGCTGAATAAACTACAAAGACAGCGAATCGCTGCACTTAAAGCCATCCGCTAAATATTAAATGAAGAAGATTTTAATTATTTCTTTTGATTTTTTTAAGCTGAGCATTATCACGTCATCAAGCTGATCATAAGTTTGAATATATCTTGTCTCTTCTCTGCTGCACAGCTTTTCAACATTTTCCAATATTGCCCACTTGGAACAAAAAATTCGAAACTAAAAGCGAAGTGAGCAATTGAGAGATCATAAAAAAGCCCGACATCCTGTCGGGCTTTTTCGTATTGATTTGCTAGGTATAACCCCTGTCGTACCTCACATCCTCGTGTTGAACTTATCATTTTTGTTTTATGTTTTGGAACATCCTGTTCTCCATAACTGCATCTTATAAAAAATTTTAGGGCTGACCTAGACGCAATCCGCTTGAGTTGGTGTAAGCCAAAACGTACATGGAAAAACTAGCTTAATCAGACTTACCCCCAAAATTATCCGCAGAAATTGTGGATAGTTTTCAGGATGGTTGCAGCCAAGCCGTACTTCTTTAAAGTTAATTTTTGAGTACTTTAAGAGCAACTTGATAGCTTACTGCTTTAATCTGTTGGAAATACAACCGCTCTCTTCGCAATTTTGTCTATTTAATTAGCTATACATATCAATCCGAAAAGATTAAGCATGAGTGTCGCTCACTCTCCACTCAAATTAATCAGAAAGCCATGCTGAACCTCAAACAAAGACGGGCTGAAACTGATGAAACCTAAGTCATTTTCCTGCTCGACTCCTTATTCGAATGCATTGTCGAAAAGTTTAGTCGCTACTTCTACAATTCAGCCCTAAGTGACATGCTCATCGCTAACGGAACGCTTCACTGACTTGAATACAGACTGATCCACCTTGTCCAAAGTAAAAGTAAAAAAGACAACCTAGAACATTATTTAAGTACTTATAATTGAGCAATCAATCAGAACCATAAACGATCAAAAGCCCAATAAAAAAGGACTCAGATTGAGTCCTTTTCAACATCATCACCTGCGCTTTAGCTTTTCTTCGGCTTTAATGTTTTAAACAAAACAAATAGCACGAGGATCCAGACAGGAAGCATCAATACTGAAAGCATAAAGCCTTGGTTCCACATGATATACAAAATCATCAGCATAAAGGCTAAAACAAAATAATTGCTAAACGGTGCAAACAACGCTGGAAACTTGGTTTGAATGCCCTGTTTTTTCATACTCTGTCTAAATTTAAGATGGATCAAACTGATCATCATCCAATTCAACACCGCAGCACTGACCACAATATAAATCAGATAACTGAGCGCTTTTTCAGGTAAAAAGTAATTCAACAGCACACAACCAAAAATCAGTAATGCTGAAAATAATACAGCCGCTATCGGTGTCCCTTGTCGATTAACCTGCTTAAAAACTTGCGGGGCATTGCCCTGTTCTGCCAGACCTAATAGCATGCGACTATTGGCATACATCCCACTATTACAAACAGAAACCGATGCGGTCAAAATAATAAAATTCAGCAAATGGGCTGCCCAATCAATGCCCATTTGCTTAAAAATAAGCACGAATGGACTTTTATCTAGCCCACCCAAATCCAGTTGATTCCAAGGTACCAAAGACAAAAGAATCGCCAACGAGCAAATATAGAACAGGAAAACCCGAATCACGGTTTGATTGACTGCTTTGGGAATATTCTTTTCAGGATCTTCGGTTTCCGCAGCCGCCATACTAATCAGCTCAATACCGCCAAAAGCAAACATCATAAAGGCCAGCATATAAAACAAGCCTTCAAAGCCATGTGGGAAAAACCCACCATGTGCCCATAAGTTCGTGACGGATGCGGTTGAACCGACATCAGCCGTCAACAAGAGATAAACCCCGAAGATGATCATCGCGATAATCGCCACAACTTTAATCATCGACAGCCAAAACTCAGACTCTGCATACAGTTTGACATTGGCGAGATTGGCCAGTGTGATCACCACAAAGAACACCAGCACCGAGACCCACGCAGGAATATGCGGCCACCAATAATTCACATACTTACCAATCGCGGTCAGCTCAGTCATCACCACCAAGATATACAGTACCCAGTAGTTCCAGCCCGTTAAAAAGCCTGAAAACCGTCCCCAATATTTAAAGGCAAAGTAGCTGAATGAACCCGTCACGGGTTCATGCACAATCATTTCTCCGAGCTGACGCATAATTAAAAATGCAATCAAACCGCCTATCATATAACCCAAAATAATCGATGGGCCAGCAGACTCAATAATATGTGCTGAACCTAAGAACAATCCCGTACCAATTGCACCGCCCATGGCGATCAATTGGATATGGCGGTTCTTTAAACGGCGCTGAAGTTTAGGCATCTCGCTGCTCAAAACACATGCTCATCTGACAAAAAATGAATTGTATCGCTTGCACAAGCGATCAACCAGTCTTGTCCTTTAAAATCGCCGATTGCTCTGTCTCATTTTCACCCACTGGAGATTTAAAAGAACGGCTGATTTTCATTACCACCTTTGCTTTAATCCCATAAAAAAAGCGGATAGCCCAAGGCTTATCCGCTTCTTCTATCGCTCAGAAACCTGAATTAATCTTCTGGATATTCAAAACGATAACCGACACCATACACGGCTTGAATCCATTCATGACGGTTGCCTGTTTCGGCTGCATCCGAAATTTTTCGACGTAAGTTTTTAATATGGCTATCAATAACACGGTCTGCCACATCAAAACTATCTGGATTAATATGGTCTAATAATTGTACGCGCGAATAAACTTGCCCAACATGCTCAAGGAACAATTCCAAAAGGCGAAATTCGGTTGGGGTTAAGTTCAGGGTCTTTTGTTGATACCAAATGCGTTGTTGTGCTTTATCTACCCGAAATAAGCTATTTTCTTCAGGCTCGGCTTTACGCTCTAAACGGCGTAAAACCGCTTGTACACGCGCCACCAATTCTTTTGGGCTAAAAGGCTTACAGACATAATCATCTGCTCCCATATTTAAGCCCAACACACGATCAATTTCTTCTGTTCGTGCAGTCACCATAATAATCGGTAAGTCAGATTGTTCTCTGACCTTACGACAAATGGTGAGCCCATCCATACGTGGCACCATCAAGTCTAAAATCATCAGGCTTGGTTTACGTTGCATAAAACTATCATAGGCTTCCTGCCCATCATGGAACAGGCTCACTTCAAGACCTGCTGCTTCTAGATAATCACGGACCAATTGAGCCAGTTCAACTTCATCTTCAACCAGCATAATATGCTTCATGAATATTTCCTTTATGGTTTCATTTATTTGGGAAAAGTGAGTTTGCAACGCAAACCACCCAAGGGTGAATGTTCAAAACGTAAACTTCCACCAAGTGCCTGAGCAATCTTACATGAAAGTGCCAAACCTAGCCCTGTTCCACCTGTGCTCCGGGTTCGTGAATCATCCACACGATAGAATCGCTCGCCCAAGTGCTGCAATTGTTCATCGGTCAAGCCATACGGGCTATCATCGACATACAGGCTCCACGCTGTTTCTGTTTGTTCAGTGTGAATCTTGATTTCTCCACCCTGTTCAGTATAACGAATGCTGTTGCTGAGTAAGTTGACCACAATTTGTTTGAATCGGTCTGTATCTAATTGTAAGACTGGCGCATCACCCTGCACACTCACACTGAGATTCGCCTGTTCAAACTTTGGCTTAAAGTTTTCCACTTCTTGCACCACCACATCCCACGGATTTACCGTCGAAAAGTAACACGTCAATTGCTGAGCATCGGCTTGAGCTAAATCGGCCAAATCTTGGGTCAATTTTTTCAAACTGCTCACTTGACGCATCATGGCATCCAGATGCTCAGGGGTCGCCTTACGGATACCATCTTGCATCGCTTCGATTTGCGCCTGTAACACAGCCAATGGCGTTTTTAATTCGTGTGAAGTATCAGCCACCCATTGACGACGTGACGTTTCATGTTGATTTAGAATTTCTGCCAATTGATTCAACTCATTGGATAAATCACCTAATTCATCATTACGGTTAATTTTGACTTGATGTTGGTAATTACCTTGCGTCAACTCACGCGTCGCATTGAGTAAACGTTGAATTGGTTTTTTAAAATAAGTCGCCAACAATAATGCGGCAATTAGACTGGCTAAAATCGTTAAAGCATAGACCAAAAATAAGTAACGTTTTTGATTACTGAAAAAATTAATACTTAAGGCATCATCCTGATCTAAGACTGGCTTTAACCCTAAATAGCCCACCACTTTGTCATCTACAATAATCGGACGATAGGAAATTTGATCTGAAGAAGGCTCCCCCACCACAAATTGTCGTTTGGCATCATATAAAGATAAACGTGAACTCAAGCCCAAACGGTCTGGCATTGAAATAAATTGCTTCTTCTGATTGCTATTTTTTAACTTATTCTGCGCTTGTCCTTCTTTACGATCGGGCGGTCGGAAAGCGTTTTCATTCGATTTTAAAGGAAATTTTAAACCTTCAAAGGGTTGGTATTCAGAGGGTAAATTTAACTCTAACCAACGTAATTCCTCTTGGTCGAGCAACGGTTTCCCTTGATCTGCTCGAGCCAGCGTTGGTGGTAAATTCACAAAAGTATGTTCTTCAAAGTAACGCTGCTGTAAGGCAATATCGTATTGTCGGCGCAACCACCAATGCGACAGTCGGTCATAATCATCAGGGTCTGCCTGACCCTCAATTTGTAAAATCTGGGCCTGAATGGCATTGCCCCAGTCGTGATAAACCGCGTACACCCCTGCCAAATTGGAAATCAGATGATCGAGCTTTTGCATTTCGACATCGGCCACATACTTGGTGAAGTTTTTTTGCATGGTCCAGTGCAACACCCCTAAACTCAGAGTGATAATCACCAAGGTGGTTAGCAATACAGTTAGGAATAGGCGTAGCGCAATCGGGACACGTCGAATATTCAACAGCGGTGCTCGGTTGTTATTTTGTTAGCACTATTGTAACCAACCTATTTTCAAAAAACCCTCCATTGTTTCTTCATCTTTATTATTTAATCTTTAAGCACAAATGAAAAATAGCGTGCTGGGGTATTGATAATGAGCTTAATGAAAAAAATGGTATTCGCGACCTGTAGTGTTTTAAGTGTAACAGCATTAACGGCTTGCCAATCGACGTCAGCACCGCAAGAGCACCAACACCACGTTATGGATGGTCGACATACCGATCATTTAACACCTGAACAACGTGCTGAACGCGATCAAATGCGTGCTGAACATAAAGCAATGTTTAAGCAAATGCGACAAGCCTGTGATGGCAAAACTGTGGGACAAACTGTTCAGGTGAAAGCAGGTACGCAAACTATTGACGGTCAATGTCATATGGTATTTCAACCCGACCACAAACGTGGACATGAAATGCGTATGGGTCAAGCTCCAATGCAAGGTGATGAAGGCATGATGCGCCCTCAGCGCGGTGAAAAACTCACCGATGCACAACGCCAACAAATGGTGCAACAATTCGACCAACGTTTAAAAGAAAAACAAGCCTTCCAACAAGCGCTAGAAACGGCATGTAAAGGTCAAACTGAGGGTAAAGCAGTGCAAATTAAAGCAGGTGAACAAACCCTTTCGGGCAAATGTTCAGTACGTTTCTTCCCAAACCAACCTCAACCCAATACTGCTCCAACCGCAAATATTGCACCACCTCCAGCTGCATAAGCAGATTGATCACAAAAAAAAGACGCTTCAAGCGTCTTTTTTTTGTGCCTAAATGAGCAACATAACTTTTTACGTTTTTTGACTATTTGTATCACCCTAAAAAACATAAAAACGTTTACACTCAATGTACTTAGAAAATTCAAGCCACCTTTTCTTGACTTTGCAGTCACTAAGAAATGAGGGGCAAGTGCTTGTACCTTATAACAAGATGTTGCACGATTAACTGGTACTTAAAAACGTGTCATTGAAGGCACGTCACCATGTTTATTAGGATTATAACGCTGGTTAAAACCAGTATTGAGGAAAACCGACATGCCACAATACAAAGCGCCCTTACGTGATATGCAGTTCGTTTTGCATGAATTACTAAATGCTGAACAACATTATGCAAAACTTCCTGCTTTCCAAGAAACCGTAAGCCGTGAATTGGTTGACCAATATTTAGAAGCTGCGGCAGATTTCTGTGAAAATGAATTGTCTCCAATCAACCAAAGCGGTGACCGCGAAGGTTGTACTTGGAATGATGGTGTGGTGACGACACCAACTGGTTTTAAAGAAGCGTACCAAAAATATATCGAACTAGGCTTCCCTTCACTTTCAGCAGAAGAACAATACGGCGGTCAAGGTTTACCAGTTTCTTTAGGTAACGTGATTTCAGAAATGGTTGGTACTGCAAACTGGGCTTGGGGGATGTATCCTGGGCTTTCTCATGGTGCAGTCCGTACTTTAGAACACCATGGTTCTAAAGAACAAAAAGATGCTTACTTACCAAACCTTGTTTCAGGTGTTTGGACAGGAACCATGTGCTTAACTGAATCTCATGCAGGTTCTGACTTAGGTATTATCCGCACTAAAGCTGAACCAAATGCTGACGGTAGTTATGCAATTACAGGCGAGAAAATCTTTATCTCTGCTGGTGAGCATGACATGGCAGAAAACATTGTACACATTGTACTTGCTCGTCTTCCTGGCGCACCAAAAGGTACCAAAGGCATTTCACTCTTCATCGTGCCAAAATTCAACTTAAATGCTGATGGTACTGTAGGTGAGCGTAATGCGGTACGTTGTGGTTCTATCGAACACAAAATGGGTATTCATGGTAACGCAACCTGCGTCATCAACTTTGACAACGCAAAAGGTTACTTGATTGGACCTGAAAACCGTGGTCTAAACTGTATGTTTACCTTCATGAACACAGCACGTATCGGTACAGCGGTTCAAGGTCTTGCTGCATCTGAAGGTTCTTTCCAAGGTGCGCTTGCATACGCGAAAGATCGTTTAGCAATGCGTTCACTTTCTGGCCCTAAAGCACCTGAAAAAGAAGCTGATCCAATTATTGTTCACCCAGCTGTACGCAACATGTTGTTAACGCAAAAATCTTTTGCTGAAGCAGGTCGTGCATTGGTTTACTTGTTGTCTTTCCATGCTGACATCGTAGAGAAAGGTGCAACTGAAGAAGAGCGTAAATACTCTGACAACATCCTTTCACTCCTTACTCCAATTGCAAAAGCATTCTTAACTGAAACAGGTTCTGAATCTGCAAAACACGGCGTACAAGTGTTTGGTGGTCACGGTTTTATTTCTGAACATGGTATGGAACAAATTGTTCGTGATACCCGTATCGCTTGCTTATATGAAGGCACAACCGAAATTCAAGCTTTGGACTTGTTAGGTCGTAAAGTTTTGGGTACGCAAGGTGCAATGTTGAAAGACTTCACCAAGATTATTCACAAATTCTGCGAAGCCAACAAAGACAACGCTGCAATGAAAGAATTTGTTGAGCCACTGGCTGCACTCAACAAAGAATGGGGCGACCTCACCATGCAAATTGGTATGCGCGCTATGCAAAATCCAGATGAAGTTGGTGCTGCTGCTGTAGATTACTTGTATTTCTCTGGCTACGTCACGCTTGCTTACCTCTGGGCTCAAATGGCGTTGGTTGCACAGCAAACGCTTGCTACGGGCACCTCTGATGTTGACTTCTACAATGCAAAAGTGACCACTGCACACTTCTACTTCAAGAAAATCTTGCCACGTGTTCGTTCACACGTTGACGTGATTGCTGGTGGTGTAGAGCCATTAATGTCATTAGATGCAGAACACTTCGCGTTCTAACCATACTTTAATGTTGCTTGCAATGTTAATTTAAGAAAAAAGGACTGGTCGGTTTTGACGGTCCTTTTTTTATGTAATCAATGCTAAATTTAATTCCATCAATAATACGTGTGAATGCGTGTTATTCCACATTCAGCACATGATATATACAACAAAGGTGAACTAACTATGCCAATTTATAATGCACCGCTTGCAGATATGAAATTCATCTTAAATGATGTTTTTAACGCAGAACAATTCTGGCAGTCGAACGAAAATCTAGCGCATTTAGATGCCGCGACTGCAGAAGCTATTTTGGAAGAAATGGCAAAATTTGCGCAAAATGTAACGCTTCCGCTGAACCGTACAGGTGATGAGGAAGGTGCAACTTATAATAATGGCGCAGTAACTACACCTGCTGGTTTCAAAGAAGCATTTAAGCAATATGCCCAAGGTGGCTGGATTGGTTTAGGTGCAGAAGAAGAATGGGGCGGTCAAGGCATGCCAAAAATGCTGACTGTACTTTCTGACGAAATGCTATTCGCAACCAACCCGTCTTTCATGCTTTACCCATTACTTTCTGTGGGTGCAGGTATGGCGTTAAACAGCTATGCATCTCAAGAGCAAAAAGAAACCTATTTACCTAAAATTTACTCTGGTGAATGGTCAGGTACCATGTGCTTAACAGAGCCACACTCAGGTACAGATTTAGGCATTATCAAAACTAAAGCTGAACCTAACGAAGATGGTACTTATAACATCACAGGGACTAAAATTTTCATTACTGGCGGTGACCACGATTTAGCTGAAAACATCATTCACTTGGTATTGGCGAAGACTCCAGATGCACCTGCGGGTTCACGTGGTATTTCATTATTCATCGTACCCAAATTCCTTGTGAACGAAGATGGTTCAGTGGGTGAACGTAATGCCGCAGGTCCTGGTTCAATCGAACACAAAATGGGGATCAAAGCCTCTGCAACTTGCGTCATGAACTTCGATGGTGCAAAAGGTTACCTCGTGGGCAAAGAAAACGAAGGTCTTGCAGCAATGTTCGTTATGATGAACTACGAACGTTTGTCGATGGGTATTCAAGGTCTTGGCGCATCTGAATTTGCTTACCAAAATGCGGCACAATATGCGACTGATCGTTTACAAGGTCGTAGTGCTTCTGGCGTTAAATCACCAAACAAACCAGCAGACAGCATTTTAGTACACGGTGATGTCCGTCGTATGTTGTTAAACGTACGTGCCAACAACGAAGCTTCTCGTGCATTTGCTGTGTATGTGGGTCAGCAGTTAGACATCACCAAATTCTCGACTGATGCGGCAGCAGTGAAAAAAGCCAATGACCGCGTTGCGCTACTTACACCAATTGCGAAAGCTTACTTAACCGATACTGCATTCCAAGCAACGCTTGATGCACAAATGTGCTTCGGTGGTCATGGTTATATTCGTGAATGGGGTATGGAGCAATGTGTCCGTGACTTACGTATCGCACAGATTTACGAAGGAACCAATGGCGTTCAATCACAAGACTTGATTGGTCGTAAAACCATTAAGTGTAACGGTGCATACGTTGCAGAATACATCGAAGAAATTCGTGATTTCGCTAATAGTTTAGATGCAGATTTAAACTTTATTAAAGATGCCACTTTGGATGCAGCGACAGAAATTGCCGACCTGACTCAATTCGTACTTGCTCAAGCGTCTGAAAGCGTAGAATTCCCAAATGCAGCAGCAGTAGACTACTTGCATGCTGTGGGCTTACTCAGCTTCGCTTATATGTTTGCTCGCATTGCCAATGCAGCAAAAGACAAAGATGGCGAGTTCTTCCAAAACAAATTGGCACTTGCCCAATACTTCGCACAACGTATTCTTCCTGAACTAGACATGCGTATTGCTAAAGTGAAAGCAGGTTCTGACTTGATCATGAACTTCAGTGAAAATTACTTCACTAGCCAAGCATAATCCTTAAGTGTAAAAAACGCCTGCTCTGTCAGGCGTTTTTTTATGCCACAATATTCATGTGCATGAAATTTGCTTATGATTGAATAAGTTGTTATTTCAAATAATAGGAGGTAAAGATGTCTGAACGAGATACTAAAGTGGTTAAAATTGAAACCCTCCTCGACCGATTAGGCAATTTAGCAGTTGAAAGCTTTCACTACATTGCTCTATTCATTATTGGCTGTATGGTGGCATGGTCCGCCGTGCATACCGTAATCGAAATCCTCACCGTCAAACAATACGCCACCATTGACGATATTCTGTTGTTATTTATCTATTTAGAATTGGGTGCCATGGTTGGCATTTATTTTAAAACCAATCACATGCCTGTCCGCTTTCTGATTTATGTGGCAATTACAGCCCTCACCCGTCTTTTAATTTCAGATATTCAACACGATCATAAAGCCGATATGGACTTGGTGATTATTACTGGTTCAATCTTGATTCTTGCGCTAGCCATTTTAATTGTGCGTTATGCGTCATGGACGTTTCCTTCCGTCATGCGTGATAAACATCAAGATCAACCCTTACCTCAAGGCAAAACCCCGCGCCCTGAAGATGATGAACTGGCTTAATGTCATCATGTAAATCTAGCTTGCCCACTTTTGAGCATGACCTCTGTGGCTGCGTTCAAATCGAAAGCTGGGAAGCCTAATTTTATCTAGGGACTAAAACATAACGACCATTTTCAAAGATCCAATACATGTTTTGCGGAGGCTCAGGCAGTCCTAGGCGCTGCCAGTCGTTGATAATTCTATAATTTGAACTTTCTATGCGTGAATTGGCATCACCAAAAACATAACTGGTACTTTGATGATTGTATTGGGTATAGGTAGGTGCCTGTAAGTTAATACTGACGTTGGCTTGTGGTCGATCCCAATTTGGCGGCCGATGATCATGCGGAGGATAAGGTCGATTCGGATATGGGGGTTGCGGTGGATAATTAGGGCGTTTGGTACTGGTTCCCTGATAATTCGACCAACCATTGGTATCTGCGAAGGCAGAGTTAGAACTCAGCATTAAGATGGCTATCCCACATGCAAAACAGGACTTCACTTTCATCTGCTGCTCCCAATCATATTTGATGATATTTTAACCTAAGTTTCTACCCAAGCATGCATAAAAATAGCAAGTTGGACAAAGATTTGTACAGGATGTTATTCCCACTTTGAATGTGAATTTTGATTGCTATGCTTTATGTTAAAATAATTTTTTTCATGGATTAGGTGGAACATTGTGGCGGAATTAAACTTTGAACGACTGCATCAATTTTTCTCAAAAGTACCAAGCGTACAAAAAAGATTAATCGACTCTTATGGAACAGACGGTCAACATGCGTGGTGGTTTAAATTCCAAATTAATGTCGATCATCCTCTTGCATGGCAAACCGTTCAAGAACTAGGACATGTACTGAATTACATTTCGACCAATGAGCGTTTACCAACGCAATTTCTTCCTGTTTCGCCTCCACCTTATATGAATGGTGAAGCCAAGGAATTTCTGGCGTGGGTCATTCAATGTAATCACCCAGATTTTCCACCCGATGTGGTTTGTGACTGGCTTGAAGCCCGTTTACCACAACCTGTCGAAGATGAAGCACAGTGGAAAATTAAAACTGATTTACATGAATTAGACAATATGACCGACAAAGAGCTGGATCAAATCATTCCACCAACTCCTCAGGTATAAACAATACTTCTTCTCAATTCTTGATCAAAATCAGGAATTTCCTCCCTTTTATTTAAAGGGAGGTTAGGAGGGATTAAAAATTAAAACGTCGATAAACCACTCCACTCCATAAAACGATATAACGCATATTTCAACTTCGATTCATCCGCATACTTGGCATAGTCCACACTCATTTGTTTCCCTTCGAGGTTTGACCATGCTGTATTAAAGTACTGATTCGCATCTTGAAACACTTGATCCTGAGTCGAACCCAATACACGTAAGTCTGTCTCTAAATTATAATTTTTAATATTTCGCGCGGTAAAATTGGCTGAACCTAAAATCATTTCACTGCTGTTGCCACTATGCTTCACAATCATCTTACTGTGGCATTGTTCACCTTGAGTATTACACCAACGCACGGGTATGCCTGCCGCATGTAACTCCGATGCCACCTGACGGTTTGGAATGCCATTTTTTTGACGTCCAAAAGCATCCTTATTCGGGTCAAGTAAAACCCGCAGTTGCACACCACGCTCTTGTGCAGCAATGAGGGCTTGAATAGTTTGTCGTTCAGATAAATAGAACATCGCCAAATCAATCTGATCGTGTTTTTTTGCAGTCGTAATTAAGTTTAACGTCGCTTCTAAAATTGCTTGTTCCGTCAAAACCTGTACTTGGGGTTCTGTTTTGGCAGCTTCAAACTCACCCAGAATAATCACAGGAATGTCACCACCAGACATTCGACCTACCGCTTGCTCGGTCTTTAAAATATCGATAGCGGTATTGCCCGTCACCACTAAAGCGACATTAGAGTGTCGTGAACTGCCATCATGTGGGTTCATCGAAGTAACTAAAGCCTTCCAACCCTGTGCAGTATCTACCACCAAAGTTTTACGATGATTGGCTTTAAAATTAAACAAATTAAAATAACTGCGTAAGGTAATTGGCTCTTTACCAAATGGATTTGGCAACCAACCTTTTTCAGGATTATTGCCTGCATTTTGACAGCACAAATACCAGAAACCTGACCAAGTTGGATTTGATGCCCGGAGTGGACGCAAATCGGTTTCAATCACATCAATGCCTGCCTGACGCAGTTGACGATAATGTTCAGGCGCTACGCCACCATAGACTGAATTAATCGGATCGGTAATAAATTTAATTTCAATCTGCGGATACTGGCGACGTTTCGAAATTAAGGCATCAGTTAATTGTTGGGTTAGAGCTTGCTGTTGCAGTTTCGACTCACCCACCTCTTTATTGAATAAAAACATATCCAATACAATCGTGGTTTTGGCCTCATCAATCATTTTTAGCATTTCTTTAAAAATGACATGCTGTTGCTGCTGTTTGCCATCACGGGTTAAATACGTTTGATCCGCTAAAAACTTCACTTGGGCATGCCGTAATTTTCCTGTGTAATTTAGGCCTTCAGGTAACGGCTTTAGTGTGTGATAAATCCCTGAAGCCAAATAGCCCAGCGCCAAGAAACTGACAATAACCGCAACATAACGCCGCGGTGTCCAATTTAATTTATGATGAATTTTTCGGAAAATACGCATAAGAAAAAACCTAACCCAATAGGTTCAGGCTAGGTTTTCTTGACACATTTTTCAAGTGGCTTTGTGTGACATCACCTTGAATCCATTCAAAAAGCTGATGGCTTCTTAGAAACCGAACTCCAACCCCACAGTGAAGTTCCGCCCCATTTGTGGAAGTGTCGATAAGAATGATGCGTGGTTATATACGGTTTCATCTAACAGGTTATTGGCTTTGGCGTAAATGCGATAATCTGTTTTATCCGAAAGGCGGGCGGCATAAGCTAAACCCAGATTTACCATATTGTAGCCATCAGTTTCTGTTTCATAGACTGCAATTTTGTCTTGCTTGAAGGCACGGTAATATTCCGCAGTTCCTGAGAAACCATCACCAAAATCGGCGTCAAAACGTGTTCCTACACGGCCACCAGGAACACGTGGCGCATCCCCTTCAGCATCAATTTTTCCACGCACATAGTCACCAAATAATGTGGCGGTATAAATTGGCGACAGTTGATATGAGATTTCCCCTTCAGCCCCATAAAAGCGTGCTTTATCTTGCGTATATTGAATTAAACGAAAATCTTCATAACGATCTAAAGTCTGTGCATAAATATAATCATCAAACCAGTTATGGAACACATGAACATGATAGTTCAGTCGATCGGTATCGTAATGGAAACCCAATTCAAGGTTATTCGATTTCTCAACAGCTAAATTTTCATTGCCCAACTCATAGGTATTGGTTGCCAGATGCTTACCTTGTGAATACAGCTCCTGTGCCATCGGTAAGCGTTCTTGATGAGAGGCCACCAAAGACAATTTATAGTTCGGTGCAAATGCCCAATTCGCCGCACCTGAATAGGAAAATGCGTGATCGTCATAATCTTTTTGTGGCGAATCAATATCGATACTTTGCTGATCTAAACGTGCTGCCAGTTCAAAATGCACATCGTTCCATTGGCGATGCTCTAAAGCAAACACACTCCATTTATCTGTGGTACTTGGTCCCGCAAATAACGCTTCTTCACCCGTAATATCGAGTTTTTGTCGACCAAACTGAGTACCTATTACCCCTTCCCAAGCCCCAATCGGGTTATGAACTAATTCTAAACGCGTGTCATAACCTTCGCTTTTAAAGGTTGTGGCAGCTTGACCTTCTTCAATTTCATCATGTTGATAATCGGTATAACTTGCTTGTACACGTAGTTTTTGGAAGCCTGCAAATGGGTCTGCCAACTCACTTCTAAAATCATAACGCTCGGATTTTAGATCGACCCAAGGACCCGCATGACTATGGTCATGTGCCTCATGTGTATCTTCTTCATGGTCATGATCGTGCTCACCACAATCTAAATGTGGTTGTCCTGTTAAATGCGCTTCACAGCTTTCATATTCATGATTATGACCTGGCAATCCATATTGATCTTGACGATTGGTATAAGAAATTCCCGTAAAACCACGATCATAAATCCACGACAGTCCTAAAGTCACATTTTGAGACTCCGCAAAAGTGTTATCTACGCGACGTTCTTTTTCCCCCTCATGGACATAATCTGGGGCAATATAATTATTTGCATCGCGTTTCAGGCCTTCAACGCGTAACGCAACTTGATCACCCAGACCAACTGTTACCCCTGCTGTAGCTAACTTTTCATCGTTGCCCGTGTTGTAACGCACACCCAGTTTTCCTTCATAGCCGCTCTCTGGCATCTGGGTGGGAATCTTATTGTCCGTGACATTAACTAAACCACCCACATTTCCAGCACCATACAATAAGGTTGATGGGCCACGTACAATTTCAATTTGCTTGGCTAAAGTAGGATCTACGGTAACCGCATGATCTGGCGATAAAGTAGATACATCCATAGTTTCAGAAGCATTTGCCAAGACTTTTACACGTGCTGCATCTTGCCCTCGAATCACGGGGCGGCTGGCACCTGGACCAAACTGATTGGAATATACCCCGACCTGATTACTTAACGCTTCACCGATGGTGGTACTGCCTTGTGCCAACTGATCACTTTTAATGACATTATCGGCCGCCGAATAATCCACGGCGGTCTGTACCAACGGGTGTGCTGTCACTTGAATGGTGTCTAGTTTTTGCGTAGATTCATCGTCTTGTGCATATACAGAAGGTGCGATTACCGCAAGAATCGCAACGGAAAGTAAATTCTTATGAAATAACATGAGTCAAGTTTGGTCTGGTGAAAGTCATTAATTGTTATAATATAACATTGCAATTATTTTGCAATAAAAAACAGAATCTACATGCTGAGTTCTTTATCCTGTTTTAGCGCACTATCCATTTTATCGACTTATTTCGAATTACGGGATTAACCAGATTTCATGCCCTTTACCCTGTCTCATGCTGTTCTTGCACCGCCCCTTGCCAAACTCAGCAAAGGATATTTACCCACTGCTGCCCTAGCCATTGGCTGTATGACGCCCGATCTAATTCGGCTTTTTACCCAACAAGATGGCGGAAAAACCCATCTATGGAATGCTTTGATTTATCCGAATTTAGCAATTGGACTGATTTTTTGTCTGTTCTGGTATTTACTCTATCGCCCTGTGTTATATCGTTTTTTGGGATTACAAGATCCATTACAGCTCACACAACTCAAAACAAGCATGGGTTTTGTTGTAGGCGTTGTCATTGGCATTTTGGTTGGTATAAGTACCCATCTCATTTGGGACGGGCTGACCCATGTCGACTTCAGAACCTTTGCCTTTCGGGATTTTCTGAGTCAAAGTATTTCCCTCTTAGGACAGCGTTTTCCTGTGCATCGTGTGCTTCAAATTGGCACATCCATCGTGGCATTACCTATCCTTGTTTGGATGTGTATTCATTATTTTCAACAATTTCGACAACGAGAAAAAGTTTCGCTCAAGATTAAGCTCTATGCTTGGAGTTTATTTGGCTTAACACTGCTGAGCGGCATTTATTCAGTTTGGGATTATGCTCGTTATTTTTCTCATGAAATCTGGGTCGCAGATCTTTACTATTTTACAGGGCGAAGCATCAATGAATTTAGTCAAGCCGCTTTAGTCATCTTCAGCGCAGGCTGTCTTGTTTTTATGTTCTTCGATCAAAAACTGTATTTCAAATAACCTTTTGTTCTCGAATTTTGCACTGAAAAGTCCTGAAATAATGTGGAATTTGGATCTAGTCCTTGTGACAAAATCATCAACGAGGCATAATCCTTCCTTTACAGGCGGTACGCTGTTTACGTATGCGCTTCCTTAACCCATATAGTTGGATTTTATACGCTATGATGCGAACTCATTACTGCGGTTCTTTAACCGAAGCTCAAATTGATGAAACAGTAACCCTTTGCGGTTGGGTACATCGTCGCCGTGACCACGGTGGTGTTATATTCCTCGACATGCGTGACCGTGATGGTTTAGTTCAAGTCGTTATTGATCCAGATACTCCTGAAGCATTCGCAACTGCGGACAAAGCACGTTCAGAATTCGTATTAAAAATTACAGGCCGTGTACGTCGCCGTTATGAAGGCACAGAAAATGCCAATATGGTGAGCGGTCAAATCGAAGTTTTGGGTAAAGACATTGAAGTTCTTGCTCAATCTGAAACTCCGCCATTCCCTTTGAATGACGAAAATACCAATATTTCAGAAGAAATTCGTTTGAAATATCGTTTCTTGGACATCCGTCGTCCAGAAATGTTAGAGCGTTTACGTTTCCGTTCTAAAGTGACTAACTTAATTCGTAATTACTTCGAAGATCATGGCTTCTTAGACGTTGAAACACCAATTTTGACCCGTGCAACGCCTGAAGGCGCACGTGACTATTTAGTGCCAAGTCGTGTTTCTAATGGTAGCTTCTACGCGCTTCCACAATCACCACAATTGTTCAAACAGTTGTTGATGGTGGGTGGTATCGATCGTTACTACCAAATCGCTAAATGTTTCCGTGACGAAGATTTGCGTGCAGATCGTCAGCCTGAATTTACCCAAATCGACGTTGAAACATCGTTCATGAGTGACGATGACATCATGGATTTAATGGAAGGCTTAACGGTTAAAATGTTCAATGAATTATTGAATGTAAAATTCGATAAATTTGAACGTATGACTTATGCAGACGCAATGCGTGACTATGCCTCTGACAAACCAGATATGCGTATTCCGTTGAAACTGGTTGACGTTGCAGACTTGATGCAAGACGTTGAATTCAAGGTTTTTGCAGGCCCTGCTAAAGATCCTAAAGGTCGTATCGTCGCTTTACGCGTTCCAGGCGCAGGCTCACTACCACGTAGTGCGATTGACGAATATACTAAATTCGTTGGCATTTACGGTGCGAAAGGTTTGGCTTACATCAAAGTTAACGAACTTGAAAAAGGCATCGAAGGTCTTCAATCTCCAATCGTTAAATTCATCGAGCCAATCGTGCTTGATTTGTTAAAACGTGTTGGTGCTGAAAATGGCGACATCGTGTTCTTCGGTGCAGACAAAGCTAAAGTTGTTAATGATGCAATGGGCGCACTTCGTGTGAAGATTGGCCATGACATGAACCTTGCAACTTGTGAGTGGGCGCCGCTTTGGGTGGTTGACTTCCCAATGTTTGAAGAAACTGACGATGGCAAATGGACCTCTGTGCATCACCCATTCACACTGCCAAAATCAAGTGTTGAAGAAGTGAAGAACAACCCAGGTGCTGCGCTTTCTGTTGCTTACGACATGGTATTGAACGGCACTGAAGTTGGTGGTGGTTCACTGCGTATCTATACTTTAGAAATGCAAAAAGCAATTTTTGAAGCATTAGGTATTGGTGAAGAAGAAGCAGAAGAAAAATTCAGCTTCTTACTCAATGCATTACGTTATGGCGCACCTCCGCACGGTGGTTTAGCATTTGGTCTTGACCGCTTGATCATGCTCATGACAGGTGCTTCTTCTATTCGTGATGTAATTGCATTCCCGAAAACTAAGACTGCTGAATGTCCATTGACTCAAGCGCCTGCACCAGTTGAAGCCAACCAATTGCGTGACTTAGGTATTCGTTTACGCGAAAAACAAAAAGCTGAAGCAAAAGAAGCATAAGCTTTAACTTCGCTCAAAACCCTGCCTTGTGCAGGGTTTTTTATTTTGTAATGAACAACTTTTTTGGACATCATATTTTTACAGAACATTGCTATTTTCCTTTTGAACTTTTTCTTAATCACGCTTAGAGTAATCCCCAATAGTCGATATTCTGCTGCGATGGTGCTTGCCCTAATTACGCTATTCAAAAATTGCTTTTGTTCTTAAGATGCTCATCTTTTTTTGATTCTATCTATCATCGATTTTTAAGTTTCTTTGCAAAATTTTATCTTACCCTTTCTTGTAAAAAAGATCCTTGAGTCAAAATATGGCTATCTATTTCCTGCTTAAATGTATTGCGATTTTACCTTTATCCTTTTTACAAAAAATTGCCCGTTGGGCTGCTTTTTTTCTGTTTCATACTCATTCAAATATTAAGCGAATCACATCCATCAATCTTAAATTGGCCTATCCAGAATTAAATGAAATAGAGCTACAACATCGAATTCGCCTTAGTATTCAAAGCCAATGTATGACCTATATTGAGTTTGTAAAATGTTGGAGGATGTCCCCTCAATACAGCCTAGATTTACTCAAAAATATTCATGGTGCAGAGCGGCTAGAAGAAGCGTTAGCGAATAAAAAAGGGGTAATTGTGGTGATCCCCCATTTGGGCTGTTGGGAGTTACTCAATGCATGGCTAAACATCTATACCCAACCCATGATCATGTATAAACCCGATAAAATAAAAGGTGTGAATCGGTATATTTTAAATGCTCGGCAGAAATTTAATGCCACCTTGGTACCAACAGATGAAACAGGCATACGTCAAATTTTTAAACATTTAAAGCAAGGTGGTCTGACTGTCGTTTTGCCTGATCATTTACCTAAAGCTTCTGGCGGAATTTATTCACATTTTTTCCAACAAAATACACTATCGGCAACATTGGTTTCGAAAATGGCAGCCAAGACCCAATGCAATGTCATTGGCTTAAGCTGTATCCGTAATCCTGAATTATCGAGTTTTGATGTACATTGCATCGATTTACCAACAAGCATTCAATCGAGTGACTTACAGCAGTCTGTGGACAGCTTAAATCTGGCAATGCAAGAAATGATTCATCTCGCGCCCGAGCAGTATATCTGGTCATACAAACGCTTCAGAAATTGTTATGGCAATGTGAATGTTTACTGTAAACAACTCACGATCTGACTTTTTATAGATTATAAAAATGAAAGCTCAAATTTATATAAATTTGTATCGTATTGAGCTGATTGCTTTTATTCATTTGAGATCAATTCTGAGCAGTGGCATAATAGCCGCCAGTTTTATATAGATAGATGAGCAAGCTTATGGCTATGCGTCCTGAAGTCCGCCGTCGTGGTCTTGTAGTAATTGTTTTTGCAGTCGTCCAGTGGCTATTCATGCGCTATATTCTTGCCAATGGTTTATTTAACTTAGACACCTCTGACCGTATTCTATATTTCTGTGTGAGTAGTTTAGGCGGTGCCTTTGCCATTTTTGTCGGCTTGATTTACATGGTGCTTAAAGGCAATCCGGATCGAGAATGATGTCTGAGTATAAAATCCTTGTTATTGGAAAACGTGGCGGAATTCTACAATGGTATGAAAACCTGTTAGCCATTCAAAAGCCAGACTCCCCTTTTCAAATCCAAGGATTTGCACTCAATCATAACAATACGACTGAACGTTTTTTAAAGAAAATTCTCCCGAATAAAGACCGTTACACCGCAAATTTACTGCACAAAAAAATTCAGCAATTTCAGCCAGACTTGATTCTGGTTGCTGATTTATTTTATTTTAATGATGATTTATTACAGGTTTTCTCTGAGTATTCAGGCAAAATTGCACACTGGATTGGGGATTTCTTCGATCACAGACTGCTGCGATCTAAAGATATTATCGATCTTTACTGTTTCACCGATTCCAGCTTTCTGGATGATGCAACGAAACTAGGACTGACTCAAACCACATATTTACCTTTGGCTTACAATCCAGACATTTTCTTTCATTCAACAACTGAAAAAAATGATCGATTATTATTTGTAGGTGCTTGGTCTCCAGATCGTCAACAGCTGTTGGAGCAAATTCCTTTACCTATGTCGATTTATGGTAAAGGCTGGGACAAGCTAAACAAAGCAAACAGCACCATCCATCCTCAGAATATTAGTTTGTTAGCCGTTGCCGATTTATATCAACAACACCGCTATGTCTTAAACGTCATCAATAAAACCAACATCCGTCAAGGGATGAATATGCGCTGTTTTGAAGCACCTGCTTGTGGCTGTATTCTGGTCAGTGAATATGTGAAAGACCTTGAATATGTATTCGATGTCCAAAAAGAAATTATTTTTTTTACAGAACCCTCTCAATTGCAAAACAAACTTAATGATACTGTTATTAATCCTTTAGATGCGATGAATAAAGTTCAACAGAGCCACACTTATAAAAATAGGTTAGAAGCGATTATTGAATTATTATTCTAGCAATTCATTCTCAAATTCAATTAAAAGGTTTTTCTCTCCGTGTTTGTGAGCGTCATTGTCCCTAGTTATAATCATGCACAATATTTAGAAGACAGAATCGAGAGTATTCTGAAACAAACCTATACAGCGTTTGAACTTATACTTTTAGATGATTTATCACCTGATAATAGTGCAAAAATCCTGAATAAATACAAGAACCACCCAAAGGTATCCCACTGTATCATTAATGAAAAAAATTCTGGCTCTACCTTTTATCAATGGAATAAAGGAATGAGCCTTGCCAAAGGCGAATTAATTTGGATTGCTGAATCGGATGATGTTGCTGACCTCACTTTTCTAGAAAAACTAGTTACTCATTTTATCCAAAACCCTAAGTTGGTCTTGGCTTATAGCCAGTCACATCGAATGAATGCACAAGGTGAAGTCACAGGATCGTGGAAAGATTTTACAGATGCTGTTGATCCAATCTTATTCACACACGATTTTGAAATGTCTGGACTGGAATATATTGATTATTTCTTAAACACACAAAATACAGTCCCTAATGCCAGTGGAGTACTATTCAAAAAACAAACCTATCTTGATGTTGGTGGTGCCAACCCAAGCTTAAGGTTTATTGGTGATTGGGAAATCTGGGCTAAAATCATCTCTCAAGGTGATATTTTCTATACTGCAGAATGTTTAAATTATTTTCGGTATCACGATACCAGCGTCATTGCTCAAGCCAAGAAAAAGAAAGATCATTTTGAGGTACGTCGGCAGGTTATTCTATTTCGAGAAAGCATGAATACTTTTCTTAATAATTATAGAAAGAAACAACCGCGAGCAAATACAATCTATTATAAAAATAAAAAGGCTTTATCTAAAGAACTACGCAAAAATGCCTCTTTAGCCATACGCCGTCGCTATTATGATCGGATCATTCCAACCAGCATGATTGCTTTACGGACTATGCCTTTTTATGTTGTTCCGTTTTATATTCTAAAATTGTGCATACAATTTATTCTTTCTGTTGTCCTAGTCGCACCTTATAAAATTATGTTTAATAAGCCAAAATAAAAAGAGGAGCAACTGCTCCTCTTTTTTTACTAAAATGGATTGGCTTGATTATCTTTATCACTCACCAAAACTTCTTCAATTTCATGTAAAGGCCATTCAATTACAAGGGTAGGATCATTCCAAATAATCGCGCCTTCACTTTCTTTATTGTAGTAGTTTGTGGTTTTGTACAAGAACTGCGTATTGTCTTCCAACGCCAAAAAGCCATGTGCAAAGCCTTCTGGAATCCAAAACATGGTTTTATTTTCCGCACTCAACTCCACTCCAACCCATTGTCCATAGGTGGCTGATTCAGGGCGAATATCTACAGCAACATCCCAAGCTCGCCCTTGTACTACACGGACTAATTTACCCTGCCCATAAGGTGAATTTTGATAGTGTAAGCCGCGTAACACCCCTTTTTGTGATAACGAATGATTGTCTTGCACAAAAGTGGGGATTGGTTGATTCAATTGTTTTAGTGCTTGAGCAAATCGTTGTTGATTAAAGCTTTCCATAAACCAACCACGATCATCTCCAAACACATTCGGCTGAAGAATCAATAAACCTTCAATTTTCGTGGTTTCAACCTGCATTTGCTTCTTCCCAAATCTTTTTCAAATACTGACCATATTCGGTTTTTTGTAATGCTGTCGCACTCTCTAAAAGTTGTTCAGAATTGATCCAGCCTTGGTGAAAACCAATTTCCTCTAAGCAAGCAACCTTCAAAGATTGGCGTTTTTCAATGGTATAAATAAAGTGACCTGCCTCAAGTAAAGACTCATGCGTCCCCGTATCTAACCATGCAAAACCGCGCCCCAACAACTCTACATTCAGTGAACAATCGTTCAGATAAGCATTATTAATATCCGTAATTTCAAGTTCACCACGCGCAGAAGGTTTCACTTGCTTAGCAAATTCAATAACACGGTTATCATAGAAATAAAGCCCTGTTACCGCATAAGGTGATTTTGGCTTAAGCGGTTTTTCCTCAATACTTAATACTTTACCTGTTGGGTCAAACTCAACCACACCGAATCTTTCTGGGTCTGTGACATGATAACCAAAAACTGTTGCACCCTGTTCTCTTGAACTCGCAGCTTCTAATTGCTTACCAAAGCTCTGACCATAATAAATATTGTCGCCCAAGATTAAGCAAACATTATCTTGCCCAATAAATTCTTCACCAATGATAAATGCCTGAGCAAGCCCGTCTGGAGATGGTTGAACTTTATAGCTCAGCTCAATACCAAACTGAGAACCATCACCTAATAATTTCTGATATTGAGGCAGATCTTCTGGTGTAGATATTAATAAAATTTCACGGATACCTGCCAGCATTAATACTGAAAGCGGATAGTAAACCATCGGTTTATCATAAATCGGTAAAAGCTGCTTCGATACACCTTTAGTAATTGGATGTAAACGAGTACCAGATCCACCCGCTAAAATAATACCTTTACGTTTCAAGCTCATTGACTTAGTAACTCCGCTAAAGTTCGTTTCACAGCTTCTTGCCATTGAGGCAGGACTAGCCCAAACGTGTTTTGTAATTTTGCATTATGCATTCGAGAATTATGAGGGCGCATTGCAGGCGTTGGATATGCCGATGTCGGAATCGGATTCACTTTTTCGACCTTCAACACCTGTCCCAAAGTACGTGCTTGTTGAAAAATATAATTGGCATATCCAAACCAAGACGTTTCACCACTTGCAACCAAGTGATAAATTCCTGACTTTTTTCTATCAACCAAGACTTGAGGAATAATTTGTGCCGTGATGTCTGCAATTAACTCGGCTGAAGTCGGTGCACCAATCTGATCATCAATAATAGAAAGTTCTTCTCTTTGTTGAGCCAAATTGAGCATCGTCTTCAAGAAATTCTTGCCTTTTGTCGCATAGACCCAAGAGGTTCTAAAAATCAGATAGGCACAACCACTCTCGATAATCGCTTGCTCACCTAAGGCTTTAGTTTTGCCATAAACATTTAACGGAGCAACAGAATCAGCCTCATCAAAAGGCTGATCGCCTTGTCCTGAAAAAACATAATCCGTCGAATAATGGACAAAAAGCATCTGCTCAGCCTGACAAACATCGGCAATCACTTGCACAGTTTGATGATTAATCAAATCTGCCAATTCTGATTCAGACTCTGCTAAATCGACCGCGGTGTAGGCCGAAGCATTGACAACTACATCTGGTTTTATTGCTAGGATCGTCTCACGAATTGCTTGTGGCTGAGACATATCCCCCGAAGAACCATTGAGTCCATGACGATCAAATGCAATCACCTCTGCCAATGGAGCAAGTGCACGCTGCAGTTCCCAACCCACTTGCCCATTTTTCCCGAGTAATAATATTTTCATAACTAGCCTTGATACTGTGTGCTTAACCATGATTGGTATTCACCACTTTGCACGTGATGTACCCATTCGGTATTGCTTAAGTACCATTCAACCGTTTTTCTGAGGCCTGTTTCAAATGACTCTTCAGGTACCCAGCCCAGTTCAGCTTTTATTTTTGAGGCATCAATTGCATAACGAACATCATGTCCTGGACGATCTTTCACATACGTGATCAAGTCTTGATAATGCTGAATTCCTTCAGGTTTATTCGGTGCCAATTCTTCTAACAATTGGCAAATAGCATGGACAACATCAAGGTTGGCTTTTTCATTATGTCCGCCAATATTATAAGTCTCTCCGACTGAGCCCTGCGTCGCAACAACATACAATGCACGAGCATGGTCTTCCACAAATAGCCAATCCCGAATTTGCTGACCATTCCCATAAACAGGTAATGCTTTACCTTGGAGCGCATTCAAAATCATTAATGGAATTAATTTTTCAGGAAAATGATATGGACCATAATTATTAGAACAATTGGTCACCACCACAGGCAAACCATAGGTACGATTCCATGCGCGCACTAAATGGTCGGAACTTGCCTTACTGGCAGAATAAGGTGAACTTGGGGAATATGACGTCGTTTCGGTAAATAAATCTGTCGTACCTTCTAAATCACCATAAACTTCATCTGTAGAAATATGGTGGAAACGAAACGCCAATTTGTCCTTTTCCGCTAAGCCGACCCAATAAGAACGACTTGCTTCTAATAATTGATAGGTTCCAATAATATTGGTTTCAATAAAGGCAGAAGGACCTGAAATGGAGCGATCCACATGAGATTCTGCGGCTAAATGCATTACGACATCGGGCTGAAAATCAGAAAACAATTGATCTAATGCAGCTCGATCACAAATATCGGTTTGAGAAAAATGATAGCGTGGATGATCAACAACAGAAATTAAAGATTCTAAATTTCCCGCATAAGTTAATTTATCTACATTTAATACTTGATGTTCAGTATTTTGAATAATATGACGAATAACTGCCGACCCAATAAAACCAGCACCGCCAGTAACTAAGAATTTCATAATGAATTTTTTGACTCCACCTTCTTAGTGGGAAATTTTATCATTGATTTAAACTTATATTTACTGATTCATTTGCAAATATGCAGCAATATCGTAGTGATATTGCAAAAATGAAAGCAAGTTTGACCTTGCGCTAGTTCAATCTTTTTTCCAATTCATTCGCAATTGCCTTTGAATGGTTTTTAGGGTCAAGAAACTGGAGGGCTTGTTTAAACTGAAAAGAATTTGATAGATCATAACAAGTGATCCACTTTTGTTTTTCCAGAAATTGTAATTGCTGCTGAATCGTAGCGTCATGCATTCTATTGGCATCAGAAAATATAACTAAAGGCTGACCTGACATCACGACTTCAGCCACCATTGACGTAGAGTCCGCACTAGATAAAACCCAATCTGCCGCCAAAATATAATCCTTAATATCACACTTTTGACCTTGCGCCACCCAAGTCATTTGATCTTTATCTTGAAAAATATCATGTGCATGACAAAACTCCACCAAGCTGTGTTCAAACTCGAGTGATGTCCGTCGTGATGTCGTCAGCAAGATGTGGGCAGCTGGATATTCCAAACGTATTTTTTGAAGAACTACGCCCCATTCTTCTACAGATCCGATACTGACGGTCTTGGTATCCGCACCAATCAAAACCGTTATGACTTGAGCAGAAGATTGGATACCTAATTTTGTTCTGGCTTGAATTTGAGTTAAAGCCAAAGCGCACATTTTATTGGGGGCAATCGGGTAATACAGATAATGTTCTAAATTTTCCTGTTCCGCGTGTATGGTAAAAACCACATCAAAATAATGGGACTTGATGCCACGCAAAGAACTGGCCACGATATTTTTTACAGCTTGTGTTTTAGAGAGTTCAAGCTTAAGTAATGCATTGGGCAACAGCGTATTTCCACCAGCAGATATAATATAAACAACATTTTTCTGCTTGATATTGACCAGTTGCTCACGGGACAAAAATGCAGTCAACCATGCTGTATTCGGACTGAATTTCATCAACCATTTCAGTATTCGATACTGCCATTTGCTGGGCAATTTGAGTTTGATCCACTCAACTTGATAAGTTTGCTGTTGATTTAACAGTTGTACAATACCTTGTGTTTGAGTTTCATGCCCTGCTTTACCATCGGTGAGAGCAAGAATAAGTGGCTGATCATTCGGCATTTAAAACCTCCTGATAAAGGGATTCTACGTTTCTCAGCATACCATCGAGTACCAACTCTTTTGCAGCAAACTCAAATACAGATTGAAAATCTTTCTGTACACGTTCTAAATGATTCAAAGATTGAGCGATCAATACATTTAAAGCTCGAGAATCATTCACAGGACATAAATATTGCTCTGGCAAGACCATAGTCATTGCACCTACTGCTGTCGAAACCATTGGTGTTTTACACAGTAAAGCTTCGATCATTGTATATGGGCAACCTTCATAATGAGATGACATTACATACAAAGATGCTTGTTGCATTAACTCTGCAATATCGGACCTAAAGCCTAAAAGTTTCACCGAGTGTTCTAAATCCAACTCTGTAATCAAATGCTGTAATTTTTCTTTTTCAAAACCATCACCAACAATCCAGAGCTCAGCATTTTGGATGCCTTTCCATGCTTGAATGAGCACATCAAAACCCTTAACTGGCACGAGCCTTCCCACAGCAAGAACCACTGGTGGTGTATGTTTAATAATATTGGCATTTAAAACTGGAGGCTCTATTCCATTTAGCACAACATGCTTATTTGAATGTTGTAAAACCTCTGCTGCATTTGGACTCACGGCAATCACAGCATTAAAAGCTTTAAACATTTTGGTATTTTTTTTACGGCTATGCAGGGTTGCAACACTCTTCAGCTTTAAATACGGTAAAAGCAAACTCACCATTGCCGCTGCTTTATTTCCATGCACATGGACAATATCAGCATTTTCATTTTTTAATGCTTTATATAACTGATAAAGCACCAAAATATTACGCCGACTTTTACTCAAATCCACAGCTACAAAATGTACCTGCAAACGATCACGATATTTTTCATGTGCAATGACAGTCACATTATGTCCACGTTGTTGTAAACCATGTGCTAACTCAACCACATGCTTTTCTAAACCGCCTTCCTCATCACCTGCCATTACAAGCGTAATGTTCATATTTAGCCCTCACGCTTGCCCAATTTAAGTCTTAACTTCACTGCAAAAAGTGAATCTTTCCCACTTATTTTAATACGTTGCAATTGCATAAAATCAGGTTGCTCGCCATCGATCCCTTCAACGGTTGTTACCGCATTGTGATAGCCAGCCTGTTTTGCCAACGCCACATCACGTGCAGAATAAATCCCAAAAGGATAGGCAAAACTGGTCACGGGCTGTTGAATTAATTGTTCAAGTTGTTGTTTAGACTCAGCTAACTCGTGAAGGCATTCAGCATCATCCAGTTTAGCGAGATTGGCATGCGTCATGGTGTGTGAACCAATTTCAACCCAACCACTGTGGGCCAAAAATTTCACTTGCTCATCATTGAGTTTCGCTTCACGTGCCAGTTCACCGCTATTATGATGTGCCTTTTTATAAGTCGACCAGTCACGATCATGCCGATCAACCACCACATAAATGGTTGCTTTGGCTTGATATTTTTCTAAAATCGGATACGCATTTTCCAAGTTATCCAAATAACCATCATCAAAAGTAATCGCAACGGTTTTTTCAGGGTGTTGTCCCCAATTCTGTTGTAATTCTTGCATCGTAACAAAATGGAAACCTTGCGCGCTCATCCATGCAACTTGCTGCTCAAATTGTTCAGGTGTAACGCGCAGCTTATTAAATTTCGCCCCATCAATATGCTCTCGTACCATGTGATACATCAGTACACGTGGTCGTTTCCAGTCTATAGCAGGCTTCCACCAAGCGTACTTATAACTAAACAGCACCACCATTATGAACAGAACAAGAAATAAGTAAATCACAGGCAACTTCTGCTTATTGAGCTAAAAGATATGTTGCCACACGCTCTGCTTCTTTAAAAGCATTTGGTTCGGGCAACTGAGCGAATAAGAGCGATTCCGAGACAATTCCTTTCGTCAATAATCCATCTACCGATGTGGTAATTCGGTCTTGTTTCACTCGATCCATGGCAATCACGCCAACTCTACAACCCGCGGTCAATGCCTCATAAATCATCGAAACACTATCTTCCGTCACCCAAACCGCCTCCGCCTTTTGCATTTCTTCAAAAATCCAGCCTTGCGGCGTCTGTTCTACAGGAAAGAAATGCACCTGCGGCAAAAATGGATGTGCATTCAAACGCGCTACAAAAGAGGCTGGTGTTCGGCGTGAGGTGGTCAGCACAATTTCGCTATCCGAATGTTGCTCAACAATCGTTTGAATGGATGTAAATACTTTTTCATCATGCCATTGATGTCGTTTGGATGAACCACCCAAAGCAATTAAAATCCGCCCCGATTGGTGGCGCTGTTCATTCACAATCGGATTCAATGCCCCTTGGGTCACAATCACATGATCAAATGCTTGAACATTATCATGTGCTGGAATCACACTATAATCAAACCAAGCGAATGGATAATTCGGTTTCATCAAAATCACAGTTTTGGCTTGAGTATAAATTTTTCCAAGCAACAACACACGTAATTGGGTATGACTGCCTACACCAAAAATAAAATCAGGTGTAGTTTGGAGCTGTGGAATAGATCTACGGAATAGTCCGAGCAAAAGTGGAAATAAAGCTAAATCTTCTATCAAAATCTCTTCAAAACTCACGGTTTCTACAGATTGTCTTTGCATGGCTTTAAACAAGCCAAGTGCTTGTGAACGATGTCCTGCTTTTCCATCACTGACATAGACAATATGCATAAACTTAAACCATGATAAAATTTCAATAAAAAAGGCGAAACCGAAGTCTCGCCTTTTGATCTTAACCGATCAACTTAGTTTACGTAAGTCAACCAATGTGCATATTTGTCGTTACGACCTTGAACTGCATCAAAGTAAGTCTTTTGAATTTCAGTCGTAATTGGGCCACGTGCACCACAACCAATTTGACGGTCATCGTATTCACGAATTGGTGTCACTTCCGCAGCTGTACCCGTAAAGAATGCTTCATCGGCAATGTAGAACTCATCACGCGTAATACGGCGTTCTACTACCTCATAACCTAAGTCTTTGGCAATGGTAATCACGGTTTGACGCGTAATACCGTCAAGCGCACCACCAGAGATATCTGGGGTATGTAACACGCCATCTTTAATCAAGAATACGTTTTCACCGGAACCTTGGCATACATAGCCTTGAGGATCCATTAACATTGCTTCATCGTAACCTGAATGTGCAACTTCTTGGTGAGCCAAAATAGACAAAGTATAGTTGCCCGAAGCTTTTGCTTTACACATGGTTACGTTTGGATGGTGATGCGTAAACGAAGAAGTTTTTACACGAATCCCTTTCGCCATTGCTTCTTCACCCAAATATGCACCCCAACCCCATGCTGCAACTGCGGCATGAATGGTGTTGTTTGTCGCGGCAATACCCAGTTTTTCAGACCCAATCCAGATTAACGGACGTAAATAGCAAGATGCTAATTTATTTTCACGAACCACATCAATTTGAGCTTGTTCTAGCGTCGCTTGATCAAATGGAACTTTCATTTGATAAATTTTTGCAGAATTAAGCAAACGCTTAGTGTGGTCTTTTAAACGGAAAATCGCTGTACCTTTTGGTGTCTCGTAAGCACGCACACCTTCAAAGACACCCATACTGTAGTGCAAAGTATGCGTTAAAACGTGAACTTTCGCTTCACGCCAGTCAACCAATTGTCCATCTTGCCAAATAAAACCATCACGATCAGCCAAATTCATGGCACACACTCCAAATTTTTATATACTGTCATTTTTTATCCAACATAGCCGTAGCGGTTGGATCTATTAATCTTTGCCATAACTTGCAAACGATCACGCGGGTATCGTGCCAGTCCGCAGCATTGACTTGCATGGATTGATTCGCAAGCGCTAAACGGTGGCTCTCGGCTCGTTCACTGAGATAAGCTTGAATCAATGCTGTTGCATCGTTACTGGATAAGCAACCTGCTTTTGCAGCGTCTTCAAGGATTCGTACATTGTCGGAGTAGTGGGCGAGATCGGAATTCGACCCACTCCAGGCTAACACAGCATACTGTGCCATAAATTCAATATCAACGATACCACCTGCATCCTGTTTTAAATGAAAAATTCCATCTTTTTGCTGTTCTTTAGAAGAGCCTAAATGGTCTTTCATTTTTTGGCGCATTTTGAGTACTTCTTCGCGGACATTTGCCTCATCTCTTGGTCGCGTTAAGATACGACAGCGCAGTTGCTCGAACTTATCTCGCAACGTTTCTTCACCCGCAATCGAGCGTGCGCGTACCAATGCCTGATGTTCCCACAACCACGCATTTTTAAGTTGGTATTGTTCAAATGCTTTTAAGCTGGTGACAAGCACACCTGCTTCCCCCGAAGGACGCAAGCGGGTATCAATTTCATAGACCCGACCATCTAAAGTTTGTGTCGTCATCAATGAGATAAACTTTTGCGCCACACGCATGGCAAATTCAAAACCACTGATAGATTTTGGTCCATCGGTATCTGACTGTTCATCCATATAGTGAATAAACACCAGATCCAAGTCTGAACCATAGCCCAACTCAATGCCACCAAGCTTACCATAGCCCACAACGGCAAACGCCATATGGTCAATGGCACAGCGCTGCCCTTCATTATCGAGTGGAAAACCATGTCTTTTCGCAACCATTTGATATGCCATGTTCAAAGTCGCATTCACAGACACTTCAGCAATATCGGTTAAGGCATCAGAGACTTTCATGAGTGGACTTTCAGCTAGAACATCGCTGGCTGCTACCGCCAAAACATTAGATTTTTTAAATAGACGCAACACTCGCATCAGATCTTCGACTTCATCCAGTTCAATACGAAGTAATTGCTGACGTAATGAATCTTGTAAATCCTGACGGCGAGGCAATTCAAAATCCATCGACAAAAATTCATCCAGCAACACGGGATAATGCGTCAATTCTTCACAAATCCACGGACTAACCGTGGCCATTTTGACTAAACGCTGTAGTGCACCCTTGCTCTCAATCAACATCACCAAATACACAGTACGGCGCATTACCGATTCGACCAAAGGCATTAAACGCAATAAAGCCGTCTGCGGTTTATCCGACTCTAAAATTGCCTCAATCAAATGCGGCCAGAACATTTTCAAACGTTGTACTGCTTTTGCAGGCAGTTTTTTCAAGGCATTACCATACCAAAACTCATGCACTAAATTTTTGGCATCATCATCCAGTACGGCTTGTAAACGTTGTTCTAACTGACCAAAACTCTCGATTAATGGATCAGGTTCTTTTTCTTTAATCAAATGCTCGAATTGATAAATGACTTTAGCGCGCTTTTGATTAAGCACATCCAAAAATGCTTGCCAGTCGGTATAGCCCAGCGTATCTACCATACGTTGGCGCAGTTCAGGCTCATTTGGTAAAGATTGCGTCTGTTGATCATTTAAGGCCTGAATGGCATGTTCTACTCGACGCAGAAATAAATAGGCATCTTCCAGTTCAATCACCACTTGTGGGTCAAGTAATCCGACTTCACCCAAATGATGCAAACTCACCAAACATTGGCGATCTTGCAACTCGAGTTTTGAACCGCCATAAATTAGTTGGAAAACTTGTACGATAAATTCAACTTCGCGAATCCCGCCTGCACCCAGTTTTATATCATCTTCAATATTACGACGTGCCACTTCTCTTTCAATCATGGCTTTCATTTCGCGCATGGCTTCAAATGCGGTGTAATCGACGTAACGTCGGAATACAAATGGGCGCGTCATGGCGAGCAATTCATCGCCTTCTTTGCCGCCCGTCACAATACGTGCTTTGATCCAAGCATAACGCTCCCATTCACGTCCATGCTGACTCAAATATTTTTCCAAAGCCACGTGACTGATTGCGAGCGCAGATCCATCTCCCCATGGACGCAGACGCATATCCACACGGAACACAAAACCATCGGCAGTCATGTGATCCAGTAAATAAATCAGCTTTTGTCCCCAAAGAATACAAAACTGCTGGACATCAATACATTTGCGCCCATTGGTTTCGCCTTGTTCATCAAAGGCAAAAATCAGATCAATGTCACTCGATAGGTTTAACTCTTGTGCGCCATGTTTTCCCATAGCAATCACAATCAAATCTTGCACTTTACCGCTATAGCCTATTGGCTCACCATGCTTAGCAACCAGCGGTTTACGTGCAAAATCTTTCGCCGCGCAAACCATCGCATCCGCAAAATCAGATAACTCTCGCGTTAAGGTCACAACATCGGTCAATTGGTTCGCATCTTGCCAAATCCAGCGAAACATAAGGCGTGCCCGCAAAATACGACTTAAACGTAGCCATGTTGTTTCATCATCTACGCTGTGTAATACCTGTTGAACTTGAGCAAAAATTTGTGGGGTGGTTAATGAAGTCTGAAACTGATCAACGCCATAATCTTGTTCTAATAAGGTTGTATGGATTGCCAAAACCTGTTCTGCATACTGGCTCGCACACAACGTTTTTTGCAATTGTTCAGCGTTCATCAAGAGCTACTCTCCTTCTTTGGCACATGCCTGATTCAACTTTTTTTAAGCCTTCGAGCCTCATGACATCTTAATTTTAATATCTGGACTCGTCATTGCTGTTTTAATCCTGATTCGACCATCAATGGCTCTTTTAATCCGTCAAGTTCTGCTTGAACAGCAAGCATATTTCGAAATAATCTGAGCGGATATTGGGCATAAGTATGACGTCGACTCTAGCTCGAGTGTACTCAATCAGATGCGGGGATACTACCGAATGCTTTCGGTTTTGAAGGATTTTTTCGAACAATGTAAATCATCTGGAAAAGGCATGCTGTTAAGGCGAAACTTCTTTTTTCTTTTGGTTTTGACCCAGAGCCAAATAAGATTCTGCTTGCGGTAAAGTCACTTTAAATAAGGTTCCTTCCCCTTCTTTAGATTGCACCTGAATTTTTCCTTGATTAATTTCTACAAAGCGTTTACACAGTACTAAGCCAAGCCCCATGCCTTTTTCGCCATCCGTACCTTTAAAACTGACGGTTAACCGCGGTTGAAATAACTGTTCGATTTGTTGTGCAGTCATACCCAAGCCCGTGTCTTGAATGGCAATTTCGACCCCTTTGCTTGTGACTTCAGCAGAAATTTGAACTACACCAGAACCGTCCATATGGGTAAACTTCAACGCATTAGAAACTAAATTCTGAATCACCGAAGTGACCATATTAATATCAGCAAAAACTTTGATCTCTTCGGGTACAGCATCAATTAATTGGATATTCTTTTTAATGGCTAAGCCATTCAACACATCAAAAACAATTTTTGAAGCCTGTTTCAACTGGAAATTAATCGGATGGAAGACAAAACGACCACCTTCTGCCATTGCCCAATTGAGTAAACTTTCCAATAAGCTATATGTCGATTGCGTCGTGTCATGCAAATAGTCTGCAATATTCTGAATACTATCTTCATCCAAACTGCCACGCTCTTGAGCTAAAACCTCTGAAAATCCGAGCAAGCCATGAAATGGAGCACGTAAATCATGTGCAATAATTTGGAAGAATTTAGTTTTACTAAAATTTAATGCAGACTGCTGCTCATACATTTCTTTCAGTTCTGCATGATCAATTTTAAGTTCAATATACTTCATTAAACTGGCAAATAACTCTTGCAGCATTTGAATTTGATCTTGCGTAAATGCTTGTGTTTGATGGTCAAACAAAGCCACGTGACCGACCGAATCACCTTCGCTATTTTGTAAATTCAAAACCACTAAACGGGGCTGTGATACCAAGCCTAAAGTCGAAATTGCTGTTAAGAAAATTGAATAATCAGGATGTCGTTCATCGATATACGCTTGTCTGATCAAACTGGGAAACAATGAGGAACTGGCATAGGCTTTTAAACCCGACTGCATGGACACCCATGCATAGGGCTCATTATAAAATTGTAAAACAGCATAATCCACGGCAAGCAGTTGCCGCGCCAATTTGAGAAAACTCGAAATTTGATTCTGTGATGACGTAATCCCTAACAGCAATGAAAGTCTACAAGCGCTTAACTGCTCGGTTTCTGAGCCAATCTCTAAGAGTTGTATGTTCATAATTGCCTCGGGGAAAATCAAACATTGCGACAGTAGATTGTGCAGATTCAGTTAAATCTTTAATTAAGAATAGATTTTGGAATTATGATACAAAAAATTAAAATATATTTACAAAAACAATATAATACTTAATCTCTGAGTTGACCAGTCATGCATGTGTTAAACACCTAGATAAATTTCATCAAAACTAGATTTTTATCCCATTTCTCTATACATTGTCCAATGTAAAACAAGTTTCATTCAGACTGACTTTCAATCCAATATCGTCACTCGACAGCACTTAGCATACACGACATTTTCAACAGCACCCGACCCATATTGTGATGACCATTCTGCAAAGGCTACTTTCAAAACTCAATCTAGATTTGAGAAAGTTAATTCTTTTTCTTGCGATGTTTAGTGTGTTTAGCCTATTTGTGATTTCACTGGCCGTCAGCTATTACATTCAGCGCCAACAACTGATTGAAAATTCATTGTCTGTCAATTTTGATTATGCTTCAAAAATTGCCCAAGGAACGGACTTACAATTTAAAAGTTTAGTCAAGCAACTGGCATATAGTGCAGATATTCTGGGACATTCTTTTGATGATGCCGACACACTGCAAAATGAAGTAAATCGCTTACGTTATCAATCCAATTTTTTTGACAGTGTCGTCATCATCAATAAACATGGACGCTTTGTTAGTTATGCACCAGAACATTTGGCATTTGATAAAAAATTAGTCAATAAAACCTATGGCATTCAACTGTCATTAGAAAAAAAAGCCCCTATTATTACACCGCCTTACTATTCAGTCCGACATAATTTAATTGTCTTTATCTCACAACCCATTTTTGACCAAAACCACCAATATCTCGGTTTTATTGGCGGAGCATTGTATTTAAAGAAGAATAATCTAATCCGCGAATTGCTCAGTATCAAATATAATTATCAAAATAGTTATATGTATGTGCTTGATCAATATAATCGTATTATTTTTCACCCCGATCCTAAACGAATTGGTGAAACGGTAACGCACAACTCGGGGCTTGCCCACATTCAAGCCACCAAGTATGGAAAAATGGAATTGGTGAACAGCCAAGGGCATGAAAATCTCGCTGGTTTTGCCTATGTGCCGTCAACCAAATGGATCATCGTTTCCCAACAACCCACTGCGGTACTATTAGAACAAGCCACCAATATTGTTTATAAAATTTTGTTCGGTATGTCGATCTTTTATTTAGTTATTTTCTTTATCGTGTGGCGTATTGCCTATCTCATTTCCAATCCACTGGAACAGCTTGCAAAAATGGCCAGTGTATTGAATACCCCAGATATCGATCAAAAAATTAAAAGCATTGAACCTTGGTATTTTGAAGTTTTAAAATTCCGCCTCTCTTTGCTGCTGAGTGCTCAAAACTTTAAAAAGCGGATCAATGAGCTAAATTACCATGTCAATACCGACCCACTGACAGGCTTTTATAACCGTCGTGGTATGGATGTATTTACTCAAGAATTGATCAATGCCAAAACCCAATTTTGTGTGATCGCCATTGATATTGATCACTTTAAACAAGTCAACGATACTTATGGACATGACAAAGGCGATTTGGTTTTACAAAAAATAGCTGAATTGATTCAGGCCAACTTCCGCGATAATGATGTGTGCTGCCGTTTCGGTGGTGAAGAATTTATTGTTTTAACACCAAGTACCGATTTGAATATTGGTTATAAACTCGCAGAACGCCTAAGACTAAAATTAGAATCGACTTTAATTGCAGGGATTGGACCAATCACCATTTCCATTGGTCTTGCACATTGGCCAAATGCTTCAATTCATATTAAAGCCGTCATGAAACTGGCTGATGAAAACCTATATCAAGCCAAAGCAAATGGACGCAATCGCATCTGTATGTAACCTAAATTGGTGCTTGAGAATTTAAGCGCGGGCAATCAACCTCATCTTGAGCACTCAAAATCAAATTGCCCCATCAACCCACGTTTCACCATTTGATGGTTAAAAACGTTCGAGTTTCTCGACTTCCATGGGCATAGCGAGTAAATAGCCTTGTAATTGTTGACAGCCTAAACGCGATAAAATTTCTGCTTGTGAGGCACATTCCACCCCTTCAGCTGTCACCACCAAACCGAGTTTAATCGCCAGTTGAATAATACTTTCTAGGATCATTTCTTCTTTAGAATCAACTTCTAAATCATAAATAAACTCACGATCTATTTTCAGCTCATCCACTGGAAGATTTTTTAAATACAGAAAGCTCGAATGTCCTGTACCAAAATCATCAATTGCCAACTTGATGCCCATTTGACGCAAACGCTCAAAACTCAAAATACTGGATTCAATATGATGCATCGCAGTCGTTTCTGTAATTTCAATCATCAAATGACTTGGATCAATTTGATATTTTTCAAATAACTGTTCTAGGTTGGTGAATAAATGCTTGTGTTCAAATTGCACAGCAGAAAGGTTTACAGCAACAGGGAAAAACGGTGCGTTATTTTTTTCCCAAATTTGAATCTGGCGGCACGCTTGTTCCAGTACCCAATAGCCCAATTCAATAATGAGTCCGGTCTTTTCAGCACCCCGAATAAACATATTGGGGGTTAATAGCCCCAAAGTTGGATGCTGCCAACGAATTAATGCTTCCACACCACAAATTTGATGATCGCGAGTAGTAAATTTAGGTTGGTAAAACAAGATAAATTGCTGCTCTTCTACAGCTTTATATAAATCATTGATTAATTTGGTTAAACTTTTAGTTTCCTGCTGATCTACCGTATAGTTAAACACCGAATAGGTATTACGACCCTGATATTTCGAGGAAAGCATTGCCGCGTCTGCATTGATTAATAAATCTTGCAAATTATTGCCATGTTCAGGAAACATCGCGATGCCAACGCTTGCCGAGATATTAATTTCCTTCCCTGCAATCAAAAAGCTATTTTGAATTTGTTCAAGTGCAACATTTGCCATATGCTCGGCTTGTTCTAAGCTTGCATCTTCAATCACCATCAAGAATTCATCACCACCAATACGGAGCAATTTTTGATGCTCATTCAATTGGGCATGAATACGGCTTGAGAGCTGAACCAACAATTGGTCGCCAACATGATGACCAAAGACATCGTTCACCCCCTTAAAACGATCTAAATCAATAAAAAGAAAAGCAATTTTTTGATCATTGTACCGGTGATTGGTAAATAGAAAGTGGGCATATTCAGCTAAATACAACCGGTTAGGTAATTTGGTCAGATTATCCCTAACCGCTTGTTTCGCCAACTCTTGGTTTGCCGTATATAATTGTAAGTTGCGCTCTTCTAAACGTTGCTCTAACACCGCAACAAAAAAAGCGGCAATAAAAATCAGAGAAGTCACCAATAATACGGTGAATAAAATTAAGCTATAACCCGATTGGTTTAAGATAATCAAATCGGTGGCATATTTCACAAATTTGGTAGCAGCCATACCACTAAAATGCATACCAACAATGGTGATCGACATCATTAACGCAATAGCCAGTTTCAACCAGAGTTTATATTTGATTGCCGCTTTATATTTGAATGTTAACCAGAAGGTTAAGCCTGAACCACAGATTGCAAAAATAATCGAGAACACCACTAACATGGCATCGTATTGAATATGATAAGACGGTAATTCTAATGCAAGCATTCCTGTATAGTGCATGCCAGAGATACCCAATCCCATTAATACCGCCCCCATAATGAGACGTGCAAATGATAAAGTTGGACGGGTAATCAACCATATGGCAAACGTCGAAGCAATAAATGCAATTAAATAAGAGGTTAAAGTCAGCCCAAAATCTACCGTAAATGATTCTGGAAAATGGCCGGCGAAAATAGCAATAAAATGCATACACCAAATGGCAACCCCAAGCACCAATCCACTGGTCACCAAAATTACGTTGTGAAGCTTCTGCTGTGGCCCACGAAATAATAATTGTTCGAGTGACACGACCATTAAACATGCCAACAAAGCAAATAAAATAGAACCTATAACTAGGCTTAAATCATAATGTATATGAACCATATAAAGCTTCCGTTTAGGTCATCTTTTTTTTATCAATACATTCAAAGTCGAGCTCTCAAGCGATAAAAAACGTTAAGTTTTTTTCAAATTTTATAATCTTGTTTAGAATCTAATACTCTATCGTTTTGGTCAAGTGTTTATTCTTGATTATTTTGAAAAAAATGATGCCATAACTGTCTGTTATCCATTTATTTTTTATGCCTTTTTCATACTCAAAATACAGTAAAGCCAGTCCGATGGGACTGGCTTTAAATCGGGTCTATCCTACTAAAGAATTAGGACTTCACTTTCTGTATTTTCGCATAATCCAGCAATACATTCGCCGCTTCAGTCACAAACGCTTCTTCTTCAGGTAATGCAGGTCGTTGCGTTGCTTTCATTTTAGCACGAGACTCCGCCAATGCATCTAGAGATGCTTGGTAGCTTTCCCAATTTGCATATGGCTTTTGTCCTGTCGCCTGACGACGTTGGTTTTCTGCCTGTAAAGTTTCTTGCTCCAGTGCTGTCAACTCCGCTTTACGTTGATTCATATCGAGAACTATTCGTTTTTGTTCATCCGATTTTTTGGCAATTGCTTTACGCTGTTCCAAATATTTGAACTGTGGCTCAACACCTACACGCTGTTCAGAAGCTTGATCCAGTTGCTGTACATAAGGCTTCACTGAGCCTTCTCGCTTAAATGGTGCTGTCGGGATGGTATCCCATTTTAAAGCATTCTTCGCTTTACGCTCACCGAACTCTTCGTTGTAAATATCCACCAAAGTAACATCTGGAATGACCCCTTTATTTTGCGTACTTCCTCCTGTTACTCGATAGAACTTACGCTGAGTTAAGGTCGCCTGTCCGTAAGCTAAACTGTCCAGTTGAACTTGTGCAGTCCCCTTACCTGTAGTAGTGCTCCCAATGACAATGCCACGCTCATAATCTTGAATGGCAGCAGAATAAATTTCGCTGGCCGAAGCTGAAGCCAAATTAATTAAAATTGCCAATGGACCCGCATAGGTCTGCGCGCCACCGTCATCATCTTCAAACACGCTGACATTGCCATTGCCATCTCGAATTTGTACCACTGGACCAGACTTAATCACCTGCCCCAACATACGCGCCACTTCTTCTAAAGAACCACCAGGGTTATTCCGTAAATCAATAATGATGCCTTCTACATTTTTCGTTTGCAGATCTTTCAAGGCATTGTTGGTATCTTCTGACACCGAACGATATTCATTGCCCGCACGTCGAGCACGATAGTTCAAGTAAAAAGACGGAATTTCAATGACACCCATCCGATGCACTTTGCCATCGCGTTTCACTTCAACCACACGTGAACGTACGCCTGCATCTTCTTCCTGAATCACATCACGTACGATAATGACATTTCGTGCTTGGCTCATTGAAGCACCCGCAGCCAATAGCCGTACCGTCACTTTGGTGCCACGTTTACCACGAATCAACCCAACAATTTCATTGCTTGGCCAACCCACCACATCAATCATTTTCTCGCCGTCTTGTGCCACACCAATAATGCGGTCACCTGACTTCACTTGTCCTGTTTTGCTTGCAGGCCCACCATCTACAATGGTTTCAATCTTGGTGTAGTCTTCATTGCCACGTTCTGGACGAATGGATACCCCTATTCCTTCTAACTGTAAAGTCGTTTGACGGTTCAATTCCATCGCATCAACAGGTGGGAAATAGTTACTGTGCGGATCATAGGTCAGCATCATCGCATTTAAGGTTTTATCTAGAACATCATCACTTTTGGTACGGCTAATACGTTCTAATTGACGCGTGTAACGTTTAGTCAAGGTTTGTACTGGGGTGAGGTCTTCTGGACTGGTTAGATCCTGCCCATTGGCGAGTTCGGGGTTATCTTTCAGAACTTTTTGCTTGGCTTGCTCTTCTTGTTTGCTAATGTTCAAATTGATGAGTTGTGACACCAGCATCTTTTGCCAATAGGCACGCTGCTCTTGAGTATTTTTAAAATAAGCTGCTTTTTCACGATCAACATCAATATAAACATTTGACTGATTCAAGTTTTGCGGTTTTTTCAGCTCTGCCAACATAAACTCATAAAACTGTGACAAACGCTCACGATATTGGGCATGAATGGCATAAGGACCGGTTAAATCCCCTGCTTTTAATGCTGCGCCAAAAGTTGAGCCATATTGTTTTTTGTATTGCTCAACTTCTGAGTTCAGAAAAATTGTATGGTCTGGATCTAAACTGTCCAGATAAAAATCAAGAATGCGGTTCGAGGTGTCTGCATCCAAACGCATGTTTAAATAATGTTGGCGGTCAACTAAAGTGGCCAATTGTCGTGAAACCAGTGCTTGTTCTTTTGTTGGCACGACAGATTGAGAGACTACAGCGGTTTCATTGGCTGCAATTGCTTGATTGATTGCGTGTGTGAAAAACAAACCACCAGTCGCAATGGCAACTGCACAAGCTATTGTTTGAAGTTTCATAAATAATTTGTACTTCCTTGGTTTTTGACCAAAATTACTGCGTCGTTATTCAAAATGAATGGTGCAGATTCAACATCTTAAACAACTAAATATGTTTATGTCGTGTAGTTTTATCATAATCTGTGCTGACAAAATGTAGCAAATCATTGCAGAATTCGGGTATTGTTTCGCGGAAGCTGATCCCTTCAGCCTCTTTATTTAAATCATTCAAACACGGACACCGATATGATTGGCGCATTGATGCTAGACATCGCTGGCACAGAACTTACTCAAGAAGATATTGAACTATTGCAAGCTCCGCAAGCCGGTGGCGTGATTTTATTTGCACGAAATATTCAGTCCCCACAACAAGTCCGTGCACTGACCGATCATATGCGTCAAATTCGTCCTGAAATTTTAATTGCGGTCGATCAGGAAGGCGGACGTGTACAACGTTTAAAACAAGGCTTTACCCTACTTCCTGCCATGGGTCGCTTTGGTGAGTTATACCAAACAGATGCTGAGCAGGCATTAGACCTTGCTGAACAATGTGGTTGGCTCATGGCAACAGAAGTTTTGGCTGTTGGGATTGATTTTAGCTTTGCGCCTGTGCTCGATTTAAACGACATTAGTGATGTGATTGGTGACCGTGGTTTTGCCAAAAACATGCAAGACATTGTGCCACTTGCCAGTGCGTTCCTGAAAGGTATGCAACGTGCAGGTATGGCTTCAACAGGCAAACACTTCCCAGGTCATGGCTCAGTAAAGGCAGACTCACATGTCGCGGCTGCCATTGATTCACGTCCTTATGCAGAAATCTTTGCCAAAGATATGCAAAGTTTTATCCAACTGATGCCGCAACTTGATGCCCTCATGCCTGCCCATGTGATTTATGATCAGGTCGATCCGAATCCAGCAGGCTTCTCTGAGTTCTGGATTCAAAACATTCTTCGCCAAGAATTGAAATTTGATGGCGTGTTGTTCTCTGATGATTTAAGCATGCAAGCGGCCTGTGTCGCTGGTGGTGCTGATGCCCGTATTCAAGCAGCTCTGAAAGCCGGCTGTGATATGGGGCTGGTATGTAATGATCGTACTGCACAATGTATCGCTTTAGCAGGTATGACAGAATTACCGCTGCCAAATCAGCAACGTTTAGAACGTATGCGCGGGAAAATCCCGAATATTCAAATTGGTGAAACTTTAGCGCTCGGTGCTGAATGGCAGCGTATTCGAGATAATGTGATGGCTTTTAAAAACGCCAACTAATTATTCGACGGAAGGAGCACCACAAAGTGCTCCTTTTTCTTTATGATGTGAATACTTTCAGCAACTATGCTGTACTAAAATCAAAACAAAAAAGTAGGTCAGGACGACATGACAGAAGGACTTTCACAACATCGCCATATCTCTTTTACAGCCCATTACACAGGCTATATTTGGTATCAAATGGGGATTTCAAATCCCGTTTTTGCCACTGCCAAAGGTAAATTTTTAGCAAAACTGGTACATCCCTTAGAATCTTGGGCAGAACACTATGTAGGGGGCAGTATGCGTAGCACCTTAAAGCAACGCCACCGCATGATTGATGAACATCTTTATCAATTGATTGCCCAGCACCCTCAACTACAAATCTTAGAAATTGCGTGTGGGCTTTCACCGCGCGGTTGGAGTTTCCGTCGCAAGTTTCCCAATTTGGTCTATCGAGAATTAGACTTGCCTGAAATGGCACACGTCAAAACTCAAGCACTGCAACTACTTGAATCCAATAGCCCTCAGGTATTCAGCGCTGATATTTTTAGCGATGAATTTACTCAGGTTTTTCAAAAATTTGACACGCGATTTCCACTGGTGGTGATTAGTGAAGGACTAATTAACTACTTTGATAAAACCCTATTGGCACAATTATTCCAAGCAATTAATCACAATGGGCAGCATTTCCCTGAAATTCATTATCTCAGTGATATTTACCCTGAACCCGTCAAAAATAAATTGGCACATATTATTTGGAGTAGCAGCAAACTGTTAAAAATGATGTCACGTAGTGCCTTTAGTTTTCACTTTACGCAACCCAATGAGGTACAGAATTTCTTGCAAGATGCAGGTTTTCAAACATCATCTATCATTCAACCCAAACTCTATTTCCAAGCGCAAACAGATGAAACCACTTCTGAAGAACATCTTGGCGATTTGGTCTGGATGCTATACGCCTCAAGTAAACCCGCCTCACAGCCCAGTTTAAAGTACTAAAATAAAACTCAAAAGGGAGCGATCGATCGCTCCCTTTGATTGACACTTCATTACAAATTTCTTGTCACTAGATGTTAGGCACTTGCCGACATCATCAAGGCTTGCTGGCGTTGAATATAACGAAGTAACCGTTCCGCCACGTCAAAACTGCCGTGTTTAAAGAGGGCACGAACATGCGTTTCGCCTATTTCGAAGATCAAACATTCAATCGCAAAAGAACCTTCCTCATCGTGCAGATGTAAAGCTAAATCACGTGGATATTGTGCAGTAATTCGACTGTCACCTTGGGTAAAATTGAGTTTTAAACCAAAGAAATTCATATCTTCAATTTCAGTTGCTAGCTGTAAATCTGAATGGCGATGAGTTAAATGCGTAAATGGTTGACTCACCTGAATTCTTGCTTCGCCACGCCGCTCCATGGTTAATAGCTGCGCCCGCGTCATATTCAGAATGCCATCTAACTGCTGAATAGACTCGCCACGTAAATAAGTTGCGAATAAATGCATGGTTTCTTTACGGCGTTGTAATTGTGGAACATGATCCGCATTGGCAATCATGGCAAATTCCATCTCAGGACATTGCAAGGCAAAATTGGCATTTTCATAAGGCAATGTGAAACTGTCATATTGACCACATGCAACCAAAACCTTACAACTCGGAATAGGCACATCAGTTAAACGGAGCAAGCGATTACAGTTAATTTCATAGCGTTCTTGCTCGGTCTCTGTAAATTCTGCCATCTGCCGAAAGAACAACCGTTTTGCCGTTGGTGACATTCGAGTCACATCGAGTTTGGCATGATTCACCAAATACAAAATGACCGCCTGCCCAAATTCCTCCATACGCTGTTCTTGCATAAGAAATAAGGATTCTTCGAGTAACATACGCCAGCTTTTACGCGTTTTTTGCATCACCCCCATCAGAATCATACGGTCAATTAATTCAGGATGTAAGTCAGCCAAACCCGATGCCAACACGGAACCTAAAGACATTCCCATGACTGAAACTCGCTTCAGCCCGACAATATCCAACCACTGCCCTAACATGACGGCAAGATCGCTTAACTCTAATGTCCCTGCAGAAAGCCCGGTATCGACATTGGTAATTTGCTGATTTGCACCCATCGAAGGCAAATCAATTAAAATGACGGGCCCTGCGGCAAACAGCTGCTCTACACAATATTTATAAGAGTTAAAATTTTGGAATGCCCCACCAATAATCACAATGGGCGTACGGTGAAGCGTTTCAGGTTCAGCAATTGCCATGTACTCGATTTTCCACCCATCTATCCAAGTGGTTCGAGCTGGCTGTTTAAAGCTGTGCTTATTATATAAATCAAAAAAACCATGACGGTTTATTGATGACTGTAATTCCGCGTCCAATTGGATAATGGAATTCATATTCCTTACCTCCATCCTTGTCTTATTTTTATTTTGCAAGACACTACTTATGCAACGTATGTGCCTATTTTTAAGCACAAACTCATTCTATTTTTTGTGTAAGACGTCAATGTCATTATCGCTTGTCATCATATACAAAGGATGATTTTGGCTGCAACTCATTCCATGACCGCTTATCTTTTTTTGCCCTAAAAGCGATAGGATGCATCCTGTACGCTAAAGTTTTATCTATTTTTACCAAGATACTTCATTGTCAGTACACAGGCTGTTACTATCGGAACTGAAATTTCTAAGTGATCAAACCGCCATGCAAGAGTCGATTGAACAATATATGCAAACGGTAGGACAACAAGCACGCCTAGCTTCGCGCGTGTTAGCCAGCGCTTCTACCCAGATGAAAAACAATGCTTTGTCAGCAATTTACACAGCATTACAAAACAGTGAGTCTACGATTTTAGCGGCCAACCAAATAGACATGGATAAAGGCCGTAACAATCAATTAGACAGTGCCTTGCTTGATCGCTTAGAACTCAACCCCACACGCTTTAAAGCTATGCTGCAAGGTCTTAAAGATGTCATCAGTCTGGTCGATCCGATTGGTGAAATCACGGATTTAGCCTACCGTCCTTCTGGCATCCAAATTGGAAAAATGCGCGTGCCACTGGGTGTAGTCGGTATGATTTATGAATCACGCCCAAATGTAACCTTAGAAGCCGCTTCTCTGGCATTGAAGTCTGGTAATGCCATTATTTTGCGTGGTGGTTCTGAAGCATTGGAATCGAATAAAGCCATTGCCGCAGCGATTCAGCATGGACTCAAAGCATCAGGTTTACCTGAAACTTCAGTTCAAGTGATTAATACAGTGGATCGTGCAGCAGTAGGTCAGCTTATTACCATGTCGGAATATGTGGATGTGATTGTTCCACGTGGAGGCAAAGGTTTAATTGAGCGTATTAGCAATGAAGCCCGTATTCCTGTGATTAAACATTTAGATGGTAACTGCCATGTATTTGTGGAAGCACAGGCAGATTTACACAAGGCGCTACCGATTGCACTGAATGCCAAAACCCATCGTTATGGTGTGTGTAATGCCATGGAAACACTCTTGGTCGATGAAAAAGTTGCCGAAGAGTTTTTACCACGCATCGCAGAATTGTATGCAGAGAAAAATGTTGAACTCCGTGGTTGCCTTGAAACACAACGGATTCTAGGCAGTGCCGTTAAACCTGCAAGTGAAGAAGATTGGTACACTGAATATTTAGGTCCAATTTTGGCAGTTAAAGTCGTATCGGGAATGGATGAAGCGATTGAACATATTAATAAATATGGTTCACATCATACCGATTCGATTATTACTGAAAACTTCAGTTTAGCGCGTCAATTCCTTGCGCGAGTCGACTCAAGCTCAGTCATGGTGAATGCCTCTACCCGTTTCGCAGATGGTTTTGAATATGGTCTAGGCGCTGAAATTGGCATCTCTACCGACAAAATTCATGCGCGTGGCCCAGTCGGTCTAGAAGGTCTGACTTCGCAAAAATGGATTGTGTTAGGCGACGGACAAATTCGCCAATAATTCCTCTCTAACTCAAGTATCTTTAAGTGTTCAGTTTCAACCATGAAGCTGAACACAGCGACTACACTATCCCTATCCTAAATCTTGTAACATGATAAAAAAATTGAAAAAGATAAAAGGGAAATCGCATGTTCTACTATTTGATCATTTGTACCTTTTTACTGGCATTACTGGTTTCTTTTACAGTAATGAAAATTTTTTCCAATTCGATTAATACTATTCTGGCACGCATTATTCACGACCCGATTCATGAAGCTTGGGCAAAATACACCAAATTTGCTGGCATGGTAGTCGGAACATCTTCAGGCATTCGTATTTACGATATGGAAAAATACATCACGCCGCTGACTTATACCGATAATGACAAGAAAATTGTGATTGAACTGACTCAAGAGCGCTGGGTACTGGAAATTTACAGGACGATCATCGAAACCTTACAAGGTCTGGCTTGGATGATGCTGGTCTTTTTTATGGTGGCATTAATTGCTTATGTGATTGTACGCTGGTCAGAAATCAAGTATCAAAACTAAGCATAAAAACAACACTTAGCACCTGCTCAAAATTCATTTCTCATGCTAGGGTTAAAGACGTACAGGCAGGAGAATTTATGCTTGAGTACTATTTCATGAATAAATGAAAACCATCAACCAATAAATTCTATTTATTATTGTTTCACTGGTCGATAGTGCTTAAGTCTAATCTCCTAAAGTCTATCTAGGACAGAAAATCAACACATGATAAAACATCATTACTGATCTGGATTGCATTGAAAAGTACTGCATAAAGATCACTTTAGGGACGACTTATTTCAATTAAAATTCGGGTATATAAACGTGTCTACATCAGTATTAGTAATTAACTGCGGTTCATCTTCAATTAAATATGCACTTGTTTCAGAACGCCGTGAAGATCGTATTTTTGGTTTGGCAGAAAACTTAGGCTCTGCTGAAGCCCGCATTAAAGGTGTCACTGTTGGTGGCGCACCACTAGAACTGTCTATTCCTCATGCGGATCATGAAAAAGCATTAGAAACCATTTTAGAGCGTCTTTCTCACTATAACCCTCAAGCCATTGGTCATCGCGTTGTACATGGTGGTACATTGACCAAAGCTGAATTATTGACACCAGAAATTATTGAACGTATTCGTGAAGCTACGCCGCTTGCACCGCTTCACAACCCTGCACACCTTGTTGGTATTGACGCGACCATGCGTTTATTCCCTGAATTGCCACAAGTTGCTGTATTTGATACTGCATTCCACCAAACCATGCCTGCACATGCTTATCGCTATGCGGTGCCTAAATTCCTTTACACTGAACACAATGTCCGTCGCTATGGCTTCCATGGCACCAGCCACGCTTATGTGTCTGAACGTGGTTCAGAGTTGGCTGGCAGCTTAAAACAAGGCGGCTGGTTAACAGCTCACTTAGGTAACGGTAGCTCGACTTGTGCTATCTGGAATGGTCAAAGTGTTGACACTTCTATGGGCTTAACGCCACTCGAAGGCATTGTAATGGGAACTCGCAGTGGCGATGTAGACCCGAGCTTACATAGTTTCTTAGCCTCTAACTTAGGTTGGGATGTCTACAAAATTGACAAAATGCTCAACAAAGAAAGTGGTTTACTCGGTTTATCCGACAACCTTTCGAATGACATGCGTACTTTGATTGAAGCATCTGAACAAGGCAATGAAGATGCAACGCTTGCCATTGAAGTCTTCTGCTATCGCCTTGCAAAATCTTTAGCTGGACTTAGTTGTGGCTTACCACGCTTAGATGGTTTGTTCTTCACAGGTGGTATTGGTGAAAATTCTGCCTATATCCGTGAAAAAACCATGTCATATTTACCACACTTCGGCTTTAACCTGAATAAAGAGCAAAATAACAGCCTCAAACGTGGTACCGAAGGGCGTATTGATGCAGGGACTGGTCCACAAATTTGGGTCATTCCAACCGATGAAGAAGGTCGCATTGCCAAAGAGACAGCAAGCGTTGTCGAGCATGAGGTTAATCAGACAACTGCAAAAAAGCCTGAATCAACTGCCGCGATTGCTTAAGCAATCGCGCCTTGACTGCATTTTCTATTTTTAATGAATACATAACGACTATGAAAACAATTCTTTTAGTCCCAACTGGTGAAGGCGTTGGCCTTACATCGGCATGTTTAGGTTTAAGCTATGCTTTAGAATGCCAAGGTGTTAAAGCGGGCTTTCTTAAACCTTTTTCTCAAGAAAGTAAAATTGAAGCTGATCGTACCAGTGCACTTTTTCAGCATCTCACCAAAAGTGAAACTGTTGAACCTATTCCTTATGCAACCGTCACTCAGCAATTAAACTGTGGTGAAAGTGATGAACTGCTGGAAGAAGCTGTTCGCTTACATCGTCAAATTGCAAAAAAGCATGACATTATTATTGTTGAAGGTTTATTACCCAACGCACGTGATGCTTTTGCCTCTGAACTGAATGCCGCTTTAGCAAAAGCATTAGATGCTAAAGTCATTATTGTGAGCAATGCAGATATTCATAAAGCCTCTGCATCAGCTGAGAAAGTCGAAGCTCAACTGCGTCATTTTGGGGGTGCATCGAGTGATCGTACTGCTGGCGTGCTATTCATGCGTACCAAAGGCTTGCCTGAAGGTTCTGCTCAAATTCCATTGACCTTTGATCCAAGCCTACGCTTAGTAAGTGATACCAATAAATTTGTGGCAGATATTCAAAAAACTCATGCCCATATTGGTACAGCACAGTTGCCCGTGATTGGTCTGGTGCCATTTAGTAATACGCTGAGTGTGCCGCGCATGTCAGATTTGGCAGCCAATCTACAAGCTGAATGGATTAGCCAAGGTGAAGCTTTACAACGCCGTGTTCTGCACAGCAGCCTGATTGCAGCCAATATTGAACACGAACTGGATAAGTTTGTTGCAGGCGAGTTAATCATTAGTGCTTCAGACCGTATTGATGTTTTATTGGCAAGTAGCTTAGCCAGCAGTAATGGAACACCACTCGCAGGTCTATTATTGACTGAACATCATGCACCGAATAGCCAAATTCTAGATTTCTGCCAGACTGCGATTAAGCAAGGCTTACCAATCTTACATACCCCACTGAGTACGTTTGAAACGGCACAAAGCTTAATGAACTTAAGCAATGAAATTCCAGTGGATGATACTGAGCGCGCCGAGCAAGTCACTCGCTTTGTCTCTAGCCATATTAATGAAGAATGGCTCGCTCTACTGTTGAAGGGTGCTTATTGTCCACGCTTGTCCCCTTCTGCTTTCCGTCATGAACTGGTGCAAAAATCCATCCATGCCAAAAAGCGCATTGTATTACCTGAAGGTGACGAGCCTCGCACCATTCAAGCCGCTGCAATCTGTCAATCTCGTGGTATTGCCCAATGTATTCTTTTGGCTAAACCAGAAGCTGTGGTTGAAGTGGCAAAAGCCCGCAATATTGAGTTGCCATTTGACCTTGAAATTATTGACCCAGACCTCATCCGTGAAAACTATGTCGGGCAAATGGTCGAGTTACGTAAAGGTAAAATCAATGAATTACAAGCACGTGAACAACTACAAGACACCGTAGTTTTAGGCACCATGATGTTGGCGCTCGATCAAGTTGACGGTTTGGTTTCTGGTGCAGTCCATACCACAGCCAACACGGTTCGCCCTGCATTCCAGTTAATTAAAACGGCCCCTGAATATTCATTGGTTTCTTCAGTATTTTTTATGCTGTTGCCTGATGAAGTCTATGTTTACGGTGACTGTGCGATTAATCCAGATCCAGATGCGGAACAACTGGCGGAAATTGCCATTCAATCGGCAGACTCAGCCAAAGCATTTGGCATTGACCCTCGTATTGCCATGATTTCCTACTCTACAGGTACATCAGGTGCAGGTGTAGAAGTCGAAAAAGTGGCCCAAGCGACAGCTATTGCAAAACAGCGTCGCCCTGACCTCTTGATTGATGGTCCATTACAGTACGATGCGGCCTCTGTGGAAAGTGTTGGCCGTTCTAAAGCGCCAGATTCTCCAGTTGCGGGTCGCGCCAATGTCTTTATTTTCCCAGATTTAAATACAGGCAACACCACTTATAAAGCGGTACAACGTTCTGCCAATGTGGTGAGTGTTGGACCAATGCTGCAAGGTTTAAACAAACCTGTAAATGACTTGTCTCGTGGTGCCTTGGTGGATGATATTGTGTTCACAATTGCGCTCACTGCGATTCAAGCAGAACAACAAGTTGAAGCCAAAGCGAGCAAAGCGTCTTAAATAATTTTTCGGTTTTCCAGACCACTCTTTCGAGAGTGGTTTTTTTTGCTTTGATCAATCAATCCAATTGCGTCATTACCCCAGAATATCTAGAGTGGTTCAACCTTTTTTGCCAACCACACGGTATGCCCCGTACATTCAGTATCTTCTGCAACCATCTTTAGCACTTGAAAGCCATATTGAGCCAATAAATGGCGGTATTCTTCTGAAGCTAGACTGGCATGATACAACGCTTGACCAAACAGCTCACCAATCACTTCACCATGTGCAGGACCACTGGTAAACATAAGCATTGTTCCCAGTTTGGCATGTCGTGCAAATTGAGCAAACATTTGCCGTTGATCGTCTTGAGTCAAATGAAAAAAACTGTCCCATGCCAAGATTGCATCAAATTTCTGATCCAAGCTCAATTGGCGTATATCCGCCTGAAGCCAAGTTTGCTCGGGAAAGTTGTGTCGTGCCATTTGTAACATTAGCTCGGAACTATCCACCCCAGTAATTGCACAACCCCGTTCAATTAAATAAGTAGCAATCGGTTTCCCCGACCCACAGCCTAAATCCAAAACATTTGCTTGATCTGGCAGCATAACTAACATGCGATCCAACCACACTTTTTCAAATAACAATTCTCCACGCAATGCCACCCATTCACGTGCATACTTCTGATAAAGCTGAATAATATTTTTTGATAAATGATTGTTTGGCATCACGTTTCTTATTTATGTTAAAGACATGAATGATATTCTTTATAATTTTTACAAAACTCAGCTTTGTTTCGAAAGTTGTATACCCTTTGACCGTGGCATTTTTACAAAGAAAATCGCGTTACCACATAAAATTAGAACCACACCAATGACTGCATTCCAATGCCATTGATAGCCTTCCCACACCGTTGAAATCGCTAAAGCCACCAACGGAAATAACAAAGTACTATAGGCCGCCTTGCCCGAACCAATACGCCCGACCAAATAGAAATAAGCAGTAAAACCAATCACCGAACCAAAAATTGCCAAATAAATTAAAGCCGAAATTGCACTTAAAGGCAGGGTTGGAAAAAAGTCATCCTGTTGAACCAATGAAATAAATGCCATCAAAAGAGCACCGTACAACATACCATAAGCATTGGTGGTAAAAATATCCAAACCGTTTTTCTGATGACGGGTACTAATCATATTGCCTAGAGAAAACCCATAAGTTCCGACCATGCAGAGTAATATTCCAAGCAAGGTTTGACTGTTTAATGTGGTGCCAATCACATCCTGCCAGAACAAAGCAATAATCCCGAGCACTCCAAGCAAAGCCGCAGGATAAAACCGAGATGAAATTTGCTGTGCAAAGAATAGTTTGGCATTCAAGGTATTGAAAATGACTGCCATGGAGAAAATAACGGCTTCTAAGCCACTGCTCACATAGTGCACCGCATAGTAAAAACAGACAAAGTTAAAACCAAAAATACAGCAGGCCTGTAACATACAAAACAGATGATCTTTCACTGCCAGTTTTTGTAGTTTTCGGCATAGCACAATAAAAGCAAACAAGACAATTGCTGAAATAAAAAACCGCCAAAAGACAGCAACATTGGCAGATATACCACTTTGTTGTTGTAGGCTAATCGCGATCCATGTTGTGCCCCAAATCACCACAACCAAAGCATATAACAGCGCATTCATTCGATTTAAACCCAAGCCCATCACCTTGAACACATTATCTCGGAGCAAAGTCACTCAATGCTTGCAGCTTCTTGCGGTCACTATCACCAACTTGTGATTTTTTACCGAATTTTGCCGATGGATGACAAGACCGAATAGAAGTCCTACACTAGTTACTCAATTTGGCACTGCGTGTAGAAGATGAAATATCAGATTCTAGCTCAATTACAACAACATAAAGCTCAACTGCTCGACTCGGTCGAATTGGGTTCAGGCATGCAGCTCGCCATGTGGCAAAATAACCAAGACTGCGTACAGGTCTGTAGCAATCACCATACCTTAAGTATGTACATTCAAGGTGGCTATCACAGTTATCAAAAGACTGCGCGCGGTTGGCAGAATGGTGGTGGTCCCGACCATATGTGCCTGATGCCACAAGATTTTGAATCCACTTGGGATTTACGTGATCCGCTGACCTTCGTGCATTTGTACTACACTGAACAACACCTAAAACGTGTTGCAGAACAAGTCTGGGACCGTGAACCGAGCCAAATACAGTTAAATCCACAAAGTTTTGTCGCCGATCCACAAATTGCAATGATTTATCGACACTTTTTACTGAATGGTACTTGGCAAAACCGTGAAAACCATTTGCAGATGAGTACGGCCACTACCCTGCTACTCAACCATTTGATTAAAAATTATAGTCATACCGAGTGGCAAGCTCCTGAAGTCAAAGGAGGTCTATCACCTTATATCCTAAAAAAACTTTTGGAATGGATTGATCAGCATCTACATTTGAGTTTAACCCTGTCCGATTTAGCACAACAAACCCAGCTCAGTGAGTATCACTTTGCACATATGTTTAAACAGTCCATGCATATGCCACCACATCAATATGTGATGCAACGTCGTCTAGAATTAGCGCATCAGACATTACAAACCACCACTGCCACAATCACAGAAGTTTCCACGCAATATGGATTTAGTTCCAGCAGCCATTTTAGTCATCGTTTTAAAAACCACTTTGGCTATTCGCCTTCGCAAATGCTGAAAAATGGGAAAACCCCGACCTTAAAAAGAGACATTTGAAGATTTGAAGATTTGAAGATTTGAAGATTTGAAGATTTGAAGATTTGAAGATTTGAAGATTTGAAGATTTGAAGATTTGAAGATTTGAAGATTTGAAGATTTGAAGATTTGAAGATTTGAAGATTTGAAGATTTGAAGATTTGAAGATTTGAAGATTTGAAGATTTGAAGATTTGAAGATTTGAAGAAAGCTTAAAACAAAAAAGAAGATAAAGTTTAAGCCTGATCTTCTTTTTGACCGTAAAACCATGTTGCTGCAATAAAACAACTAAAACCAACAACCATCAAAATTGCAGATGTCATAACAAAATGCTCTGTTTGGAATGCGATTATTATGTGAAAGTTTTATGACAAATTTATGACAACCCTGTCATTTTTGAATTCACTCAAATCATTAACAGACTAAAGACTATTCATTCAAGACATTAAATTTCAATCATCTTTGGACTTTTTCAATAAATGAAGCCGTTTATTTAGATATCCCGTGTGAAAGATGGTGTTCTTGATAACCGATTTTATCCATTAAACTTTAGCCCAAAAATGCAGCAAAACACCCACAACCGTGACGTTATACCTTATAATTTAGCCCGCTAGCTAACAGCCCGCTCAAGAGATATTGGATATGACAACTATTATCAAGCAAGATGACTTGATCACTTCGGTCAAGGACGCGCTTCAATTCATTTCGTACTATCACCCGCAAGACTTCATCCAAGCGATGAGCCGTGCGTATGACCGTGAAGAAAACAAAGCTGCGAAAGACGCCATTGCACAAATCTTGATTAACTCTCGTATGTGTGCAGAAGGTCATCGTCCAATCTGCCAAGATACTGGTATTGTTAACGTATTTGTTGAAGTGGGCATGGATGTTAAATTTGATTTAACCATGAGCCTCGATGATGCAATTAACGAAGGTGTACGCCAAGGTTACTTAGAAAACTCGAATGTACTTCGTGCATCAGTTTTGGCTGATCCTGCATTTGGTCGTAAAAATACCAAAGACAACACCCCTGCTGTGATTTACCACAAGCTTGTTCCAGGCAACAAAGTGGATATTACGGTTGCTGCAAAAGGTGGAGGTTCAGAAAATAAATCTAAACTGGCTATGTTGAACCCATCTGATTCAATTGTGGATTGGGTACTTAAAACAGTTCCAACCATGGGTGCAGGTTGGTGTCCTCCTGGTATGTTGGGTATTGGTATTGGTGGTACTGCCGAAAAAGCCATGATGCTTGCAAAAGAATCGCTCATGGAAGAAATCAACATGGACGAATTGCTTCGTCGTGGGCCTGAAAATAAAATCGAAGAACTTCGTATGGAAATCTTCGAGAAAGTAAATGCACTCGGTATTGGTGCACAAGGTCTAGGCGGCTTAACCACAGTTCTAGACATTAAAATTAAAGATTACCCATGTCACGCTGCGGGCAAACCAGTCGGCATGATTCCAAACTGTGCGGCAACTCGTCATGCACACTTCCAACTTGATGGTACAGGCGTTGCACACATTCAAGCACCGAAACTTGAAGACTACCCTTCTGTTACTTGGGATTCTTCAAGTTCTAAACGTGTTGACCTTGATACTATTACTCAAGAAGAAATGAATGCATGGCAACCAGGCGACACATTATTGCTTAACGGTACAATCTATACAGGTCGTGACGCTGCGCACAAACGTATGGTTGACATGTTGAACAATGGTGAAGAGCTTCCAGTTGACCTTAAAGGTAAATTCATTTACTACGTTGGCCCTGTCGATCCTGTGGGTGATGAAGTGGTAGGTCCTGCAGGTCCTACAACTGCAACACGTATGGATAAATTTACACGCCAAGTTTTAGAAGCAACTGGCATGTTCGGTATGATTGGTAAAGCAGACCGTGGTCCAGCGGCAGTTGAAGCCATCAAAGACAACAAAGCAACTTACCTTATGGCTGTGGGTGGCGCGGCTTACCTTGTATCTAAAGCAATTCGTGAAGCTGAGGTCGTTGCCTTTGCTGACTTAGGTATGGAAGCAATCTACAAGTTTGTGGTGAAAGACATGCCTGTATCAGTTGCGGTTGATGTAAACGGTACCTCTATTCACGCAACAGCACCGAAAATCTGGCAAGCGAAAATTGGTAAAATTCCTGTAGTGGATGCTGCAGCGGGCTAAACCCTAGGTTTTGCTTTTTTCAATACCCTTAACATGCTAAGGTCTTGTTAAGGGTATTTTTTTACTCAAAATTTATCTTCCTATAACTATCATTCATTCTAAATATTATGAAAAAATTAAGCCATATCCTGACCACATTCACACTTTGTATACTCAGCTTCAGCACTTTTGCAAAGCCAGCAACTGAAGCTTCTGTCGAAAAAGCCTTACTACTTGGTGACATTAAAGGCACTTTAGCCCAATCCCAACAAGAAATGCGTCCCGTTTATGAACAACAAGCAGAAGAAATGCTCAAAAATATGTTTAAAACAACCACACTGAATACCGAGCAACAAAAAGCAGCCCATCAAATTGCAGATATCACTGCATCTTTCAGCAGTAAATTAATTTCTGATCCAAAGTTCATGCAAATGCTAAAAAATGTCTATATGCAAACGTTCACTGAAGAAGAAGTGCTTGCCAATATTCAATTTCTTGAAACCCCTGTAGGACAGTCCATTAATAAGAAAAGTAGCAAAATGATGAGCGAAATCATGCACAATAGTATCGAGATGTCTGCACAAATGATGCAAGACCCTGCAACTCAAGATGAAATCAATCAGCAAGTAGCAAAAACACTTGAGCCATTATTCAAACAGGCGAAAAAGAGCAAATAATCTGCTTACCACGTACGAATATCCCAAATTTTAAAGGGTTGTGTGAGTTGCACATCAGATTGAGCATCATATTTTGCTGCTTTAATTTTTTGTGCTTTATGACGTAACTCGCCTGTTTGCTGGTTTTGTGCCACAAAGTTATAACTTGCAGATTTCAGTTGGGTAAATGCAATTTCATTTTGCCCAATCGAGTTAGGCACCAAAATTAACGGTCCTGAAACTTCCTTACGTGTATTCAGATTTTCTTCATCATATTTCACATAATAGCTCTTACCGGCTTCAACCGTGAAATCCAAATATTTTGGTTTTTGAAAATGCTGAATGCCCAAAGGTCGACTGCTCGATAAACGATAAGTTCCTGCTGGAAGCTCCAACCAATAATAATGATTATTCAGTAAACTCGGAATTCGCTGTTTATTGATAAAAAGACTGGAAGCCACAATTTCTTGACGATTCCATCGACTGTCTGGGCGATAGAGATAGACCACAGCAGCCTGATCATGCTGTGCCTGCACAGGATGGTAACGTTGACCTAGTTTTTGATTGACCCAACCACCCACCGAAGTCATTCCCAATCGGTACTGCTCAACCATTCCTGGAGCCTGACTGGTATCTACAGGATGCAGTGTCGAGCTTAATTCAGGTTGTTCTAAAACTACCTGCTTGTGGCATCCGAATAAAAAGAAACTGCTGCATAATATAAGATAAAACGAACGCATGATTTTCCCTCACCGCGTATTTCTTTTATTTATTAGGGTGGATCTTGGATATCTTCCATTTTTTAGGCATCCTCGCCTTTGCCCAAGATTAACATTCAGTTTTTGGCTTGCAAATAAAAAAACGTGCGGAAATCATAAATTTCCGCACGTTTCAGACGAATAACAAATTAAGCAGATTTGGAGTTAATCACTTTTAAATCAACTTTATTTGCATCTTCAGTCGTCACTTTAGGTTGACGTTCAGGCTGTAATTCAGGTTTCGCCGTACCATTAATCACGGCTTCATTCACCACTACAGTACCTACGTCTGTACGGCTTGGTAAGTCATACATCACTTCAAGTAAAGCATTTTCCAAAATTGAACGCAGACCGCGTGCACCCGTATTACGTTCAAGCGCTTTTTTCGCGACTGCACGTAATGCCGAATCTTCAAACACAAGGTCAACATGTTCCATATCGAACAAATGCTGATACTGACGCGTTAATGCATTCTTTGGTTCTGTCAGAATTTGCATTAATGCTTCTTCATCTAGCTCATCCAATGTTGCAATAACAGGTAAACGACCAATAAATTCAGGGATTAAACCGAACTTCACTAAATCCGTTGCTTCAACTTGACGGAACAAATCTGAAAGCTGTTTGCTTTCATCTTTTTTCTTCACATCTGCGGTAAAACCAATACCACCTTTTTCCTGACGTTGCTGCACAATTTTCTCTAGACCAGAGAATGCACCACCACAGATAAATAAGATATTCGAAGTATCAATTTGAATGAATTCTTGCTGTGGATGTTTACGCCCGCCTTGCGGTGGAATCGAAGCAACCGTACCTTCAATCATTTTCAGCAAAGCTTGTTGCACACCCTCACCCGACACATCACGAGTAATCGATGGGTTTTCAGACTTACGTGTGATTTTATCAATCTCATCAATATAGATAATGCCTTTTTGTGCCTTTTCTACATCGTAATCTGCTTTTTGCAATAACTTTTGCACGATGTTTTCAACATCTTCACCGACATAACCCGCTTCGGTCAAAGTCGTTGCATCTGCCATGGCAAATGGGACATCAAGCAAACGCGCTAAGGTTTGAGCAAGCAAGGTTTTACCTGAACCTGTTGGTCCAACCAACAAGATATTACTTTTCGCAATCTCAACTGCATCATCGTGCTTATGCCCACTATGTGTCGCTTTAAGACGTTTATAGTGGTTATAAACTGCAACAGAAAGTGTTTTCTTTGCAATATCTTGACCAATGACATATTGGTCTAATGCAGCACGAATTTCTTGAGGTTTCGGCAAAGGCTTCGCAGCCCAGTCACCAGATTCGACCTGTTGACTGGTTTGCACTAAGTCTAAGCATACGTCCACACATTCATTACAGATGTATGCGTCCTCACCTGCAATCAGTTTCCCGACTTCAGACTGCGTTTTACCGCAAAATGAACAATGCTTTTGTCCTTGAGGATGTTCGGACATATTTACTCCAATACTAAAATCTTAAAACTTATGGACGTTTGCTAAGCACTTCATCCACAAGACCGTATTCTTTTGCTGCCTGTGCAGTCATAAAGTTGTCACGGTCTGTATCTCTTGCCACAGTTTCATAGTCTTGACCACTATGCTCTGCCATCAAACGGTTTAAACGCTCTTTAATGAAAAGAATCTCACGTGCATGGATTTCAATATCCGATGCCTGTCCACGAAAACCACCGAGTGGCTGGTGAATCATAACACGTGCATTTTCTAAACAGTAACGTTTCCCTTTAGCACCTGCATTCAACAAGAATGCACCCATTGATGCTGCTTGACCCATACAATAAGTCACCACATCAGGTTTAATAAACTGCATGGTATCGTAAATTGCCATACCCGCAGTGACTGAACCACCCGGTGAATTAATGTATAAGTGAATATCTTTATCTGGGTTCTCTGCTTCTAAAAACAACATCTGGGCCACAATTAAATTGGCCATGTTGTCTTCTACTTCACCCGTTAAAAAAATAACGCGTTCACGCAAAAGGCGCGAAAAAATATCAAATGAACGTTCACCACGAGACGATTGCTCAACTACAACTGGGACTAACGCGTTTTCAATAGTTGGAACATACATACGTTTATTTATTCCTAGATTTTTTGTGACTTAACCCATATCCACAATATGAGGGATAATGACCGAAATTGCAAAATATTCCCCATTAAATAACAGATATTTTTTGCATAAGCTTTGTGAATATGGGACAAGCCGATATCTGTTGAGATAAAAAAAGGCGCTCAAAGCGCCTTTTTTAATTCAAGCTAAATTAGCCTTGTTGACGAGCTTGTTGCTCTTTCAACAATTCTTCATAGCTCACCGCTTTATCAGTTACTTTCGCAGCTGCTAAAATGTGATCAACAACTTGATCTTCTAATACAACAGCTTCAATTTGTGAACGTTGTTGTTTGTCATTTTTGAAGTATTCAATCACTTCAGTTGGATCTTCGTAAGAAGAAGCCATGTCTTCGATGTAAGCTTCAACGCGAGCTTGGTCAACTTCAAGTTTAGCATCAGCCAATACTTTGCTTACCAATACGCCAAGTTTTACAGATTTCTCAGCTTGTTCTTTGAACAATTCGTCTGGAAGCATGCTGCTGTCAAATGCTTTTGCACCTTGAGCACCAAACTGTTGCGTGAATTGTTGGATCATTTGTTGACGTTGACGGTCAACTTCTTGAGCAACCATTGCAGCAGGAAGTTCAACTTCGTTTGCAGCTACAAGCGCATCAAAAGCTGCACCTTTCACTTGGTTACGCAAACCATTTTTCACTTCGCGTTCCATGTTTTTACGCACGTCAGCTTTTAATTTTTCAACGCCTTCTTCTTCAGTTAAACCGAAGATTTTAAGGAATTCAGCATCAACTTCTGGAAGTTTTTGTTTTTCAACAAGCTTCACTGTGATTTTGAATTGTGCTGCTTTACCAGCAAGGTTTTCAGCTTGGTAATCTTCAGGGAAAGTTACATCAATTACTTTCTCTTCGCCTTTCTTCATACCAACGATACCGTCTTCGAAGCCAGGGATCATACGACCAGAACCTAATACTAGTTTAAAGTCTTCAGCAGCACCGCCTTCAAACTTCTCACCATCAACAGTACCTTCAAAATCGAAAGTGACTTGCATGTCTTTTTTAGCCATGCCTTTGGTTTCAGCCCAAGAAGCACGTTGCTTCTGAAGGTTTTCGATCATTTGATCAACGTCTTTGTCTTCAACTGTAGACGCTTTACGCTCAACTTCTAAACCTTCAAATTTAACGTCAACTTCTGGATAAACTTCAACAGTCGCTTCGTATACAAGCGCGTCGTCTTTGTTTTCCACTTTATCAATGTTTGGCATGCCAACAGCATTGATTTTTTCTTGTTGAATTGCTTCGAATACTGTGTCACGGATAACGTCATTTACCACTTCTTGGTAAATACCCGCGCCATATTCACGGCGAACTACGTTTAATGGCACTTTACCTTGACGGAAGCCGTTAATCTTTACAGTTTTAGCAGTGCGTTTTAAACGTGCTTCAAATTGCTCGTTCACACGGCTCGTCGGTACAGATACATTTAAACGACGGGCAACGCCCGAAACCGCTTCAGAAGTTACTTGCATGGCTTCCTCGAAATTTAGTAATTACAGTTTATAAAAAAGTGCCACATTATATGACAACATTCAAAGATATACAAAACTGGATGTTTAAACTACAAGATTTTATCTAATTTCTTTTTGTCTTTTGGTTAATTCTCTAAATTTCCGATCATTTCTTTATTTTCAAATGGCTTCTATTACAAATGACAAATCCTATCATTATTACCATATTCTCATTATTTTCAGCTATTTATCTCATAAAATTTTGAAATTCTATTTATGAGTATGTTCAACCTTCGTCCACTTAACCTTGTAACTCTAGGTTGGTTTAGTAATGCCACTTTTGCAGAAAGCAGTTTGGAAAACTTCTCGATGCCTCAACGCTCCACCATTGTGGTGCCTGCTGCAGGCTTTAAGCAAGATATAAAAATGCGCTAACTTCTATTTAGTTGCCGATATTCATCTTATTTCTACACTTCAAAATCATAAGCTCACTTTGGGTGCCGAATACAAAACGCTAAAAGTATTGATGATATTGCAGGTTTAAGAACGGAGTTTAAGCAAGACTCTTACTCATTCTATGCCGAAGATGAGCGGCACCTGATGGATCATCTGCACTTTAGCTTTGATAGTCCTTATGAAGATCATTCAGGTTTTGGTGGCCATTTGCCCCCTGCACCTATTTAGTCTGGAATACTACCGATACTTTAACCCTGAAAAGTGGCGTGAGTATGCCTTACAAAGCTCCTTCGGCTAAAGCCTTGCACAACGGCATGATTAACTTTAGTGGTCACGCTACAATCCCTGTACTTGGCAATCCTGATTTAAAACCTGAAACCTTTGTCAATTATGAACTGGGCTTAAATTATCCAGCTTCAGATCGACTCGATTTTAATATCACTGCATTCTTTAATCTTGTTAAAGATAAAACTGTATCTAAAGAATTTAATTGCAGTATCAGTGACTGCTCTGGATTAGGCAGCGGTGTGACGTCTTATTCCAAGAGTTTTAATGCCGACGAGGCAGAAATTTATGGTCTCGAAAGCTCATTCAAATATCAAATCATTCCTGAATAAGATATTAAAGCAGCTATACCCTTACCGAATCTGAAATTACCAAAGGTGAAAATAAAGGTTATGCAATTGAGCCTACAGCTAAACATTTATTCAATCTCACTTCGACATGGCATAGCAATCATGCCTTTGATCTATGGTAACAACATGAATATCAGTCTGGTCATCCGCGTTACGTAGTCAGCCAAACTAACGATGCACTGAAGATTCAAAAGCAAACCGATAATGCATTCTCTAGCTATAACTTATTTAATTTAGGGAGCAGTTATCAGCTTAATGATCGGGTTCGGATTAATGCGGCTGTAAACCATTTATTAGACCAAGATTTTACTGAATACATGGACTTTACGACCTAAATGGTGATGTACAACAGGCATATAAGTACCTTTCTATCGGTTCTGCTATGTCTGGAACGTATGTTTCTGGGCATAACTACAGACCGTCGATCTATTACGATTTTTAATATTCAAAATCCCAATAAAAAATCATATTTTTACAGATTTTGACTATATTTATATAAAATCATGTACTTATATACAATATGTTACACAATCTCATTAATTTTTACATTTTCCTTACAGGCCTTTATCGACAATTCCAATCATTTACAATTGGTAAAATAAATAAGAATTATTATTATTCGCATAAGAATTTTTACTACTCTTTGTGAGTTCAGAAATGTCATTTATTAAAACGCGTAAAAAATTAGTGTCGGCAGCAATTGCCTCGTCTTTATCCGTTGTTGCGACCACGGCTATTGCACAAGAAGAAACTGCTCAATTGCCAACCATTCGCACGGAAGCAACTCAAGAAGAATCTTTAAAAGTTGATCAATCTGCAAATACTAAATTTGTCGCGCCACTAAAAGATACGCCTAAATCTGTTTCTGTTCTTTCGCAAAAATTACTCAAAGAAACCAATTCTAATACACTGTTAGAAGCATTACGTTATGAACCAGGGATCACTTTGGGTGCTGGTGAAGGCGGTACACCATTTACAGATATGCCTTATATCCGTGGTTATAGCGGTCAATCTTCAATCTATGTTGATGGTGTTCGTAATACTACTTCACAAAGCCGTGATATGTTTGCGATTGAGCAGGTTGAAGTTATTAAAGGCTCATCTTCCGCTCTAGGCGGTGGTGGTAGCGTTGGCGGAAGCATTAACCTGATTCCTAAAGTTGCTCATGAAGGTGATACTTATCAAGGCAGCGTTCAAGGCGGAACCGACAACTATAAACACATTCAATTAGATGCCAACAAAGACTTTGGTAATGGTATGGCTGGCCGTGTCATTGTGATGGGGCACGAAAATGAAAAAGCTGGACAAAGTGACGGTGCTGAATTTGCACGTGCTGGTATCGCAACCAGTCTCGCATTTGGTCTAGGCTCTGACACACGTGGCTCTGTTGGTTATTATTATTTACGTAGCAATGATGAACCAGATGCGGGTATTCCATTCAATAATGCAAAGCCAACAACACCTCCTCCTGGTGTAACTGTTAATCCTGGCGATGGTAAACCTGTAAGCGTCAAAGCTGGAACTTACTATGGCTGGAAAGCACGTGACTTTGACAAACGTGAAAACCAAATTGGTACGTTTAAGCTTGAACACGATTTCAATGAAAATCTGACCTTAGCGAATATTGCTACATATAACAAATCTAAATCTGATTATATCTATACCAATGCCGATGACTCTAAAGGAAACATCTACCGTGGTACTGTTGCACGACGTGCGTTAAGTCGTATTTTAGAGACCGATGCGTATAGTGACCAATTGTCATTACGCGGTAAATTCAATACTGGTGCATTAAATCACTCGTTTAACGTCGGAACCGAATGGAGCCTACAAGAAACGGATCAAGGCATGCACACATTTACCAATGCAGCAGGTCAAACTACGTCTACAATCTTAACATCTAATATCAATTCATGTGATGCAAGCGCTGCTGCACTGAATGGTTGGTGTACTGGCTTAAACAACCCAAGTAACGGTTCGTTTACCGATACAATTGGCAGTATTAAAGGTCAGTCTACAACGCGTAGTCAAACAATGTCTGTGTATGCTTTAGATAGCATCGAATTTAACCCACAATGGTTGCTTAACCTAGGCATCCGTTGGGATAAATTTGAAACCGAGAAAAAATATAATCAAGATGTCTATAAAACCAAAGATGGTGCCTATACTTCTGAAGTCTCTATTCCTAAAGGGACAAAATATGAAAGTGATTCAGACTTTTTCACTTATCAAGCTGGTTTAGTTTATAAACCAACTGAAAATGGTAGCATTTATACCAGTTTTGCAACCTCTGCAAACCCTGTAGGTGTTCTTGCAGAAGGCGATAGCAGTGACAACGCTTTAGGTACAACGGATATCATCAATGCCCTCAAGCCAGAAGAAGCTCGTACTTTTGAAATTGGTACCAAATGGGACTTATTTAATAATCGTGCAAACTTAACTGCTGCAATTTTCCGTACTGAAAAGCAAAATACTCGCATTCAAATTGATTCAACTACTTCTGCTAATGCAGGTGAAAGCCGTGTTGATGGTTTCGAAGTTAGCTTAAACGGTAAAATCACCAACAAATGGGAAGTTTCAACAGGTTATAGCTACTTAGACAGTGAAATTACAAAAGCAGCATACAATTCAATTGCACAAGAAGGTAAACCACTGCCATTCGTTGCGAAAAACAGCGCAACTTTATGGTCAACTTATCGTGTTATGCCAAAGTTAACTTTAGGCGCGGGTGCAGAATATCGTGATCAAGTTTATGTAAACACAACTGCACCAAAATACTTACCGACCTATACCATTTACAATGCGATGGCTAAATATGATGTCAACCGTAATGTGAATGTTCAGCTTAACGTGAATAATATTTCTGATAAACATTATTTCACGAGCGCACACGCGGCTCACTACGCATTTGAAGGCAATGGTCGCAATGCCGTATTGGCAATTAACTTTAAATACTAAGACCAAATCCCATAAATTAATTATGGGATTTGTTTAAGTTAAGATAAAATAGCCTCTGCCCAGAGGCTATTTTATCACCATTTATTTAGAAGGATATAGGCTGTGATTCATCACATTCCAAATGTTTTATCCAAAGAACAAGTCGCTGAATTTCGCCAATTGATGGCAACAGCAAATTGGGTAGGTGGGAAAGTAACAGCAGGTACCCTTTCTGCCTCAGTCAAACAAAATCAACAACTTTCGGAAAATGATTCCCTCACCCATCATCTGAGTGAGTTGGTGATTCAAGCAATTTGGAAAAATCCAGTTTTTCAAGCCGCTGCATTGCCGCATCAAATTATTCCCCCACTGTTTAACCGTTATGATGAACATGAAAGTTTTGGTTTTCATGTTGATAACTCAATCCGCCTGATTCGTGGAACTTCACAGCAAATGCGTACAGATTTATCCTGTACCCTATTTTTAAGTGAACCTGAAGAATACGATGGCGGCGATTTGGTGATTGAAGACACCTATGGTTATCATGAAGTGAAGTTACCCGCAGGTGATGTCGTACTCTACCCAGCAACTAGCTTACATGAAGTTAGTAGCATTACTCGCGGTACACGTTTTGCTTCATTTTTCTGGGTACAAAGTTTAATTCGTGATGACCAGAAACGACATCTGCTGTTCAATCTTGATGAAAGTATTCGTCAATTACGTAAGGATCATGATGATGCTTATCCTGAGGTAATGAAACTGACCAACATTTATCACAACTTGATTCGAATGTGGTCGGAATTATAAGTATTCTGCACACTTTGTTATTATATTTTTCATAAAATAAATTTATCTTGGGAAATTTTTTCTAATATTAAAATAATACTGCAAAATTAGAAAAACATTTCCCTAGCAATCCTATTAGAATAAATTATGAACCTTTTGCACCAAGTGCAATTTTCGCCTAGACTGCATTTAACGCTATGCGAATGCTTGCGTAAGTGAAACTTCCCTATTGATTTTGATGGTTACATGATGAAAACGAATGATATTTTTGCTTTTCCGACTCACGCTCAACCTCAAATGAATCTCCTGATGCTGCGCCACGCGCGCGTATAAAAATTTTGCCTGTTTGGCAATTATTCCTACTTTTTCCCTTTAAATATTTTTAAATAAACACCATATATATTGTAGCAAGTTGCAGATTTCACAAGACCAAGCAACCCATGCTGCACAAGGAGTTCCTCATGATGTTGGCTGATCCAAGTAAAAAATATCGTCGCATGTACCAGCGTGTAGACTTGCCTGACCGTCAATGGCCAAACAAAGAAATTACCCAAGCCCCAATTTGGATGAGTACCGACCTTCGTGACGGTAACCAAGCAATTTTTGAACCGATGGACATGGAACAAAAGTTTAAAATGTTCCAAATGTTGGTCAAAATTGGCTTTAAACATATTGAAATTGGCTTCCCTTCTGCATCTCAAATCGACTTTGACTTCACGCGTAAATTGATTGAAGAAGGTCATATTCCTGATGATGTCTATATTGAAGTTTTGGTCCAAGCGCGTGATCACTTGATCCAACGTACCTTTGAATCATTACAAGGGGCAAAACGTGCAATTGTGCATATCTACAATTCAAACTCTCCAACATTCCGTCAAAAAGTATTAAATGTGGATGTTGCAGGTGCAAAACAATTAGCCATCAATGCAGCTGAAAAAGTCAAAGAATATGCAGCCAAGCAACCTGAAACTGAATGGGTCTTCCAATATAGCCCAGAATGTTTCTCTGCAACGGAATTAGAAGTTGCGAAAGATGTCTGTGATGCTGTGACTGAAATCTGGGATGCACGCCCAGACCATAAAGTCATTTTGAACTTACCTGCAACAGTAGAAGTATCGACTCCAAATGTCTATGCAGACCAAATCGAATGGATGCATCGTAATATTCAACGTCGTGATGGTGTAATCATTTCAGTTCACTGTCACAATGACCGTGGCTGTGGTATCGCTGCTTCTGAATTAGCTATTATGGCGGGTGCTGACCGTGTAGAAGGCTGTGTGTTTGGTAATGGTGAACGTACAGGTAATGTTGATGTGGCTGCAATTGCCTTGAACATGTACACCCAAGGTGTTGCACCAAACTTAGACTTTTCCAACATTAATGAAGTGATTGCAACTGTAGAAGAGTGCACAGGATTACCTGTACATCCTCGTCATCCTTATGCAGGTGACTTGGTCTTCACTGCATTCTCTGGCTCACACCAAGATGCAATTAAAAAAGGCTTTGAATACCAGAAAAATCAAGAAGTCTGGGACATGCCTTACTTACCAATCGATCCGAAAGATTTAGGTCGTGACTACGATGCTGTGATTCGTGTCAATTCACAATCTGGTAAAGGTGGTATTGCATACTTGTTAGAAGCAAACTACAACGTGGTATTGCCGCGTCGTTTACAAATTGAATTCTCGCAAGTGGTACAACAAGTTGCAGATGAGGAAGGTGTTGAAGTTTCAGCTCAACAAATCTGGGGCTTGTTTAAAGATAAGTATGTCAGCACCAAAGATGCTCATTATTCAGCGAAAAATTACCGCTTGTCCGACGATAATGGCAACCAAGTGATTGAGTTAGATATCGAACTTGATGGTGAAGTCCAGCATTTACGTGGTGAGGGCAACGGTCCAATTTCAGCGATGTTAAATGCGCTTCAATTACCTATTGATGTCTTGAACTATGAAGAGCGCAGCATTAGCTCAGGCGCACATGCCAAAGCCTTAGCATTAATTGAAATTCAAGTGAAAGGTACAGGTAAATCTGCCTTTGGTGCGGGTGTTCATGACAACATTGTGACCGCCTCTATTGAAGCAATCCTTGCATGTACCAACCGTTTAATTGAACAAGGTGTACTCAGCACTGAACAAGTGATTGCTGCTGCGGTATAAGGATTAACAATATTCATTAGCACTAAAATGACTTTAGAAGGATACCCTCAAGTGGTATCCTTTTGTTTATTGTTCTAAAAAATTTAAGGCGAAGTATTTCTGTGTCTTTTCCAGCTGACTCAGTGGGTCTCGTAACCCCACAAAAGTTCCAATTCGAAGAGCCGTTAGAACTAGAATGTGGTCGTGTTTTACCACGTTTCGAAATGATGGTTGAAACCTACGGCACACTCAACGCAGATCACTCGAATGCCATTCTGATTTGTCACGCCTTATCGGGACATCATCATGCGGCTGGCTATCATCATGAAGATGATAAGAAAGCAGGTTGGTGGGATGCCTGTATTGGCCCTGGAAAAGCAATTGATACGTCTAAATTCTTTATTATCTCCTTAAATAACATTGGGGGCTGTAACGGTTCGACAGGTCCAACTTCGCCAAATCCTGAAAATGACAATCGTCCTTATGGGCCAGATTTTCCTTTAGTGACCGTGCGTGACTGGGTTAAAACCCAAGCCATGCTCTCTGATCGTTTAGGTATTCAGACTTGGTATGCCGTTATTGGTGGTTCTTTGGGTGGCATGCAGGCTTTACAATGGTCGGTTGATTATCCTGAGCGTTTACAAAAATGCGTGATTATTGCCAGTGCTCCCAAACTATCCGCACAGAATATTGCCTTTAACGAAGTGGCACGTCAGTCGATTTTGTCTGATCCTGATTTCCATCAAGGTCGTTATTTGGAACATGACAGCTATCCAAAACGCGGTTTAATTTTGGCTCGTATGGTCGGTCATATTACCTACCTATCTGAAGAAGCGATGAAACAAAAATTTGGTCGTGACTTAAAGTCGGGCAAATTTATGTACGGCTTTGATGTCGAATTCCAAGTCGAAAGTTATTTGCGTTATCAAGGTGAACAGTTCAGTCGTAACTTTGATGCCAATACGTATCTTATTATGACCAAGGCACTGGACTATTTTGATCCGTCGCGTGAATATGAACATTCATTGACCCAAGCGATGTCTCAGACCCAATGTCAATTCTTAGTGGTGTCGTTTACCACGGACTGGCGCTTTACTCCTGAACGCTCACAAGAAATTGTGGATGCACTCATTAGTAATCACAAGCCTGTGAGCTACTTGGATATTGATGCTGAACAAGGCCATGATTCATTCTTGTTCCCGATTCCGCTTTATGTAAAATCATTACGTGCATTTTTAGGTGGTGAAGAACAGCTTAAATCTACCGCTAAGGAGGCTGTGTAATGCGTATCGATCACCAACTCGCTGAAGCATGGATTAACCCCAACTCCAAAGTCCTCGATTTGGGCTGTGGTGATGGTGAATTGTTAGCTCACATGAGCAAACAGCACAATATTCGTGCATATGGCTTAGAAATTGATCAGGAAAAGATTGCAATTGCGATCAGCCGAGGGTTAAATATTATTCAGCAGGACTTAAATTTAGGTTTAAGTCGCTTTGCCGACCAGTCTTTTGACTATGTGGTCATGGCACAAGCTTTGCAAGCTGTAGATGCGCCTGACGTATTATTACGTGATATGGTGCGTGTGGGGAAACAGGCGATTATTACTTTTCCAAACTTTGCACATTGGAAGACCCGTTCTTTCTTGGCTTTGAAAGGAATGATGCCAGTTTCAGAAGCATTACCTTATATGTGGTATAATACTCCAAACATCCACTTATGTACTTTTCGAGATTTTGAAGCACTTTGTGCAGAAAACAACATCCGAATAATTAATCGACTCGCCGTGAATGGGGATCAGCAAGGTAGTTTACTTAGTAAACATATCCCAAATCTGTTTGGTGAAGTCGCAATTTATCGAGTGAGCGCGCTATGAAAAAATTATTATTAAGCACACTAGTTTTTGGACTTTTTAGCATTCAGTCTCATGCTGAGTACGTTTCGCCATCTACTTCCATTTCTAGTCAAGCTGCCCAATATTCAACCATGGATATTGATAACTTAATTAAAGCTGCAAAAGCAGGTCAACCTGCTGCACAGTTCTACTTAGGCACCAAATACCAAACGGGTAAAGACGTCAAGCAAGATGACCGTCAAGCTTTTGCTTGGTTTAAAGCTGCTGCTGATCAGGGCTTATCCCCTGCACAGTTAAATGTAGGTCGTATGTATGCCGATGGCGTTGGGGTTGCCAAAAGTGAAACTTTGGCTCGCCAATACTTTGAAAAGGCAGCCAGCCATGGTGACAACCGTGCCAGCTTTAACCTTGCCATGATGGAAGAGCAAAAGAAAAACTACATTGGTGCTTACCAATGGTATGAACTTTCAACGCGTGATGGCATGCTCGACAATAAAGTCATTACCATGTCAGAAGGCAAAAAAACGGCTTTGGCAGCCAACTTGACTCAAGACCAGATTCGTTTGGCACGTGACCGTGCAGACAAATGGATTCAGGCGCAATAATATTGCACTGACTCTAGATAGCACCTTCGGGTGCTTTTTTATTTTAGGCAGTTGTATTTTTTTGCATCATCACAAACCTTAAACCATGTGCTTCAATCACCTCTGACACAGCCTTAAAGCCAAATTTTTGATAAATAGGTTGTGCATAACAACTTGAATTTACACTTATTACAGTGATATTTTCCTGTAGTTCAGCCACAACAGAATTCCACAGTTTTCGACCAATGCCCTGCTTTTGTACCGAGGTATCTACAAAAAAATGTACGAGATGGGCGGGTTCTTTATAAGCAATGATGCCTAAAATTTTTTCATTCTGTTCATAGACATAATAATGAACCTGTTGCGTGTCTAATAATTTTAAAATGGTGGCTGAAGAAAATTTTTCTTCACCTTCATGACTTATGGCAAAGTCGGCAATATAAGGTTGAATTAATCTCTCAATTTGTTCTAAATCTGCATGGGTGGCTGGGCGAATCATATTCATTTATCTCTTGTTCTTATTCAAAATCAGCTGTTGGTTTTAATCTTCATGGATTATGCTGCTTTTATACAATCTAATTCAGTTAAAATATAGACCTTTATTTTCAATTCATGAGCACCAATACAATGTCTGCAAATGCGTGGTTATCTCAAGGCACATTAGTGCTTGCCAGTAACAACAAAGGTAAAATTGCTGAATTTGAGAAACTTTTTGCCGAACTTCAACTCCCAGTCAACGTTGTACCGCAAGGTCAACTGAATATTGAAGATGCTGTGGAAGACGGGCTCAGTTTTATTGAAAATGCCATTATTAAAGCCCGCCATGCCAGCCGTATTTCAGGTAAACCCGCGATTGCTGATGACTCGGGTATTTGTGTCCCAGTTTTAGATGGCGCACCAGGCATTTATTCAGCCCGTTTTGCAGGTGAACATGGCGATGATGCTGCCAACAACCAAAAGCTGTTAGAAAAATTAAAACCACTGCGTAAAGAGGGTGAAACTGTTGAAGGCATGTTCGTTTGCGTATTAGCGCTGGTACAACACGCCGAAGATCCACTCCCACAAATTTTCCAAGGCATTTGGAAAGGTGAAGTGCTCGAAGCTGAACGAGGTGAAAATGGTTTTGGCTATGACCCACTGTTTTGGTTACCCGAGTTAGGGCTTTCAAGTGCAGAAATGAGCAAAGAAGAAAAAAATAAAATCAGCCATCGTGGCCAAGCCATGCAACTTTTTAAACACAGTTTAGAAAAGTAACTGAGACTTTTTGCTCTCTCTTTAGGGAGAGCAAGAACCTTTTTACATAAACAAATGCAATAACACGCCATACAGGCTGACTACAACACAACTGACAATTGTCCCCGAAGCGATATATTTTGCTGACGTTCCTGTTCCCTGATAATGCGTTTCTAAAGCCACAATATTTGCCGCAGGTGGCAAACAAAATAATAAGAACATGACCCCAATCGATTGTTCAATATGGGGTATAGGCAAAAAGCGATACGCCAACCCACATAAGACTAAACCACAAAGTAATTTCAAGCCTGCGGTTTGCGTACTTTGCCATAAATCTGCTCTATGAACTTTGGTGTGCCTGAGCCACATGCCCAACACACACATGCCTGAAAAGGTCATGCCCAACTTTGCAGCAGAATATATCCAGTCAATGCCGTGCTGTTGTAGCCAGTGCTGTATACCCAACAACCAAAACAATACAGCCAAACTTAAAGCAACGATTGGGGGTGAATACACGACTTTTTTCAGAATAATACTGAGTGGCTGAGGTGTATCACTCACGGCAGTGACTGCCCAGAGGTTGCCAAAAATCGAACCACCGACATACAACGCCACCATGGCAGGACTGATTTCCGTGCCGAATAACGCAATCGCGAAAGGAAAGCCTAGCCACGCCATATTGACATAACTAAAGCACAAAGCACTCAACTTATTCTGTGAAAAATAGAGGAAAAAATAAAACAATAGAACAGCGACGCCAAAGCTAAACAACATCAGACTAAGGCTACCTGGCTGATAAAACACCATGTTGTAAATAATCACGATAGGGATAAAACAACGGGCCATAAGACTGGACAATCCAGTTTTTAACTTCGAAGCAAGAGGTGTGGTTGCAAGCATTAAACCTGTTAAAAATGCCAATAACGGCAACAGCAAAGCCACATCGATATTCCTTGAAATTTCACCAAAATATCATAGCACCCATCGGACTTTTTTCCAGAAATCCCGTGTCTTTAAATTGCAATCCTATCGTCACACGCCTGTCATGTTGAACTGTTGAGATATGACATAAATAAAAAAGAGGAAATAAATATGGCGGGTTTATCGATTTGGCATGTATTGATTTTTGCAATTGTTGTGATCTTACTGTTTGGTACGTCTAAACTGAAAAACTTAGGCAAAGATGTCGGCGGTGCTATCAAAGACTTTAAAAAGTCGGTTAAAGAAGATGAGACAACCTCCACACTCAATCAACCACGTACTTTAGAACATCCCAGTACGGCGGAAGTTAAATCATCAACACGATCATAAGCCACAGGTATTTACCCTATGCTCAATATTGGAATGACTGAACTGTTGACCTTCGGCATCATTGCATTATTGGTGCTGGGGCCAGACAAACTGCCCGAAGCGGCACGTTTTGCAGGTAAATGGTACGGTAAATTCAAACGCATGATCAGCAATGTACAGAATGATATAGACCGTGAATTACGCATGTCTGAACTGCGTGAACAAATGCAAAATGAGATGAAACGTATTCAAGAACTTGAGCTAAAAATGCAGGCTCAGATGCAGGAATTACAACAACAAAACCATAGCGCGATCGAACAACAACAGCAAAACAGCGTTACCGAAAATAAGAATCTATTTTTGACTTATATTCCACTCACACAGCAAAAATATTCAATGCTGTATCGGCACCGATTACTTTCGGTAGTGCCCTGCACAAATAAAATGGGGGCTTCTGTAGTGAGTTCTATCGAGCAATTGCCTGAATTAAAGGTGGCGGTATGAATATAGAATCCAGTCGCTTGCCAAGTTCATTACAGCAAGACCAAGCAGCACTAGAAGAAATGCCAATCACTAAACATCTGGTCGCATTAAGACAGCATTTGTTCAAAGTTGTCGGTTTATTGATTGTGCTATTCTTCTGCTTATTGCCTTTTGCCAATCATACCTATCAGCTCATGTCCGAGCCATTGCGCGCGCAGTTACCCATTTCATCGTCCATGATTGCGACAGATGTCACCGCAACCTTTATGGCACCTTTTAAGCTGAACTTTTTTGTGGCGCTGATGCTAGCCATGCCGTTTATTTTTTATCAAATCTGGGCATTCATTAAACCCGCACTGTATGAAAAAGAAAAAACGCTCGCACTGCCCTTATTGGTCGGTAGCATTGGTTTATTCTACGCAGGAATTGCCTTTGCCTACTACTTGGCTTTGCCCTCAATCTTGCATTTCTTTATGAGTGTAACGCCTGAAACGGTTGCACCTATGACCGACATCAACAGCTATCTCACTTTCTGTTTAAAACTGTTTCTGGTCTTCGGTCTGACTTTTGAAATTCCAGTGATTACTTTATTGCTGATTTTGATTGGCTTGGTCTCCACACAGCAGTTGGTGGAAAAACGGCGTTTTATTGTGGTTGGATGTTTCTTCGTTTCCATGTTCGTCACACCACCCGATGCCTTATCTATGATTATGCTGGCAGTTCCCATGTGGATCCTGTTCGAGTTGGGCTTATTTTTTGGAAAACTCATTGAAAAGAAAAGAAGTATTGCATAAAGGCAATCGCTTTAACTCAGCAGACTTCGGTCTGCTTTTTTTTCATCAAAATGACTTCATTTTTTCACCAGATTTTCACTATTTGGTAAAAGTCTTGTCACATTAATTCCCTAAGTTAATGACAACTTTATAACTTATTGATGAATTAGGAAAAATCATGACCGATTTGATGCCATATCACGAAGATCAAGAACTAGATAATAATACCTCTGATAATGCTCACTTCCGTGACATCTTAGAACAGCGTATGACACGCCGCAGCCTTATTGGTAAAACTGCAAGTGGTGCTGTCGCACTCGCATTGGCATCCTCATTAACCGCGTGTAGTGACGATGATAACGATAATGCAACACCGCCAACCACACCTGTAGATCCGAATAAAAAACCAACAGAACTCACCTTCTCTGTGGTGAATAAAAACTTAGATGATATTGTAACTGTACCAGAAGGCTATCAAGCGACTGTCCTCTATGCAGTTGGCGATTCGATCAATCCAAGCTATGCCGATTGGGATGACAACAATATTCCTTCAGGTCCAAGCTTCCAGTTCCGTTCTGGAGACTGCCATGACGGTATGCACTATTTTGGTTTAAGCAGTAGCAGCAAATTTGATGACACAGTGTCGACGGAAGGTTTGCTGGTGATGAACCACGAATATATCAACCAAACGTTCCTGCATCCTACAGGTGCCACTAAAGTGGATGGTCGCCGCCCAGAAGACGAAGTCATTCGTGAAACCAATGCACATGGCGTATCCGTTGTGCATATTAAAAAAGACAGTGCTACACAAAAAGTAGAGATTGTAAAAAACTCACTCTTTAACCGTCGTATTACTGCATCAACAGTCATGGATTTTGCGGGTGCCGCAGCAAATTCAGATTGGGTCAAAACCAAGTTCTCTCCTGTGGGCAAGCAAACCCGCGGTACGCACAACAACTGTGGTAATGGCTATACTCCTTGGGGCACCTACCTCACCACGGAAGAAAACTTTATTGGTTATTTTGCGCGTAGTGCAACAGATGATGCCAACCGTACTGCAGCCGAAATTGTCGCACTGAAACGCTATGGTCTAAAAGCAGGTTCAAGCTCACGTTATGGCTGGGAAACTGCACTCGGACAAGTTGAATCGCAAGATCTGTATGACCGTTGGAATGCCAGTGTCGTGGCAGATCAGGCGACAGCAGACTATCGTAATGGACCGAACACTTTTGGTTGGATGGTCGAAATTGATCCCTTTGACCGTGGTCAAAACCCTGTAAAGCGTACGTCTCTAGGTCGTTTTGCCCATGAAGACAGTGCTTGCCGTGCAGTACAAGGTGAACCTTTAGCCTTCTATATGGGCGATGATTCACGCGGCGAATACATCTATAAATTTGTTTCCACTGCCAACTGGGACAATAAAGATGTCAATGGTGGTTATACCGCTGGTGACAAATACATGAATAACGGCACTTTATATGTCGCCAAATTCAACAGTGATGGTTCAGGTCAGTGGTTAGAACTTAGTTATGGTAAGAATGGTTTAGATACCTCAAACAGCATCTATCCATTTAGCTCACAAGCTGATGTTGTGACTTTTGCGCGTCTTGCAGCCGATGCAGTGGGTGCAACAAAAATGGACCGTCCTGAGTGGGCAACCGTGAACCCTGTAAATGGTGAAGTTTACGTTACCCTAACCAACAACTCGAAGCGTGGACTTGACTATCCAACAGATGCTGCCAACCCACGTAACTATAGCGACCCAGAAGGTGGTAAAGGGAACGTCAATGGTCACATTATTCGCTTTAAAGAAACCGACAGTAAAACCACAGCGACAGCCTTCACTTGGGACATCTACCTGTTTGGTTCGGAAGCTGCTATGGCTGCCAACATCAACTTGTCAGGCTTGACGGATAATAATGATTTATCTTCACCAGATGGCATGTGGTTTGACCCACGTGGTGTATTGTGGATTCAAACTGATGATGGTGCCTACACAGACGTCACCAACTGCATGATGTTAGCAGCGTTGCCGGGACAAATTGGCGATGGTGCAGCAACCACAGCCATCAATGGTCAGGCCACCATTGCGGGTGCTCAAGTCACGGATAAGACCTTACGTCGTTTCTTGGTGGGACCAAAAGAGTGTGAGATTACAGGGATTGCCATGACACCTGATTACAAAGCCATCTTCATTAATGTACAGCATCCGGGTGAAGATTCGGCCAGCTATGATGCAGCAACCAGCCATTGGCCAGCAACGCAAACTAATCCAGGCAACAGCACGGCACGTCCACGCTCTGCAACAGTTGTCATTACCCGTAAAGATGGCGGTGTCATCGCGGGTGCATAATCCAAAACTAAAAAAATGCCGACGTGATGTCGGCATTTTTTATGCGTCTTCACAGCCCATGAAAGGCGAGTGTATTTGCACGATCTGTCCTTGCACTTCGCCTTGTTGTGATTTTTCCATCCAGTTCCAACCGCTGTTACTCATTCTCAAGAAATTAGAGCAACGGGTCCCATAGGCAGGACTCTGAATAAAGGTGGAAGACAAGAGTGCCTCCATCTCAGGGCTAATGCCCGTATCTGGTAAAAGCTCAGGAATAATTTTCCGTTCATCTTCCAGAATATCCCATACCGCATATTGCAGTTCCGCTTCTGAACTTTCTCTACGTTGTAACATCGGCAATAATTCTTGGGTAAAGCGTTTACGCAAATGCCGAGTTTTTTCCCAATGCTCTGTCATCAAGCCATTCGACACCACATACACGCCTTTTGCGAGTACTTGCGGTGCTTCACCACGATTACTCATATAAATCGCCTGTTCCCGATCTCCCAAAAACAAATTAAAACCTGCATATTCGCGTTGTTGCTGTTCTAGCTGTTTTGCAAAGCGAATCGGTGCCAAATCTGATTCTAAAAATGCTTGGACCAAATGCCCACGTGAAGTTGGATAGCTCTGCTGATCTCGTCCATCACGAAAATTGGTCACAATGGCCCAACGACCTGTTGGTGTTACGCCCATCCAAGTCCCGCCCGATTGCAGATCTTTGCCTGCGATGACGGGGCTGTTTGACCATATCGATAAGGCCTGCGTTGGACGATGATAGAACTCATCTCGGTTTGAAATTAGGCATAACGGCGTTTGCTCTAAAATATGCCATGCGAGTACCACAATACACATAAATTTTGCTCTATATCTTTACACATTGAATGTACAACATTTTTCATTGTATTCCGCTAAAATCTCTATAAAACATAATGACTAGGAACAGGAATGCTCACCTATCCAAATATTGACCCGATTGCGATCTCATTGGGTCCCTTACAAGTCCATTGGTATGGACTGATGTACTTATTGGCTTTCCTTTTTGCATGGGGACTCGCCACGTATCGTGCCAAACTCAGAACAGGCTGGACCTCAGATATGGTCTCTGATCTGATTTTTTACGGCGCGCTTGGGGTCGTGATTGGTGGTCGTGTCGGTTATGTATTCTTTTATGGCTTTGAACAATTTCTTGCTAATCCATTGTGGTTATTCCAAGTCTGGACTGGGGGAATGAGTTTCCACGGTGGTTTTCTTGGGGTAATGATTGCCATGTTACTCTGGTGCAAAAAGTATCAAATGACATGGTTCCAGACCTTAGACTTTATTGCGCCGTGTGTCCCAACAGGCTTGATGTTTGGTCGTATTGGTAACTTTATTGGCGGTGAACTGTATGGTCGCCCTGTCTCTGACCCTAACTTTGCACTGGGAATGATTTTTCCAACTGACCCTTTGCAACTGGTTCGCCACCCTTCTCAGCTTTACCAAGCGCTATGTGAAGGGCTGATTCTGTTTATTGTCCTATGGTGGTTCAGCTCTAAACCACGTCCCCGTATGGCGGTATCTGCACTATTCTTAATTGGCTATGGTATTGCACGCTTTGTGGTCGAGTTCTTCCGCGAACCTGACAATGGTCAATTGTTTATTGCATGGATGAGTAAAGGTCAATTCTTAACTATTCCGATGATTCTGATTGGTATCTGGATGCTCTGGTATGCCTACCAGAAGAAAGTCTACGATTGGGGCCCCCTTAAAAATAATTAATTCTGTACTTCTTTACCCTAGAGTACGATCCGTGCGTCGTGCTCTAGCATGTGCTAAAGTTTAAATTCTCTTGCTACCTCCCTCTTAAAATCTATGCTCGAATTCTGGTTTGATCCCAAAATCGCTGTATTCAAAAAACTGGCACTGTTTGTTCTGATTGGCTTAGTGACCGCGGGGCTGTATTGGATGCAACCCTTAACACTCGACGCAATTTTAATGTTCATGGGAACAGGGATTGTGTTTCTGATCTGTCGTTATTGCAAAATCCACTTTGCTAGCGCTCATCCTACTGGGCTCCTATATCGTTTATTTACCTGGATTCCATTAGCACTACTTTTAGCACTGATTTTTATGCATCTTAAATCAGGGGACATTCTCATTCCTGGCGCGCAAGGTATTGGCTTCATGGCATTGTCTATCTGCCTGTTTTCGCCGCTATCACTGCTCAATCAACATAAGCAGGATTAAACCCATTGATGCTCGAATTTTGGTATTCCGAACGCTGTAGCCGTGAAATCAAATTGCTCAGCAGCATTGTGGTGTGTAGCGCTATTTATTTCTGCTCCAGCATTGCTCAACTTGCACCGCTCTGGGTGGGATTAAGTCTGATATTGGGCGTTTTGATTCATGTCCTGTTTACACAATATCTGAAATTGGCAACTTCACATCCTTATCGAATCACGCTTCGCAATGGAATTTATATATTCCAATTGTTTGCGCTTTTAAGCTTGGCGTACATATTACCAGAACAGCATAAATGGGTGCTGTGGTTACAATGCATTGGCTTTCATGCTCTTGGATTGTTTTTGGTTTCAATTTATAGCAACCGCGCCAAACGTCATGCTTAGCGTCACCATCAAAGAGTGGATCGAATATCCCTTAAATAAAAAGACCGTTTATCTGTAGTAAATAAACGGTCTTTTTATCTGCTCATTACAGTTTGGTTTAGTGATCTAAGCGGTAATAGCTGTATTGCACATTGGCATTTTTATAAACGGCATAACCTGTCTGTTTAAAATCAGATACCCAACCAGAACCTGAATAACCTGCAATATGCCCATAAGTATGACCTTGAGTACGGTCAATAATATAGATATCACCTTTTTTCGGTTGGTCAAAGGATGGACTAATACGACGGTAACCGAGTCGTTCTAGTGTATTACCCCAATCTGCGGCAGCAACTGGGTGGCTTTGTACATTTGCACCAGCAGACTGCAACGCAAGACGAATACTTTTGGCACATTTCTGGGTACTGGTACGACGCGTAATGCCACTGAGTTTCTGCGTAAATTTATCAATATCAATACGCTGTGCATTGCTCGAAGTATAATTACGACTACGTTCGGTGTTCATGCGTTTATTATCAGGTTTTTGTTGTGCATTGGAACGAATAATGATTTGTGTTTCGGCAGGAGCATGAACATCACTCATACCCGTATTAACATCATAAATCATCTTTAAACCTCTAACTTCTTACATCAGACACACAAATCTTCGAGCGCTGATAGTAGCCCGTGAAATTTAATTTTTCAGGCGTAAAATGTAAAAAAATATAAATATGTAAACAAAGCGTTGCTAATTGCTTATTTTTACGGCGTTTATGCAATAGATTCTTATCATCTTATTGATTAAATTTTAACCAACACCCAAACCTGTATGATTCATCATCTGCGCTACATTTTTATCGTTTCTATCTTATTTTGGGTATAATCGACCGCAGAAATTAGATTTGACTCTGGATGGATAACTACAAATCTGTAGCAACTTATCCGCCATTTTTTGTTTGAGAATTTTATGAAAACGTATTTAGACCTACTACAACACATCCTCGATCACGGTGGTGATAAAGGCGACCGTACTGGTACAGGTACGCGCTCGGTATTTGGTCATCAAATGCGTTTTGACCTGAATCAAGGCTTTCCTTTACTGACCACCAAAAAAGTTCATTTTCGCTCAATTGTGATTGAATTGTTGTGGTTCCTCAAAGGGGATACCAACGTAAAGTATCTACAAGACAACAAAGTCAGCATTTGGGATGAATGGGCAACCGCAGAACAAACGGCTCGTTTCGGTCGCCCTGAAGGGGAACTCGGTCCTGTCTATGGCCATCAATGGCGAAACTTTGGTGCAACCAAACTCGAAAATGGACTGTATGCGCGAGATGGTTTTGACCAAATTTCATGGTTGATCAATGAAATTAAAACCAATCCCAATTCACGCCGCTTAATTGTGTCGGGTTGGAATCCACAAGAAGCAGGACAAGTCGCATTACCACCATGCCATACCCTGTTCCAGTTCTTTGTCCAAGATGGCAAATTATCTTGCCAGTTATATCAACGTAGTGCCGATGTGTTCTTAGGCGTGCCATTTAACATTGCCAGCTATGCCTTACTGACGCATATGGTGGCGCAAGTGTGTGGTTTAGGCGTTGGCGATTTTGTTTGGACAGGGGGCGATACGCATCTCTATACCAACCATTTTGAACAAGCCAGACTACAACTGAGCCGTGAACCTTTAGGCCTGTGCCAATTAAAACTAAATCCTGAAATTCAAGATATCTTCGATTTCAAATTTGAAGACATTGAAATTGTCGGCTATGAGTCACATCCAGGCATTAAAGCTCCTGTAGCGGTATAAGTCTTAAGGTCAATGCTTCCTTCAATTTGGAAGCATCTTTTTTCAAAGCATCATTCGTCAGGTAAGTAATTCATGGCATTCCAAAATTTAGAAGTTGTACATGTTGTAGCAATGGATCAGCAACGTTGTATTGGTAAAGGGAATGATTTGCCTTGGCATATTCCAGCCGATCTCAAGCATTTTAAAGCCATCACGCAAGGTGGTGTGGTGGTGATGGGACGTAAAACCCTAGAGTCGATGGGACGCACCTTACCCAAGCGTGTGAATTGGGTGATTACCCGTGATCCAGATTGGTCATTTGAAGGCACCAAAGTGGCTTATAGTATTGAAGATGCACTAAGCCAAGCGGTTTCAGATGTACAAGCCTCAGAAAAACCTGAGAGCATTTTTATTATTGGCGGTGGCGAAATCTTTAAGCAAACCATGACTATTGCAGACCGTCTGGAATTGACCCATGTTGAACTTGATGTACAAGGCGATGCATATTATCCTGAAATTCCAGCTGAATTTAAAAAAGTAAGCTCAGAAAAACAACAAGATGAAAATACTGGGATTGTATTTGAGTTTGCAACCTATACCAAATAACCCTTCACAATGAGTGGCTGAGCATGCAGCAAAAAGGATCAGGTACATTGTTGTTCAAAACGCTGCAATGGCTGATCCACTGTATTTTCAGCCTGTTTGTACTGTTATCTTCAATTTGGCTGTGCCTCGCGCTCTGGATTCAGCAGCCTATTCACCCTATTGTGACCTATGCCCTAATTTTAGCGTGGGCTTGCTTTTCTCTGAGTATCTTAGACATTTATTTTAGCCAGCATCTCATCAGTCGTAATAAAGATATTTTGCTGTATATGTTCGGCTTTGTTTTGGCACTGGGTTGGTACTTTGGCTTAGAAGCTCGACAAGACCGTGATTGGAACCCTGAAGTCTCGCGTCTGCTGAGTTATCAAATTAACGGGCATCAAGTCACTTTACACAATGTTCGAGACTTTCACTGGCATGCCGATGGCAGTTATAGCGCTGCATGGCAAACGCGAGTTTTAGATTTAAATCAAATTACAGGGGTTAATATTATTGCCTCTTATTGGACGGGCCCACAGATTGCCCATACTTTGGTCAGTTTTGATTTTTCCGATGCGGACCCACTTACATTTTCCATCGAAATTCGTAAAGAAAAAGGCGAAGAGTTTTCAGCAATCGGGGGATTTTTTCGAAAATATGAACTGAATTTAGTGGCGTCCAATGAAACCGACATCATTTACACCCGTAGCAATATTCGCCATGAGCAAGTCTATTTTTTCCCCACTAAGATGTCAAAAGCACAAAGCCAAGCCCTGTTTCTTGAATATCTGAACAAAGCCAGTGAATTGGCGCAACAACCCAAATGGTATAATACACTCAGCAGTAACTGCACCACGCTGGTGTTTGACATGATTCAAGAAGTTACGCAAAAACCGCTGCCTGTAGATTATCGCCTATTGGCTTCAGGTTATTTACCCAATTATCTCTACGATTTAAATGCAATTTCACACAGTTACAGTATGCGGGAATGGTATCGTCAAGCGCATGTAAACCCAAAGGTAAAATCTTTAAATTCAATCCAAAATTATTCTCATGCCATTCGGCAAGGATTACCGAATCATTAATTTTTCACCACACACTCAAATACGCCAGAATAAATACGATATTCAACTGGAAATTTAAACATAGTTTGTTTATAAATTAAAAATAAAGTTAAAAAAACTGGAAATACAACATGTTAAAAAAAACTTTAAGTGTTGCCCTACTCGGGTCTGCATTGCTTTTTGCAGGCTGTCAATCCACTCCAAGCTCCTCTGCTGCTGAGGTCAATAGTTTAAAAATGCTTCAAAACCGCACCTGGATTGCGACTCAAATTGGAGCTCAAAGCATTAAAACCAATCCAAGTGCCCGTAATATTCCAGCACTACAGTTCGATGAAGCAACTCAACGTGTTTCTGGTGCAGATGGTTGTAACCGTCTGATGGGAAGCTATCAAGCGACAGGTGACACGCTGGTATTTTCACAAATGGCTTCGACCAAAATGGCGTGTATTGATAACACCATTCCGAATCAATTCAGCACCGCACTAGCGAACGTGACCAATTATCAAGTGTATAACAACACGCTCAAGTTACTGGATCGTCATGGCAATCTATTAATTGAATTTACCAGAGCAAAACAACCGCGTTAGTTTTTCTTGATCGGGGTCTGTATTACAGACCTTTTTCATTTTTACAACCAACATTACATCTGTGTGCCACAAAATTCGCTTATCGTGGTCATTCATATTCAAAAGAGGAAAAATTCATGCAACAAGCATTATTGGGTGGAGGCTGCTTTTGGTGTGTCGAAGCAGTATTTCTTCAATTAAAAGGCGTGACTCGAGTGGTCAGTGGGTATGCAGGTGGCATCACTGAAAATCCGAGCTATGAAGACATCTGTCGAGGAGATACAGGACATGCCGAAGTGATTCTAATCGACTTCGATGAAAGCCAAATTCAATACTCGCAATTGCTTGAAGTATTTTTTGCTACGCATGACCCAACCACGTTAAACCGCCAAGGCAATGATATTGGTACGCAATATCGCTCAGTGATTTATTACTTCAACCCAGAGCAGCAACAAGCAGCAGAACGAATCATTCAGGAATTAAAAGCCCAAGGCATCAATATTGTCACTGAAGTGCCCCCTGCACCACAGTTTTACCCTGCCGAAGAGTATCATCAAAATTACTTTGCTCGGAATCCGACTCAAGGTTACTGTAATTTTGCCATTCCGCCGAAACTTTTAAAACTGCACAGCAAGTTCCAAGCACTGCTGAAAACTGAATAAGTCAGCAATAAAAAAGCGACCAATATGGTCGCTTTTATCGCATCATCAATGCTTAATTTTCACTGACAAAAGCAATATCACTGAGTCCGGCTTCACTCGCACGTGACATCACTTGTGCAACAGTATCATAACGTGATTCTTTATCTGCACGTAACTGTACGGTTGGCTTCTGTGCGGCTTGACCTGCCTCATTAAAACGAGTCTGCAACTCATCTAGACTAATAATTTGGTCATTCCACGCCACTTCACCATTGGCATTAATACTGACTGTAATTGCTTCAGGCGGTGGATTAACAATATCCGCAGTGGTTTTTGGCAAGGTTAATGGAATTGATGGGTTGGCAACGGTCGCAGTCACCAAAAAGATGATCATCAATACCAACATAATATCGATGAGCGGAATGAGATTCATCTCATTCATGCCCGAATCGTTGTCTTCACCCAATTGAAAAGCCATTAAGCTTGACCTCCAACTAAACCTTGTTGTGTCGCTTTCACTTCAACTTTTTGCGTTGTTGTTTCTTGCTGCAACATGGTATCAATCAATAAGCTGTGTGCTTGATCTTGCAGTTCATTTGACAAAGTACGGTTGGCACGTACACAAATGTTGTACGCCAATACCGCAGGAATCGCAACGGCTAAACCTAAACCCGTCATGATCAGGGCTTCACCTACAGGGGTTGCCACTTGAGCTAAACCTGCTTGACCACTTTTACCAACAGCAACCAGAGCGTGGAAAATTCCCCAAACCGTACCAAATAAACCAACGAAAGGACCAATCGAAGCAATTGTACCTAAAACAGAGATTCCTTTTTCTGCATTGGCTTTTTCTACAGAAATTTGACGCAATAGCGCTTGTTCTGCAACTGCTTTACGCTGTTCAAAACTTAGAGGTGCCAATTTCGCTTTCAGCTTAGTGAGTGCTGCTGCAAGTTGAGCATGTGCTTGTTGTTTAAGTTGGCGTGTGCCCATCAGACGTAAAATAAAAATCGTCCATGTTGCGATAGACATTGCCAATAATACGAAATACAGGGTTTTACTCACCGCATCCGCATGTTGCCAATAAACTGAAAAGTTCATACTCGAACTCCTAAAATAGTTAGCCGTTAGGATTCAATGTCAATTCAAATGGTTGTTGTGCTCGAATAGGGTAAGCAACTCCATTTTCCTTGTACGGTTTGAATTTTGCATTACGCACAGAGCGTAAAATCTTTTCATCTAAAGCGGAAACACCTGTCGACTTGGTCACACGCGCATTAGTAATTTTGCCCTTCTCATCGGCCTCAATGAGGATGATGATGCTACGGGTCTCACCCTTTAAGTCACTATTGCTATAACTTGGCTTTGGCGAACGACTCCATTGCACCCCTGAACCACCAATTGAAACACTTTTGGTTGTTGGTGTTGGTGCAGCTTTCTCCACCACAGGCTGAGCCACAGGTGCAGGTCTACTCACTACTTTGGTTTCGACCACTGGAGTACTCACCACGGCTGGTTTCTGCGGCTGTACGGTAGGCTGTGTAACAGGTTTGACAGTTTCTGCTTTTTTAACTTGTTGAACTTTTTCCACCTTCTTCGGAGGTTGTGGCTGAGGTTTTTCCACCACTTTTACTTCCTTTACTTCTTTTGGCTTTGGCTGTTCTTTTTTCGGTTCAGCTTTCGGCTTTGGCGGTAAAGGCTTTGGTTGTTCTTGAATTTTGACAAATCGTACTTTTAATGGCTCTTTTTCCACTTTAGGGAGTTCAGGCGCTTTCATTTGGCTGACCGCCCACAATACCCCAACATGCCCAATGGCAACTGCAATTAAGGCTGAGATGATTTTCTTTTTCATCGGATTAGGAGCTTGCATAGCGGGGGTAGAAATTTGACTCATTAGAATCTGTGACCTAAAAGAAGCGACTGCTCACGACAGTTTAATCGTGGATTTAACAATCAAGCTCATCGGTTAGTACAATTAAAGTATCGCAATAATAAATGAGAAGTGTTTTCATTTGCAACTATTAATTTCACTGTTTTAATGAGTTTTTTGAATCAAAATAAAAAAAGGACCGTTAAAAAACTGGTCCTTTTTCGCATAGGCTGAAAATAGTTATTGGAAAACAACTGTTTTATTGCCATCGACAATAATGCGGTCTTCTAAATGCCATTTTACTGCACGTGCCAAAACATTACGTTCAACGTCTTGACCCAATTCACGCAATTGCTCAACGGTAAAGTCATGGTTCACACGCTCAACATCCTGCTCAATAATTGGACCTTGGTCTAAATCAGCAGTCACATAATGAGCCGTAGCGCCAATCAGCTTCACGCCTTTCTCATGTGCTTGTTTGTATGGATTTGCCCCGACAAAAGCAGGTAAGAACGAATGGTGAATATTGATGATTTTCATTTCCCAGTGCTTCACAAACTCTTCATCCAGAATTTGCATATAACGCGCTAAAACAAGTAAATCATTGCCTTGCATCAATTCATCAATTTTGGCGTAGGCTTCGCGTTTGTTTTCTTTAGTCACTGGAACCACTTCAAACGGAATGCCGAAGTTTTCCACAGCTTCACGTAAATCAGGATGATTCGAAACAACCTTAGTGATTTCACATGGTAAGCCGCCACGCGCATGACGCCATAACAATTCAAGTAAAGCGTGGTCGACTTTAGAGACTAAAATACCCACTTTTTTCACATCGCTAACCAAGGTCAAACGCCATTGCATGGCGTAGCGCTCTGCAACGTTTACCGCAAAAGTTTGGATCAAGCTTTCTTTGCGTGTTTGCAAATGGTCTAATTCAAACTCAACACGCATGAAATAACGCCCGCCCGAAGCTTCCGTTGCGTATTGATCAAGTGCGGTAATATTTGCTCCCTGATGATACAAAAAGCTCGATACAGCCTGCACGATCCCCGGCTTATCTTCACAAGTAATCAGTAAGCGCGCTGTGTTAGCAGTTGTCATGTTCATGTTGGTTCTTGTTACACCTAATTTAAATAGCCGAGTATTCTAGCGCGTTTTACACGCTGACTAAATAGCTGGTTTCAGCTTCAATTGTTTTTCGCAAGTGAGAGACTGGCAAATAGCTCTGAAGGGCCAAAACTTTCCAGTAATCGCTCATAGGTTTCACGGCTTTCGCCACGCAAATAAGCCCCCTCAAGGAACACCATTTGACGTAAGGCTTGCCAAACCCACTTTTCTTCCAGATGGTTAGAGTCACTGATGTGCCCCGACATATATAAGAAGTTGGTCCAGTTGGTCAGTACAATCCACAAATTAATGACCAAGGCCTCAATTTCTGAAGACGTCATTTGCATTAAACCTGCATCTACAAAGGCTTGATAAATTTTCTGGCCTTGTTGCATGACCTGCCCCGCAAAACGTGGGTACATTTTGCGAAAATCTTCATTATTTTCAACCAAATGGTAAACATCTCGATGCAAAAAGCGATAAGCCCACAACTGGTTACTTAAGACTTGGAAATAACTAATTTTGTCATTTACGTCCAAAGCACGATCATCAGGTAATGCGAGCATTTCCAGTGTTTCTTTCTGGTACTGCTCCATCAACTCTTTAATAATTTCGTTTTTATTGCGAAAGTGGTAATACAAATTGCCTGGGCTCATCCCCAATTCAGCAGCAATATGATTGGTCGTGACCGAGCGTTCACCACGTTCATTAAACAACTGCAAACTCAATTGCAAAATGCGTTCTTTGGTTTTCACCGTTTTGGAGTGAGACATCCTAAAGTAACCATATATTCAATGGGTTAGAAAACTAACACAGTAAGTGACTTGACTATTTAGAGCATTTGCTCTAAAAAATTAATTATCCGCTTTAATGTAACTGGTAACGCGTCATGAACAGTCAAACAAAAACAACAGCAATGACACCGCATGCTTTTGAGCTTCAATACTTACACGACGTACTTGAACAACAAAAGCATGCTTACCAACGTTATCCTTTACCAACAGCAAAGGAACGTATTGATCGTTTAGCACGGCTTAAGCGTATCTTGGTTAAGTACCAAGATCAATTCGCTGAAGCAATCAACCTCGATTATGGTAACCGTTCTATCGCCGAAACCAAAATCGGTGAATTACTCACTTGCCTAGAGCAGATTAAATATTATAGCAAGCATTTAGCAAAATGGATGAAGCCCTCCAAGCGACACGTCGGAATCATCCATCAACCTGCTAAAGCTTGGGTGCAATATCAACCTTTAGGCATCATCGGTATTATTGCACCTTGGAACTATCCTTTATTGCTTTCGGTTGGCCCTCTCATTTGTGCTTTGGCTGCTGGCAACCATGCCATGATTAAAGTTTCAAGTTCATCCAGTAATTTTGGTCGTGTATTGGAACTGGCTTTATCTGAAATTTTCCCACAAGAGTTGGTAGCCGTGATTAATGGTGGTGGCAGCATTTCAGATGCCTTTAGCCATCTGGCTTTTGATAAAATTATATTTACAGGCTCAACCAACGTTGGCAAAACCGTGATGGCAGCCGCTTCAGAAAATTTAGTCCCTGTGATTCTGGAACTAGGCGGTAAATCCCCTGTCTTGGTTCATCCATCAATTGATTTAGAAGATGTCGCACAGCGAATTGCTGTCGGAAAACTATGGAATGCAGGTCAAACCTGTGTGGCGCCAGATTTTATGTTCCTGCCCAAAGGTAAAACTCAGGAATTTATTGAAAAGTTTCAAGCTTGCGTTTTAGAGATGTACCCACATTTCAAAGATAATCAGGATTACACCTCTATTATTAATGACAAGCAATACCGACGTATTCAAGGCTATCTGGAAGATGCTCAAGCGCATGGTGCACAAATTATTGCCATTAACCCACTGCACGAAGACCTACACGAGGTGCGTAAAATTGCCCCAACAATCGTCGCAGGCGTCACACCAGACATGCAGATTATGCAGAATGAAATCTTTGGCCCGCTTTTACCGATCATGGAATATGATCAAATAGATGATGTAATCGACTTTATTAATAGCCGTCCTCGTCCACTTGCTTTATACTACTTCGACTTTGATCAGGCGCGTGCGGATTATGTCGCACAGCGTACCCATTCAGGGCATTTTGGACAAAACACGGTATTAACCCATGTTGCACAAGACGATTTACCATTTGGTGGCGTTGGTGCATCAGGAATGGGTAAGTATCATGGTCCAGAAGGTTTCTTCAGTTTGTCGCATGAACGGTCTATGATGTCGAATCCAAAGCTATACAGCTTTAAATACATCCTCCCACCGTTTAATAAGCCGATTCACAAATTGATTTTGAAAACTCTTCTTCGCTAAGTGATCAAGGCATGATCTATCGCGTTGGATCATGTCCCGTTTTATTAAAAATCGCTTGTCTTTTAAGCGCATTTTTGTTATAAAACGCCCCTTGAATGATTTCATCCGTTTACTTTTAATGACTAGCGCACAATCGGTGCTGTCTAGCAATGGAGTTCACCATGTCTAAGGTTTGCCAAGTTACCGGCAAGCGTCCAGTCGTTGGCAACAACGTCTCGCACGCCAATAACAAAACCAAACGCCGGTTCGAGCCGAACCTGCATCACCACCGTTTCTGGTTAGAAAGCGAAAAACGTTTCGTACGTCTTCGTTTAACCACTAAGGGTATGCGTATTATCGACAAATTGGGCATTGAAAAGGTTGTTGCTGACCTTCGTGCTCAAGGTCAAAAGATCTAAGGAGTCTGAACCATGCGTGATAAAATTCGCTTAGTTTCTACTGCTGGTACAGGTTATTTCTATACCACGACTAAGAACAAACGTACTATGCCGGAAAAAATGGAAATCAAAAAATTTGATCCAAAAATCCGTCAACACGTAATCTTCAAAGAAGCTAAAATTAAATAATTTTAGCTTCTTAAAAAAAAACGACCTAATCTTAGGTCGTTTTTTTTGCATTTTTTTTATGCATCTTGATAAACTTAAAACAATTTTTGGCATTCTTTGTGCTTATTTTCTTTTCACCCTTAACCTGTGTTTAAGGAGTTTTTAGTGCCACATAATGTAGATCTCATCATACTACTGGCTTTTGGGTTTGGGCTCGCACTTATTTTTGGTTACCTTGCTGCCCGTTTACGCCTCCCTCCACTGATTGGGTATTTAGTTGCTGGCATTATTCTTAGCCCAAATACCCCAGGAATTGTTGCAGACATTCAACTCGCCAACCAACTTGCCGAACTGGGTGTTATGTTCCTGATGTTTGGGGTCGGCATGCACTTTTCGCTGAATGATCTCTTACAAGTCCGACGCATTGCACTGCCTGGTGCCATTTTACAAATTGCCGTGGCAACGCTATTAGGACTTGGAGTTTCCATGCTTTGGGGATGGAGCTTTGGTTCAGCACTGGTATTCGGTCTAAGTTTATCGTGTGCCAGTACTGTGGTATTACTCAAAGCCCTAGGGGATCGAGGTCTACTCAATTCAGTCAATGGTAAAATTGCGGTGGGCTGGCTCTTGGTTGAAGATCTGGTCATGGTCTTGGTGTTGGTCTTACTCCCTGCAACAGCGGTATTGCTGGGTGGTGAATCCATAACTACTCACGGTGGCAATGATAATATTTGGCTCACCTTGGGACTGACGTTATTAAAAGTTGCTGGCTTCATTGCCTTTATGCTGATTGTAGGTAAACGTTTAGTACCCATGATTATGCAGGTGGTTGCGCGTTTGGGTTCTCGTGAGCTGTTTACCCTCACTGTAGTTGCTGCCGCTGTTTCGATTGCTTTTGGTGCCTATAAAGTCTTTGGCGTTTCTATGGCACTTGGCGCATTCTTTGCGGGTATGGTCGTCAAAGAATCCGACTTTAGCCATCGGGCCGAAGAAGAAACACTCCCTTTACGTGAAATCTTTTCCATCCTGTTTTTTGTTTCAGTCGGCATGCTGTTTGATCCACGCATTTTATGGGAACAGCCTGAACATGTCTTGGCGGTCGTTGCAATTATCATGATTGGTAAAACCATTGCAGCGATGGCACTGGTGCTGTTTTTCCGCTATCCGATCAATACTGCCCTAACCGTGGGTGCGAGTTTGGCACAAATTGGGGAATTCTCCTTTATTCTTGCCACGCTAGGGCTCTCGTTAAAACTGCTTTCGCTTGAAGGACAAAACTTGATTTTGGCAGGGGCACTCATTTCCATTACCTTAAACTCCTTTATTTTCTCTGCGATAGAACCGCTTCAAAACTGGATTCGCGAGCGCTCATCATTAGCACGCTTGCTAGAACGTAGTGGTGACCCTCTGGCAATGTTACCCGATGAAGTTTCACAAGATTATCTGCGTGATCAAGTGGTGATTGTCGGACATGGTGAAGTGGGACGACGCATCACCAAAACCCTGATGGCAGAAGACATTAAAGTGGTGATTGCAGAAGAAAACCGCGAAATCGTAGAAAACCTCCGTGAAAAAGGCATCGCTGCTGTCTCTGGTGTGGCGACCGAGCCTGGCGTACTGATTCAAGCCCATATTCAACATGCGCGATTATTGGTGCTATCACCTATGGATATTATTGATATCCATAAAATTGTTGATATTGCCAAAACCCTAAATCCGCAAATTCAGGTGCTGATTTGCGCGGAAAGCAAACAAGAAGCCGAAGTAATCCGTAAGGAAAACATTGGCGATGTGTATTTTGCCAAAGAAGAAATGGCCAAAAATATGAGCAATCATATTCTTAATCAAATTGAAATTGCACATCATCAAGCACCTAGCCATTAGGCTTTGCACTTCATCTTGAACATAAAAAAAGCGCACTTCATGTGCGCTTTTTTAGCCAATATGGATTAGCTCATAAACTGTGGTTTTTCGTCCACAACCTCGGCTTGCCATTCATTCACTTGTTTTTCAAGCAAGCCAAATAAAGCCGCCTGAATCATGTGCTGTGCAATCACGGCTGTTTGGTCACCCAGTAACGCTTTAACTTCGTCGTTAAACTGAATTTTGACCAAAGGTTCTTTTTCCGAGCCCGCATTTCGCAACGCCAACTCACCACCTTCAAGTTGAACCAACTCGAGAACCGCTTCCTGATTCCCAAATAATTCTTTCAATTGCTCTATAGACATATGTTCCTCCATGTTCAACATGGTGGCAAAGGCCTGTTGCACTTTGCATCGCTTAGACTAATTAATATCGGGTCAAAAATCCAAACTTCAAGCACTCACCCTCTTTTCCTTAAAATTCGACCATTTCGTTACGAAAGCCATCAATTAATTGAGTCAGATCACGATGCCACTCACGTAAAATCTTGGTATCTGGCAACCATGCCTGAGGGGTTTGCGTCACCTTAATAATTAAGTTGGAAGAGGTTTCATCTTCTGGTTCTGGTGCACTTGGTTCTGGTGCATACTGACACATCCGATAAGCACGTTTCAGTTCCGCAATAAAACCATCTTTAGAAAGCTGCTGCATCACCACTACTTCAGGAGAAACCTGACCCTTAGCCGCCATCAACTCTTCAATCGACTTCAAGGTCGGCTGAAAATCATTGAGACGGTAATAACGCACCAATTCCTGCAAAAATGCCAGCACTGCGCCATGCAAATGAAAAACCGCAGCTTCACGGTAAGCCTGAGCTTGTTGAATATGATCGATTTGCTCTGCTTGCTGGCACGACAAACGTGCAAAATATAATTTCTGGTTGGTTCGGTCGGCATGAAAGCGAGCTACACGAGACATACAATTTTCCTAATTTTTGGGCATTTGTTTCAGGTCTAAGATTAAACTTAATTGAATTCAATGCACAATAAAAAATTACACCGCATCCCATTCCACTCAATAAGTTTTTCTCATTATTCTTCCATAAAAAAGGAGCATCAATTGCTCCTTTTTACTTATGCTTCTGGCTTCTCAGGTTTATTTTCCGCCTGCTTCACACGAATCCCAGTGCCATGTAAACGCAAAGTATTTAAAGCTTTAATGGCTTTCACCGCTTCACGACCATGTGGCATATCTACAAAAGCAAAGCCTTTAGATTTACCTGTTTCGGCATCTAAAACCAATTTGCAGGTTTCTACGGTGCCATATTGTTGGAACAGTTTCAGTAACTCAGCTTCTGTGACAGTACGTTCTAAATTACGAACTAAAATTTTCATTTTACAACCTTCAAAAATAGGCAAAATCATCAAAAAGCAATCGCCTACGCTACTTTCTGAACATTGCACATCAAATACAACATTGGAATCCACTTAGTTTAATCGAGATTAATCCCAAAATCTAAATTAATCGACTGGCGCTCAATTAAGGCACTTTTAACTGTTTGCTGGCGGGGTTTATGATGGGTTTCCAGCGTACATAAATTTCGGGTCAGATCATTTAAGAAATAACTTTCAACTTTACGCCCTTGTTCATCTACCATATCTCGCGCCCACAGATTCAGATTTTGCTTGGTGAGAATAAGTTCGTTCTGTGCACGGGTGAGTGCCACATAGAGTACCCGACGTTCTTCCTCGACTGCATCAAAATCACCCTGAGCACGTGCATGTGGGTACTGTCCAGCCGTTACATTTGCGACATAACATACTTTCTGCTCCGTACCTTTGGCAGAATGAATGGTAATTAATGTGACCACATCTGTATCGGACTGGCGTTCAATTTCAGAAATGGAGACAGGGTCAAGCACATATTCCTCAAGAAATTCACTTAATTGCCCATGTTTGGATGCCAATTGTTTGACCAAATCAAAGTCACCTTGGCGACGGTTCCAGTCTTTTTTGTAGTTCTCAGCCAATTGCACTTCAATGGCCTGAATACCCAAACTAACGCACGCTTGCACGTCTTGCTTCAGCACCGTCATCTGTTTCATCATCAATAAGGTTTCAACAGGAATACGTCCAAATTGTTCTAATTGATTAAAAATCACTTCGAATTCAGGTTGAAGTAACAATTGTTGCGCCAAACGACTTGCCCCCACATCCCCCACCCCATTCCACAGGGTAAGAAAGCGCATCCACGCAATATCATCCAAAGGATTAGCAATCACACGCAATAAACTGAGTAAATCTTTGACATGTGCTGTTTCAAGCAGTTTCATCCCCCCAATAAAGCGATAAGGGACATTAGCAGCAATACATGCTGCTTCAATATGCCGTGCAGCAAAGCTTGAGCGGACCAAGACCATATGATCCGACCATTTCTGCCCCTGCAAATAATGGCGCTCTTTAATATCAATGGCGATCCATTTGGCTTCATCAAACTCATTCGGGAAAATATGCATACGGGGTTTTACACCCTCGCCCCGATAGGCATCAAGACGCTTGTCATATTGAATTTCAGATTGATCGAGCAACCAATTGGAGAGGTCTAAAATTTCTTGGGTGGAACGATAGTTTTGCTCAAGTTTAAACACTTGGGCATTCGGCACACGCTCTTTAAAATGATGAATATTTTCAAAATCTGCCCCACGGAAGCCGTAGATGGATTGTGCATCATCGCCAACACAGAACAGACTGACTTGATCTTTCAGGGGTTCAAGCAATGCCCACTGTAAGGGATTGGTGTCCTGCATCTCATCCACCAGCATGTGCTTGCAGATGGATGCGACATAATCAACCAAGCCTTCAGATTGATCGAGTGCTGATGCTACAATCGCCAAAATATCATCATAGTCCAGAAAGCTACGCGCACGCTTGCGTGTCTCATACTCTTGCATGATCTTGGCAATTTGATCCTTAAATGCCAAATATTCAGGATGTTGCTTTTCTAAAGCATCACTCAATTTCTGGCGAGTATTGCGTGCAAAAGAATACAAATCACACAGCTCTTGTGGTTTAGGCAACTGATTGGGATTTTTCTTATCATCTTTTCCGCGAATCAGGCGGAACATCATCAGTTGATCATCCCGATCGATAATCGAGAATTGCTCTAGACCAAAGGCTTTCGGTACACGGCGCAGCAGGTACATACAAAACGTATGAAAAGTCGATGCACGTAGTCCTTGAGCTTGCTCCCCCAAAGCCAACTCTACTCGGGCTACGATTTCACTGGCTGAACGACGAGTAAAAGTTAAAATCTGAATTTGGTTGGCGGGGATGCCTTGATCAATCAGGTACGCAGCACGTGCCACAATGGTTTTGGTTTTGCCACAGCCAGCCCCTGCGAGCACCAGACTGTGTTGCGACGCAGTCGTGGCAGCTTGTTTTTGTTGCGGGTTTAATTCATCAATTAGGCTGGCTAAACTCATAATGTCTCATCGTACTGGGGAGATGGCTAGTTTAACAGAGCTATAGATGAATTATGAATTTTAGCCGGATGATCATGGCATCGTTTGATCTATAAAAAATGAGCCGATCAAAATAAATCATTACAGATCAATAATGACCATGACAATAGAATGAGCATTTTTTAAATCAAAGCAATTTAAATCAACCAAAATGTCTGGATTTAATTTATAAAATCTATCCCGACGGATACGCCGATTTTTAATTTCAGAAAAAATTTGATACGAGACAAAACAGCATGGATGCCATTCGTTGGATTGGGGTATAGGGACATATCCTCAATCCAACAAAGGATTTTTGTTAGTTTTTATCCTTGAAAAGTAAGGTATTCCCTATACAAAAAGTATTTAAATTCATTGAGAATAATGTGATTGTTAGGGCGTTAGGGCTAAGATCCTAGCAACATTCTGACAGGTTCTTTCCAAATTTTTCTCTCCATTTTCTAAAGCTGCTTGCAAATCACAAGCACCATCCATAATACCGAAAATCGCAGTAAAACCTGCTGCATGAAGTTCTTCTACGCCCTGACCCACATAGCCTGCACAAGCAATCACAGGTTTATTCAATCTTTTGGCAACTTGTGCGACACCATAGGGTGTTTTGCCAAATTTGGTTTGAAAATCTATGCCGCCTTCACCTGTAAAGACGTAATCTGCCCGTTCAATTTTTTCAATCAATCGTGTTTCTTCTATCACAATGTCTACGCCTGAACGGATTTTTGCCCCAGCAAATGCCATTAAGCCAAAACCCAAGCCACCTGCTGCACCCGCGCCAGCAACATGAGCATAGTCCACCTGAAGTTGCGACGTAACCAAACCAGCAAAATACTTTAGGTTCTGATCTAATTGCTCCACCATAGTTGGATTTGCCCCTTTCTGTGGAGCAAATACGTAAGCCGCACCGTGTTCACCATAGAGCGGATTATTCACATCACTGGCAATCAGCATCTCCACTTGTGCCAATCGAGTATCTAAATTCGATAAATCCATCTGGCTAATCTGATGTAATTGCCCGCCACCCTGAACCACCTCTTTTCCAGCAACATCTAAAAATCGGACACTAAGTGCTTGAGCCATACCCATGCCTGCATCATTGGTGACACTCCCACCAAGTCCAACAATAATTTTTGTCACACCCTGATCAAGTGCTAGTTTGATCATTTCTCCTGTCCCAAAGGTTGATGTTAAAGCTGGATTTCGCTCTGAAGGCTCCAGTAAATGAATGCCATTGGCTTTCGCCATCTCAATCACAGCCGTTCGACCTTCATCAATTAAGCCAAAATACGTCTCGACTTTCTGTTCGGTGAAAGGACCCGACACGCTACAGTTCACTATCTCACCGTGTGCAGCAGCAACCAAAGCATCCACCGTTCCCTCACCCCCATCCGCCATCGGGACATGAATATATTCAGCATCTGGAAAAACTCGCTGTAAGCCACGTTGCATGGCTTGGCAAGCCTGTGGTGCGGTCATACTTTCTTTAAACGAGTCAGGGGCAAGCACAAATGTTTTAGGCATAACTGTTCTATTTTTCAAGAAGGATTACACTCGATCATACGCAATAAAAAAGAGCGCATATAGCGCTCTTAATCATTTGAACCCACCTCAATTACACATCTGCTGAACTCTTTGGCACTTCATGCTTAATATAAGAGGCCAAAGTTAAGTAATTGATGCCCTGAAATAGAATATCGATCGCCAGAAACATACCCAACACCCAAAATGGTGCTGTTGGTGACATCAAGATAATCACCCCTGTAATAAAGGTGAGAACTCCTGAAAACAGCGTCCAGCCCCAACCCGCCAAAGGCTTGAGTATAAAGGCATTAATACTTCGGACAATTCCCGCAATCACCAAAAAGATGGCCAAGAAACTGGTCAATACAATGGCGGTTTTTACAGGGGTGGTAAAGGCATAATAGCCAGCGATCAGATACAAAATAGCAAATGCAGCCCAAAGCCAACGATAGCCCCCTTCAAAAATTTTAAAAGCTGCAATAAAGTGGAGTACCCCACCCATCATCATGAATATGCCAAACAAATAAACTGCGGACAGCGTGGCAAATGGTAACGAGGCCAGCAACACCAGACCAAATACAGTCAGGAGTACACCTAAAGCCAAATACCATTTCCGATTTTCATGTAATTGATGACGAATAAGATCATTTCCAACTGTTTTCATAGTTTTTCTCAAGTATTTACAATGGAATATAATTATTATGGTCTTTTTTTCATCAAATGTCTGTTATCAATCTGCATCATTTTTATCCACAACAAGATCTCTTATTGTGGATAAAAGCAATTTTATACACAGCTTTATTTCATCCAACCAATTTCCAGTGCTGTAATTTCATTGAGTATCGTATCGTCTAAATGATCTGGCATTTTGCTTTGCTCTAACGAAACAGGAATATGTCCAGCCATTAACTCGGCTTTGGCCTGAGGAAATAAAGGCTGTTGTTTCGGATAAGCATAGCCTTGTGGATAGAGCGGCTGGCCTGTCGCGACATCGTATTTATCGGTTGCACCAAAAGCATGTAATAGTTCATGCACCAAAACAATTTGATTTTGCTCGTTTTGCTTTTTACTGGCATACAAATTCACGGCACCAATACGACCTTTTTCCAAAGCAGTTGAATGTTTTAATGCATTTGTACGAGCGGGATCGTAATAATTTAAATACAGCGTGACCGCAGAAGCACCATCACTACGCTCATGCTGTTGCCAATCATAAAAGCGGAATTTGAGACTCCAGAGCATGATATCTAAGATGTTCGCCTGCTCAGGCACTTTCGGTGGTTTTTTCGTTAATTCACGCCCTAAGTTTAAATAGAGCTGTATCGGCTGGCCACGATAATGTGCCGACATTTGCTGTAAGTAAGGCTGCACAGCCGAAAAATCGCTCAAAGATAATTGTCGAATATATTGTTGCGTGCTGGCTTGGCCATCGGCATTGATTGGATGCAATAGTACGATGATGGGTTTATCCCAATTCTGATTTTGATCACGCCAAGCGTTGACTGCCACGATCAACAAAATCAGTAATAGACATAAAATTCTAATTTTTTTCCACATTTTCATCTCAAACTTTTTTCTTTAATTTTATATGAATAACAACTTGCTGATTAGATGATTCTTAATAGTTCTAACGGTGACTGTACTGCAAAGTTATCCCACACAAAATCATAAAGTCTTCTCTGATTGGAAAATACGGCCAAAGTTTTAGCTTCAGATAAGCTGCACCATCGATATTCAGTATGTTCATGATTCAATAAAACAGCTTGGTTTTCAGTACAAAAGCCAACAAATGCAGGAATCATTTCAATCACATTCAAACTCGGTTCATAAAATTGCTCTAAATAATCCGCACTAAACAAGCGCTGCACCTGAATTTCTGTTTCTTCTTGAATTTCACGTAAAATCGCTTGGCTTGCAGTTTCACCTTCTTCCACTTTGCCTGCGATGTGGCACCAAAAATTGCCTTTTACCCGCTTCATCAACAAGATTTTAAGCTCACCCTCAATTTCTGACAGTAAAACTGCCGACACAACAATAGAACGAATTGGAATCATGCATTTACCTCAATTTAGTTGTCTTTATTAAAATGCATCATATAAAAAATGCCCACCGAAGTGAGCATTTATATTCAATACCTTAAGCGATTAAGCCTCAACCCATTTTCCATCTTGGAAAACCAAAGACCATTTGGTTTGTTTCCCTTCTGGCGTTTCCGAACCAATATATTGTGCTTGGTTTTTACGGCTAAATTTCACCAAGGTTGGATTGCCTTCTGGGTCTACATCGGGTGCCTGCAAAATAAACTGATACTTCGGATCAAGTTGATCAGCAACACTCCGAAGTTCCGAAACTTTAGGTGCACGTGTTTCACGTACTTTAGGGAACTTACTTGCTGCCAAGAATAGACCTGCCGCTCCATCACGCAGAACAAAAAAGTCATCATGCTTGGTCGAGCGTAAGTGTTCCATCTTAATGGGGTCTACACGTGGAGGTGCAGGCTGACCGCTTTTCAAGACTTTGCGGGTGTTGTCACAGCTCATGCAAGCAAAGTACGGTCCAAAACGTCCCGTCTTCAGTTGCATTTCACCATCACATTTGTCACATGGAATGGTTGGGCCATCATAGCCCTTAATCTTAAACTCGCCTTCTTCCAGCTCAAAGCCAGCGCAATCAGGATTGTTACCACAAACATGCAGTTTGCGACCACCATCAATCACGTAGCTGTCCATTGCTGTTGCACAGATCGGGCAACGCTTTTTCGACATCAAGTCTGCTGTTTCTGCTGCATCATCATCAGACAATGCTGCTAATGATTCAACCGGCGTTAAGTTCAAAGTACCTTTACAGCGCTCTTTCGGCGGCAAGTTATAGCCTGAACACCCTAAGAAGACACCGGTAGTCCCGGTACGAATCTGCATTGGTCGAGAACATTCTGGACAATGTACCGCATCCACTTCTACAGGTTGATTGCGGCGCATACCACCTTCACCTTGTGCATTGGTCAGACGCGTTTTGAAATCGCCATAGAAGCTGTCAAGCAACTCTTTCCAGTTACGTTCACCATCGGCCACTTTATCCAGCTGACCTTCTAAGTCCGCGGTAAAGTCATAGTTCATCAGGTTATTGAAACTTTCATCCAAGCGATCAGTGACAATCTCGCCCATTTTTTCTGCATATAGACGACGGTTTTCCAGTTTCACATAACCACGGTCTTGAATGGTCGAAATAATCGCAGCGTAAGTTGATGGTCGCCCAATGCCCTTTTTCTCAAGCTCTTTCACCAATGACGCTTCAGTAAAACGTGCAGGTGGCTTAGTAAAGTGCTGTGATGGATCGAGTTTTTCCAGATTCAATACCTCACCCACTTTCACCGCAGGCAAGAGCACATCATCATCGGATTTGTTTTGACCACGGACTTTGGTAAAGCCGTCAAATACCAAAGTACGACCTTTGGCTTTCAGTTCAACACCATTGGCATCGACCAAAATTGTGGAAGATAGATATTCGGCTGGTGTCATCTGACACGCCACAAATTGGCGCCAAATCAAATCATATAAACGTTGTGCATCACGTTCTACCCCCACCAAACTATCGCCTTTTAAGCCGACATTGGATGGACGAATCGCTTCATGCGCTTCTTGTGCACCCGCTTTATTGCCATAACGATTTGGCTTCGCAGGTATATATTTTTGACCAAACTCAGTCTCAATATGGTGACGCACCATATTGACCGCATCGTCACTTAAAAAGGTCGAGTCGGTACGCATATAGGTAATGAAACCTGCTTCGTACAAACGTTGCGCCAACATCATGGTTTTCTTCACTGAAAAACCTAAACGTGTGCTCGCAGCTTGTTGTAAAGTCGAGGTGATATACGGCGCACTCGGATTTACCTTGGTCGGTTTATCTTCACGTGCTGAAACTTTGTAATCTGCATCTTTCAAAATTTTCAATAAAGCATCAGTTTCTGCTTTATTGCGTAATTTGAGCGCCTTACCTGCTTGCTTTACCGCCTCTAAACGAATCTCATCGCTCGAAGATTTAGTATCTGCAAACACTTGCCAATATTCTTCAGGAATGAAGGCACGAATTTCACGCTCACGTTCTACCACCAGTTTGACTGCTACAGACTGTACTCGTCCTGCGGATAGACCACGCGCAATTTTTTCCCACAATAAAGGAGAAATCATAAAGCCAACCACGCGGTCTAGAAAACGGCGTGCCTGTTGGGCATTGACTTTATTGGTGTCTAAACGTGCTGGATGCTTAAAGGCTTCTTGAATGGCATTTTTGGTAATTTCGTTAAACACGACACGTTGATAACGTGAATCGTCACCGCCAATCACTTCTTTTAAATGCCAAGCAATCGCTTCCCCTTCACGGTCCAAGTCCGTTGCGAGATAAACTTCATCGACTTGAGATGCCAGTTTTTTTAATTCAGCCACTACATTTTCTTTGCCTGGAAGCACTTCATAGTGTGCCTTCCAGTCATGTTCAGGATCAACCCCCATACGGTTGACCAAGGCTTGTTGTGCTTTTTCAGCCTTTTGTACTTCGGTCAGTTTGGTTCGAGTTGCTGTGGTTTTTTTATCCGCAGTTTTACCTGAACCACCCGTCGGCAAGTCACGCACATGACCTACAGAGGATTTTACAATGTAATTTGGGCCTAAATATTTGTTGATTGTTTTCGCTTTTGCAGGCGACTCCACAATCACTAAGGCACGTTTATTCCCAGCATCAGAAGCTTTTGCTGTTGTGCTTTTGGATGTGGATCGAGGAGCATTCGCCATAGTTAACCGTTTTTCCTATTTCAGTAAATCTTAAAATTAAAGTTCAGCCAAAGCATGTAAATATGCTTTGATATCTTCTAATTGGGTTGCTTTTAAATCAGCTTCTTCATCCCAATAGAGTCCTACACAGTTTGCCTGCATATCAATAGCATAAATGCCCTTTAATGCAATTGGAAAATTATTAAATTTTTCATCACCATGCACGACCTTGAGCTGTTGATCTTCAACACGGGCGCGCATCAGCGGCAAACGTGCATCTGGAATCAGGACACTATAATAAGCAACCATACTGGCACGATTTGAAGATGCCAACGGAATTTTAGTCCAATCTGGTGCTGCCACTAAGCGCGGGTGTAACCCCATTTTTCGTGCTTTTTCGCGCATTAAGCCCAATGCTTTTTCTCGAGGGCTAACACGGAGTCCCAAAATTGACCCGAGCACAAATACAATAATGACAACAGCAACCCAAATTCCTGTATTTTCCATAGCAAAACCTTTTTTGTCTTTTATTAGAGTTGCATAAGCACAATATAAAACGCAAGTTGGAACGATGAAATTAATTTAGGAACATTTCATGACTATATAAGACTTCATGTCCGTTCCAGTAAATATAACCTTTTTCAATCAACTCTTTGAGTAACAAACGCACATCCGCTTTAGGAAACATTTGCTCTAATAAATCACGTAAGGCGTAGATGTCTTTCGGCTTATCATTTTTCAATTCGCGTAGTTTTTTCGCCACTTCAAGCTGGACAGGATCAATTTTTCCAAAATCTTTAAACAAAGCATCTTGTGCTTGTTGCACGTCTGGTTCCGCAGAGGGTAATTCGGCCGAACTCTGTAACTGCTCTACTGCTTGCGCTAGATTGGTTGGGGTCAGCAACTCAGCTTGGTCTTGTTCAAGATGTAGCTGCGCCCACTGCTTTAATACTTTCTTACGAAAATTAATCTGTTCATCATAACGTTTCACAATTTTGAGATTAATCAACATGCCCACTAAGTGCTGCGCTTTCTCTGGCACCACTTGCAAGATATTCATCACCGAGTTTTTTAATGAATCAATGGTATTCGGTTTACCTGACATATTTGCCAAAGCATCGCAGTATTGCTTGACCAACTGCAAATAAGGTTTGCTTTGAATAACGGACAAACTCGGGATTTTGTATTTGGGTTTGCTGATTTCAGCCGCATCTTGAATTTGAATCAAGCTACAAGTCAGTGCCGAACCACGCATCAACTCGATTAAAACAGCACTGGTTTTTGCTGCCGATATCACTTCGACATGCGTATCGGGTTCGAGTAAAGCCATTAACTGCCCCACTACAACGGCATATTCAAATTCTTTCTCTTTGGCTTGAGCGGTTTCCAAAATCACCACTTGCCCTGTATTGACCCACATCGCAAATTCAGTCAGATCTTCCAACGTATATGCAAACTGCCCGTTGCAATTAAACAAATACAAGGTCGGATAATGCTGTACCAGATCGCGCAGCATCTTTGCCGTTGGCATATTATTTTCTAGATCGAACAAAACCGCTTTAGCAGACATAAATACAGAATCATGAGAGATAAGCAAAGAGCGTGCATTAGAACGGGAAGCGGGCAAAAGGTCAAGCCTTGCCCATCGTTCCCTTGTTTGAAATGTATAGGATTAAAGCATGCCACTCAAAGCTTCAAACTCGATCAATAGTGCGGCGGTATATTGCTTAAAGGATCAAAAGCTTCGATGCCTTCAGATAAATCCGCAGATTCCACACGTTGATAAAGAAACTGCATTTGTTTTTTTAAATCAGCAATTTCGGCATGTTGACGAATCACTTGTTCATTTAACTGTTCAACTAAATCATCTAAAAATGCAATTCGGACTTGCAAATCTTCAATGGGTGCGGACAATGACGCCTGATTATCTAGATTTTGTTGCTTAGTCATTCAAAGTCCTCATTTGAGATTTCAGGAAACATTATGGCCTATATTACTTTAAGGGATGTCCAGCTTGCATTCGGTGGACCTGCCCTACTCGATGGCGCGAATTTTAACCTAGAACGCGGCGAACGAGTATGTTTGATTGGCCGTAATGGTGAAGGTAAGTCGACACTACTTAAACTAATTGAAGGTACTTTATTGCCAGATTCTGGCGAAGTTGCTATTCAAAATGGCTTAACGGTGTCTATGTTGGCACAAGACGTCCCTATGGATTCTGGCAAAGTTGCAGACATCGTAGCAGACGGTGCAGGTGAAGCTGCCACTGTACTTAAAGCATACCACGAAGCATGTGATGCCTGCATCTTAGGTGATATGGAAGCATGCGATCGCATGGGCAATTTACAACATAAATTGGATCAACTCGATGGCTGGGCTTTAGAAAATAAAGTCAATTCCATTTTAAGTAAGATGGGACTTGACCCAAATGCCGATTTGGCTGATTTATCGGGTGGACGTAAACGCCGTGTACTATTGGCACGTGCCTTACTGACTCAACCCGATGTCCTGTTACTGGACGAACCAACCAACCATCTGGATGTAGAAAGCATTGAATGGTTAGAAAAATTTTTACTCGATCAAAACAACTTAACCCTATTATTTATCTCGCATGACCGCTCATTTGTGGACAGTATTGCTACCCGTATTGTGGAACTAGATCGTGGTACGTTACGTAGCTACGAAGGTAACTATTCGCGCTACTTAGACCTCAAAGCACAACAAATGGAAGCCGAAGAAAAACAAAATGCGTTGTTCGATAAACGATTAGCTGAAGAAGAAGTATGGATTCGCCAAGGGATTAAAGCCCGTCGTACCCGTAATGAAGGTCGTGTCCGCGCCTTAAAAGCGCTGCGTGAAGAATCCAAAGCACGTCGTTTCCAGCAAGGCAAAGTCAGCATGGCCACCCAAGATGCCAATCGTTCTGGGAAATTGGTATTTGACATTGAACACCTCAGTGTTTCTTACGGTGATAACCTACTGATCAAGGATTTCTCTGCGTTGGTGATGCGTGGCGACCGCATTGGTTTAGTTGGGGATAACGGTGTTGGAAAAACCACCTTAATTAAAGCCATTTTAGGTCAAATTGAACATGGCGGTTCAGTCAAAACAGGCACACAGCTTGAGATTGCCTATTTTGATCAATTACGCAATGCGCTTGACCTTGAAAAAACCGTGATGGCCAACGTGTCAGAAGGTTCTGACTTTGTCGATGTGAATGGTAACCGTCGTCATATCTACAGTTATTTACAAGACTTTTTATTTTCGCCTGAGCGTGCGCGTACGCCAGTAAAAGCACTTTCAGGTGGTGAAAGAAACCGCATTCTGTTAGCCAAATTGTTACTTAAACCATCCAATTTAATCGTGATGGATGAGCCAACCAATGATTTGGATATGGTTACGCTAGAATTGCTGGAAGAGATGCTGTCTGATTATAAAGGCACCTTGCTGCTCATTTCGCATGACCGTGCCTTTATGGACAACGTGGTCACGTCAACTTGGGTGTTTGATGGCAAAGGCAACATTGATGAGTACATTGGTGGTTATCAGGATTACCTAGAACAACGTCCAGATCAGAAAGTGGTTGATCAAAAAAGTGATGTGAAAAAGGCACAAGCCAAAGCTGAAGCGGCTGCCGCAGCAGCAACGTCTGCGCCGAAAAAGGTGAAGCTGAGCTATAAAGATCAACGAGAACTCGATAGCTTACCTGCGGAAATTGAAGCTTTGGAAGCGGAGCAAACTCAACTTTCTGAAAAATTAGCAGATGGTTCTTGGTTTGTTTCAAATGCCGATGCCGCGACTCAAGCGTCACAGCGTCTGGCTGAAATTGAAGAACAGTTACTTGAAAAATTGGAACGTTGGGATAGATTAGAAAACCTCAGCAAAGGCAACTAATTTAATGCTCAATAACCTGATTGGCTGAGTCATTCAGCCAATCAGGTTTTTATTGTTTAATTCAAATCATACAAATAGCCAAAGTCATATTATAAACACACCGATGAGTCGCTTATTTCTGCCACAATTTACATGTAGGTCGAAGCAACCATTGTGATAACTGACGAATACTTTGATCAAATATCCGTTGCTGTAGCAACACACAAGTCAAAATAGACAGCACCACACAGACCACTACTTCCACAGCCACAGGCAAATTGAGCTGAATCATTCGTGCTAGCCAAATCACCACAAAACCATGTAACAAATACACAGGCAAGGTATTTTGCCCCAATCGTATAAAGCGGGTTCCCAAACCCTGAAATAATGCCAACAGCGTGAGTACCCCCAAACTGGATAACATGAAGCACATCAGACGAATCAAACTTCCTTGCCAGATATCCACTTTGAGCTGAGCATAACTCAAACTACCATACCACCAGAATTGACTTAAATTCGTCCAATACAGAACCAGCAGGATGAAACAAAGACTCAGGCTTGCCCAGAGTACCGCGTGATTCTGCTGTTGCAACCTTGCCATAATGGGCTGACCATAACGATACCCCAACACAAAAAAAGGCAAGAAGACACAAATTCTGCCAATGGAATAGGCATAGTTATTCCATGGGGAAAAACCAATGCCTAAAGCAATCAGCAATGCGAGCACAAGGGCAAAACGGTTTGCATGGAATACATGCATAAATAGCGTCCAAGCCATCATTCCCATGAGATACCACAGCAGCCAATAGGGTCGTTCAAACAGACTCAAATGCCATTGCCCAGACATGGCTGCATTTGATGCCAAGTACAACAATTGAAAAGGCACATAAAGCGCCATAAAAAAGATGAGATTTTTGAGCCAGTTTTTATCTTTATACAACATGCCAGAAATAAAAATAAAAGCAGGCATATGCATGGCATAGATGGTTTCGAGCAGTAACTGATTGCTCGCTTGTGACCAACCGATCATGCGCTCCAGAAAATGTCCCAATACCACCAGAAAAATTAGACCGGCTTTGGCAGTATCAATCGCTTCATTTCTCATCTATACATGCAATCAATTTGAAATATAGTGCTAGTCTAACACCTGTATTTCAAATTACTTCATATCCATCATGCTGAATCATTAGGATAAAATGCCCCCTTTTGTTCAGTCGCTCCCCGTGATGACAAAGCAGAATTTTTAGAGAATACTTCAGTAAAAAGTACACGTGCCCCATTGGATTCACTTCATTCAGTAAAAATCGAAAATCCTAAACTAGAGAATATTAAATTTATAATCTTTACGGTCTTCATGAAAACTGAACCTGTTAAAGCAAACCTTTCACTGCTCAAATCAGATTTATCAACATCGATATGCTATACCTATCAACATAAGAATAACTGAGCCTTTTATCATGTTAGATTTGTCACAAATTTTCGCATTTGCTTTGGTGAGCCTCGCAATGGTCCTCACCCCTGGCCCGAATATGATTTACCTGATTTCACGTTCAATTTCTCAAGGAAAACCAGCCGGTTTCATTTCTTTAGGCGGTATCGCACTGGGCTTTGTCTTGTATATGCTCTGTGCTTCTTTCGGGATCACAGCGCTCGTTGTGGCAGTTCCATATGCTTATGACACGATTCGTATTGTAGGGGCTATCTATTTACTCTGGTTGGCATGGAAAGCTTTACGACCCAATGCAGCTCCTGTTTTTAGTGTCAAAGATTTATCGATCGATTCACCGTTAAAATTATTTTTAATGGGCTTTTTGACCAGTTTACTTAATCCTAAAATTGCGATTATGTATTTGTCTTTATTGCCACAATTTATTCACCCACAACAAAGCAGTATTTTAGCGCAGTCTATTCAACTCGGTACGATACAAATTTTTGTCAGCGTTTCAGTAAATGCCGTTATTGTTTTTTCTGCCGGTAGCATTGCACTTTTTCTACAGCGAAAACCACTTTGGGCAAATTTACAGCGTTGGCTTATGGGCACAGTTCTCGCAGGACTCGCGGTACGTATCCTTTTGGAAAGTCGCCGATAGTTCTCTCTGCGCCTCAAGGTTAACTTGCATTTGCTGACGTCGTTTGTCCTCATTTTTAGCGTGGATAACCTTGACCAAATCAGTTCATGCTACACTTTGCACAGTTTTAACTTTTTCAAACTAATTATATCGTTATGAGCCAAGCACAGACCTATACACCTGGTGAATTTCAATGGTCATTCCTCCATCCTAAATATTGGGGAATCTGGCTTGGCATCGTTTTCTTAATGATACTGGCAATTTTACCGTGGGCAATTCAATATCGTTTAGCCACTTTTCTGGGAAATTTAGCGTTTAATAAACTGAAATCCCGCCGTAAAACTACCTTACGTAATTTAGAGGTCTGCTTCCCAGAATGGAGGCCAGAACAAGTCCAAACCCATGCTCGTCAGGTCTTTGTTGATCAAATGCTCGGCGTATTTGAAACCCTAAATGCTTGGTACTGCCCACAATGGTTTAAAAATCGAGTCACTATTGAGGGTTTAGAGCACATTCAAACCGCGCAAGCGGCGGGTAAAGGCGTCTTACTGCTCGGTACTCATTCCACCTTATTAGATGCAGGTGGTTATTTATGTGCACAATATTTTGAACCCGACGTAGTGTATCGTCCACAGAATAACCCGTTGTTAGACATGCTGATTTATCGTTGTCGCGCCACGATTTATGCCAATCAAATTGACCATGATGATATGCGCGGTCTGATTCGCAACTTAAAAAATGGACATGCCATTTGGTATAGTCCAGACCAAGATTTTGGTTTAAAACAAGGGGTGATGGCTCCCTTTTTTGGAGTGCCTGCCGCAACTGTTACGGCACATCGGCGTCTATTAAAAATCTCTAAAGCTGTTGCTGTTCCGCTGTATTTTTATCGTCATGGTGATGTGGCCAATCCCAAATATCATCTGTTAATTGAACCAGTGGTAGACAACCTACCCAGTGAAGATGAAATAGATGATGCAACACGTGTCAATCAAATTATTGAACGACAGCTTCGAATTGCACCTACTCAATACATGTGGTTTCACCGTCGCTTTAAAACCCGCCCAGAAGGCTATGAAAAGATTTATTGATTAACTTGATTGGGGAGAAAGCACGATTTCTTCCTCAATATTTTGATTGATACATGGCTTGAACGGCACAACAGGATAAAAAGGATAAACTTAATGAAAGTGATGCAGCTTCTTCCTGAACTGAATAGCGGTGGTGTTGAACGTGGCACACTCGAAATTGCTAAAGCGCTGATTAGTCAGGGGCATGAGTCATTGGTGGTTTCCAATGGTGGGCGAATGGTGGCACAGCTTGAAGCTGAGGGCTCTACCCATTTACCCCTAACGATTCACAAAAAATCACTCTCGAGTCTGTGGCAAATTCGTCCATTACGTCAACTCATTCAGCAGCATCGTCCAGACATTGTGCATGTCCGCTCACGCGTTCCTGCATGGTTGACGCATTTTGCCTTAAAAGGGATTCCCGCAGCCCATCGCCCACATTTAATTAGCACTGTACACGGTTTCTATTCGATTAATCGTTATAGTGCAATTATGACGCAAGCAGAGAAAGTCATTGCAGTTTCGGACAGTGTGGTGCAATACATCACTGAACATTATAAAAATTGCCCTCCGCAAGATATCGTGCGTATTTACCGTGGTATAGATCCCAAAGCATTCCCCCATGGCTACCAACCATCAGTACAGTGGATTCAACAAACCTTAAAAGACTTTCCTCAACTCGAGCATAAATTTCTTTTATGTTTACCTGGTCGTATTACGCGTCTGAAAGGACATGAAACATTAATTGAATTAATACAACAATTACATACTCAGTTTCCCTACCTGCATGCCATTGTGGTCGGGGGCGCCGATCCGAAAAAGGCTGCATATTTAGATGAGTTGCAACGTAATATACAAAGTCGGGGCTTAGAACATCAAATTAGCTTTGTTGGTCATCGCTCCGATATTCGTGAATGGCTTGCTTACAGCGATGTGGTCTTGTCTTTATCAAATCAAGCAGAAACCTTTGGACGTACCGCCTTAGAAGCTTTATCCGTGGGGACACCTGTAATTGGCTGGAAAAGAGGTGGAGTTGCTGAAATTTTATCTTCGGTTTATCCACAAGGTCTTATCCCTGTTGATGATCAAGCCGAACTTATTCGCGTCGTCCAACAACATATTGAACAACCACAACACGTGGCTCCTGTGACGCAATTTAGCTTACAAGACATGTGTGAACAGACTTTAAGCCTTTATCGACGCATCTTAAAGTTGTCATAAATTTTAAATAAATTTCGGGTATCTTAAAGCACATAACCCGAGTTCTGCTTCCTGCAAAACTCGGGCATATGAGGTTGTGCTTTCAATCATAATTTTTGTTTTTGAGTTTGGTCGTCCTAACCAGCCATCATTTCCGTGATGATTTTCCTTCAGCGTCGTCTTCCTTAGTGGGATGTTCCGTTCCCTGTTCCGTGTGCTGATGAAGTAAGAATAAAAGAATTCTTGAGGTTCTACCATTCGTCATAGACCGAAACCTTTGTAAGCAATTTCGTACACAATTTCTCATGCAATTCGTTTACTGCTTCTCGTTTTTATAATCCTGTGCAATTTCATCCGTTACTATTTTTTCTTCTCGCTCCGCTTTTTCAATCCCTTCTTGTATGGCAATCTGAGCTTCTTGCTCATCTGCATCCGTTTGCTCCAATTCCTCTTGCTGTTGTTCAAATAGACGTCCCGTCTGTAATTTGACATAGATAGGAAAGTGATCTGAACCGATATGCGGTAAACGCTGCATTTGAATCAGGGCAAAGTCTGTACTATGAAATACATGATCGAGCGACCAGCGTAAAAAAGGATAGTCGGCATGAAAAGTATTCACATAATGCCGCCCAACTCGAGGGTCGAGTAAACCACTGATGCGCTGAAATAGACGCGTGGTTCGTGACCAAGCCACATCGTTCAAATCACCCATGACAATACAGCTTTGATCCAGTTCTTTAATTTGATCACCCACAATCAACAATTCAGCATCTCTTAAGGTCGAATCTTTGGCTTCAGTCGGACTAGGCGGTTTAGGGTGTAAACAATACAACTGTACTGGTTGTCCCGAAGGCAGCAGTACCGTGGTATGAATGGAAGGAATTTCATCACTTAAAATAAATTTTACTTCTGTATCAATGAGTTTCAATCGGCTATACAAATGCATCCCATACAAATTATCCAATGGAATAGGCACGCAATAAGGATAATCGGTCTCAAGCACCTGTAATGCCTGTTGCCAACACTGATCTGTTTCTAAGGTCAAAACCAGATCGGGATTTAATTGATTAATTTGTGCAATTAATAAGTGATATTGGGTATTGGGCGTGAGCACATTCGAAACCAGCAATGAAAGCTGCCGCTCGGGCTGCAATTGCTCAGGCGAAACCGTTTGAACTTGTTTTTTCCACACGAAGGTATAAGGCAAAACCATTTTTAACTGATACGCCAAGGCTGCGATTAAAGCGACTAGCATCAACTCACGTTGCAAATCCCAAGGATCTGGCCAAAAGATCAGTAAAATAAATGCCAAAAGTCCCAGTGCTAAAATTTGTAGTCGTGGAAAATCAGCACCTCGAATCCACCACTCATCACGTGGAATCAATGACCAAAATGTCAGAATCACCACAACAGCCGCCAAGATTTCCACCCAAATCATATTGTTTTTCTCAATCTATTCCGTTTGGTAAAACTAAATCTGGACTAACTTTATCAATTTTGTATGTATCATAAACAAGTTATTTCGTTCAATTATAGTGATGTTTTACTTATGTAGTGCTTGCAGTTGTGGTCGCTTTTGATACACTCAAACCCCTTTTAAATTTTTAACGCACCGAGGCAAAATGACATGAAAGTAGGTCTGGTCGGTTGGCGCGGGATGGTTGGTTCTGTCCTTATGCAACGTATGGTTGAAGAGAATGACTTTGCTCACTTTGAGCCATTCTATTTTTCTACCAGTAATGCAGGTGGTGAAGCCCCTGTATTTGGCGGTAAGACTGCCCCAGCACTTATGGATGCGACAGACATTAACAGTCTGAAGCAAATGGATGTCATTATTACCTGCCAAGGTGGCGACTATACCTCTGAAGTCTTTCCAAAGTTAAAGGCTGAAGGCTGGAAAGGCTATTGGATTGATGCAGCTTCTACCCTGCGTATGGAAGATGAAGCTATCATCGTGCTTGACCCTGTCAACATGAACGTCATTAAAGATGGTTTAGTGAATGGCACTAAAACATTTGTGGGCGGTAACTGTACTGTTTCACTGATGCTGATGGGCTTAGGTGGTTTATTCCAAAACAATTTAGTGGAATGGGCAACCTCAATGACTTATCAAGCAGCATCGGGTGCAGGCGCGCAAAATATGCGTGAGCTGATCTCTGGTATGGGCTATTTGTACAACAACACCAAAGATTTATTAGATGACCCACGTTCTCCAATTTTAGACATCGACTCTAAAATTGCGGAATTACAACGTGGCGAAGGCTTCCCATCTGCAAACTTTGGCGTACCTTTAGCGGGCTCGCTCATTCCGTACATCGATAAACAGCTTGAAAGCGGTCAATCGAAAGAAGAATGGAAAGGTCAAGTTGAGACCAACAAAATCTTAGGCAATCAGCAAATTGTTCCGATTGATGGTCACTGTGTCCGTATTGGTGCCATGCGTTGTCACTCACAGGCACTCACGTTGAAATTGAAAAAAGACGTGCCGCTAGATGAGATTGAAGACATGTTGCGTAACGCAAACCAATGGGCGAAAGTCGTTCCAAATACGCGTGAAGCATCAATGACTGATCTTACCCCTGTTGCAGTGACAGGCACGCTCAGCGTTCCTGTGGGCCGTTTACGTAAATTGAATATGGGTAAAGAGTACCTTGGTGCATTCACTGTGGGTGATCAATTGTTGTGGGGTGCTGCTGAACCACTCCGCCGTATGCTACGTATTCTGATTGATTTTAAAAATGCATAAGTATTTTTAAATTTTCAAACAAAAGCCGATCAATTATGATCGGCTTTTTATGTAACTAGAATGTTATCCATTTACAATTCCTCAACATCTCGGTAATGTATAATTCTCTCGTTGCGATATATGACCAGAGTCAAAACTAAGATGACTGTATATAACAAATTAAAAATTGCTATTCTCGCCATTATTGCATCGCAAAATCTTCACGCGATTAGTATTGATCCATTACAGATCCAGTCTGCGCCTGGAGAATTACTCTACGCAGAAATTCCATTTCATCATGCAAAAACCGATGAGCCTGTCCAAGTCAGCTTGGCGACGCCAGAAGATATCAATACCTTAGGTGTTGTTCATCAACCCCCAGGTCATTTGAATTTCTTTTCTCGTCAAAACAGTTCAGGTGAGGGTGTCATTACCATCACATCATCTCGTCCATTGACGGAATCTGAGCTGAATATCGTGGTGCGTATTCAGGAAGGCAATGCAGTACATTTACGCCATATTCGCACACCGATCCAACGCACCGCTGCACCTAAACCGATGTTTAGTGCCAAGGCGAATGAAAAGGTTCTCAGTCCAATCATGATTGTGAGTGAAAAGGATATTGCGCTTAACTTACCGACCAGTGCTCAATTTCAGCCTCCTGAAGCAGCACAACTGAATCCAATGTCCAATTCGGTTGATTCACTAAAACTAAAAACAATACAACCGCCAAAGTTGGCAACAGTGACTGACTCAAATGAAGCGCCTATCGTCATTTCTAGTTTAAATACCGCGAGTACACCTGTCACACCACAAGCCAAAGTGCTTGCCGAAACTAAAACTGACTCAGCAAAGCCAACGACAAGTGTTGCAAAAAATACCTCAACAAATACAGAAAATCTAACCACTAAACAGTCATCTGTCCCACAAGTACAGCAGTATCAGAAACGTGCGGAAACAGAGAAAGTTTCTGCTGCATCGACTCAAACAGCAGCTTCAACACCTAAATTACCAGCTAAACCAAAGCCAGCAACCATCAAGCCTGCTCCTGCGGCAGCAGCTGACGTGAAAAAAGTTCAGCCTAATCAGCATACCGTACAAAACAATGAATCGCTTTGGGCAATTGCTCAACGGGTTGCCACTGAGCAAAATCGCCCAATTGGCGAAGTAATGCAGCAAATTAAAACCCAAAACTCGCATGCATTTATTCGGGGTGATATCAATCGATTACGTCGTGGGGTAACTTTAAACTTACAAACCAATACTACCAACAAATCTCAACAAAAAATTGTGGCGCCACCCAACACAATGGTAAAACAATCTGGAAAAGCAAAATATCGCCTGAATCAAGCCGAAATGAGCTTAGTGGCAGAAAAGAACCCAGAAACCACCAATGGAACGGCAAAGCAAAAAGCTGAGAATGAGCAAATATCAAATGAATTGTCATTAAAAGTTATGACATCTCGGGAAAAAACCGTTAAATTACAGAGAAACGTAACTCAGCTGGAATTGGCACTACGTCAAAAGGACCAAAGAATTCAATTATTAAATGCTCGTCTTGCACAATTGCAACAACAGTTGAAAGCACAACAAGCACAGAAAAAGCCAAACAGCTAAATTGTTATATAATTTTGATATTAGAATCAATGAATTAAACATAAATTTGATTCATAAGGGGTAAAACATGCTGATTTATGTGATTCCGTTTATACTTTTGTTAGTCGTGGCAATTGTTTTAAAAAAACGAGAAGCTAGTAAAGAAGCCGATACGGCACCAAAAAAAACGACTGCGGCTCGTAATAAAGCCAAAACTCCTATAAATAAACGGAAAACCCCACAAAAAACTCAAGTGGTGGAAGATTCTGTTATTGAAAAAAAACAGGAAACACCACTTAGTGACGAGTTACGCAGCCAGATTCAAGGGCAAATTCGTGATCGCAATTACTTTGCAGCAGAAGCACAAATTAATCAGGCACTAAATAAAGATAATTCCCAACATGAACTTTATTTATTGTTATTGGATATCCATCTAGAACAAAAAGATGAATTTGCGGTTAGCCAATTATTCAATCATTTACGTTCACTTGAACTTGAAGAAACATTAGCGCAAGCGGAACAAAAAAAAGCTGAATATGAAAAAGAGCATCTTTCATCAGTAGAGACTATTGAGTTTCAACCACAAACTACATCATCCTATGTTGAATCGAATCCAGTACAAAGCACACAAGATTTTGATGCGCTGATTGGTCATAAAGCTGCACCCTCAAATTTTGATTTGTTACAGGCTGAAACAAGCAACACAGCTCCAACTGAAGAACCGCTATTAGAATTTAAGTCTTTTAGTATAAGCCCTACAACCATTGAACCTGCGGCAGAACCAACGCCAGAGTCAAGTGTACCGTCACTTCAATTTAATGATTTAGTTGAACTTAAACCCCAAGCAGAAGAACCGGTTCAGGTACAAAAGGAAAGTGAGTTAGCTGTTACTGAGCTTAAAGACCTAGAATTTTCGTTTAATTTAGATCCTGCACCAACAACTGAAGCAGTCGTTGAAACTGTTACTGCACCGATAGCAGAAAAATCTGAAGATCAACCTGAATTCAAGTTTTCATTTGATCTTGAACAACCAAGTGCTGAAAAAGCAACGACGCAAGTCGAGGTACAATCTGAAGCACCTACTATGTCTTTTGACTTAGAATCACCAAAGACAGATCTTGCAACAGCGCACTCGATTCCTCAAGATATGACGGAAACAACAGACTTTGCCACGTCTGCTGTACAAACAGATGTTCATCTAGAAGACCCACTGGTACAGTCTTTTCCAGAACTTGGACAAATCAATGAAAGCACATTGAATTTAGATTTAGTACAACAGTATATTCAACTGGGCTCTTATGACGCCGCTCGTCAACTGTTCGCTGAGAGTTCGAATAATTTTTCAACGGAACAGCAGCAACGCGCGGAACATTTACTGAATCAAATAGCATCTTAAGGCATTTCCCTCTACTATAAAGCAGTCATACATGACTGCTTTTTTTATGATGAAAAAAATTGCTTTGATTTATATGGGTGGGACCTTTGGCTGCGTGGGTGAACCCCTAAGCCCTATGCCTGCTGATAAGTTTTTACCTCAACTTAAGAAAGTCTTACCTCTGGATTTGACCGTTGAATGCATGATTGCACCTGTAATTAAAGACAGTAGCGCCTGCACACCTGCCGATTGGTTACAGTTAATACAATTTGTACAACAGCTCCAATTACAACATTTCCAGCATTTTGTGCTTATCCATGGTACAGATACCATGAGCTATGCCTGTGCCATCCTCTCTCGATTCCTAGGACAATCCGCGCATGTTGTACTTACGGGTAGCCAATATCCTCTACTCAATATTCAAGGTACCGACACGCGTGAATTTACCGATGCCATCGACAACCTAAGCTTTGCATTACAAGCCGTTCAAACTCAACCCGTTGGCGTATATCTGGCCTTTCATCAGCAGTTATTTCATGGACGCAGTGTTTTAAAACAGCATACGACTGAACTTGATGCTTTCTCAGGGCTAAGCAGCCAGCAAGAACTGCGTCAACCTGAGTCAGCCTATCTGGTGAAAGCTGAAGATTTAGTTAAAGCCAATCAATTCAATTGTCTGAATCTTATGATGCAACCGATTGCATTAGATCAGCAATTACAAAACATCAAGACTATTGCACAACATCCGCCTAGTTTTCTCATTTTGCAAGGCTTTGGTACAGGCAATATCTCGGTCAATGCAGACTGTATCAAATGCTTTAAACAGCTACGTCAACAAGGTTGTATGGTTTTACTCACCACTCAAGTCAGCTTTGGCAAAACTGACCAACGCTATGCGATTAGCAGTTGGATTCAGGATGCAGGTGTAGTGATGAGTGATTGCATCAGCCATGCAGACTTATATGCCAAAGCGCTGTTGATGTATCTCAAGCATGATTCCATTGATCAATGTTTCACCCATTGGCATGACTCGGTTTAATGAAAGGTAAATAGATCTATGCAACGTTTTGCCATTGGCATCGAATTTTCAGGCGCAGGATATCGTGGTTGGCAAACCCAACAAGCCGGTGTAATCAGTGTGCAAGAAACACTTGAAACCATCCTGAGTAAAGTTGCAGCAGAACCCATTGCACTACATGGTGCAGGTCGTACTGATGCAGGTGTACATGCAACCAATATGGTGGCTCATTTCGATACACATGCAATCAGACCTCTACGTGGTTGGTTAATGGGCGCCAATAGCCAACTGCCTAAAGATATTGCCATTCAGTGGATTAAAGAGATGGATCATGAATTTCATGCCCGTTTCAAGGCGCAAGCACGTCGTTATCGCTATGTGGTCTATAATCATCCACAACGCCCAGCTTTACTGCATAAACAAGTAACCCATGCTCACTACACATTAGATGTAGAAAAAATGATTGCTGCTGCAAAAAAGTTTGAAGGTACACATAATTTTGAGAGCTTTCGTGCTGCGGCTTGTCAGTCCAATCAACCTGTGCGCCACGTGAGCCATTGTCGCTTAATTCGACATGGTGCCTATTTGGTGTTGGATATTCAAGCCGATGGCTTCTTACACCATATGGTGCGTAATATTATGGGTTGTTTGCTAGAAATTGGACAAGGCATGTATGAGATTGACCATATTGACCAAATTTTCGCGGCACAAGACCGTCAAGCGGCAGGCGTAACTGCCCCACCCGATGGCTTATATTTTATTCATGCCGACTATCCAGCGCAGTTCGATTTACCCAAAGTACCTTTAGGCCCTCATTGGTTAAACATGCCAGATTAATGTTCTACACATAATAAAAAACCTCCACACGGGAGGTTTTTTAAATTTTAAACTAACGCTGTTTACGTTTTCGATATTCAACTGGGGTTTCATTGGTCCAACGCTTAAATGCACGATAAAACGTACTCGGCTCTGAAAATCCGGTCAAATAAACAATCCGCTCTACACTTTCATTGGTATTCGCAAGCAGCCTTTTCGCTAAGCGACAACGATAATCCGAAAGAATCTGCTGAAAACTGGTGTTGGCTTCGCTCAATTGGGTACGTAAACGACGCGGCGTAATATTTAAATGTGCAGCAACCGTTTCTAAAGTGGTTTCACCACTTTCTAAGGTTGAACCAATCGCACGGCGCACCTCACCTACCAAATCATAGCGTGCCAGTTCTTGTAGCTTTTCAATTGCCAGTTGTTCATGCAATTGCAATAACTCAGGTTCGGCCTGCCACAACGGATAAGCCAAAATCACAGGATCAAAATACAGCCGTGTTTCTTTTTGACCCAAGCTCACTGGACACTCAAAGACACGGAAATATTCGTCATCTGGCGCACCTTGAGAAAAATTAAAGTCGATATACAGCGGCTGAAAACGCCCTTCCGTAATAAACTTAAAGAAGCGCAAAATTCCCGACATTGCACATTCAGAAAAATGACGATTAATTAAATTTTCTGCCCAAGGTTGCTCTCCATTGGTCAAATAACACCGATCATCTTCAATTACTAAACGAGCATGAAAGGCATCACTAATTAAACGCTGATAAGCCAAAGCACGCTTAAGACCTTCACCAAAATTTTCACTACTAATAAATAAGTGTTCAATCACCTGCCCACGATATAAAGGCAAATGTTCACCCAAATGCAAACCGATATCAGGGTCCTTACTGACATCTTCGGCTGCTGTCCAAAAAGCAAACTGTGCATTTAATGGGGTACGATCATTGGCCTGAACTTGATTTAAGGCGACCCCTGCTTTTGTTAAAATTTCTTCGGTTGGTAATCCTGAACGACGAATCGCCTGATAGCCCAATCGTAGTACAACCGATGCATCCGTTAGCTGACCCACGCAATGACCTTCCTTGTATGTGATTCATTTATACCTAAAACAATAAATTTAGATTAACTGCGATTGACCAAACTGACAACCTGTATAGTCAAATTTTTCTGGATTTTTTTGAAACCGCCAGTTCGCTTAATTTACTGCCAGCTAATACGCTCTCAAGGGTTTGATTCTTGATTTTTTCTAAAAAATTGACTATAATTTGCCCCTTTCCAATTTGATCATCAGGTAGGCTATGGCCAATAAAGAGGAACTCATTGAGTTCGAAGGCGTTGTCACCGAAACGCTTCCTAATACGATGTTCCGTGTACGTTTAGAAAACGGTCACGAAGTGATTGCCCACATTTCTGGTAAAATGCGTAAACACTATATCCGCATTTTAACTGGCGACAGTGTGAAGGTAGAAATGACCCCTTATGACCTCACGAAAGGTCGTATCACTTATCGTGCACGCTAAGCTCTGATTAGTGAAAGCAAAAAAAGCCACATCATGTGGCTTTTTTTATATTGAGATCTTCTGCACTTATTCACTTAAACGTGAGGTTTTACAGCCTACCGTTTGACATTCACGTAAACGTTCCTGTAACCATTGATTACGATCTTGTGTGGTGGTTAAACGACACTGCACATTGACCGTACTTTGTACGTCATCGGTACACTCTGCATCGCGCTGACGAATCCATGCCAATTGTGACTTTTTCAACGTTTTTTGTTGTGCTGCATTCAGTTGTTTACGTAATTGTTGATAATTCTTATTCAAATCAGCATCTGCACTGGCATAAATTTTATTGGTGCAGTAAATATCATCATAGGTGTTACGAGCATTGTCGCAGTTATCTGCATAGCTGAAGGTTGCCATCGCCCCACAGAATAGAGCCAATATGATCTTGCGCATGAAATTATCCAAATCGCTTTATTATGTGACCTATATAAGCATATTTTACTGAACTTGAACATTGCCCATAGACAGACAAGTTTGTATGTTTTTTACCCACTCATTGTGCCGCTCTAGACAGTAATTTGCTTTTGACCTTGTATCAAAAAATCACTACATCCCATCATTTCTCTCTATGATTCAGACATTCTGCTGAACGAATAAGCCTGAGTCGCTCGAGCCTGCACAAGCTCATTTACCGCGTGTTATGGGGAAATCTTCCCCCCATAAAAAAACGCAGCGATGGCTGCGTTTTACACGACAAAGAGATTATGCGAGTGCAGCAACTACAGCCTGCCCCATCTCCACTGTACCTACTTTATTCATTCCTTCCGACATGATATCGGCAGTACGTAGGCCCTGATCCAAAACTTGTCCTACCGCGTCTTCAATAGCCTGTGCAGCAGCCTCTTCACGGAAGGTATAACGCAACATCATGGCAACCGACAAAATGGTCGCCAATGGGTTCGCCACGTTCTGACCTGCGATATCTGGCGCCGAACCGTGACACGGCTCATACATGCCCTTACCATTTTCATCTAAAGATGCCGATGGCAACATCCCAATTGAACCCGTCAACATGGCTGCTTCATCTGACAAAATATCGCCAAACAAGTTGCCCGTTACAATCACGTCAAACTGCTTAGGTGCACGCACCAATTGCATGGCTGCATTGTCAACATACATATGTGACAAATTAATTTCAGGATATTGCTCTTCTTTTAATGCGGTAACGGTTTGCTTCCAAAGCTCCGTCACTTCAAGTACATTGGCTTTATCCACTGAACAAACTTTGCCACCACGCAAACCGGCCATTTCAAAAGCCACTTTCGCAATACGCTTAATTTCTGACTCTGAATAGACATCGGTGTTAAAGCCTTGCTTCTCACCATTTTCCAATTCACGAATACCACGTGGCTGACCAAAGTAAATCCCGCCTGTTAACTCGCGTACAATCAGAATGTCCAAACCCGCAACGATTTCAGGTTTTAAGCTCGATGCATCGGCCAATTGTGGGTAAAGAATCGCAGGACGTAAATTTGCAAATAAATTCAATTCACTACGGATTTTTAATAAACCGCGTTCTGGACGAATTGAGCGCTCAATCGTATCCCATTTAGGACCGCCCACTGCACCTAACAAAATTGCAGCGGCTTTTTTTGCCTGTTCCGCTGTCACTGCTGGGTACGGTTCGCCATGTGCATCAATCGCTGCGCCACCCAATAGGCCATGTTCCCATGTGAGACCTAAATTAAATTTTTCATTGACTCGATCGAGTACATGCTCTGCGGCCTTGACAATTTCAGGACCAATACCATCACCCGCCAAAATCAAAATTTGTTTAGACATGAGAACTTCCATTATTTCATCAGTACTTAGACTGTTTAGAGATTAAATTTTTTGCTCTACAAACTCACCTAACCCTGTTTGCGGGTCATAGGGTCTGCAAAAGCGACGAATTGTTTTTTGTTCTTGCTGCAAATCTACACACAGTGGGTCTGGAGCAGATGCATTCAATAAACTGACATGTTGTCGAGTTCGATCTCGATACATTTTAAAGGTATAAATTTGTTTGGCTTTAAACGCATGAATTACGTGCAAAGTTTCTGCGCGATCTGGTGAAATTGGATAAAACCGAATCACCAATTCTTGTTGTTTCGCTGGTGCAGATAAATACAATGCATTTGGTTGATTCAAGGTTTTTGCTTGTAAACGAACCAAACCTTTATTAATTGCTTCAGAATTGACTCGATGAGTTCGCGCATCGACAATAAAAATATCACCTAAACGTTCAAACTCACAATTATGTGTTCCAGAACAATAAATTAAAGCATTTGATGATGGGCTTTCGGCATATTCCACTTGCTTAATGCGAGCACTATCTACCCACTGGCATGCGCTCAGTGTGCTGAACAACAATCCCGCAATAACACATTGACCGAAAACTTTCGTCATTTTGCTAGCCCAACCTTGCGTAATAAAGCATTTATCATGTTGATGATGCCCCCGATGTTAGCAAGAGTTGGGCGGTGTTGTCATGACTAAATATGCAACCTTTAGCCTTGAATTTCTTGGAAAACCCAAGGTCGTGATTGTTTGGTTTTCGCTTCATAAGCACGGATATCATCTTGCACTTGTAAAGTTAAACCGATGTCATCTAAACCGTTCAATAAGCAGTGCTTACGAAATGGATCAACTTCGAATTTGAATGCTTCACCATTGGGTGTACGTACTTCTTGTGCAGCAAGATCAATCGTGAGTTGATAACCTTCTGTCGCAGCACATTCTTTGAAAAGTTGATCGACAATTTCTTCAGCCAAAATAACTGGCAACATGCCGTTTTTAAAACTGTTATTAAAGAAAATGTCGGCATAACTTGGCGCAATCACCGTACGGAAACCGTATTCTTCCAATGCCCACGGCGCATGTTCACGGCTTGAACCACAACCGAAATTGGCACGCGAAATAAGAACCGATGCACCTTGATAACGTGGCTGATTTAAGATGAAATCTGGATTTTTAGGGCGTTTAGAATTGTCCTGTCCTGGATAGCCTTCATCTAAATAACGCAATTCATCAAATAAGTTATCGCCAAATCCTGTGCGTTTAATTGATTTTAAAAACTGCTTTGGAATAATTAAGTCGGTATCGACATTGGCACGGTCTAATGGTGCAACAATACCTTGTTCAACGGTATAAGCTTTCATGTTTTGCTCCCCTTAGTCCAATTAGAATGTACGAACATCAACAAAATGACCTGCAATTGCCGCTGCGGCTGCCATTGCTGGACTCACCAAATGCGTGCGACCGCCATTGCCCTGACGACCTTCAAAGTTACGGTTTGAAGTCGAAGCACAATGTTCACCTGGCTGTAATTTATCGGCATTCATTGCCAAGCACATTGAGCAACCTGGTTCACGCCATTCAAAACCTGCATCAAGGAAAACTTGATCCAAACCTTCTTCTTCTGCCTGTTTCTTCACCAAACCAGAACCCGGAACCACCATCGCTTGCTTAATGCTTGTAGCTACCTTACGACCTTTCACTACTTCAGCCGCTGCACGAATATCTTCAATCCGTGAATTGGTACATGAACCAATAAATACACGATCCAATTGAATATCCGACAAGGCTTGACCCGCTTCTAAGCCCATGTAGTTATAAGCACGTGTCCAGTCATTGCGCTGCACATCATCTTTCGCTTGTGCCAAAGTCGGTACCGCTTGCGAAACTGGAATCACCATTTCTGGAGAAGTGCCCCAAGACACCTGTGGTTCAATCTCTTCGCCTTGTAATACCACGACGGTATCAAACTCAGCATCTGCATCGGAATGTAAAGTATTCCAATACTCAACCGCAGCATCCCACTGTTCTGCTTTTGGTGCATAAGGACGGTCTTTTACATAGGCAATGGTTTTGTCGTCAACAGCAACCATACCCACGCGAGCACCCGCTTCAATCGCCATGTTACACACGGTCATACGGCCTTCAATGGACATATCACGGAACACTTGACCACCAAATTCAATCGCGTGACCCGTACCACCCGCTGTGCCAATTTTACCAATGATCGCTAACACCACATCTTTTGAGGTTACGCCCTGCCCTAAAGTACCGTCGACACGAACCAACATGTTCTTCATTTTCTTTTGAACTAAGCATTGGGTTGCTAATACATGTTCAACTTCTGAAGTGCCAATCCCGTGCGCCAAACAACCAAAAGCACCATGAGTTGCCGTATGCGAATCACCACACACGACCGTCATACCCGGCAAAGTTAAACCTTGTTCTGGCCCAACGACATGTGCAATCCCTTGACGGATATCATTAATTTTAAATTCAACAATATTGAAGGCTTCACAGTTATCATCCAAAGTTTGCACTTGAATACGTGAAGTATCATCTTCAATCCCTGCAATACCTTGCTCACGCTCTTTCTTTGAAGTCGGTACGTTATGATCTGGAGTCGCGACATTGGCACTTAAACGCCAAGGTTGACGTCCTGCAAGCTGCAAACCTTCAAAGGCTTGCGGTGAAGTCACTTCATGTAATAAATGACGGTCGATATAAAGTAAGCACGAACCATCATCACGTTGTTTTACTAAGTGGTCATCCCACAATTTGTCATATAAGGTTTTGCCTGCCATGTCGACGCGCTCCATAGAACTGGGTAATTGCTTTACTTTATGTGATTATAGCGCTGAAATAATATAAATCTAATTTATCATTTTTATAAATTTAAAAACTTTTTGGAATAATTAAACCCCCACTTATCATCTAATTATCCAATCAATTTAAAAAATATATTTGTTTTTACAAATAAAATGCCAATCATTATTATCTAATTATTCTCAGCAGCTCAAGGCATGACGTATGGCTCATCTTTATCACTTTGTTCAACACAACCAAAGGACTTGAAAACCTTGAGTTATTACATTATGCATATGAGTGTCGCGATGTTAGTCGGATACTGTGTGACAGGTAGTCTGATTATGGCAATCACTTTAAGTTTACTTGAACCTACAGTGCAAGCAATTGCCTTCTTCTTTCACGAAAAAGTCTGGGATAAGCAAGCAATAACCACCATGCAGCCTCAAGAATCCAGCGTGTAATCCAGTATGTCCTTGAGCTTGAATTCCTCTTTGCACCCTCCCTCGGGTGCTTTTTTATTTGATTAATCCTTAAAGTTTCTAAATAATAGAATATATATAAAAAAACTTTATGGATCTCCACAATGAATTTGGCTGCCTTTGAAGCATTTGTAAAAGTCATGGAAACAGGTTCAATTTCTTTAGCGGCGGACCAATTGTTTATTACCCAACCTGCGGTAACCAAACGTATTCATAGCTTAGAAGATTATTTTGGAGTGAAATTATTTGAATCGGCAGGACGTGGCGTTCAAGCAACCCATGCTGCACATTCTTTATTACCGAAAGTTAAAAACTGGTTAAATGAACTCGGCGATATTCACCATACCCTGAGCCATGAACAAGGACAGGTACAAGGCAAACTCAAGATTGGCACCAGTCATCACATTGGTCTACACCACCTGCCGCATCATTTACGCCATTATGTACAACAATTTCCACAAGTCACCTTAGATGTACATTTTGTCGACTCTGAACAAGCACACGAACAAGTCCTTGCAGGTGATTTAGAACTGGCCTTTCTTACTTTACCTCCGCAGGGCGATCATCGACTGAATTATGTCACCATTTGGAATGATCCTCTGGTGTTTGTTGCAGCCCCATTTCATCCTTTGGCTCAAAAGAAAAACCTAAAACTGGAAGATTTGATTGCCTATCCAAGTTTATTGCCCTCTGCCCAAACCTATACCAGTCAAATTACCTTGGCTGAATTTGAAAAACAGGGATTAAAGCCGAAAATCACCATGAGCAATAACCCACTGGAATCTATTCGGATGTTGGTTTCAATTGGTCTGGGCTGGTCAGTCTTACCACAAACCTTGCTCAATCAAGATTTGCAGCAACTCGACATTCGTTTTGAAATGAATCGTCAATTGGGCATGGTTTGGCACCCTGGACGTACCCAGTCGAAAGCAGTGTTAGAGCTGATTGAAATGATGAAATAATTTTTTAAAATGATAAAAAACCATCTTCAAGGATGGCTTTTTATCTTAACCGTGTCTTAGGACGCGAGAATCGCAAGCGCAATCAACCCAAGCACAATCAAAAGAAGGATGAAACCAGCAACGAAATTGGTTCCACCACGATTTTCTAGTTCAGCCCTCAAGTCACCAGTGCCCAACAGTCGTATCTTGCCAATCTGCTTATCCACATGGTACTTATACAACGTATTTCCAAACATACCGAATGCTACACTTAAGCCAATTGTTGAACCAGAGCCTTCAATCCCCAAAAGTGTTTCTATCACCCCAATCACAAAAATCAAAGCGATTGCCATAAAGCCATAGCTATACATTTTTCGATAAAATAACCAAATCACCCCTAAGAAAAAGGCCGCAATATTAAAGCCAGCATACTGTTTCTTTGGGGTAATTTTTTCAAATTGTTTCTGATAATAAGCTTGATATTTTGCACCAACAAATATGGCTCGATCTTGCTCGAGTTGATGGATTGAGTTCGAATTCTCTAAGGATGCCGAGGGTAAAACAAATTGTTGATCTAAAGACATATATTTCTTCTTAATTTATTCATTTATTGCGTGACGCAAATAACTTTCATCGCCACACCTAAATTATATCTTATTTTTTAATCACCGACTCTTCATGCAACGATTCATTCAACTGATCCACGACAATCGCCCATTCCCCATCGGACTGAATTTTTTCTTCTAAAAATTGCTGTTGTGCCGCTGTCCAAAAATCGGCCTGTACAATATGCGTCTGTGCATTCAGTTGATGGGTCACAATAAATAACGCAATGGCATCTTCACTCGCGTCTAAACCGAGCTGTTCAAATAAATGTGTCATTCTTGGTCGAACTTGATTCATGCTCATGTCCTTTAGTTTTCTTATTTTCTAGATCAGCATAGCAATTCGAATAGCTAAAAACTGTTAAATATCTTTAACATTGATACAAAAAAGCAGGGGGTAGATTTCACTCCCCCCTGCTGTTTAGAATCACTGTCTGATGATAATGATTTAGGCAATCGACCAGTCTTGAATAGCCCAACCTTGTTCTTTGGCCAAAACTTCTAGACGATCATCTGGATTCACCGCAATTGCATGGTCGGCATATTCCAACAGAAAACGATCATTAATTGAATCTGAATAAGCCCAAGACTCTTTAACTTCGCGGCCCGCCAACCATAAATCTAAACGCGCCAATTTGCCTTTTTGATAGCATGGAATATTAATCACTTTACCCGTGTATTTCCCATCCACCACTTCGGCATTGGTGGCAATAATTTCAGTAATACCAAATTCACGAAAAATCGGTGCAGTAATAAAATCTGACGTCGCGGTAATTCCCACCAAAGCATGTCCTGCTTCGCGGTGCTTTTCTATTGCCGCAAATCCGTCTGGACGCATTTGCGGGCGAATGACTTTCTGCATAAACAGTTCATGTAATTCGGTTAAATACTGATTGTCATGTTGAGTCAAAAATTCAAAAACAAATTCATTATAAGCAATCGGGTCAAGTTGACCTGCTTTGTAGTCCTCATAAAATTTGTCATTCATTTGACGATGGCGGATAGGATCGACTAACCCCTCATTGACTAAAAACTCTCCCCAAGAATGATCTGAATCTGTATTCAGTAAGGTGTGATCGAGATCAAATAGCGCCAATTTCATGAAAATACTCGTAAAAACTGAAATTTAAGAAAAAATTTGTAAATCTATCTCCGCTAGTCGATAGAAATTCGTTAAGATCATAACAATTTTAACATTTTAGCTTTGTTTTGGTTCGTGTTGGATAAAGAAATAACAATCCCCGAACGCGAAGCCACAATATTACACAAAATTTAGGTAGCCAAATGATCGACTCTGAAGGTTTCCGACCCAATGTCGGGATCATTTTGGCAAACGACTTTGGACAGGTTTTATGGGCAAAACGCATTGGACACAATGCTTGGCAATTTCCACAAGGAGGTATCCAATATGGAGAAACCCCCGAACAGGCACTTTATCGTGAGCTGAGAGAAGAAGTTGGCTTACTGCCCGAACACGTCGAAATTGTAGCGCAAACTAAAGGGTGGTTGCGCTACCGTTTGCCACATCGGTATATACGTACGGATTCAGACCCCGTATGTATAGGTCAAAAACAAAAGTGGTTTTTACTCAAGTTAACCGCTTCGGTACAGCATATTCAATTGAATTTGTCTGATCCACCCGAGTTCGACCAATGGCAATGGGTGAGCTATTGGTATCCGCTAGGGCAGGTGGTGAATTTCAAGCGAGATGTCTACCGTAAAGCTATGGTGGAATTGTGCAATCAATTACCCATAAAAAAACCTTAAAAAAATGTATAAATATGCAGATTTTTTAAGACACTATTGCTATAAATAAAACTAATTTAATTTTTTTTGGGAGCAGACTCTATGTCGAACATGCAACTGGATACCCTTAGACGTATTGTTCAAGAAATCAATGCGTCCACCAGTATGCATGAATCACTCGACATTATGGTCAATCAGGTCGCTGAAGCGATGCACGTCGATGTCTGCTCAATCTACCTTTTAGATGAACGTAACCAACGTTACCTACTGATGGCTTCTAAAGGGCTAAACCCTGAATCTGTCGGACATGTGTCCTTACACACAGGCGAAGGTTTGGTGGGGCTGGTGGGACAACGTGAAGAAATTGTCAACCTAGACGATGCACCTAAGCATGAACGCTTTATGTACCTACCAGAAACAGGGGAAGAAATTTATAACTCTTTCCTCGGGGTACCTGTCATGTACCGCCGCAAGGTCATGGGTGTGTTGGTGGTTCAAAATAAAGACAAACAAGATTTTAGTGAAGCGGCTGAATCCTTCCTCGTGACACTCTGTGCACAACTTTCTGGAGTGATTGCACATGCCCATGCCGTGGGCAATATTGATGTCTTCCGTAAACCAAGCAATCTGCCTGCTTATAAAACCTTCCAAGGGGTGTCTGGCTCAGGTGGGATTGCCTTAGGTCGTGCAGTCATTTTATATCCTCCAGCCGATCTGTCTGCGGTTCCTGACCGTGAAGCCGATGATATTAGTGAAGAATTGGCACTACTTGATCGTGCATTAAATGCCGTACGAGAAGAAATTCAATCCCTCGATGATAAAATGCAAGATGCCTTGATGGCAGAAGAACGTGCACTGTTTAGCGTGTTCTTACGCATGTTGGATGAAAATGCCCTGCCCGCTGAGATTAAATCAGAAATTCGTGATGGCAACTGGGCACAGGGTGCTGTTCGTATTGTCATTGAGAACCATATTGCGCTGTTTGCTCAAATGGAAGATGACTACTTACGTGAACGGGTGGCTGACCTAAAAGATTTAGGTCGACGTATTTTGGCATTTTTACAGGAAGCTGACTCTAGCCACCGTGAACTGACGGATGAAAGCATCTTAATTGGTGAAGAAATTTCGACTGCTGCTTTGGTAGAACTGCCTGTCGATAAAATTGCTGCCATTGTCACCACTGAAGGCGCCATGAACTCGCATATGGTGATTGTAGCGCGTGCTCTTGGTATCCCAACCGTAGTTGGTGTCACTGAACTCCCGATCAATACGCTTGATGATGTCGAAATGATTGTCGATGCACATCAAGGGCGGATTTTTATTAATCCTCCTCGTCGTATGCGAACACGCTATAAAGAAATTCAAAAAGAAGAAGAGCAAATTGCCAAAGATCTCAAACAATATGAGACCAAAGATTCCATTACCCCAGATGGTGTCGCTGTGCATCTGTATGTAAATACGGGTCTCATGATTGATGTGGTGCGTGGTGTACAACGTGGTGCCAAAGGTGTTGGTCTATATCGCTCTGAAATTCCATTTATGCTACGTGACCGCTTCCCTGGGGAAGAAGAACAACGTGCCATTTATCGTCAACAGCTCAGCCATTTTGCCAACAAGCCTGTGGTGATGCGTACCCTCGATATTGGTGCAGATAAAGATTTACCTTATTTCTCGATTGAAGAAGAAAACTCTGCCTTGGGCTGGCGAGGTATTCGTTTTACCTTGGATCATCCTGAAATTTTTTCTTCACAAATTCGAGCCATGCTCAAAGCCAGTATTGGGCTAAATAATCTGCATATTTTATTGCCTATGGTCACCAGTGTCAGTGAAGTCGAAGAAGCCTTGTATTTACTCGATCGTGACTGGCACGCAGTGCAAGAAGAAGAACAGGTTAAAATCAATAAGCCGAAAATTGGCATAATGGTTGAAGTCCCGAGTGTGCTGCTACAAATTGAAGAGTTTGCTGAGTTGGTGGATTTCTTCTCGGTGGGTTCGAATGACTTAACCCAATATTTATTGGCGGTTGATCGCAATAATCCTCGCGTTGCGAATGTTTACTCGCACTATCACCCGTCAATTTTAAGAGCACTCACGCGTTTGGTTCAAGAGTGTCATAAGTTCAATAAACCCATCAGTATTTGTGGTGAAATGGCGGGCGATCCGCTCTCTGCCATCCTGCTTATGGCAATGGGCTTTAATACGCTTTCCATGAGTTCAAGTAACATCTTGCGTGTACGTAAAGCGATTTGTCATGTTCCAATGTCTGATGCCCAAGAACAACTGGATCGTGTGTTAAAAATGAGTAATCCACTCATGATAAAAAGTTGGATGGAATATTATTTCAAAACGCATGGCTTAGCCGATATGGTGAAATCAAGTACTCGTATTGTGGGTGCTTAACACATTCATCATGCTGCACAACACGGCAATAAAAAAGGGCGATAATCTTCGGAATATCGCCCTTGCTTATGTTTGCTATAACCTCGTTTTGCATTTTTCTTTCGATCAACAAAAACTTGGCTTTGGTTGACTTCATGCATGTGTTTTGCCACAAAGTTGTGAATCACGACTTTTGGCTCAGTTTTTTTCTTGGCCATTTTGTTCCACCTTTTGAATACAGATTTGAATTGTTCTACATTTACAGCAGGAAAATAAGCATACGCCTTTTTGGCTATTTTACAAGCAGATTTATACCCATATTGATCATCATCCCCGCCCAAGTTCACTGCAAAAAATACAGATTATGGCAGGCAAATTTTGTCTAAATGCCTGAATTTGAAGATGGGTATGTCAGCCATGCTGGCTTAAAGTTATAATAGAAGTTATTTCACACATTGGTACACCCTTATGTCAAACCAAGAGGAGTTATTAAAGCTCGATAATCAACTTTGTTTTGCTTTATATTCGACTCATCTTGCGCTGAATCAATACTATCGAAAATTATTACAGCCGCATGGAATTACCTATCCACAATACTTGGTCATGCTGATTTTATGGGAACAAGATCAGCTCACTGTCTCTGAGATTGGGCAACGAATTTTTTTAGAATCTTCCACCCTCACCCCCTTATTGAAACGGCTGGAAAGTTTAGGTTTTATTGAGCGCAAACGCTCAGTTGAAGATGAACGACGGGTGCTGATTTCCTTGACCACCAAAGGACAGGCTCTAAAACAAGCCGTAATGCCAATTCCGGAACAAATTCTGACAGCCCTTCAATGTGCACCAGACCAAGTCAGTCAGTTACGTGAAGAACTCAATCGCTTACGTGCTCAATTAAAAGAGCAATGATACAGAAAAGGGATCAAAATCAGATTGAAATGCCATAGCTGTACATTTTAAAATCAATGTATCGCATTCATTTCGCTACAACGCCAAACAGACTTTTCGGCATTACCCGTACTGAAAATTTATTCATCCATCTATGAACAATGCAGTTCAGTATCTGTACTTGATAGCGCCTCAATGAGCCGACCTCTTCAGGAGAAGACAGACAGAATAAACACATCACCCCGTACATAACAAGAATGAGATTAAGAACAGTAAAATCATCTACACAAGTGTAAACAATAACGATAGAACAGTATTTCTTCATACAATGCTTGAGCTTGATCAGTGCAATATCAATGATAAAAAAGCAACTGTAAAAGGATGACAATCATGAGGAATCAAGCATTTAGGTTGTCCCGATATCCACAAGGAAAATTGAGTATGGATATATTTGATAGGGTTCCCTTGCCTTTGCCAAATTTAACTGTGGGTGAATTTTTGGTTAGACAGACACATATCTGCTTAGACCCTGTCATGCCTCATTGGTTACAACAAAGACATCACGATACATTTACGCCTACGCAGAAGAGTGAAATTATACAATCTTATGGTGTTGGCAAAGTCATTGAGTCTCTAAATCCTCAATTTCCCGTAGGGGTTCAAGTGGTGGGGATTACAGGTTGGAATGAATATGTTTTAGGACATTCTGAGATGTATATTATTGATTCGAGCCTACCTGCGGAAGCCGTACTTTCTTTATTTTATTTTACAGGCCTTACCGCATATATCGGGTTAATCAAACTTGCCCAACCGAAAGCTGGGGAAACGCTCCTGATTGCCAATGCAGCAAGCACTCTGGGTTCTTTACTGGGTCAACTCGCAAAAGCCAAAGGTCTAAGGGTCATCGGCTGTTCGGACTCCAGTAAAAAATGCCAATACTTAGTGAATGAATTGGGTTTTGATGCAGCCATTCATATGAGCCATTCACATTCTGCCACCCAATTAAGCCTTGCAGCACCAGATGGTATAGACATCTTCTTTGATAATAAAGATGAACCATTACAAAGACTAATTTATGCACAAATGAAGCCATCTGGACGTGTCATTGAATTAGACAAGCCATCCGCACAGCATTCCACGTCTTACCATTCATCAAATTTAGCGGGCATTCAGCACAGGTACTTAAGTATTCGCGGGACAATGCTCAGCCCCTATCTCGAATTCATGCATGAATCAAATCAAGTAATTGCTGAATATTTAGCTCAAGGGAAAATGAGTTATCAAGCACATCTGATTGAGGGTTTTGACCATTTGCCTGAGGCTTTAATTCATTACTTCAATGAAGAGACCATGGGAACTTTGATTGTGAAGTTTTAGCTCTACGACTCAGTTTTTATGCTTCAAATGTAGAAATTTGTTTGCTCAAAATTATGCAACATCACACATAAAAAAAGCCCAACATCCTGTCGGGCCTTTTCCATATTCGTTGCTCGGTATAACTTCCTGTTGCACCAAAACGATCCTTGCTTTAGAACATTTCAATCCTTGAATGTTCTGGAACATCCTGTTCCTGAATGAAATGCATGATAGGTGATTTCAAAAAAATTGCCTATACGCAAAGTCCATCATTCATTGTACGCTTTAGCTTACACGATCGACTAAAAAACAATCTATCCTCTGTTATTTTACTCAAAAAACAATATTTTATACGACTAAGACTCGAGCCAATATTTTCTCGACATTTTGCTGTTGTACTTCAAGCATCCCTACAACACGTCCATGGAACGCCTGATAACGGGATTGAATAAATGCATCTGCAATGAATGCTGGAGCATATTGTTGCAATAAACTGGCTTGAGCCAAAATCACCAACCGACTGACCAAACTACGTGCCATAAATTGCAGTTGCTCAGGCGTTTGCTGAAATAACTGTAGCAATTGTTGCAGTTCTGCTTGTAATAATGGCTGTTGCTGGGCTACATCGGCAAAAGACTGCAACAACACCTGCATGGATTCTGGCTCTCGTTGAATCGCACGAAGCACATCTAAACACATCACATTGCCTGAACCTTCCCAAATGGTATTCACAGGCGCTTCTTTAAAAATTCTCGCCATAATCCCTGCATCAACATAACCGTTACCCCCAAAGACTTCCATCATTTCACCAGAAAGCTCCACCGCACGTTTGCAAATCCAGAACTTCGATGCTGGGGTCATAATGCGTTTCCATGCCACCGATAAAGCATCTTCTTGCTCATAGCAATGTGCCAAATGGAAACTGAGTTGTACTGCGGCTTCAGTTTCCAAAGCCAAATCCACCAAAACGGCTTGCATCAACGGTTGTTCAGACAAATGTTTTCCAAAAGCCTTACGCTGTCGGGTATAAGCAAGGCACTGCACTAAAGCCTGTCTTAACATGGCACTACTGCCTACAGAACAGGTGAGTCGGGTGTAATTTGCCATTTCAATAATCGTGGGAATACCACGCCCCACCTCACCAATCATAATGCCCCAAGCCTCTTTAAATTCGACTTCGGAACTGGAATTACTGCGGTTCCCTACTTTTTCTTTTAGGCGTTGTATCTGTATGGCATTTTTACTGCCATCTTCTAGCCAGCGCGGTACAAAAAAACAGGCTAAACCATCCTGCTCGGTTTGTGCCACCACCAAATGTGCATCACACATGGGGGCAGAGAAAAACCATTTGTGACCTGTCAGCAAATAGGCTTGACCACGCCCCGACTCTGTAACTGGAATCGCAATGGTTTCATTGGCTCGTACATCTGAACCACCCTGCTTTTCGGTCATGCCCATACCCAACCAAATTGATTTTTTCTGACTGATTGGCACATCACGCGCATCGTATTCAGTCGATAGAAGCTTACTACCAATTTTTTCCCACAGTTCAGGCTCATGTTGCAACAATGGAATACTGCCGAGCGTCATCGCTGTTGGACACAAACTGCCGCATTCGACTTGACCACTCAAATAAAAGCGTGCCGCCCAATCTACCCACACAGTTTGGGATTGCGGTGCAATAAAAGGATGGGCATGTACAGCATGGTTTCGATTCAATTGCATCCATTGATGCCATGCGGGATGAAACTCAATACAATCTTTGCGGCGTCCACGTGCATCGAAGGCATGTAAGATGGGGGTATGCCGATTGGCTTGATCTGCATATCGATAATATTCTGCCGAGCCTGCGACTTGCCCTAACTCCGCCAAAGCGGCCTGATCTTGACTGCCATATCGAGTCAAAATTTCTTGTAAAACCTGATCACTGCTAAATAGGTTATAGTCCTGCTTTTCATCAAATTGATTACTGATTTGATGAGTTGTCCATGTATTTATCATCTTTATTTTGCTCTTGTTCTAATTCGATTTTCGTTTCAGTATAGAGAAAAAATGACCTTGATATGTTCAGCTTTATGCCATGAAAAATCCTGAAGTCCAAGTGCGTCGTAGACCGCGCCAATCCAGAGCCAAGCTCACCCAAGAAGCCTTACAAGAAAGTTTTGTTCGGCTTTTGCATGAGCGATCAGCCGATAAAATTACCATTCGGGAAATCACGGATGTAGCAGGTGTCGGTTTAGGGACTTTTTATGAGTACTTTTCCAAGAAAGAAGATTTGATTGCATTAACCATTCATCAACATGTAAAAAGCAATGCTGAACTACTTAAAAGTTATGCACAAAGTCTGATGGAGTTATCCACAAAATTAAGTTTTGAGGACTATTTACAGCAGATTATCCACTTTCAGCTTGAACAGATTCAGGCGCGGCAGTTCGTCTGGGCGCAAACTTTTTTACTGGAACGACAGGTATCAAACATTGAAAGTTACCGTAAGAGTTATGCAATGATGCTGGAAATGTGGCATAGCATCCTTATTCCCTTTTTTGAAGATACGGCACAACTCAAGCGAATGAGTTTAAATGTGCAACGGGTGTGTTATGGCTTTGTGTCGCAGAGCTTGTTGGTCGAGCCAGAGTTTGTGGAGTGGGATCTGCTAAAAGTAGATATTTTCTCCTATATTACTTAACTATATGACTAACAATTGTTTTTCTTGTGGGCTCATTTTCTCATTAATATCTGGAAAAAAATTTAACATATTCAAGCACCCACGAATTAAATATCCTGTAGATAATTCTAATGCCATTGCGTTATATCTTTCTTCAACTTCAGAATAAACTCCTGTTCCTCGATCTCCATCAATCATCCTAAAAAAACCCATCGGATAAGAGTGAATGTTAGATGATAGAAATTTATACCAATATCTAAAATCATCTTTTCTCATGCCTTCTTTTTCTTCAATCTCTTCCCTACTAATAAAGAAAGCATTCTTTCCTTTTAAATAACTTTTCTGTTGCTGTTCAGTTAAAGTCTTAAAAAAACTATTCTCTTTAAGCTGATTTAAGACAAACTCTTCTATTTCAATATTTTCGCTTTTTTTATCAAATAATTCAGAAAAAAATGAAAAGAATGTCGTCCTAGAATAATAATCATAAACATTGAACAGATACTTCCGTGCTTTCAACTCCTCCTCTGGAACATCATCAAAACATAAATAAAAAAGCGTTTGATAACACTCCATAATATTACGAGTTAAACTAAAAGCTGATGAATAGTCCCAATCTAATTTATATTCTTTTGATACATCATGATCTAATAACTTCTTTAAACTACGACCTGTTACACATAGCTTTGTAAATAAGATACAAGCCCAAACAACCTTATCCTCTTGCCCATGTCTACCAGCCCCTAAACGTGAAATCTTAACTGCTAAATTTAATACTCGGCTATAATCCTTATAAGCGGTTTTAAATTTTTTGTCACCAATTCCCAATTCTAATACTCCAACAATAATTCTAAAATCACACTTAATACCTATGTAGTTTTTACATAGATTTAAAAGAATAAAAACCGCTCTTTCGAGCGGTTTTTTATTTCAATCAAACTACTTCACATCAAAACGGTCTGCATTCATGACTTTATTCCAAGCAGCAATAAAGTCATGTACAAATTTCTCTTTGTTGTCATCCTGTGCATACACCTCGGCATAAGAACGTAAAATTGAGTTTGAACCGAACACTAAATCCACGCGAGTTGCCGTCCATTTCACTGTACCCGTAGCACGGTCAGCAATTTCATAACGGTTTTTACCTACAGGTTTCCATGTATTGTTCATGTCAGTCAAATTGACAAAGAAATCATTGGTTAAAACACCCACACGATCGGTAAATACGCCTTCTTTCGCACCGCCGTAGTTGGTGTCGAGCACACGCATACCACCAATCAATACCGTCATTTCAGGTGCGGTTAGACCCATTAATTGGGTTCGATCTAACAACATTTCTTCAGGTTGCACCGCATAATCTTGCTTTAACCAATTCCGATAACCATCATGGGTTGGTTCCAAATCGGCAAAAGAATATTCGTCGGTTTGTTCCTGTAAGGCATCACCACGCCCAGGCGTAAATGGCACTTTCACATTCACACCTGCGGCTTGCGCTGCTTTTTCCACTGCCGCTGTGCCGCCCAATACAACCAAGTCGGCAATGCTGACTTTTTTCGCAAGTCCTGCTTGAATTTCTTCCAGTTTCGCAAGCACTTTAGCTAAACGCTCTGGCTCATTACCCACCCAATTTTTTTGTGGTGATAAACGAATACGCGCACCATTGGCACCGCCACGGAAGTCCGAACCACGATAAGTTCTTGCGCTGTCCCAAGCAGTAGTAATGAGATCACTACTGGATAAACCGCTATTCAGCAATTTTGCTTTCAGCTCATCAATTTCTGCTTCGGTTAAGCTGTAATCCACGCTCGGGATTGGGTCTTGCCAAATTAAATCTTCCGCAGGTACATCTGCACCCAAGTAACGCGATTTTGGTCCCATATCACGGTGAGTGAGCTTGTACCAAGCACGAGCAAAAACTTCTGCCAAACGCGCAGGGTCTTTATAAAAACCTTCTGCAATTTTGCGGTATTCAGGGTCCATTTTGAGGGCCATGTCGGCATCGGTCATCATTGGATTACGGCGTACATTCGGGTTATGTGCATCGACAGGTTTGTCTTCCTCTTTGATATTAATTGGTTCCCATTGCTTCGCACCCGCAGGACTGGTGGTTTTTTGCCACTCATAAGTGAATAGTAGATAAAGGAATTCATTATCCCATTTGGTTGGATGTGTGGTCCATGCTCCTTCTAAACCACTCACCATGGTATTAGGGCCGTTACCTGTGCCTTCTGGATTATGCCAACCTAAGCCTTGGAATTCGACATCAGCCCCCTCCACATCTTTACCGAGTAATTCAGCTTTACCATTACCATGCGCTTTCCCTACAGTATGACCACCGACTGTGAGCGCAACGGTTTCTTCATCGTCCATTCCCATACGGTCAAAGGTTACGCGCATGTCTTGTGCGGTACGCAGTGGATCTTGCACACCATCAACCCCTTCAGGGTTTACATAGATCAAGCCCATTTGCACTGCAGCCAAAGGATTTTCCAGTGATTGGCGGTCTTGGTCGCTACCATAACGGTTGGCGGTTGGTGCCAGCCATTGATGCTCTTCGCCCCAGTAAATGTCTTTTTCTGGATGCCAAATATCAACTCGACCACCGCCGAAACCAAAAGTCTTTAAACCTGCAACGTCATACGCCACAGTCCCTGCAAGGACAATTAAATCCCCCCATGACAGTTTGTTGCCGTATTTTTTCTTAATCGGCCAAAGTAAACGACGGCCTTTATCGGTGTTGACATTATCTGGCCAACTGTTGAGTGGAGCAAAACGCTGGTTACCCGTGTTGGCGCCACCGCGACCATCTTGCTTACGGTATGAACCCGCCAAATGCCATGCCGTACGCACAAACATCCCGATGTAGCTGCCGTAATCTGATGGCCACCAATCTTGGCTGCTGTTAATTAAGTCGCGGATATCTTGTTTTACGGCGTCTAAATCGAGAGATTTGAAGGCTTCTGCATAATTAAAGTCGGGATCGAGCGGATTGGTTTTGGTATCGTGTTGTGAAAGGATGTCTAAATTAAGTGAATTTGGCCACCAATCGGTATTTGAGCTGGCAGCAGAGGTATTGGCACCATGTGAAAATGGGCACTTACCTGACGAGGCTTGCGAATTATTGTCCATGTTATGTCTCCAAACTCAAGTCTTTCAATGTTTATTATTGAACCGTCTAAAAGTAGTGTTCGACTATCAACATAGCCTTTTTTCTAGACAAGCTAAAGCGGTATTTACTAATCAAAACAATCGAATTCTTCTATATAAGCATTGAAGAAAAAAAAGATTTTAAAGGGTTATGGACACACATTTGATGTCTGCGGGCTTCGCAACACTCGCACTGTTTAGCATTTCAAACAACACAATTCTGGATAAAATATAGACTACATGTGATAGATAAATTCTGCTATTTTGAACAGATGAGAACTTTAGAATATAAAAAATGCAGAATGATCTCGATCGCATCATTCAACAGTATGACATCATCTTATTTGATGCGATTTGTGTTATCTGTAATGGTTGGGCACGTTTTCTCATCCAACATGATCCGCAGGCTCAATTCAAACTCGCTTCAGCCCAATCGCCTTTGGGAGAAAAAATTCTTGAATATTATGGTCTGTCGACCACGCATTACACCACCATGATTGTAATTATAGATGGGCAATTATTTACAGAATCTACCGCCTTATTAAAAGTATTGGCTCGGCTCGGTCTACCTTTCTCTCTAATGAAGATGGGTGATCTTATTCCCCGACCATTTCGGGATTTTCTGTATCGTCGGGTTGCACTCAATCGCTATACACTTTTTGGTAAAACTGATGATTGCCTCATTCCATCCCCAGAAAATCAACATCATTTTCTAGAACAGGTCATCCGTGGATACTCAACAACTCAATAAAAAAACGCTTCAAACCATTCATATGAGCCTAGCAATACTTTGGATTTATCAAGGTCTAATTCCCAAGATTCTATTTAAAGCCGATGATGAACGCCGTATTTGGATGTTACAGGGATTCAATGAACAAGCTGCAATTAGCCTCATGCAATGTTCTGGCGCAATCGAAATCATCTTCGGAGCATTATTTTTAACGGGTTATAAAACCTTAGCGCTCCATTACCTCAATATTGTCGGCATGCTCGGATTAAGCTTTTTAATTTTGATTGTCGACCCACACTATTTTACCCAAGCCTTTAATCCCTTTGTGATGAATATCGCGATGCTGGCTTTGTCTTTAACCGCCATTCGTCTTTTAAAATATTCAGAAAGAAACGCATAATCAACAACATTCAACGTCAATATTAAACAATTAAACGCTTACCTTCACGAATGCAATAAAACGGATTCATTAATTTTGACGAACCGCGCATTGCCACATGCAGATCATGCTCAGGTTGCTCATGGGCTTCATCGGTCAACTGATAGGTTCGATAATGAATGGCCAATGAACATTTGGCATGTAAATCTTTATGTGCCTGAAAGGCATCTTCAGGATTCATATGCATATAACGCATCAGCTCACGTGGCTCATAAGCACCAATCGGTAATAAGGCAATTCGCGGAGCCCCCAAACGGGTATGAATTTCCTTAAAATGCGGCGAATAGCCTGTATCGCCCGCAAAGAAACTATATTCACGCCCCTGTTTAACCGCAAAACCACCCCAAAGCGCCATGTTCTGATCACGTACACCACGACCTGAACCATGTTGTGCAGGGGTATAAATCAATTCCAGTTCATGAAACTGACTCGATTGCCACCAGTCCAGTTCAATTACATGCATACTTTTAGGTAAGTACCAACCATTACCCAAACCCGTATAAATTGGCATGGCAAATTTTTCATGCAACCAGTTCAGGCTTGCCAAATCCATATGATCATAATGATTATGGCTGAGCAAAACAGCATGAATGGTCGGTAATTCCTCTAAGGCAATGCCTGCTGGACGAAAACGCTTAGGGCCACGCCCCTGTTTCGGACTGACAAATTCCGCCCAAACAGGATCCGTTAAAAAATTATAAGGACCAATCTGTAATAACACGGTGGCATGCCCGACAAACCAGACTTGCCAATCATTCAATGCCGCATTGGGACGGTTTTGTGGCAATACCCGTTGAGTCGCAGAAGCAGTATCGGATAGGGTTTCTTTGTCCCAAGTCGATGACTTGCGTTTTAACAACCATTTAACCAAATCAAAACGGCTACGCCCCTCTGGCGCATGCAGTGGATTCAAAAATCGCGTGCCATTAAAGTGTGCAGATTCAAGATACTGAAAAGAGGGTTTACGCCAAGTATGTGACCAACATTCTTGGGTTTTAATTTGGAAATGCTGTTGTTCTAAATTCTGCTTCATGTACTGTCATTATCTATAAGAAATGTCACATTCACTGCAATAACATGAATGTCGAGCTAGGCGTGTTTCTTATTGTAGATACTCTGTTTGGTAATTCAAGCCAAACTGTAAAATATACACCTTAGACTTCTATGAAATCAGACGGCATAGCAACGCGAGTGGTCATACTAAAATTTGATGGGAATAAAAAAGCGGCAGACCCGTATTAAACTCAGTCTGCCGAGGTTGTAAACCAAAATCTTAAGCAATCTTACGTAAATCTAAACCAAGATCTAAATACTTTTCGGCTTCAAATACTGCTTTTTTAGCAATTAACTTTTTCAAGTGTCGCATCTCTTTGGCTGCATTCACGGTGATCCCTCCCACAATGATGCCATCGGTTACACCGAACAGAACAAACGAAGAGGCGGCACGAAGTTCAGGCCGAATTTCACCACGAACAATCCATTCTGCTGCCGCCATATCACCGACAAACTGATAGTTAATATCAAGCTGATCCGTCCAAAACCATGCAGGATTCGGGGTCGGATGCTCCATACCCATCACGTGACGTGCAAAAATTCCTGCTTGCAGATTGGCATTTTCCCATGTTTCCACACGACGATACTGCCCATCCGCACGTAACTGAGTCGCAACATCACCCGCGGCATAAATATCGGGATGTGAAGTCTGACAGTTTTCATTGATCTGAATCGCAACATCAACTGCTAAGCCTGCATCTATTGCAAGTTGTGCATTCGGGACAATGCCAATGCCATAAATCACAGCATCTGCATGTAACTCTTCCCCTGTTGCAAGGGTAATTACCACAGTTTCACCATCTAAATGACAGTGATTAATGGTGCTATTCAAGCGTACATCGACACCCGCAAGACGTTGCTGTGCCAATAAAAACTCACTCAAAATCTGCGGGGATGACCGCCCCATTACCATTGATCCCATTTCAATCACGGTCACTTGGCAATTTTTAAAACGTGCAGAGGAAGCTAACTCAAGACCAATGACCCCACCACCAATCAGTACAATACGTTGTCCAGCTTGTAGCACAGGCACCAGTGCTTTTGAATCTTCCAAATTACGTAAGGTATAAACGTGTTTACCTAAAACATCGAAATTCGGCAGGCGACGTGCTGCACCGCCAGTCGCAAGGAGCAGTTTGTCATAAGCAATCACATCACCCTTTTGCAATTCAACGGTTTTTGCCTCTGGGTTAATTTTGACTACACCATTGCCACGAATATGAGCTACGCCCAAGGTCACCAATTTCTCTTCAGATAAAATCTCAACCTTGGTTTCTTCAGGCTTTAAAATCACATCTTTAGACAAAGGTGGACGTTCATAAGGCAAATGCACTTCATCCCCAATCAGAATAATGTTACCTGCAAATTTATTGCTACGGAGTTCTAAAATCGCGCTTGCCCCCGCTTGGCCTGCACCGACGATGACGATGGTTTCGATATTGCTCATGTAATTAACCTTTTAACTCTGCCGATACAATGCCAAAGCCCGCAATCCACTCGCTGATGTCTTCATAACAATGCGTTGTCATCTCGTATTCGCCAAGTTCATGTAAGGCTGCAAATGCCGCCATCCATGTACGGACTTCCTGACCACCACGTCCACCATCACGGCGAATATCTGCTTCAGTCATGGCTTCAATTGTGGCGAAGTCAGCTTTGGCAAATGTTTCAAGCAATGCACGATCCCATTCTGGATTGAGTGGCACAGCAACAGATTGATCCCCCGCAGCCAATTTCTGCCCCACAGCAATAATTTTGGCTTGACGATTATTCCGTGACTCTACAGATGGGTTACGTCCACAAATCAAAAACTCTTCCACTTCTGGCGGTACAGCGCCCATTTGTGGTGTCGGAGGATCATGCGAAAGCCCACCTGTCCCTAAAATTAACACCCGTTCATTTTCAAGATTTAATGACTGAATAAACTGTCCAACCGCACGTCCCAAAGCAATCGTTCGCTTGGTGGTGGGCATCGGTGCCGCTGCGCCATTAATAAAAATCGGAATGGTTGGATAACGATCTAGCTGACCATCACACAGGAAATGTAGTGGTTGCGTCACGCCATGGTCGGCTTGCATTCGGTAGGAATAAGCAACATCGACACCTTCATCAAGTACACGACGCACCAAAGCAATCGCTGTGTCTTCAGGAACATTAATTTTGTCGTTGTCTTTACCGTAGTCCCAATCGCCTGCCGCAGTTGCACGAATACCCACACAAAAACTTGGCATCAAATCATAGAAAAAGCCATTAAAATGGTCTGGACCAAAGGTAATGATTAAAGTCGGATCGTAAGCTTTGACTTCTGCCGAAAGTTGGGCAAAAGTCTCACGTACAATCTGTTCTTTACGCTGTTCTTGCGGTGAAGCAAATTCCATTAAAGGACTGTGCGATGCACAAATGAGTTTAACGGCCATGTGTGACTCCAAAATAAAAATATCTACTAAAAAGACAGCTGCCCAGTAAAGTCTTTAGCAAATGGCTTAAATCATTGTGAGTGGTTTCAAATGAAATATAGAATTCACGATGCTATTCACTATCACGGTTGGCGACATGGATGTCGCCGTTGGGTGGAGGTTTCAGGGATGAACCTCTCACCCAACAATGGATTTTTGTTACTTTTGATCCGTCAAAAGTAAGGAAATGCCTCCGAAAAACCATCTAAACTTTCGCATTTATTTGAGGCTGTGCTTCATTTAATTTAAATCTGAGCTAATCAAAAACAAAGCAGCACACCCAAATCACTCATCAAAGAACCCTGCACGAGGTTGGCGTAAACCACGGATGCCTAAACCACATTCAGCATTGATCAGAACACCCGTCAGTGGACGGTTGTTTTGACGCGATGCCAATAAAACGTATGAACCCGTCATCTCTTCAGGTTCAGGCAAGAAATTCAGTGGCATACCACGAGCAATCTTTTCAGGGTCGCGTGCATCCAATAGACCCAAATTTTCTTGACCTAAAGATGCTGCCCCTTTGATATTGACATTCATACCTGACGGCGCGACGGCATTCACTCGTACTTTAGGCGCAAGTTCATAGGCCAATTCTTTCATCACGCCCACACCTGCATGCTTAGAGGCTGTATATACGGGGCCTCCGCCTGCCGAGTACAAGGCTGAATTAGACAAAGTAAATATGATAGACCCTTCAGAAGCTATCAATGCCTCCAGTGCCGCCTTCGCACCTAAGATGAGTGATTTGGTATTAATGCCCATAATTTCATCAAAGGCTTTTTCTAACTGCTCGCCAGAGGTATTGACGATATCGGCATAATGATCCCAAATACCGGCATTACCGACAAAACAGTCCAGTTTGCCAAAACGCTCAAGCGTGGCATTCACCGCACGGACATTGTCTGCATAGCAGGCTACATCACCTTCAATCGCAAGAACTTTACCACCGAAGTGTTTGTTCAAGGCATCCACTTTTGCTTTTGAACGTTGCAGCACAGCCACCTGTGCACCTTCTTCCAAGAAACGCTCAACCAAAGCCCAACCCAAACCAGAACCGCCCCCCGTAATCAGGGCAACTTCACCTTGTAGCCAACCCATGCTTATGCTCCCGCCATCTCGACAAACAATTGACCATCCTCAACAATCACGGGAAAGGTCTGAATAGGATCAGTCGCAGGTAGGCATAAAGCCTGACCTGTTTTTAGACAGAAACGGGCAGAATGTAATGGGCATTCCACTGTACCATCCTCTTCCAAATAGCCTTCTGACATGGAGGCATTGCCATGTGAACAACGGTCATTCATGGCAAAGAACTCACCACCATTGTTGAAGACAGCCAACGCTTCAATCCCGTTCACACCGCAGTCCACTTTTAATGCTTCGCCTTCATCTAATTCATCGATTTGGCACACAAAAATCTTATTCATTAGAAGAACACACTCAGGTTATGGGAGTTGTAAGTCACTTGGTCTAAAGTGATTTTACGGTTAAAAATCTGGAAACCTTGCTCGGTATCCACTTTACGAATCTTGTCGTGACGCTTACCGCAGTAGATGGTGACATCTTTTTCTTTCTGGGTACGGTAGAGTAAGTAAGTGACGTAAACATCATACTCACCCTCGACTTCAGTCGGCTCGACAATCACGTTCGACACCATATGTGTGGTGCGTGATGGGGGTTCTTCCGCCCATGCCATCCCTGTTTCCAAACGCGCGACACGACGTTCTAACAAGTCTTTAGTATCGTTAAATACCCACGTCGTCGGTGGCTCAACCGAACGACGACGGTCACGGGTTTGTGCATTCGGTGTAGTCCGCAGCGTATAAGAAATATCGTCCGCCAACATATCTAGCCAATCACGGAATTTCCAATCGTCTAGCGCTTTGCCTTCACGATAGAGAAACTGACTAATTTGATGATGAAGTTCTAAACTGATCTGACTCATTTCATTAGCTCCTTCTCATATTGCTCAGCGGCTTTTTCGACTTCTTCCCATGTTTCATGAATCAATAAATCTGCCCAACGACGGTACATTCCACGGGCTGCTGTTTCAGAGAAAATGTAGTTGGTGATGCCTGGAATGCCATCTTCACGGACTTTTTCATTGCCTAAGCCCATTTCCATGATCAATGGATTGTTGCGTGCTTTATAACCACGGAGTACTTTTTGGATTTCAATCCAGTTTTCCGAGTCATCTTGCTCAAGGAAACCCGCAGGTCCAAAGGCACGTGTTGCAGAACGTTCAAAGGCTTCTTTCACTTCTTGAGAAGCTTCCGCATCGGCAATACAGAATGCCCAGACTTCAGTTTTATTTGGACCACGCGGATGCCATACGCGAAGCGTTGCCGTTCCGTTTAACCATGACATGGTCGGGAACATAGTGTTGTGCCCCGCAAGACGTAGTGCGCGCACTTCACCTAAACGCTCTTTAACTTCCTCAAAGGTTTCACGGAAGTAGTTCGCTACTTCACCATCCACCCAGACGTTTGCATCCGGCTTTTCAGTAAAGAAGAAGCCTGAACCATGCCCGCGTGAACCGTACTGAATGGCATCTTTGGCGGTTTCCCAAACTGGACGTGCGGTTTGTGCAGCACCAAGTTTTTTAGATGAGTCATCGTCGGGTTTTGCGCCCAACACCTGAATAGCTGAAGCATGTGAGAACAAGGCATGATACTGGTCAGAGGCAAACTGTTCCGCAGCAAATTTCCAGTTACACTCGATTTCCCACTTATGTACTCCACCAATGATTTCAGTGCCACCCGGACGGCGATCGACCACGCCATCTAAATACCAAGCAATGTCGCCCATGTATTCAATCAGGTCTGGGGTTGATTCATCCCAACAACCGAAAATTAAGCCTTTGTAGCTTTCGACACGGTTAACTTCAATCAAGCCCCATTTTTCTTTGCATGCTCCCTGCGGAAAAGCACGATCTTCTAAAGGAATATCCTTGAGTGAACCATCGACCCCATAAGACCAGCCATGATATGGACAGGTAAAGGCACGGGTGTTTCCACAGTCAGCAAAGCTGACCCGCATAGAACGGTGACGGCACTGGTTTAAAAGCGCTTTGATTGAGCCATCTTTTTGACGTACCACAATAATCGGGTCTTCACCCATGTAAGTATTGAAAAAGTCGCCTGCCTTTGGAATTTGGCTTTCATGACATAGAAATAACCATGTACGTCCAAACACGCGTTCCAGTTCTAATTCGTATAAATCTGGGTCTGTATAGATGGATGGCGAGATACGTCCATTTTGTGCATCGACCAAAGCGTCGATTTCACGCACATCAATTTTTCCACTCATGAAAAGCTCTCCTGCGACCAATACACGGCACAACGTAAATAGACTCAACTTTTGAGGCATCATGATTTTTTAGACGCTTTTAGGGAAATATTTTTTTTGTTTTAATTAATACGTTTTAGCAATTATTAGAAAAGTTATTTCTTATATTAAAATCTCCGCACTAGACTCAAGACCATTTATTTTCTAAATACTTGAATCATCTTCACGGCATAGTTGTTTATAGATTATACTTTGCCGTAGTCGTGGTAAGACATTTTTTGGATTACTCAGTGGGTTATTTATATGGAACTTAGACACCTTCGCTATTTCATTACTGTTGCTGAAGAACTGAACTTCAGTAAGGCTGCACTCAAACTTTACACTGCCCAACCCTCTTTAAGTCAGCAAATCAAAGACCTTGAAGAAGATGTCGGTGTGCAGTTGCTATATCGAACCAAGCGAAAAGTGGAACTCACTGAAGAAGGTGCGGTTTTTCTGGAACAGGCCCGTCTGACTCTGGCTCAAGCAGATAAAGCGATCGCTATGGCACGTCAAGTGGTACAAGCCAAACAGCAGATGCTACGCATTGGTTTTGTCCCCGTCGCAGAAATGAAAATCTTTCCTTATGTGCTGCCCAATTTACGGGTACAAAACCCAGACTTAAAAATTGAATTGCTCAGTATGAACAATACTGAACAAATGCGCTTACTGAAAAAAGGTGAACTGGACATTACCTTTACTCGGCATAATTTTCATAGTGATGAAATTGAAAGCCAGTTTGTCTTACGTGAACCGCTGATTTTTTTGTTGCCGAAAGACCATCCTTTGGCCAAATACGAGCGAATTCCGATTAAAGCTTTAAATGGTATTGATTTCATTATTCCCGCAGTCGAACAGTCACAGACCTTGCACCAGACCATTTTGGAGTTTGCCAAAGCCAACAGTATTGAATTCAACATTGTGCAAAAAGCCGACAATATTCTGTTCAATATCAACTCGATTGGTATGGGACTCGGTTGCACCATTTTACCCGGTTACGTTGCACCCTTGACCATGAACAACACGGTGATTCGTCCACTGGAAGTCGAGCTCCCCTATTTAGATTTATATGTGAGCTATCGTAAAAACAACAGCTCACTGGCCGTGAATAAATTTCTAGAATTGCTGACTCGGGTGTTTTATTTGGATATTAATCGCGAATAAATTCACATCTGGTCTACATCAATCATCCAATTCGGCACACCACTATTTTCTGAATAAATAGCGATGTGCTTTTTTCATGGAGAAATGCACTACAGCGTAAGCCTATTTGCAGCATTTCTCATTGATCCACCGTTCATCCGCTGGCACGTTTCATTTTGTATTCTTTTTTACCTTAAGATAGGGTGATCAAAAGCTGTTTTTTTGTCAGGTTTTACCTACAACTTAAGTCTAAACTTAGGCTTATATTGCAACAGATCTTGGTACTTTTTAGCCACACGAAAAAATATAACAGAGAAGGAGAAGATTATGCAGATGCCCACTTCGCAGCGTTTAAAAACGGCCATGCAATTTCGTCCCTTCTTTTTTATTAGTTTTTTAATGACGGCGGTTTTTTATGCTCTGCTGAATATGTTTACCGACTGGTCTTGGTCGACCAATCTATTGATCAGTTGGAATATTGCCGTATCGAGTTATTTACTTAAAACCATGACCACCCTGTGGCCTGTTGACCATCAACACATTCTGCAACATGCGCAGCAACAAGATGCCAGTAAATGGATCATTCTCTTGTTAGTGATCATGACATTGATGATGTGTTTGATTGCGATAGTGTTGGAACTGACCCATCTCCCCAACGATCCCATCATTAAATATGGGCACTTGGCTCTGTCTTTGCTGACCATTATTAGTGCATGGTTCTTTATGCATACCGTCTTTGCTATTCATTATGCGCATGACTATTATCTTGCCCTCGCAGACCAACAAGATGCGGGTCTAGATTTTCCGAGAACTGCACAGCCCACTTATCCTGACTTTTTATACTTTAGTTATGTGATTGGCACCTCGGCACAAACGGCAGATGTTTCGATTACTTCCCGCTCCATGCGGATTTTAAATATTGTGCATATTATTCTGGCTTATGGTTTTAACACCTCGATTTTAGCCATCAGCATTAATGTTGCCGCAGGTTTTATCACACTGTAAATTTGCTTTAGTAAGATGAAATTTTTGGCATAAAAAAGGGATGGCTTAACCATCCCTGATCTTGCTCACTAGATTATTTGACACCACGTGCAGTCAAATAGTCTTTAATCACTGTATTAAATTCTTCGGCTTTTTCCACTTGTGACCAATGCCCACACTGACTAAAAATATGTGCATCGGCAAAAGGAACGGTATTCAAAATATCCCATGAACGCGACACGGGAATGACGACATCTTGTACCCCATGAATCAACAATACAGGCACTTGAATGTCTTTCATCTTGTCAAAATCGAGCGGGAACTCGAAGCGATCACGGTCACGTGCACCGACCACATCTATTAAACGGTCTGAGGCATAATCATTTTTTGCCGCTTCAAAACGCACTTTTACCAATTCATCGGTAATTAAGCTTTTATCCACCACAAACATCGACAACGTATTTTTAATGCCTTCTTCTGTCAAGACAGGGTTAGCATGGGCTTTCAGTGCCGCAGTTTGTTTCGCGCCACCCGTCCCCATCGACACAATACCCAAGACACGTTCAGGGTAATCGAGCACCATTTGGAAGGCTAACCAGCCACCCAATGAGTTGCCCACTAACCAAGTTTTTTCAATGCCTAAAGCATCCAGTGTACGCACCGCATGATCGACCCATGCACGAATACCATAAGCCGTACCGTCTGCCACAACGGTCTGACCATAGCCAATCGAGTCAATCGCGATACAACGGGCTTGTTCAGCAATTTGCGGTAAGTTCAACCACCAGTTTGCCGCTGCCGATACACCTGTACCTGAACCGTGTAAAAATAAAATGGGGGTGCCTTCACCCAATTCATGGTAATGGGTTAACTCACCTTCCGCTGTTTCAATCCATTTATCTTCCAAGCCAAAGAATGGGTCGGTGGTGTAATTGGGGATTTGGACCGTGCTCATACTTACTCCTCGTACAGCCTTAAATCTATCTGGTTTGATACTTCCAAAGACAGATGAATTCGTTCATTTCGACAGTTTCACTGCTCCATCTTACCTGTTCAAAGCGACTCAACTGATACTTGTTTTCGATCACACACTACAAAAAAACGATTATTTAAGTTCATGTTTATAAAGACTATATTTTAAAATAGCCGTGCTATCCGAAGATCCATCCAATAGCAACGTATCTAGCATCAACAGGGCGATTCTTTTTTGAATCACCCTGCTTTGCTTACTGAAGATTAGAATTTATAACTGTACGTGGTCGCGACACGATATTCTTTTAAATCACTTTTCCAGTCGTAATCGGTATCGATGTACATGGCCTGAACGCCCAAACCTTTGAATTTGCCTTCAGGTACGGTGTAATTCACAATCAAGTTCAGCTCTTGTTCGTCCTGATTCGTTTTACCGCCCGCTTTGGCATCAAAACCTGCAAAATAAATGGCATTAGCATTCAAACCTTTCAGCCCCAATTCAGCAAAGTCATACCCATAAGAGACATTCCAAGATTTCTCTTTGGCATTGGTAAAGGTCGCGACTGACCAATTCACTAAATAAGGCTGTGGCACCCAACCTGCCAATGTTGGGAAATTATTTTCCCCAAACATTTGTTGATAGCCCAGACCAAAGGTATGTGCACCATGATTGAATTTCGCACCCATCGACAAGGCTTGGTTGTCAATTTCACCATACAACTTATTGCCAGACGCTGAGTTATCAAAATAACGTACATGGCTGGTCAGCTTAGTCTTCGTACCCAGCGTGGTGTTGTAATTGATGCCTGCATAATGCTGCTGATAAATGTCTTTGACATCGGCATACCAATAACTGGCTCCAATCGTAGGATTAAACTGATGATCAATCCCCGCGATATACATGCCATCCGCAGCTTTGGCCGTATTCGGATTATTGTTCGGGAATAAACTTAAGTCCTGAAACTGATTGTCATAACGTGCATTAATGCCATCGATATACGCCAAACTCAGTTTGGTATCTTTCAGCTCTTTCGACTCCAACCATGCCCCGCTATACGTGGTCAGCAACTGACGCGATGGATCAAACACTAAGACTGGAGAAACAGGCAATAACTCGCCCACTTTCAATTCCGTTTGCGACACTTTGGCTTTTAAGGTTGCACCCACTTTGCCAAAATTGCTGGCTTGTTCCTGTCCATTATGTGGAAGCACCCAATCGGCATTTTTATCACGGCCATTTAGACGAAATGCATGTTGCACCAAAAGATCGGCGCCCAATTGCAAGCCACCTAATTCGGCATATCCTGATTTGGCATCTAAGGTGATGCCTTGTGACCAACTGCCCCAATTATTTTGCGGTACAGTTTCGTACTGGCGGTCTAAATAGAAATTTCTAAATTTTAACTGGACTTGGCTATCGTCGATAAAGTCTGCATTCGTTGCAGTTGTACCTAATGCCGCAGTTGCGACACAGATGGCTGTCCATAAAGTTTGACGACGCATAAGATATATTCCAATGATCATGTAAAGCGACAACGCCATCATGCGGAACTCGTCGAGCAGAAAAAATCCGACCACAGTCTTAAGAAAATGTGACTTCACCCACTATAAATGCAAAGGCAGGCACCGCTTTTTTTTCATTTAGATAAAATTACAATAACTCATGTTAAACACCATTTTGCAGATCGTGCTGAAAGATTGAGCCTCTCTAGCCTTGCTCGTTTGCAACCTCTTTCTTTTTTAAATGGTTTTGATCATTAAGCGTTTTTTTGTTTAAGTATTCCGATGCCACTTTTTCATAGCAACGTAGATTTATAAGAAAAAGCGCTCATATCACAGATATTTTCTATATTTAAAGTGTGTAAGTGAATAGCCTAAAAACCTGATGAATATGCAATTAAATCGAGGAAGAAAAAGGAATAGCTTGCAGTTTAAATCGCCCACAATAAAGAAACGCCCGTTTGGGAGAATAGCTTTAGATTAAATATGATTTCAATATGATATATAAATCAATCTCCCCTAACCCCTCTTTATAAAAGAGAGGAAATTCTTGAATTCACTATGTTAATGGATTTCAAAATACCCCCTCCTTTGAAAAAGGAGGGTTGGGGAGGATTATAAAATGACGAGTTAAGACTTATTTTTATTTAGATGATTTTACACATCCATGCTGTTTAAACCAAAGCAGCCTTCGCTTTCGACATGGTCAAAGCCAAATCTTCAATCATATCTTCCTGACCACCGACCGTCCCACGACGACCTAATTCCAATAAAATCTCACGTGCTGACACACCATATTTGGCTTCTGCACGTTTTGCGAATAATAAGAACGATGAATAGACACCTGCATAACCTAAAGTTGCAGCATCACGGTCAGCACGAATTGGGTTCAGCATCATTGGAATGACCAAATCTTCTGCCACATCCTGTACTTTAAACAGATCCACGCCTGTTTCTAAGCCCATACGGTTTGCCACGGCAATGAACAATTCCAGTGGTGTATTCCCTGCACCTGCACCTAAACCCGCAGATGCCAAGTCCACACGAATTGCACCTGCATCAACTGCGGCTACTGTATTTGCCACGCCCATACCCAAGTTATGATGCCCGTGGAAACCCAGTTCAATACTGCTGTCCAACTCTTGACGGAGCAAACCAACGCGGTCTGTGACATCTTGCGGCAACATATAACCTGCCGAATCAGTCACATAAATACAGTTCGCGCCATAAGACACCATCTTTTTCGCTTCTTCAAGCAATTGAGCAGGCGATGCCATGTGTGCCAACATCAAGAAACCAACGGTATCCATACCCAGTTGACGTGCCGCAGTAATATGCTGTTCTGAGCAATCCGCTTCGGTACAGTGGGTTGCCACACGGATGGTCGAAACGCCAATTTCGTGTGCCATTTTCAAATGATCGACCGTACCAATTCCTGGCAACAGCAATGCCGAAACTTTGGCATTTTTCATGCGTGGCACAACCGCTGACAAATATTCCTCATCAGTTGCTGCGGCAAAACCATAATTGACGGATGAACCGCCCAAGCCATCGCCATGCGTCACTTCAATTAGCGGTACACCTGCATCATCCAATGCAGTAGAAATGGCAATCATTTGCTCAACAGTGGTTTGATGGCGCTGTGGATGCATACCATCACGCAAAGTCATATCATGCACAATAATCTTAGACATGGGTTGCTCCTTATACTTCAGCCGTAGCCAATAAACGTTCCGCAAACATTTCCGCAGTGCGCGCAGCTGCCGCAGTCATAATGTCCAAATTCCCTGCATACTTTGGCAAGAAATCACCCAAGCCTTCTACTTCAAGGTAGATCGACACGCGGTTACCATCAAATACTGGGCCATTCACCAGTTTATAGCCGGGTACATATTTTTGAACTTCGACAATCATGGCTTGAACAGAGGCCGTAATTGCTGCTTGGTCAGGTTCACCTTCGACCAAGCAATGCACCGTATCACGCATCATGAGTGGTGGCTCGGCAGGGTTAATAATGATGATGGCTTTACCTTGTTTTGCACCGCCCACTTTTTCAATTGCACCCGCAGTAGTACGCGTAAATTCATCAATGTTTTTACGTGTACCAGGACCAACCGACTTGGTTGAAACGGTTGCAATAATTTCACCATAACTCACAGGTTGTACGCGGGAAATCGCTGCAACCATTGGAATGGTCGCTTGTCCACCACAGGTCACCATATTCACATTCGGTAGCTCACCTGCATCCAAGAGTTCTTGAAGATTTACAGGCGGTACGCAGAAAGGACCAATCGCAGCAGGCGTCAGATCAATCATCTGCACACCTAATTCGTTCAACTTACGGCTGTTTTCCGCATGCACATAAGCCGAAGTTGCATCAAAGGCAATTTGAATTTCATCGGCAAGCACATGTGGTAGTAGACCATCTACACCCTCGGCTGTAGTTTTTAAACCCATATTCGCTGCGCGGGTCAGACCTTCTGAACTTGGGTCAATCCCCACCATCCAGACAGGTTCCAAAAACTCGCTGCGCTGTAGCTTATATAGCAAATCAGTCCCAATATTTCCCGGACCGATTAATGCACATTTAATCTTTTTCATGCATCTACTCTCTCAAAATTTCAATTTATTCCGCAGCAAACGCAGCGACCACTGAACCAAAGCCTTCAATTTCAACTTTAAATTCATCACCTGGGTTTGCAACAACCATTGGGCCAAGCGCACCAGTTAAAATAATATCTCCCGCAAGCAATGGGCGACCACGGCGTACCATTTCATCGGCAAGCCAAACTGCGGCATTTAAAGGATTGGCTAAGCAGGCTTTGCCAATGCCTTGTGAAACCACTTCATCGCCGCGAGTCATGGTCATTTTGCAATGAGCCAAATCAAGCTGATCTAATTTCACTGGGCGTGAACCCAACACAAAAGCCGCAGAAGACGCATTGTCTGCCACGGTATCAATCAGTGAAATTTTCCATTTTTCAATACGGCTATCTACAACTTCAATCGCAGGCAAGGCATAAGCTGTAGCGCTAATAATGTCCGCATAGCTATGTTTTTCTTGGGTTAAATCTTGGTTAATCACCAATGCAATTTCAGCTTCAACTTTCGGCTGAATCAATAAACCTGCGGGGATGGCTTCACCATCGCCATAAGCCATGTCGGCGAACAACATGCCAAAATCAGGTTGATCCACGCCCAATTGAGCTTGAACCACTTTAGAGGTGAGACCAATTTTACGCCCCACTAAGCGACGTCCTTCTTTCAAGGCACGTTGGGTATTCACTTCCTGAACCGCATACGCAATATCGACGTCTGCTTGTTCCGCGCCCAATTGTGGGCGAATCGGTGCAATCGCAGTCTGTGTAAGCTCAGCGTTACGTAAAGCCTGTGCAACGGATTCAACAACAGCAGAATTCGACATCTAGGGTTCCTTAAACTGCAAAATAGAGACAAATACCGTTTTAGCGAGCAAGGGAAATCAAGAAATAGTCAAAATAGACCTTGCAAATAACCGAAGGTGAAACCAAGGGCTTATCCCTAAGCACCACTAAAAACGAGTATGTTTTAGACCGCTTAAGCATCGGAAAATTGCGGGTTTTGCGCCAATACTTATTTTATTTTTTACAATAGTTAGAACCTATAAATCTTTTTTGTTTTATCCATCAAAATAAACAGCATAGAAAAAAATCCAAGAGAAAAATGACCAAATCATTCAGAATTTAGTGGGGTCTATTTTGATTAAACTTTGCATCTACGACTAAAAAATAATAAGCGAGAAGTCTATCTGTATCAGATCTACCTCAAAAATAAGCCTTTTTTCATAAGTCATACCAGTCCGGTACAGCTCATGCCTCGAACAGTTGCGGATCACGTTCCCTCATACTGAATAACATCATGAATTTAAAATAAAAATGCCAGTCAATTTATTCACTGACTGGCATTACCTGCATAAGAGGCTTATCGGAGTAAAATGGTTTTATGCTGCAAATAAAGCAGGATTATTCTTTAAACTTTCACGTTGCTGTATGGCCAATACATAGCGATCAATTGCAGGATGTGGTTTTAATAAATTCATTTTTAATTGCCAAATGATCATTGCCCCTAAACTGATATCGGCTGCCGTAAACTGTGAACCGCATAAATAAGGGCTTGCTTGTTCTAAACCTTGAATCAAGGCTTGATAGGTATCTTGATAATCGCCATAGCCCATAAACATTTTTTGCTCTGGTGCAACCTGAACTTTTAAATGCTCATTGTCCGAAGCGGCTGCAAACGGGCCTGCACCAAAGAACAACCAACGATAATATAAACCTCTTTTCGGATCATTCAGTGCAGGAGCTAACCCTTTTTCAGAGAATTTATCTGCCAAATACGCACAAATGGCATCTAACTCATAAATCACCACATCACCATCAACCAAAACTGGCACTTTACCGAAAGGGTTGAGTTTTAAAAATTCGGCTGATTTCATTTCTGCGCCATAGGCGATTTCTACGCGCTCAACTTCAATCCCCAAATCAAGAATGAGCCAATCCACCACAACGCCTCGAGATTGCTTATTTGTATATAAAGTTAAAGCCATTGTTCTATCCTCTGTGTTTATTGTTTGTTTAGAATAGAACGGAGCTGTGTCAGTTTTTGTCAGTAGTGTTGGGTCATTTTTATGAATTTGAAAATTCCTTTTGACACCATTGCTGAAACAAATGACGTTTAAATTGAGGATAGACTTGTTCAGTGCATATGAGCGTTTGTATTCGATCTAAACGGAAATTTCTAAAATCTTCCCGTAATTCACACCACGCAGCCAACAACATTTTGTCGTTAAAATATCCCAATGCAAACGGCCATAATTGCCTGTGTGAAATCTGTTTTTGTTCATCAATATAATCAATCTGAATTTTAGTTTGTAAACGAATGGCGATACGAACTTGTTCCACAATGGTTTGATCAACCTCAATCCATGAATGAATGGATTTTAGATAGGTATCATTTAAAAATTCTTGTTTTCTTTGCGGTAATACGGCTTTTAATTTGCTTAATACCGAATGTGAAGCCAGCTGTAATGCTTGATCAGGAATAGATTTAGCCCATTGTAATGCCAGATACATGGCTTCAATTTCTGATTCATCCAAACTCATGGGGGGAAGGAGAAAGTTTTCTTTCAATTGAAATCCTACACCGACACTTCCCTCAATATTAACCCCTTGATCACGTAAACTTTCAATATCTCGATAAACACTTCGCACACTGATTTGCAAATGTTCAGCCAAACGTAGTGCAGTAACAGGATAACGCTGTTCACGAAGATGCTGTAATAAATGAAGTAATCGAATAGAACGACTCATAGCGGATTTTCTTGTTATTCAAAAGTAATTTTAGGCGTATATCCTTACACGCCTTGAAAAATAATCAACTTGGCTTAAGCCACATCAGAAGCATTTACTTGCAGATTTAAAAACTGATCTAAACTTGCGACATCATCGGCAATGGTCAACGGATTAAACTGCTGCAAAATATTTTTAGTATGTACACCATAGGTGACGCCGACTCTTGGCATGGCAATATTTTGCGCCATTTCCAAGTCATAAGAAGTATCGCCGACCATAATCGCTTGCTCTGGGCGCAACCCTGTGAACTGTAAAATTTCCCGCAACATCAACGGATCAGGTTTAGACTTGGTTTCGCTTGCCGCACGCGTAATCTCAAACAAATCATGACTATTGGTTTGAGCGAGCACACGATCCAAACCTTTACGGCTTTTACCTGTCGCCACCGCAAGCTGAACCCCCTGATTTTTGAGTCCATACAACATTTCAGCAATCCCCGCAAACCAAGCATCATCGGTTGAATGGGCAACATAATGATCGCCATAACACTTCAAAAGATCAGTATGTAATTCAGGCACTGTCGGAAATAAAACTTGAGCCACTTCAGGCAAACCCAAACCAATAATACTTTTTGCCGCTTCAGGCGTTAAGGGTTGTTCAAATTGCTGCGCTGCAAACAAAAGACTGTCCACAATTTGCCCCACTGAATCAAATAATGTGCCATCCCAATCAAAGACAATCAGTTCTACAGGTTCTTGCATATTTTTCTCTTTGTTTAATCTAGTCTAAATATTTAATTCAAAATGAAAGTTTGATACGCGAAAATGTCATCCGCAATGGTTCGAGGCAAAACAATTTTGAATAAATAAAGTTTTTGCAATCCATCAATCAAAAGTTGCTACTGAACGAGTTTTGCAGTGAGGCGCGTTGCGCCGCAAGTTGGTTTTCTTGCGAAGCTTCGCTTCTCATTTTGCCAAAACAAAAGTAGGTAAAACCGAAGGTTAAATCCAAACATGTATACCCTAATGAACAAATTTCTCAGTTCGCTCAGAATACTTTTTTGAATTCAGACTTAATCCTTCTTCTGTGCTCTTAACTGCGCCACAATACTCTGCATATCTTCAGGTAAAGGTGCTTCTATTGGTGGATAACCAGGAATATCCAAACGCATGGCGTGTAAACATAAACGGCGTGGTTTTGGCCCCTTATATTCCGTTTCATGACCATATTTATCATCGCCAACCAGTGGATGACCAATACTCAAACCATGCACACGAATTTGATGGGTACGACCCGAAAGTGGCGAAGCATACACCAAAGTCGCATGCATAAAACGCTCAGCGACATTCCACTGAGTTTTCGAATCTTTCCCTTCTTTAGATACGCGTACACGACGTTCGCCATTCGACAATTCGTAACGGTGTAAAGGCGCATCAATCAACTGCTTATCGAGGCTGACGACACCTTTGACCACAGCAGCATAAGTCTTCTTAATTTTGTGTTCACGCAGCATATCTTGCAAAGTTTTTAACACGCTACGTTTCTTAGAAATCATCACCAAACCGGATGTATCACGGTCAATTCGATGAATCAGTTCTAAATATTTTTTGCCCGTCGCAGCCCTTAAGCCCTCAATCAAACCATAAGCCACGCCACTGCCGCCATGCACCGCAATTCCCGATGGTTTATTCACCACCATTAAGCCTTCATCTTCATAGACTACACGACTGAGTAAACTTTGTGCGACTTTGTCTGAAACAGGGGCAGCCGTTTCATCTTTTTGTTCATAACGAATTGGCGCCACACGAATCTGATCACCAATTGCCAATTTGGTTTCCGCTTTAATGCGCTTTTTATTCACGCGCACCTGACCTTCACGAATTAAACGATAAATGCGACTTTTCGGCACACCTTTGAGTCGGCTAAATAAAAAATTATCGATGCGTTGACCCGCTTGATGCTCATCCACTTCAAACCAAGTGACACTTTGCCATTCTTGCGTAGAATTCATACAGATACTGTGACCTAAAAAAATACTAAAATTGATTAAAAACTGATCATTTAGGCTATACTTTTCACTAGAAACGTTAGCTTAGCCCATAGGCAGATGATGCAAGGTTTGCTATAGTCAGCGCACGGAAACCATCGTAAGTGAATCATCATCAACGCATTTCAATTGAAGTTAAGTTGAAATGTGACTGACATTTTGATTATAAACTCGAAAAGGTCCCAAAAGAATTATGCCGACGCCGAAGGCTTATTATATCGGCAAAACTGCAAACTGTTGCGTTTAATTGTACCTCAGGTACATAAATCAGTTTGCCTGAAAAAATATGTCGCCAACCTCAAGTTGGTTTTTAAACGTAAACTGATACACATCAGATTAGTCGCACCCTGAAACCACATTCAGGCTACAGCGTCTGATGCATTGGATCTGCACAATTTGTAAAGATACGACGATAATTCCGTATCAAGACACTCTTATGTAGGGATGCTCTTCGAGCAATGTGACAGTGAAAGTTACTCACATCCAATGCACCGCTCGTTCGCCAGTGAAGTGTACAGGTGTCTTTAATCGTTGAAAGATTGAAGCCGTATTGCCATCATCAATACGTGAATCAAAACTGGAGCCCACCTTAAAAAAGGCCAGTGAAAACCCTCAGACCACAATTGGTTTATTTGAGATCTGAGTTTGATCCATGATGTTTGATGCTCGCTACGTGAATAGCGATTTTTTGCTGTGTATCACTATAAGGTGTTACACCCATGAAACGTATGTTGATTAATGCAACACATGCTGAGGAAGTCCGCGTTGCACTTGTTACTGGTCAGCGTCTTTACGATTTTGATTTAGAAAATCGTACTCGTGAACAAAAAAAATCGAATATCTATAAAGGTCATGTGACTCGCGTCGAGCCTTCTCTAGAAGCTGTATTTGTAGAATATGGTGCAGGTCGTCAAGGCTTCCTGTCTATGCGCGAAATCGCAAATTCATACTACAAAGCTGACCCTCGCCAGACTTCGAATATCCGTGAACTGATTACTGAAGGCACTGAGCTTTTAGTCCAAGTGGAAAAAGAAGAACGTGGCAACAAAGGCGCTGCACTTTCTACCTTTATTTCTTTGGCAGGTCGCTATTTAGTCCTCATGCCAAATAATCCCAAAGGTGGTGGCATCAGCCGTCAAATTTCGGGTTCAGTTCGTGAAGAATTAAAAGAAATGTTGGCATCACTCAATGTCCCTCGTGGCATGAGCGTGATTGTACGTACTGCGGGTATTGGTCGTTCTCAAGAAGAATTACAACTCGATCTACAACACCTTCTCGATCTTTGGGCACAAATCCAAAATACAGCGAGTTCTGGTCCATCACCAATGTTGGTACACCAAGAAGCAGGTGTAGTGACACGTGCCATCCGTGATTACTTACGTGATGATGTGGCAGAAATTTTAATTGACTCTGAGCAAGCCTATAACGAAGCTTATAATTTCGTAAAAGCAGTCATGCCTCGTCAAATTGACAAGTTAAAAACCTACACCTTAAACGAGCCATTATTTGCTCATTTTGGTATCGAAAGCCAAATTCAAACCGCTTATGAGCGTGAAGTAAAATTACCTTCTGGTGGTTCAATCGTGATTGACCAAACAGAAGCTTTGGTTTCGATTGATATTAACTCTGCAAAATCGACTCGTGGTCATGATGTAGAAGAAACTGCACTCAATACCAACCTAGAAGCCGCAGAAGAAATTGCACGTCAATTGCGCTTACGTGACATTGGTGGTTTGGTAGTCATCGACTTCATCGATATGACCAAAGACCGCAACCAACGCATGGTAGAAGCAAAATTACGTGAAGCAACGCAAAGCGACCGTGCACGTATTCAATTTGGTCAATTGTCGCGCTTTGGTTTAATGGAAATGAGCCGTCAACGCTTACGTCCATCTTTAGAAGAAGCCACTGGTTATGTTTGCCCCCGCTGTCATGGTACAGGTATGGTGCGTGACTTACGCTCACTTTCACTTTCAATTATGCGTAAAGTGGAAGAAATTGCTCTACGTGAACGTCATGGTGAAGTTCAAGTTGAAGTGCCTGTAGAAATTGCTGCATTCTTATTGAATGAAAAGCGTCACAGCCTCGTTTACTTAGAGCAAACCTCGGGTGTTCGTGTGACGGTATTACCACACCCTCACTTAGAAACACCACATTACGAAATTTCTTATAACCCTGAAGGCTTCGCGCCAACTAGCTATGAACGTACCGAAGCAACACGTTCTAGCGAAAAAGAATTGGGTTATGAAGCTTCAGATTGGCATTTAGAAGATGCGGATCAACAACCAAGTGCTGCACCTATTGCTGACAAACATGGCAAGAAAAAGCCACAGCAAGCTGCTCAACAAAGTACGCAAGCCCCTAGCCCTGCTGCTGTAGCAACTGCGTCAAGCAGTCCATGTGCATGGTTAGAAAATCTATTTGTTCAAAAGCAAGCGGCAACTGTAGATCAAGCGCGTACAGCAAATAATGCAGCTGCGGCAATTGAGCAAATGGTCAATGGTGGCGCAGTCAGCCGCGGTCAATTTGGTCAAGTAACAGCAACACCTCCTGCTGTTGCCGCAACACCTGTTGCAAACAACAATGTGTACTTGTCGGCTACACCTGCTCCACAAAAATCAGAGCAACGTGACTTTGCAGAAAAAAATTCTGAGAAAGAAGAAAAATCGCAACGTCACAACAAAAAGCGCAACAATAACAACAAGCAACGCGAACAACGTGAGCAACCACAAGAACAAAATCAAGTGGTTGAAGAAGTTGTACAAATGTCGCGCCAAGAGCAACGCCAAGAACAGCGTGAGCAAAAGCGTCAACGTCAGCAACAACGTCAACCACAGCAAGAGCAACAAAGCGAACCGCATGTTGAACAAGCTGTTCCACGTCGTGACCGTAACAACCAACAGCGCCCGAATCGCCCAAATCGCCACCGCGACCAAAGCGTATTCAATGAGCAACAAGCTGCTGTAGCCGCACCTGCTCCAGTCGTAGTCGATGAGCAACAAGTCAAGGTAGAAGTCATTGATGCTCCGCGTCAAGACATCATGCCAACAGCTCTCGTGGTCAATGTAGATCAAGCGCAAAGTGAAATCATCGCCATCAACAAGCCTGCAACCGTAAAGGCTGTGGAAGCTGTGGCTGTTCCTGCTGTGACTGAAACTCCAGAAGTGGTTGAAGCTGTTCCTACCACGGTTGTGACTGAAGCAAAAGTTGAAGTTCAGGCTGAAGCACCAGCGCCACAAGTTGAAGTGGAAGCGCAAAAGCCTCGTTCTGACGGCAAACGTGCAAGCAATGACCCGCGTATGCGTCGTCGCCAACAACGTGATGCTCAAGCTAAACGAGTGCAAGCGCCAAAGCTTAACCCGTCACAAGTACCGACTTTAGCGCAATACACAGTAGGTAGCTTAATTCGCCATGTTTATGGTGAAGACTGTGCTGTGCTGATTGAGCAATTTGGCTTAATCCCAACCTTCAACCGTGCCTTACAGAAGTTTACTGCAGAATATGCAGCAAGCCTCAACACAAGCACTGTGGTTGTTGAAGCGGAGAAAAAACCTGTCACACGTGATGTCGAAGTTGCGAAAGCTACTCCTGAAGCTGAACCTGCACCTGTGTTGGACTTAACACCTCCAAAGCCTGAGTCAGAAAAGCGTGTTGCCAATGACCCACGTGAGCGTCGTCGTTTAGCAAAACAGGCTGCTGAGCAAGCCCTAGCGCAAGTTAAACAAGCACATGTGGAAGAAGCACCTATTGTTGCTGAGCCAGTTGTTGCTCCAGTGGTTGAAAAGATTGCAGTTGTAGTGGAGCCTGTAGAGGCTGCTGCTGCCGAAGTTGCAGTCACTGAAGCAGTGGTGGCTGAAACCCCTGTTGTAGAAGCAGTGGCTGAAACTAAAGCGCCTGCGAAAACCAAAGCCAAAGCAGAGCCAGTACAAACTGAACTGAGCGTTGATGTTGCCGCAGAAGAAACAACTGAAACGTTGAGCGAAAAGGAAGAGAAAGAAAAAGCTCGTCCTCGTCGTCCACGCGGCCGTCCACCGAAAAAAGTAACACCTACAGCAGAGTAAGTATTTACCCAATTGCTGTGAAATAATTAAAACCTAGTCATTTCGATGGCTAGGTTTTTTTTGTTATTTTGAATAGATTAGGTTGATTGCACTAGAAAGAAACGATTAAAAGGACAACTGTACAGATTACTACGTTCAACCTGTAGACAAAGACATCGTATTGGACACGAAAAATAAATAGGATTCTTATGAGCCAAACCACACAGAGCGATCTTATTGGAATTACAGACGTCGCTGCAAAAATCCCACAATTTATTGGAAAACTTCCGCATCTAATTACAGGATTAAAACAAGCATACTTACGCACCCCAAACTCACCAGCGGGCTTAGGTATTGCCTTTGAAAAAGCCGTAAAACGCAATCCACATGGCTATGCGTTATTATTTGAAGAGCAGAAATATACCTACCAACAACTCAATGATTGGGCAAACCAAATTGGGCATTATTATTTATCGATTGGTGCACAAAAAGGTGATGTCATTGCGGTAATGATTGAAAACCGCCCAGAACTGGTTGCCAGTGTTTTAGCTTTGGCAAAAATCGGGGTCACAGCAGCTTTAGTGAACACTTCACAAGTCGGCAAAGTTTTGGCGCATAGTATTAATTTAGTCAATCCTATCGCACTTATTGTTGGAGAAGAATGCCGTGCCGCTGTAGATGAAATTCGCCAAGAGCTTCACTTGATCGAGCAGCGTTTTCATTGGTTTGCCGACCAAGAAACACGTCAAGATGCAGGAACAGCACCTGCACACTATCTAAATTTAGCTAATGAAATCATCACCTTTCCGACCTTTAACACGCCAACCACGCACAGTGTGAAAGGCAAAGATGGCTTGTTTTACATCTATACTTCAGGCACCACAGGCTTACCGAAAGCGGTGATTTTCACCCATAGCCGCTGGACGCTTGCCTATGGCACTTATGGACACGTACTGGATTTAAACAGTGACGATGTCATGTACGTTACTCTACCGCTCTACCACGCGACAGGCATTGTGGTGTGCTGGTGTGGGGTGATTGCAAGTAGTGCGACTTTGGCATTGCGACGTAAATATTCGACCTCTGCGTTCTGGAAAGATGTGCAAAAATTTAATGCGTCGGCAATTGGCTATGTGGGAGAGTTGTGCCGTTATTTAATGGATGCACCAGCATCAGAATTAGACCACGCCCATCGTGTCAAAAAAATGATTGGCAATGGCATGCGTCCAAATATTTGGGATAAATTTAAACAACGTTTTGGCATCGAAGAAGTCCTCGAACTCTATGCATCGAGCGAAGGAAATGTTGGCTTTAGCAATGTGTTTAATTTCGACAATACTGTCGGATTTTCACCTACGCCTTATGCCATTGTTCAATTCGACAAAGAAAAGAATGAACCTATCCGCGATGCACACGGCTGGTGTCAAAAAGTAAGTAAAGGTGAAGTCGGTCTGTTGATCGGTAAAATTACCCGTCGCTCCCCTTTTGATGGCTATACCGACCCTGAAAAAAACAAGTCTGTGATTATGCCCAACGTGTTTAAACAAGGCGATGCCTACTTTAACACAGGTGATTTGGTGCGCGATATTGGCTTCCGCCATGCACAGTTTGTCGATCGCCTTGGCGATACCTTCCGCTGGAAAGGTGAAAATGTCTCAACCACCGAAGTTGAGAATATGTTGTGTGAATATCCAAAGATTGTCGAAGCGGTAGTGTACGGTGTGGAAATTCCACACACCAACGGACGTGCAGGTATGGCTGCCATTACCCTAGCAGAACAAGCTCAACTGAATGAACAAGACCTGCAAGCTATGCTCAGTTGCTTCAAAAAAAGCTTACCTACCTACGCCATCCCTGTGTTCTTACGTGTGCAAAAACAGGTGGAAACCACAGGGACCTTTAAATATCAGAAAAACAAGCTGAAAGAGCAAGCCTTCAATCCAGAAAAAACCAATGAACAAATTTTAGTCTTGCTGCCAAACAGCAATGCCTATTGTGATATGAGTACTGAAATTTACAGCAATATCCAACAGTACCAATATCGCTTCTAAACTGAAATTTTGGTAATTTTTTGCATAAAATCAGGCAAAGTTGTTGTATTTATAATCAAACATCAACAACTTTGCGATTTTTCTCTTGCGCTCGTTCGAGATCTTGCTACAATACGCTCCATCAAAACGAGATGGGTCGTTAGCTCAGTTGGTAGAGCAGCGGACTTTTAATCCGTTGGTCCCGCGTTCGAGTCGCGGACGACCCACCACTTATTTTGATTCCTGATGGGTCGTTAGCTCAGTTGGTAGAGCAGCGGACTTTTAATCCGTTGGTCCCGCGTTCGAGTCGCGGACGACCCACCATCTTTAAGCTTTACCAAAAAGCTGTCATAATGTGAAAGCATTCTAAATGGGTCGTTAGCTCAGTTGGTAGAGCAGCGGACTTTTAATCCGTTGGTCCCGCGTTCGAGTCGCGGACGACCCACCATTTATTGCAAAACATCTTAAAACATTTCCTAGAGCACCGCTCTCCGCATCGCTACTATATTTTCATAGCATCTTTATCGCTTCTAATTTCATTGCACATTATTGATCTTTAATTAAACGATACGTTTGTGTCGGCATCGGATAACCCGCTGCAAATAAATGCTGATTAATTTGATTATCTAGATCTAAAGTTCGATCCAAATCCAGAATAAGATTCTGTTGTTTATCGACCCGATAATAAAATTCTGCCCCCTCTTCTAAATGCACCACCAATTCAGAATCTTCTGGGTTCACGGACCATGTATCACGTCGATAGGTTCGAATATTGCTGTCTTCAGCCAATTTTTCACTAAACAACTTTCCTGTGTAAACAATACTCCGATAGGCAGAACCATCGGCAGCCAAAGTCAAAATATATTCTGCCGAACCTTCGGAACATTGTACAAAGTCATCTTTACAGGAAATCTTGACATGATAGCGCCCGACATAAAGGGCTTGCTCATCGGCTAAATCTTGTTGCACTGTTGACGCCGCTTCGTTGGGCATACTCGCCTGACCCGCCAGTTCCGTTAATTTTTTGCCAGACTGTGGCTGACGAGCAGCAGATGCAGGCTGTCCTTCATCTGCAGATAGCGTTGTTTGATCAGCATTAGGCGGTGTTGGACTACATGCTGCCAAAATTAGACTGAGATACAAACATCCCAGTAATGCCCCACCTAACTTCGGATGAAGTCTTACACTTTTCCATTTCATCACGTTAATACACAACCCACATTCATTTGACCGAGCACCCAAAGGGTAAAAAATGTTATCGCGTCATTTATCCTTAAATTCGGCAACAGCATTGCAAGCGCCTGTATTTACTTATCAAAAATAAAGGCATCTGTAAATTTGATCACATTTTATGTAGCGCACGGCTGAGCGCCTATGTTTATTTACATAACTTAACTATTTTCGTGCTGGCTTTGCTTTAAAAATTGAATTGCATCACCATTTATTAATTATGGGTTTGCAAGATATCCCTCATTCAATTTTTAAGGAGACCTGAATGGCCAATGTTGGTTTATATCGTTCGAATCGCCAAAATATAATTGCAGGTGTTATGGGCGGTATTGCTGAACGTTTTGGTTGGAACGCAAATTTATTAAGAATTATTTTCTTTTTAGTTTCCATCATGAGCGCCGCTTTTCCAGGCATTCTCGTGTATTTGGTTTTATGGTTAGTGATTCCTAAACGTCAGGACGCCAGTTATTCAGATTCTTCGAATTACCAGCGCCCAATGCGTACAGTGAATAACAACAAGACGCCATTATAGGTTTTAAACAACATCATTTGACCTACCGTTTTGGTCGCTATGACTTTTTCCCCAAAGAGTCGTAGCTTTTTTATTTCAGCTTCGCTTATTTCTGATTTTTCAATTGAATCAGTTGCTGATTCAATGCCGCAATCATATCTGCACGACTAATCATTCCCACCAATTGTTGTTGCTCAACCACAGGAATGTAGTTAAACGAACGCTCTACAAAATACGGCACTAAATCCTGAATTGGCTGGCTCGGCTGTACCGTCACCACTTGTCGATTCATAATCTGTTTCACCTGATGTTCCCAACTGGCTTTAGGGTCGGCAGCACGTTTAAACCATTCCACGACTTCATACAGTGCTAAAGTTCCCACCAACTGCCGTGCATTATTGACCACAGGCAAGCTCATTAAATTAATCTGTTTGAATTTATCTAAAGCCAGATGAATATCATCTTGCTCATTCAGCATCAGTACATCTTTAGACATTAAGTCTTGGCAAGTCAGTTCATTCACTGTACGTGCGTTGGCAATTTCCTGCGCCTTGAGAATAATCTTTTGTAAATCATATTCACTGATGTCGAGCAACTGTGGCTGATGTTCCAACACATTGTGGATATCTTGCGGCTGAATGGTGACTTTTTGAGTGGGTGTCGGATCGGTGGAACGTGAGTTTAGCTGTGCTGTTTGCGGATATTTGCGTCCCAACATTCGGTTAAAAATAATGGCGATGACCAAGAGCAACAATGAGTTCAATAACACAGGATAGGCAATAAAGGCATAACCTAGCTCATGCACACTTTTACCACCCAACACCGCAGTAATGGCGACTGCACCACTGGGCGGATGTAAAGAATCGGTGGTCATCATCAAAAAGATCGACAGCGCCACCGCAATACTGAATGCTTCGGTTAAATTCGGCATATATAGCGCGCACGTAACGCCGATAAAGCCCGCCAAAGTATTACCAATAATCATATTCCATGGCTGCGCCAAAGGACTGGCAGGTACAGCAAACAGCAATACCGAAGAGGCGCCCATTGGGGCAATGTACCATGCATTAATATCACCCAACACCCACCAGCTAATGAGCGAGGAAAGTGCTAAGCCCAATAATGCACCTAAACCACAGAGCATTCTTTCCTTTAGCGGTAACACTTTAAAATTAGGTTTTAAGGTATTTAACCATTCAAGTTGCATATGAAACACAGCCGCCCTTCTAATTTTTCGCACTTAACTGGTGCAAAATTATACGTGGTCTTAGCAATAAGATGCATCTATTTTACATCTTATTTTTATGAGTAATTCTGTTGAACAACCTGTTAAATATATTGCTGCAACTGTGCAACCCGTTCAGCATACTGCTGCATTGGACAATATGCATACATGGGCGAACCAATATACTGTCCAGCATTATCACACTCTTGATCGACATAGGCTTTCCACAAACGCTGTGATTTTAAAATATCTTGGTAACGTTCTGGCTGTTTGTATTCTTCGCTTTGTGTACGAATTTGATCGAGTAATGCCACAATTTGCTTTTCGTAGCCTTGTTTGGCTTGATCCGCGCAAATTTGTACCACGCTATTGTTAATCCCTGCCAGTTGCTGCTCTTGAATAGTTTGCTCAACACATTCGCTATACGGATCCGATTCAGTCGTCGGTTGTTGGGCACATACCAATCCAATAGAGCCAAGAACCAATACACTGGTGGATAAAATAAATTTCAGCATGACTTGTCACTTTTGTTGTTATGAATTGTCATCACTATACCAAAATGCTTGATGATCACCCAATCTACGCAATTGATCTTCAAGCTTTAAAACTCGAATTTGAAGATACGAGTTTCAGCAACTCAGCTTATCTTACAACGTTCAAATAGCGGCAAATGAATACACAAATTTTAAATTGATGATTCAAGCTGAACCCTTTGCCACTCCCCTGCAAAATCCTTATACTTAGAGCCAATTTTTCTCTAATTTTTAATGGATGCACCATGAGTCGCGCCATATCGCATATTGATACTTTCCAAGGCTTAATTCTTGCCTTACAAAACTACTGGGCTGAACAAGGTTGTGTGATCTTACAACCTTACGACATGGAAATGGGTGCTGGGACTTTCCACACAGCAACCTTCCTTCGCGCTTTAGGGCCAGAAACTTGGAACGCGGCTTATGTACAACCTTCACGTCGTCCAAAAGATGGGCGTTATGGCGAAAACCCAAACCGTTTACAGCACTACTACCAATTCCAAGTGGTGTTAAAACCAAACCCAGACAACATCCAACAGCTTTACCTTGACTCGCTTAAAGCCATCGGAATTGACCCACTGGTTCACGATATTCGTTTTGTCGAAGACAACTGGGAATCTCCAACACTGGGTGCTTGGGGCTTAGGTTGGGAAGTTTGGCTCAACGGTATGGAAGTAACTCAGTTTACTTACTTCCAACAAGTCGGTGGAGTTGAATGCTACCCAGTGACAGGTGAAATCACTTATGGTCTTGAACGTTTGGCCATGTACCTACAAGGTGTAGATTCTGTTTACGATCTTGTTTGGACCAAAGGTCAGTTTGGTACAGTCACCTATGGCGATGTATTCCATCAAAATGAAGTGGAACAATCGACGTATAACTTTGAATATGCCAACGTTGAAAAAATGTTTGAATTGTTCGATTTCTATGAAGCGGAAGCAACGCGCTTAATGGAAGCTGAACTTCCACTTCCTGCCTACGAACAAGTGATTAAAGCATCACACAGCTTTAACTTGCTCGATGCACGTGGCGCGATTTCTGTGACTGAGCGTCAACGTTATATTTTACGTGTACGTACTTTGGCACGCTCAATTGCACAAAGTTATGTGGCTGCTCGTGCCAAACTTGGTTTCCCAATGGCAGAACCACATTTACGTGATGAAGTTTTAGCTCAACTCAAAGCTCAGGTTGAAGCGGAAGCGGCTCAAGCAGAAAAATCAGCGGAGAACAAATAATGTCTAAACATACCGTTTTATTTGAACTTGGCTGTGAAGAACTCCCTCCAAAAAGCTTAAAAACTTTACGTGATGCCTTACAAGCTGAAACGATTAAAGGCTTAAAAGATGCTGGCTTAGCATTCGATGCAATTGAAGCCTATGCTGCGCCACGTCGTTTGGCATTGAAAATTATCAATGTAGATGCAGCGCAAGCAGATACGCAAAAACGTTTTGATGGCCCTGCGGTTCAAGCTGCTTATGATGCTGAAGGCAAGCCGACCAAAGCACTTGAAGGCTTTATGCGTGGTCAAGGCATTACCGCGGATCAAGTTTCAACTTTCCAAGCAGGTAAAGTTGAAAAAGTCTGCTTCTTGAAAGATGTTAAAGGTCAAAGCCTTGAAGCATTACTGCCACAAATTTTACAAACGGCTTTGGACAACTTACCAATTGCAAAACGTATGCGTTCTGCGGCAAGCCGTACTGAATTTGTCCGTCCTGTAAAATGGGTTGTGTTGCTTAAAGACAACGATGTGGTTGATGCAACCATTCAGGATCACCAAGCCGGCAATGTGACTTATGGTCATCGTTTCCATGCGCCTGAAGCGATTACGTTAACCAATGCAGATGCCTATTTAGACGCACTTCGTGCAGCGAAAGTTGTGGCGAATTTTGAAGAACGCCAAGCAATCATTGACCAACAAGTGAAAGCACTTGCGGATGAAGTCAATGCGATTGCGATTGTACCAAGCGACCTTCGTGATGAAGTGACGGCATTGGTTGAATGGCCAGTTGCACTTCGTGCCAGCTTTGAAGAACGCTTCCTTGCTGTACCTCAAGAAGCGTTAATTACCACGATGCAGGACAATCAGAAGTATTTCTGTTTGGTCAATGCTGACAATAAGTTACAGCCTTACTTCATTACCGTTTCAAACATTGAGTCGAAAGACCCAACACAAATTATTGAAGGTAATGAAAAAGTTGTTCGTCCGCGTTTGTCTGATGCTGAATTCTTCTTCTTACAAGATCAAAAGCAACCGCTTGCATCGCGTAAAGAAAAACTGGCGAACATGGTATTCCAAGCGCAATTGGGTACGCTTTGGAACAAATCTGAACGTATTGCCAAATTGGCGGTAGCCCTTGCGCCAATCACTGGTGCAACAGTTGCCGATGCTGAAAAAGCAGCACTTCTTGCAAAATGTGACTTAACCTCTGAGCTTGTGGGTGAATTCCCTGAACTTCAAGGGATTGCGGGGACTTACTACGCACGTCTTGAAGGCGAAAATGACGAAGTAGCGGAAGCTTTAGGTGAGCAATATCTTCCGAAATTTGCGGGTGATGTTTTACCGAAAACAAAGACAGGTACAACGATTGCGCTTGCTGACCGTTTGGACACTTTGACAGGTATTTTTGGTATTGGTCAAGCACCGACAGGTTCTAAAGACCCGTTTGCATTACGTCGTTCTGCGATTGGTATTTTGCGTTTAGTGACTGAAAACAACCTTGATGTTTCGATTGAAGAATTGATCAAGTTGGCTTTGGCGGCTTATGGCGATGTATTGAAAGATCACGACAAGACTTTGGCGGATGCAGTTGCATTCCTAGAAGGTCGTTACCGTGCGAAATATGAAGACCAAGGTGTTGCTGTTGATGTGATTCAAGCCGTTCAAGCGTTGTCGCCAAAATCTCCTCTTGATTTTGACAAGCGTGTGAATGCAGTCAACCACTTCCGTAACTTGCCTGAAGCTGCTGCTTTGGCTGCGGCGAACAAACGTGTTGCTAACATTCTTGCGAAAGAAGCAACTCCTGAAGGAAGCGTTGTTGAAGCGAACCTGGTTGAAGATGCTGAAAAAGCATTATTCGCTGAACTTGCGAAAATCACGCCTGTAGTTGAGCCATTGTTTGCTGCCAAAGATTACACTGCTGCATTGTCTGCACTTGCTGCACTTCGTGCGCCAGTGGATGCGTTCTTTGATGGCGTGATGGTCATGGCTGATGATGCTGACTTAAAAGCCAACCGTTTACGTTTACTGGCGCAGTTGCGTAACTTGTTTACCAGTGTTGCGGATATTTCAGTGTTGCAGCATTAAGCCTTAATTAGTTGTAAATTAATGAGAACCCCGCTATAAATTAGTGGGGTTTTTTATTCTTAGAATTTAATATTTATGATATAAAATCAAAATGATAACAAAAAATATCCATATGATAGACAATAATTTTACAGAAAACATAGAGAAAGACCCCCAACGATTATCTGAAGGTAAGGTAATTTATCCGTGTTTACTAGATCCTGGTATTCATAAGATATCTTTGGAAAATTTGGAAAAAACAGTTCTCAATCCATTTCAAGATAAAAGAACACGGGCTAATTTATGCAATCGCCTAAGAGCCTTAATTCAGGAATTAGAGGCTTATCAAGTTGAGATGATAATCTGGTTAGACGGATCATTTTGTTCAAAGAAACCTCATCCTAGTGATATTGATATAGTTTTATTTCTCAATGAAGGAGACCTGAATAAACTTTTATCCGAAAAATATAATGAGTTACTTTCATTTCTAGAAAATCGTAATACAATTCGCGCCCGATATGGGTGTGACTTGTTTTTTAACACTATGAGCGAAGTAGATCGCTATCACTATTGGCGTAGTCTTTTCAGTTACAATCAACTATCTGAAGCTAAAGGTTTCATTCAACTTCGAGTAAACTCTCATGAACATCTCTACTCTTGAAGAACAAATACATTTAGCTGAAGAGATTTTGAATAAGGATAGTCAGACCTTAGATAAAAATGATCGCTTCAAAATAGCTTCGTTTAACTCCTTTAAGGAACATCTAAATAACCTCAGAAAGCAGCTCCGCGATCTACAACTCCGTAGAGAAAAAGAAATTCTAGAAGTTCGCTTCATAGGTGACAAAGCTCACAATGGCTCTCTACCTTTGATGCTACATGCAACTTTGTCAAAAGGTTTAGCTGAGAGCCTAATTACACTTTCTACAAAAGTAAGAACTCCTAAAAAACATGCTGACTTTGTTAACCAATCTGACTTAGATCTACGTTTAGCAAATATTGTTTCAGGTTCAACAAAATTCATCATCAGTTTAGAAATTCAGCCAGACTTATTTGGATGGAGTTTGTCGCAAAATACCCTTTCCCATTGGTTCTCATTTTTTCAATCCTTAGATAATCCTGAGATAAATCAAGAAATCTTCTCAATTATGGGTAACAAAGGTATTGCTAGCATTAAATCTATGCTTTCAGCTTTGAAAAGCAATAATTTAGACTTTGAAATTAATTGGGATTCACATCAAAATCAAAAACATTATTGGATGGGCAACACTAATAAAATTGATAAAGCTTTAAACTTTTTAAATGAGCTAGTAATTCAAGAACCAGTTGAATGCGAGATTTCTGGGATAATACAAAATCTTGATAGATCAGGAAAAATTACTCTTGTAAATGAGGATAAAAAAATCTATCGAATAAGATTAGAAAAATCAGTTTTATCTGAAATAGAAAAGTTACGTATCAACCAGTTTGTAACATTAAAAGTAATTAAAAATATTAGCACTCACCCAACATTTGATAAAGTTATAGAAAACTATGATTTCATTAATATTATCTAAAATCAAACTTCCAATCTGCTCTTAGAAATAGCTTTAATATCAATATTAGAGTATAGAAAGCTAAGCCCAAAATTCCAAAAGCAGAATACTATGGTCTTCCTTTTCACAATTCCCTATACTCAAACTAACAACACTCAACAAGAAAGAACGTTAATATGAAATTAAAAACACTTTTACTTACGGGCTTAACTTGCGTAGCACTCACAGCATGTACTTCATCTCCTAAAATTCCGCAACTGGAAACAGGTGTACTGCAAGAAGTTCAGAACTTAGATGTATATCCAAACACAACAGATAATAAAGCCAAACTGACCAAATTTGTAGACAAATGCATCATCGAATTTACAGGCAACTTAGACGGCAACAAAGTTGTCGAACAATGGTCATTTAGAGGAAATACCCTCATTACGGGTAGTACAGCAACATTCGCGAAAGATGGCACCAGTCAAGCCAGCAATTTCGATCTAAACAATGCCCAAGTACAACAAAATTTCATTAAATTACGTAAAAACTTCGCCAAAGATGCCGTTGCACAATGTAACTAAGTGCTATGCAGGCTTTACATCTAAATGGTGTAAAGCCTATAAAAATACTTAAAATTCAGAATAATCGACTCATTTCATACTTCACGACTTGCTTACACCTACATAACTTTGCTGATGTGAACAAAGGACAGCACATAGATACATCAATACCCTCAAGTCGGCTTGTCTCTCTACAATCTTGTGCATATTGTTAAACTGCTGTGCGGAACTGTGTAAGTTTCATCTCAAAAGCGAAAACTCATTTTGAATCTGTTTATGATGGCTCACATTCATCCCTTATTACACAGGGTGTAGTCACAAAGGAATATCTAATATGAACATGATAAAAACAGCGCTAATGAGTACCGCATTTTTTGCCTCTGCTTCAGTCTTTGCCAATGTCGCAGTCAATGGACAGGTCAATGCCTCTGCCGAAGCACAAGGCAATACTCACGGCGTATTACACAATATTCATGAAGGCGTGACGACTTCTGCCCAAAAAGTCGGCAATGGTTTAAGCACTGCCGCAGAAAATGTCGGGCATGGCATTCAACATACTTCTACCCAAGTTGGAAAGGGACTTAGCACAGCATCCGAGCACGTCGGTCAAGGCATTGAAAAAGGTGCTGAACACACCCAATCTACAAGTAAAGCAGTATGGAACAACACTAAACAGTTCAGCACAGAACAGGCGCAAAATGTAAATCAAACTGCAACCAAAGCTAAAGACTACAGTGCTGAAAAGACTGAAAGAACCCAAAATTATTTGGGACAAAAAATGAAGCAAGGCAAAGCCTCAACTGAACGCACTTGGAATAAAACCAAAACTGCATTAACCACACCTACGCAAGCAAATGTAAACGCTCAAGTCGGCGTGCACACTCCTATTGCTAAAACGCAAGTTGGGGTTACATCGCAAACGACAGTCAACTCAGCAAAATAATGCGACCAATTCGTTTGAATGGACACATTTTTAAACTGGGCTGTGCTTTAGCACGCAATGAAAATTCTTGACGTCCGATGGGATACAGCAGAATATGGGGTATCCATTCGGTCATGACACTATGTAAAACATGCCAGCCTACAGCATGTTTTACAACATAGTGCAGAGCAATAGAGGACAAAGTGCATGCAGTTGATAAAAGCCGCCTTAATTTCCAGTACGGTGTTCGTGGTCATGGCGCTCCCTGCCCATGCCACAGAAAGTAGCAAGAAAAAATCCTATGGGGACAACCCTAATATTTTTGAAGTTCTGGGGCAAAAAACCTTAGATACCGCCCAAGATGCTGCCAATGCTGTGGATCGGACAGCACAAAAAGGGATTGCCAAAGTCAAACCTAAAGTCGCTGGAACTTGGCAAGAAACCAAAATCTATAGCGAAGAACAGACTGAAATCGCCAAAGAAAACTCACAAAAAGCCGCAGCCACGGTCAATAGAAAATGGCATGAAGCCAAAGCCAGTGTTTTAGGTGATCCAAATAGCCCGCCAGCACCTATTGAATCGCACCCATTGAGTCAATCTAGCTCGACTCCTGCTCAGAATGGACAACTTAACTAAATCACGCCATTTTTAAAACAATAAAAAAGCACAGCCGACAGACTGCGCTTTTTTCATTTTTAGTTAGGCAACTTGCCGAATTGGTTGTCCTTGCTGAAAGGCAGTCACATTTTCCACCATCTGCTGCACAATACGCTGTCGTGCATCAACACTGCCCCACGCACTGTGCGGTGTTATAATTAAATTTGGAATATCTGCTGCCAATAGCACATTGCCATCTTTCGGTGGTTCGACCGTTAATACATCGGTCGCAGCACCTGCAATACGGCCTTCACGCAAAGCTTGTGCCAAAGCGGCTTCATCGACAATACCCCCGCGCGCGCAATTAATCAGAAAGGCGCTGGCTTTCATCAATTCAAATTCATCCGTACTGATTAAGTTACGGGTAGACTCGGTCAGCGGGCAATGCAGCGTGAGAAAATCCACCTGTGGTAATAATTCAGACAAAGGTAAGCGACCTTCACGTTGCGGGCGATCAGGTAAAGTAGCAATCAAGACGCGCATATCAAAGGCTTGTGCCAGTTTTGCCACTGCCTGCCCTAGCTCACCATACCCCACAATGCCCAAGGTTTTACCCGCAAGTTCCACAATCGGAAAGTCCAGTAAACAAAACTGTTTTGAGCTATTCCATATACCTTGCTTCACCGCGTGGTCATATTTCAGCAGTGAAGTTGCCAATGCCAACATCAGAGCCAAAGTGTGTTGTGCCACCGCCGAAGTGCCATACCCCTGACAGTTACACACCACAATGCCTTGTGCTTTGGCCTGAGCTAAGTCGACATTATTGGTGCCGGTGGCGGAGATTAAAATCAGTTTTAACTGCGGGCATTGCTGCATCACTTGTGCAGAAATCTGTACTTTATTGGTGATAATGACCTGTGCATCTTGCACGCGTTGTAATACCTGATCGGTTGATGTTGCAGGATATAAAATCAGCTCATCAAAAGCGGCAGTTAAGGGTCTCAGATCCAAATCATGCTGATCTAAAGATTCCACATCTAAAAATACTGCCCTCATCTCCTGCTCCTGCTGTTATTTTCCATGACTCATGTAGAGCTTATTAAAAGCCAAAGCAGGTTTCGGTTCAAGACATACACCGTAAAAAGAAAAATCCACTATTTTTTGGAATCTTTTATACACTCACGTACAGAAAATCGAATTTGCTGATAAACATAACTCGCGAGCATCAACACCACCAGTACGCCACTCGCAAAAATGATGGCTGCCAAATCAAAGCCTTGATGAATTAGATAAATCAAACTGAAAATCAGTGTGATAGACAAAAGTACAGCAGGTATAAATATCCTATTCATACAACCTGACCTTAAGTGAAAAATAAAAAAGAGTGGATATTTTTTATCCACTCTTTCGATCTTAAACCAATTCAGTTAAAAATCAAGCCATCCAAATCGAATAAGATTCATCTAATTTTTAGGCTTGTTCTACTTCTTCCGATTCTTCGGGTTGTGTCATGAACTTGGCGGTTTCAGGCGTATCTTCCACAAAATCATTGCCGCCATATTCATCACTGCTGAGGTTAAACTGCTTGTAGCTCAACAAATAATAATCGCTATATTTTTTTAACACCAACGGATGCATACCAGCAGACAATTCGTCCTGCTCTTTGAACAGTTTCATTACATGGCGGTCATTCATGGCAATCACATAGCGTTCATCATTCAGGCTAATCTGAACCAAATCTGTGCCTTTGGCAAAAATTGGAATCAGGAACTTATGGTTCAGGTTAATCGCATTTTGCACATAACTTTCAATTTTCTGGCTAATCATATTAAACACCAGACCATGCCCAAAACTGTCGAGCAACTGACTATTACTTTCCTGTGGCAAATTGACTTGAATGCCTAGTTTCAACAAATCCTGCTCACTGACCTGACGGTTACTGAGTAACTGACGGATAATGCTTTGTTTCAGTTTGGCATCAAAAAACTGGCTATCCAACTGCATGTCATTGTTTCTGAGAATTTTACCCAGTGAACGACGATGATGCGGCAATAAGGTTTCAATCACTTTACGATAATAAAACTTACTGCCTTTTTTCACCTGACGAATTTTTTGATAGAAATAAACACTGTCAAATTCGCGCGTTAAAAAGTCTTTAAGCAGCTCAGAACTGGCTAAGACTGCAATGGCATCATGTCCTGTAAAGGGTAGGTTCAGGACTTTGATTTCTGGAATAACCTGTTCCAATTCAACAAAATGCACGCGGTCTTCGGCACAGTAAGGGTCATAGACCACAATATATTCACAGTCCGCAGCAATATCCTGCGTTTGCACCTGCATATTCGCATTGAGTTCTGCATGGTAAAACATGTTATAGCGGTTATCTTCAACCACTTCTGGGTCAATCGAAAACTGTGGAACCAAAGACACCACACGAGTTAAACCCAACAGCTTTGAATATTTAATCGCGGCATAGCCGCCCATTGAACCGCCATAACCAATGCGTTTTTGAAAGGGTGCAATCACGTCTTCAATGGCTTTGAACAAGTTGTGCATGGACTCCGCAGGAAACCATGATTTTTCTTTGGGCATAATGCCAATCACATTAAACTCAAATTTGGCTAATGATTTTTCCGCATTGATTGCAAGTCCTTTGGCGCGAGTAATTAAGTCACCAAAAGAAAAAACTAACTCGTCAGACGAACCTTTTAAAAAAATAGCGCGAATTTGTTCGTCTTCAAAAATAATGTGTTTATCCATGTCCACACCGAAACAAATCGGCCCTAATTTTTTGTATCAATAAAATTCATAGACCAGCTACTTATTACACTGTCTATGTAGGAGAATGTGTCGATCTCATCTGCATCACAATCAACAACAAAATAAATCTACGGCGTCACAAATCCGTGGCAACATTTTAACGTATGCTGCAACAGATGTATGTATTAGAAAAACAAGTCCCGCCAACGCTTGCTAAGATCATTCGGAGAGGACTATGTTATTTTATAGATGCACAGCAGATAAAAAAGCGCAAAATATGACACAATCACTTCATCCTGCCGCACAGCAAGGTTTCAGTTCTGCCGCTGAACTTTATCAACAAGTCCGTCCAAATTATCCACAAGAAATTGTGACGTGGTTAAAACAACAACTCCACTTGACAGCGCAGTCAGAGGTGGTCGACTTGGGTTCGGGTACAGGAAAATTCCTCCCTTATCTGCAACAAGTAACATCCCATATTATTGCGGTTGAACCCATTGCGGAAATGCTGGCACAATTACAGCAAGCCTATCCACAGATTTCTACCCTACAAGCCAGCAGTGATCAGTTATCTATTGCATCGGGAAGTATCGATGCCGTCATTTGTGCCCAATCTTTCCACTGGTTCGCCAATATGGATAGCCTGAATGAAATCCATCAAATCTTAAAACCGAATGGGCAACTGGGTTTGGTCTGGAATCAACGCGATATTCAGGTGGATTGGGTCAAAGCATTGGCAGATGTGCTCGAACCACTCGAAGGTGATACCCCACGATTTCATAGCGGACAATGGCAACAAGCCTTTGAACAGCAATTTTTATTTGAACTGGATCAGATCAAAACCTTTACACATGTGCATATCGGGCGTGTCGATGAAGTGGTGTCCAAGCGCTTGCTCTCGACCAGTTTTATTGCCGCAATGCCAACTAAGCAACAACAGCAGTTAAAAATGCAGTTTGAACAGATTGTTGCCGACTACACAGGCAAAGCAGCACAGGATGAAATTGTATTCCCTTATGTGACCTACGCGTATAATTTTAAGAAAACAACATAAATATTCTTTAGGATAACTGAAATGAAGCACTTTAAAGCTTATTTGCTCCCACTGCTCTGTAGCACCCTGCTATTCACCGCATGCAGCAAAAACAATGAAAATGATGTACCTGATCCTTCAGAAGATCGGATGATGCAGGAACTGGAATCTTCGCCCATTAAGGAGTTTCCTAAAACTGCGAATGATCAACATGACATTAAACTTCTGGTCGACTATGACCGTCGTTTTAGTGAAATGAGTGATGAAATGGAAGATGAGCTCATTAAAATGCGCGACAACGGCAGCCTCACCGATGAATTTGCCCGTAGTCGTAAACACGACAATATTCAATCTGCTTTGACCATGCTCAAAGATCTGGATTTAAAAACCGAACAAGGGCGATATATTCAAGGGTTAATGGCACAATATTGGGAAAACCAAGCCAAGTTATTAAATCAAAACAGTAAGGCTCCACAAGATATTCCCAACTCAACACCAGATAATATTAAAGGCTTGGGTGAGTTCTTACATGCACAAGAACAGCTAGATCATTGGGAAGTACAATATGAACCTGCGGAGAAAAGTAAATCATAATTAAGATTTACTGTGCAGTAAGTTCACCAATTCTAATAAAAAAAACAGATGCAACGATGTTGTCATCTGGTTTTTTTATTGCAATGCAATAAATTTAAGGACGTTCGCTGTATTGTGGCAATTCATCCTGAATGCTGTCCCACTCTGCCTTAGAATCGACAAAAATATGCATGGTCGGTTTTTGCGTTAATGCAGTATCTAAAGTCCCAAGGCGTAACCGGTAATACTCTGGTGTATCAGTTTTAATGCTCATAATTGGGGAACCACACTCACTGCAAAAGCAACGCTGCGTGGTTTCAGTGGACTGGTAAGCTTTCAGGAATTGTTCACCTTGCACAATTTTAAAATCTGTTTTCTTAATCGGTGCATTGGTGGCAAAGGCTGTCCCATTGGCTTTACGGCAGCGTTGGCAGTGACACTGCACAATATCGCCAATTGCACCACGTACTTCATAACGAATTGCACCGCATAAACAGCTTCCAGCATAACAATGTTGTGACATCAGTTCAGCCCTACAAATGAAAGAGTTTTAAACTAGCATGTCTATCTCTGGCTTTACATCGCTTTTTAATGTGAAGTCAAATATTCATGCACTCCTTCACCTGCGGCACGTCCTGTTGCAAAACAGGCGGTTAAGAGATAGCCCCCTGTGGGTGCATCCCAATCCAGCATTTCACCACAACAAAAAATCTGTGGCTGTTGCTGCAACTGCAAATGCGCCGTTAAAGCTTCGCGTTTCACGCCACCTGCACAGCTAATGGCTTCTTCAAGTGGACGAAAACCTGTTAAAGGAATCGGCAACTGCTTAATCTGCTGTGCCAATTTTTCAGGGTCATGCCAATCTGCTTTTGGCACTAACTCACGAACTAAACTGGCTTTTGCTGTATCTAAACCAGCTTTACGCCAGACATTGCTTAAAGACTGTTTCTTGCTCGGTTGTAATTTTTGTACCAATTGCACATGGCTCAGCTCAGGCAACAAATCGAGCATTAACTGCATTTCTGATTGCTGTCTTAAAGCTCTGCCCTGTTTATAAATCAAGCCACTTTCCAAGCCATAATGAGTGATGACAATATCACCCTGACTCTTTTGCTTTGCATCAACCCAAGCCACAACTCGCTTTAATGGCTGCCCAAACAGCGTTTGCATAAAGGCAGACCATTCTCGTTCAACCCCAGCATTACTGGCTTGAAATGGATTTAATTGTTCTGGCACGAGCCATTGTTGCCACTGACCATCACTGCCCAATTGCGGCCAGGAGACTGCGCCACACGCCAGTACAATGGCATCAAAGTCTTCACTAAATTCGCGTTGCTGAACTAAATCTTTAATTTTTAACGTATTGGACTGAATCCCTAAGCACGAATGTCGGTAATGAAATTGCACACCCTGCTCGGTTAAACGTTTGAGCCAAGCTCGGAGTAAGGGCGCGGCTTTCATTTCCGTCGGGAAAATACGCCCTGAAGATCCGATATAGGATGCGACTCCTAAATCCTGCATCCAGTTTTGAATCCAACTTGCATCCCAACGGCGGATCCAGTTTTCAAGCCATTCGACCTGATCATAACGCTGAATAAATTGCTCAAGCGGCTCCGCATGTGAAATGTTCAGTCCCGTTTTTCCTGCCATCAAAAACTTACGTGCCGCAGATGGTTTCTGTTCATACACATGCACATCATAGTTCCATTGGCTTAAGACTTCTGCGGCCATTAAACCCGCAGGACCCGCTCCGATAATCGCAATCCGCTGCTTCATCACTTAGGCATCACTTTGCGTATCGGCAGAAGTTGGCTTTGGCATATTTACACCCGCCAAAGCCTGAAAATCATCAAAACGCGTGCTGTAATGCTCGGGCTTTTGAATCAGTAATTGCTGACATAATTCTCCACGTTCCAGATACTTAATCTCAAAATGGGTCCGTGCTGAATCTGAAGCAATCACCTCTTTTACATAAGGTAGCTTCCAAACCTCTTGTAGCTGCTGCTCCGCTTCTGCAATATATTCTGGAATATTACTGGCCAAAGTAATCTGACCGTCCACTTGTAGTCGAGACAATATAAATTCGAAAAATGGCATATTCAGCCAGCGCTGCGCGGGGTTATGCGGCTCTGGATTCGGGTATAAAATAAAGAATTGCTGAACTTGTTGTGGAGCTAAGGCATGCACAACCCAAGGTAAGGCATCGGCATGCACCGTCTGTAAATTTGTCTGCCCTTCTGCTTGATGCTGTTTTTGCATCGCCACGAACTTCTCGCGGGTTCGTTCTATTGCAATCAGCTTGCTGTCTGGATGCTCACGAGTAAACAACAAAGCATGCTTACCTTTACCCGCACCAATTTCCACACAAATCGGCGCTGAATCAATCATAATAAAATCACGCGGAGCATGCATATACTGTGCTTGAAATTGACGAATCGGCATAATCAGATCAAACTAAAGAAAATCTGCGCCAGTCTAACACTGCACAAAGTTTTGACCAAATCTTCCCATCTATTTCACTGGAGTCTATTATGCCGAAGACCTTTGCTTGCCCGCGTTGTGGTAAACTTTCAACTTGGCAAGACAATCCTTATCGACCATTTTGCTCTGAGCGTTGCAAGCTGATTGATTTAGGTGCTTGGGCAAATGATGACTATAAATTACCCACCGAAGATGCACCTCAGGCAGAAAACTCAGAAGAATAGCCTTTTATTTTTACAATTCATCATAACGACATACAAATCATTAATTATTTTATACATGATTATTATTTGCACAGGTGCCTTTTTGGCACCATAATATAAAGAATGAGAATCATTCTATTCTTTGCTTTTGTATTGTGCTGTGTTTTATTTTGAGAATTTCCCATGAAAGAATTGGCTTTAAAAATATTCTTCTATCTTTCTGTTGTCTTTACATTGTGTAGCTTTATTCTCGCAATTTATGCACAAGATCTTATGTTTGTGGGGATTGGTTTTTTACTGGCAATTGCAGCCGTTTTGTTGGGTTTAGAGAGCAAGCAATTTTCTGCCAACCCTTTCCGTAAATAGCCACTGCCCAGTTAATGACTCACTGATGGTTTTATTCACGATTACAGCCTAGTGTCCAATCAAAAATTTAGGCTGTATATCTCATTTTATAGATTTAACTAAATCTTTTTCATCTCAACAGGATAATTCTTCCATTTGATTGATTGAGTCACTTAATTCAGCAAAGACCATGCTAAGTTGAAGAATTTATCCTACCATCTCAAAATTATCCACACAAATGCAAAACAGTTATCATATTTTTAAGATTTGTCTAGATTTTCCCAAAAATCCCCCTATAATTCATAAAATTTTACGCTTAAAGTAACAATTTGTTAAGTTTGTTGCATTTTTAGAAAATTGTGGAATCTCCCCCATGAAAGAATTAGCTTTAAAGTTTTTTTTCTATCTCCTTATCGTTTTAACTTTATGTGCAGTGACGTTGAGCCTATTCACGCATGACATGATGATTATGGGCGTAGGTATTCTATTGGCAATTGCGACTCTTCTACTTGGTCTCGAGAAAAAACAACACAAAACCGATCCTTTTAGAAGCTAATGCTCTTCAAGTTGATTGCCACATAAAAAAAATGGGAGTGAACACCTCCCATTTTTTTTATCAATACCATTGAATCTATCCCTCTTCAATAATATTGCATTTTACGCTTGTTCTCTCTGTGGTGAGCCGCTCATTCCCTATAAAGGAACTACCCCGCTTTACCTGCCACAAAAGGATTATGCTGTTTTTCAAACCCAATTGTGCTAAGTGGTCCATGCCCAGAAATAAACTGTGTTTCATCGGGTAGACTAAAACATTCACGCTGAATCGAGTCGATTAACTGTTGATGATTCCCACGCGGGAAATCAGTACGCCCAATCGAACCCTTAAACAACACATCCCCTGTCCACAACAAACCATATTCTGCGTTATAGAACATGACATGCCCAGGCGTATGACCTGGTGCGAAACGGACTTCAAAGTTTTGTTCACCCAAGTGCAACGTTTCCCCACCTTCAAGCCACTGGGTCACTTGAACTTTTTCTGGAATGGGAAAACCATACCGTTCGGAGACTTCTTGCAGCATATCCAACCAAAATTGATCTTCCTTGTGTGGCCCAATCACAGGGATATTCCAAATACGGCTTAAAGTACCCACTGCACCTGCATGGTCTAAATGCCCATGCGTCAACCAGAGGGCTTTTACTGTCAAACCCAATGCTTCAACTTCTGCCTGTAATTTCTCAGGTTCCCCCCCTGCATCAATTAGTACTGCTTCTTTGCTTTCAGAATCCCAAAGAATAGAACAGTTCTGCTGAAATGCAGTTACAGGTACAATTTTCACTTGAAGCATAGTCACAGGTCTCTCTTAGGCAGATGCTAATGTTTGTTTTAAACCATCAAGATTAGCTTGCAATAAGCGCAAGAGCAATTGCAGATGGTCTTCACGTGCATTCAAGGCAGGAATATACGCATAGTGCTCACCACCCAATGATAAAAATAATTCAGCATTCTGAATGGCGAGTTCTTCTAAAGTTTCTAGACAATCGGCAGAAAATGCAGGGCTCATAATCTGCACCGACTTGACTCCTTGAGCTGCCCAATCTTGCAATAACTGATCCGTATAAGGCTTAACCCACTCTTGCTTACCAAAACGTGACTGGAAGCTAATGGCCCATTGTGCATCGCTTAAATCCAGAGCCTGAGCCAGCAATTGAGCTGTTTTACGGCAACGGTCGGCATAAGGATCTCCCTTGTCGGCATAAGGCTGTGGGATGCCATGGAAAGACATCAGCAGTTTTTCCGCGCGACCATGTTCTGCCCAGTAGTCTTTAACACTTTGGGCTAAAGACTGGATATATAAAGGGTGCTGATAATAATCACGGACAATCGAAAGTCCAGGCAAATTACGCTGCTTTTGCATCCACTGAGCCAATAAATCATATAAAGGCGCAGTTGAAGTCGCTGAATATTGTGGGAAAAGTGGCAATAAAATAATATGGTCTTGCGGATTTTGGGTTATTTGCTCAAGCACCGTTGTCATTCCAGGTTGACCATAGCTCATGGCTGGAACCACGTTTAACTCAAATTCTGGATATTTTTCAGTTAAAATTGCTCGCACTTGCGCCACCTGCGCCAATAAAATTTCACGCATGGGTGAGTCTACAGACCAAATACTGGCATAGGCATGTGCAACACGTTTCGGACGAAACGGTAAAATAAATAACCGTAAAATGATTTGCCATAACGGCTTTGGAATTTCAATCACACGTTGATCAGAAAGAAACTGTTTTAAAAACTTTCTGACCGCAGGTGCAGTGGGTGCATCAGGAGTACCCAAATTGGCTAAAATAACGGTGATTTTTGCTTTTTCCGCAAGCATGAGTTGACCTTCATTTCCAATTCAACCCACCCACTTTAACAACTTTTCCATGAAATGAAATACGAATAAATACAATTATTTCTATAGAGAAACACGATTATCCGAAAGTAAATGACTTTCGAGTAAATGATGCCCTTTCTGAGTTAATTTCCATAACATGCGTTGTCGGTCATCTCGCCCAGCTGGACTAATCCATTCGTTTTGACGCATCTGTGTTTTAATATTATGTAATGCACGAATGTTGATCTGTGAGCGGGCAACCGCATGTGCACGAGGCATTTCAATTCGTGCATCGGTCAATCCAATTTCATTTAAATATTCATTCATACGTTTAGAAAAATATTCTTCAGGTGTTGGATTTAAAAAAGTACTGCCCAATACCGCTAAAAGTTCCGCCCATGTTAAGGTTTTCTGAATCTTAAGTTCTTTAAAATTACCATCCTGATAAGCATGCACACGATATTCAAAACTAAAGGCTTCATTCATTGCCACTTTCGGCAAGGTTAAAAATGGGTCGACTTCACGTGTACCTAAATCTCGTTCTAACTGACTAATTTTGGCTTTCAGGCGATCAATTTCATCATGTAACTTTTGTGCATTTTGTGGTCGCACCCACCCTGTAGTTGGATAACGCTCCAACATTTGCGTCATATTCAACCGCACTGCCATTTCTAAATCGCGCAAGGTTCGGTAGGTAAACACCTGATCAACTTCTTGCTGTAACAGTTTACGAAACTCTCTAAATTTTTCTTTCAGCTCTGGTTTCTGGTCGTGTAAGGCAGGATCACGCGAAGCAGGTTCTTCGTGCATAAACACAATAACTGGCTTCTGCTTGGACATGGCATAGATGTATTCCAGATGCATATAGCCCACACCAGAAACCGACTGTTCACCATATTGGCTGCCCAAAAGCATAATCACATAATCACAATCATCAATTTGACGGCGTGCAAAAGCGGTGCTTAATGGTGTTCTTTGTTCCAGTCCCCAAGAAAAAAAACCCATGCCCACTAAGGTTTGTGACAAAATCATGCGCTCTGGCTGCATATCTGCCCCAGAAGTCGAAATAAATACCTGATAACGCTTATCGATCATTGGTTATCCTCACCTTTTCTTCTGCATACCGCAATCAAAGCCTTACAGTATGACAACCCCAATTTCTAATATTGATACTCAAGTTTTAAGATGGATTATTGTTCTGCATTTATTTCATGACAATATTGGCAATACTCCAACTCAAATCAGGTGAAATGAGATGTTGCACAATCGATTCTAAATGCTTGGCGTTATTTCCACTGACATAACATGCTATGCGCGGTAAACCATCCTTCCGTCTCTGCTCAAATAATAACTCATTTTTTAACAAAATACGGGAAGTTTGACGTGCAACGGCATAACCAGAGTCAATTAATGTCATTTTTTGCCCAAAAATTGACTCAATTGCAGGTTTCAAGAACGGATAATGGGTGCATCCCAGTACTAAATAGTCCGCTCCCTGATCGACAACGGGCTGTAAAATACGTTTTAAGGTATCTAGGCAGGTCGTACTCATTTGCTGACCACTTTCAACAAAAGGCACCAATTCCAAGCAGGTCACTGCTAAAACATTCACCTGAGAAGGAATAGCAAAACGTTGTACCACTTCATTAATCAATTTGCCGCGGAATGTCGCTGGTGTTGCCAACACAGCAACGGTTTTGCTTTGACTTTGCAGTACGGCTGGCTTTAACGCAGGCACTAAGCCAATAATCGGGAAATTTTCTCCGTAATGTTCACGTAAATAATCCAGGCTAAAAGCCGAAGCGGTATTACACGCGACTACAGCAACTTTACAGCCTTGTCGATATAACCACTCAATGGCGCGGGCCGTCAGTTCACGAATTTCCTGATCCTCACGTGGACCATAAGGTACGTTCGCTGTATCCGCAAAATAAACGATGCGTTCATTCGGCAAATAGCGTGCAATTTCCTGCGCTACCGATAACCCGCCAATACCTGAATCAAAAATTCCAATGGGTGCATCCGATTGCGCTTTTGGCATAGGATCAACTAAGGGGTAAATCGGATGAATGGCTGTCATAACACACTATTTACAAAGAAAGACCAGAATAAACAAAGCTTAAACCTCAGGTGCCCAATTGCAAGTGAAAATCGCCACTTTGTAGGCTTAAAATGGTATCGCCTTGCTCATTTTCAAGCAGCGCCCCCATTTCAATAAGATGAAAAAAGGCTGAACGCTGAATTAAGGCATTTATCCCAAAGCGCACATGCACATATGGACGCAACTCGCCCGAAAATTCACGCATAAAAATAGGATGTTCGGCATCCACAATAATCAGATCGGCATTGGTTGTAGTGAATTGAATATATGTTTTGCCTGCAATGACCGTAGAGTCAACTTGATTGACGAACAAAGGTTCATCTTCGACCTCGATTTCAATTTGCTCTACAGGTGTCTTCAAATAAAACCGACCCTGTTCTTTCCAAAGCACACTTGAAAACAGGTCTAATAAGGACTGGCGCTTAATCAATTGACCTTCGTGCCACCATTCTCCGTTGGCCAAAACCTTCAAATCCATTTGGCCACAATGCTTTGGCTGCCATTGCGCTAAAGGAGGGATTGACCTTTTGTGACCGCCCTGTGCACTTTTTAAGTATTGTGCAATACTCATTAAGTTTTTATCATCATTTTTCGCTGTATTATTCGTCGGATTGTTGGAATTAGTTTGATTTACCATGAATTAATGCCTACATGACGTAAAAATATTATGATTCAGCCAATTGGCTAGACCACGGTTTAAAACTATACTAGCCCACAATATATAAAGGCACGATAATCCAGTTGTGCCGACTATTTAAGAACACTCATGGCAGCACTGTAAAGAGTCATACAGTTGCCACCTTTAAGTAATATGAGGAGTCCTACATGGAACACATCGAACGTGAATCGATGGAGTTTGACGTCGTTATCGTAGGCGCAGGCCCCGCAGGTCTTTCTGCTGCGATCAAAATTCGTCAACTTGCGATTGAAAACAACTTATCTGATTTATCCGTTTGTGTGGTAGAAAAGGGCTCCGAAGTCGGTGCGCATATTCTTTCGGGTGCTGTACTAGAACCACGTGCGATTAACGAATTATTCCCAAACTGGAAAGAAGAAGGTGCGCCTTTAAATGTTCCTGTAACGGAAGATAAAACCTATTTCTTAATGTCGCCTGAAAAAGCACAAGAAGCGCCGCATTGGATGGTGCCTAAAACCATGCACAATGACGGCAACTACGTAATCTCTTTAGGTAACGTAGTCCGCTGGTTAGGTCAAAAAGCCGAAGAATTAGAAGTTTCGATTTTCCCTGGTTTTGCTGCGTCTGAAATTCTTTACCATGCAGATGGTACAGTTAAAGGTATTCAAACTGGTGATATGGGAATTGGTAAAGATGGCGAACCGACGCATAACTTTACCCCAGGCTATGAATTGCATGCCAAATACACGATTTTTGCTGAAGGCTGTCGTGGTCATTTAGGTAAGCGCCTGATTGCAAAATACAACCTCGATAAAGATGCTGATCCTCAGCACTACGGTATCGGCATTAAAGAACTGTGGGAAATCGATCCTGCAAAACACAAACCAGGTTTGGTGATGCACGGTGCTGGTTGGCCTCTTGCTGAAACAGGTTCTTCTGGCGGTTGGTGGTTATACCATGCAGAAAACAACCAAGTTACTTTGGGGATGATCGTGGATTTATCTTACGAAAATCCACACATGTACCCGTTTGCAGAAATGCAACGCTGGAAAACCCACCCACTAATTAAACAGTATTTGGAAGGTGGCAAACGCATTTCTTATGGCGCACGTGCTGTAGTGAAAGGCGGTTTCAACTCATTGCCGAAGTTTACCTTCCCGGGTGGCTCTTTAATTGGTGATGATGCAGGCTTCTTGAACTTTGCTAAAATCAAAGGCTCTCATACTGCCATGAAATCTGGCATGTTATGTGGTGAAGCTGTATTTGAAGCGATTGCTGCCGGTGTAGAAAAAGGTGGTGATCTGGCGATTGCCCGTGTAACCGAAGGTGAAGACTTCTTTGCAAAAGAACTCACAGCCTATACTGAAAAATTCAACAACAGCTGGTTAAAAGAAGAGCTATACAACGCGCGTAACTTTGGTCCTGCGATGCACAAATTTGGTCAATGGATGGGTGGTGCATTCAACTTCGTCGACCAAAATGTATTTAAAGTACCGTTTACACTACATGACTTAGCGCCTGATTTCAGTGCACTAAAAACGGTAGATGCAGCAACCTTTAAGCCGAATTATCCAAAACCAGATGGCAAATTAACCTTTGACCGTTTGTCTTCAGTCTTCGTTTCGAACACCGTGCATGAAGAAAACCAACCTGCACATTTGAAACTGACTGATGCTTCAATTCCTGTGAACGTGAACTTACCCAAATGGGATGAGCCTGCTCAGCGCTACTGCCCTGCGGGTGTGTATGAAATTATGGAAAATGATGATGGTTCAAAACGTTTCCAAATTAACGCAGCGAACTGTGTACACTGTAAGACCTGTGACATTAAAGATCCATCACAGAACATCACTTGGGTAACGCCAGAAGGCGGTGGTGGTCCAAATTATCCTAACATGTAATCTCTAATCCATAAAAAAATCCCCTTCCTGTGAGGGGATTTTTTATTAAAACATATCCGTTTTTTGACTCAATACCATGACGGTTGGTCCAATGGCTGTATGTTCAGCACCATAGTCCTGATGAATCTCAATTCGATAATCATCACATTGATAGATATATGTATTCTTTTTTTGCACCCAGCCTTTTTGGGCAACTTTAAATTTTTTGAGAATTCTACTTTTAAAAAGATCCAAATCCGTCTCATAACTGGCCATAGGACCATCCAGAAAACTTAAACTGAATGAAGTGATCACTTCAGTATCTGGATCATAACGAATATGTTGAACCGAACTCACGCCAGTTTTTTTAATCTGAGCGTCAGTCCCATCGGCAAACGCTAATTGGTAATTATTCCCCCCTAAAACCACAGGTTTCACGGTAGGATGAAGCTTTTGAAACTCTCGGATACTTTGCCCAACTTTTAAACCTGCAACATTCATGCTTTGTACAGGAATTTCACAGGGTTTTGCCCACACGATTGAGCCCGATAAGGCAAAAATAGCAAACCCTAAGCATCGAAATATACTTTCCATTTTTATGTCCTAAAATGAGCTGTATTTATTGTTTTAAACTCATATTATTGGGCTCAATCCCAAGATTTTAACGCTTAAGCCTTAGCCTTTTTTCACCAAATAATGAAATTCTTTATTGCCATTTTCATCTAAGCGTTCTTCTTGCAACAACAGCTCATGTCCCAAATGCATACAAAATTTAGGAATATCCCACGAGGTCGAATTGTCTGTTGCGAAGACCTCAACCACATCCCCAGATTTAGATTTACGAATGGCTTGATGCAACATCATCACAGGTTCAGGGCAACGTAATCCACGGGTATTTAATTGCAAGGTCGGGGTAACAGAGGATTCAGACATCTAGACACGCTTCATAAATTTTCAGCGCTATTCTAACATAAACTCGAAATGACACAGCAACACCTCCCCCGCTTATCTGTTTAGCAAGCAAACCATAAACTCGAAGTTTAAAGTTTAAACCCATTTAGTTCATTGAAAGATGACGATAACATTCATATTTTGCAGTACTTTTTGCATAGACATCTGCATTTTCTAAGGTATGATGAAAATAATTTTTTTCATATCTAGAGTCTTTAGGAAAGATCATGCACGATGAATCCAGCCCGTCGTGGGGCATGCGTGGCTTAAGAAAGTGGTTAGGAACTGCACCAGAAACTCGCGACGAATTGCTCAAACTCGTACAAGATTCACGTCGTTTTTTAGAGCCTGATACGGTTGCGATGCTTGAAGGTGTATTCGATCTTCCTGCGACTAAAATCCGCGAAGTCATGACGCCGCGCACAGCCATGATCAGCCTACAAGAAGATGATGAATTACTCGATATTTTGCATGTCTTGATTGAATCAGCGCACTCACGTTTTCCCGTGTTTTCGTCCGATCAACCCGATAATGTGGTCGGCATTTTGCTGGCGAAAGATTTATTGCCTTTCTTGACCGAAAAAGCCAGCAAAGTCGATATTCGGGTGCTCATGCGTCAGCCATTGTTTGTCCCTGAAAGTGCACGCTCTGACCAAGTGTTACGTATGCTAAAAAACACTCAGACGCATATTGCTGTGGTGATTGATGAATATGGCACCACATCGGGTTTGGTCACGCTTGAAGATATTCTGGAAGAGATTGTCGGTGAAATTGAAGATGAACACGACATGGTCGATGAAGAAGCTTCCTATATTGTGCCTGATGATGATCCTAAAACGGCCAATACTTGGTTGGTGCAGGCACTTACACCAATCGAACACTTTAACAATCTTTTAGATGCTGATTTTCCTGATGATGAAGTAGAAACTATGGGCGGTTTGTTGCTTCAAGAAATTGGTTTAGTGAGCGATTTACAAGGTCAAGTGATTGAAATTGGCGATTGGGAATTTACCATTGTAGAAGCAGATGCACGTACTATTCATCTGATTCGAGCTGTCCTTAAATGAGAACATACTTTCATGCGCTGTTAACGTCTTCACAACAACAAAAACAGCTCCCCATGATTTTCCCTTTGATTATTTCCCTTTGTTCGGGTGCCATGTTGAGTTTTGCATTGGCACCTTACTATTACTGGTGGATTGCCCTACTTTCCCCTGCCTTACTCTATGCCTGCTTGCGCCAGCGTTCAGCCAAACACGCATTCTTCATTGGCTGGAGTTATGGCTTTGGGCTGTGGTTTATTGGTGCTTTTTGGCTCTACACCTCCATTCATGTCTACGGCGATACCAGTGCCGTGCTCAGTGTACTCATGATTGCCATCATGGCACTGGTCATGGGTCTCTTCACTGCACTACAAACTTGGATATATCGCAGATTTTTCCCTGAAACACCACTTACCTTTGCTCCGCTTTGGGTGTTCTTTGAGTGGGCGAAAACATGGGTCTTCACTGGTTTTCCTTGGCTGTTTGTCGGCTATGCGTTTACCGAACGCTTCCTCGATGGCTATGCCCCGCTGTTTGGGGTATTCGGGGTCTCTTTCGTCGTTATCATTTTGGCCTGCGCGCTAGTCGAGATCTTAAATAGACGCTTATTCTGGTTAGTTCCTTCTCTGATTTTACTGCTCGGGGCTTGGGGGGCTGCACAACTTCAGTTTGTTCAACCCAAAAATGAAAAACCTCTTTCGGTTTCTCTAATTCAGGGCAATATTCCACAAGACCTAAAATGGCTGACCGAATACCAGACCCAAACCTTAATGATCTATGCAGGACTCAGTCGTAGTGAATGGGGACGTGATTTAATCGTTTGGCCAGAATCATCCATTCCAATGTTCCAAACTGACATTCAACCATTTTTGGATGCCATGAAAGTTCAAGCCCAAAAAACAGGTACTGGATGGGTCACAGGGATTCCTTATTGGGATTTAAAAGCATCTCAGCAACAAGGTAGCCCGATGTTCTACAACAGCATCATGGCATTGGGTAGTCAGTCTGACGGACTGTATAAAAAGCAACGCTTGGTGCCATTTGGCGAATATATTCCCCTGTCAGGTATGCTCAGTTGGGTATTACCCGCCTTACAGAATGACCCTGCTATGAGTGGTTTTTCACGTGGGGCATCCGATCAACAACCCTTACATATCAAACAGCATAATTTAGCTGCTGCAATTTGCTATGAAGTGGCTTATCCGAATCTAACACGACGGAATGCCAGCAACAGCGACTTCCTCGTGACCGTTTCAAATGATGCGTGGTTTACGGGTACCGCAGGTCCTTGGCAACATTTACAAATGGTGCAAATGCGCGCCAAAGAAAATGGGCGTTGGTTTATTCGTGCCACCAATACAGGCATCACGGCTTTTATTGATCATCAAGGACATATTGTGCGTCAAGCACCTATTGATCAACGTGTGGTACTGCGCGGGGACTTACCTGCAATGCAAGGTCAAACACTCTACAATCGTCTAAGTGACTGGCCAATCCTCGGATTTTCAGCGCTACTTTTGATTATGGGTTGGTTCTTCCGCCCACGAAAAGTTGATATTTCATTTAAAAGCAGACGCTAATAAAAAAGGGAGATTTTGAAATCTCCCTTTTTTATTCTGATGTTTCATCAAACTTGAGAAATCTAGAATCAATTAAAACATTGAAGCAAACTGACTCGCAAAATAAGCGACTAAACCAGATAAAAACAGCATCGGTACATAACGATAGGCAGCAAAGATTTTTTGCTCAATGACAGAATTCAGACTTTGCGACTGCCAGACAGTTGCTTTGAGCGCACTCATAAAACACACCATGACCCATGCACTTATGACACTCAAGGTCAAAAAGCCAATCATAATCTGACTACTGCCTTCGGTATGTTGCCATAAAGTCACGGCCCCATTCATCATCGGCAATACCGTTAAAATCAATAGAACAGATTTCAGCATCGCCCAATGAAATTGGGTGATTTCATCTGATAAAACGAATGCTTTCATTCTATTCTCCCCATCACATTTTTGTTCTTAAATTTATTATGCTAGGTTTTTTTTAAATAAAAAGTCTATTTATCCATATACTTGACAATTTTTGTAAACATTACGGCTAGGAATAATTCTTATTATAACTCTCAAAAACTATTTATTATTTTTATTTATTTAAATTCAAATACTTATATTAATATTGATAAATAAGAAAGATTATCACTTTATTTATAATTGAATCACTCAATAAAATAAAGTGATAATTTACATCGATTAATTCCAGCTCTATGGATTAAGGTTGATAATAAATATCGGCATCAGTCCCTTCGCCACCTTCTTTACCGTCGGCACCAAACGAATATAAATCGAAAGCACGACCTTCAGCACCCGGGTTAATGTATTGAATATCATTTTCCCAACTGTCTTTTGGATAGCCACCTTTAACATAACCACCCTGCATCCAATTTTTTGCCGATGCGGGTTGGTTCACTAAGGCATCCAGACCGCCATCTTGCATTGATGGGTATTTACCGTTATCTAATTTATATTGATCCAGCGCACCTGCAACACCCTTTAAGGTGATCACCGTGGTATCGACTTTGGCTTTTTCACCACGTCCCATGACATTCGGTACAATCAGCGCAGCCAATACCCCTAAAATAACAATCACCACCATCACTTCAATTAAAGTAAAACCCGATTGTTTGGTTTGATATTTATTCACTTGCATTCAACCACTCACTCTTCAATCTTTATATTCTTTAAATCATATTGTTCATATTAACGATCGGCAGCATCACTGCAATCACAATCACCAATACAATACTGGCCATGAGCACCAACATTAGCGGTTCAAGTAATGCCAATAAAGTCGAAATTAGGGTCGTGACTTCTCGATCTTGCATGGTCGCAGCACGCTCCAACATGCGATCTAATTCACCTGAGGCTTCGCCACTTTTGATCATTTGTACCATCATCGGGGGGAAATAACCACTGCGCTCCAGTTGGGTGGCCAAGTTGCCCCCTTCTGTGACTTTTTCAGCCGCCAAATCGACCGAATCCCGAATCACCCAGTTATTGCTGACCGCAGCACCAATGCGTAATGCATCCACCAGAGGCACACCTGACTTGGTTAGAATAGACAAGGTACTGGCAAACCGTGCTGCATTAATACCACGTGATAATTTACCAAATAATGGCAATTTGAGCGTTAAACGATCAAAAGCATAATGCCCTGCGGTGCTCTTTAAGAACCGTAAAAGGAACACGATCCCCAATACCGTTACAATGATTAAAAATGGCCAAGCCACGCGAATAAAAGCACTGGCTTTCATCAGCGCAACTGTAATCCAAGGCAAGGCATCTTTATTTTGATCGAAAGTTTTGACAATATCGGGAACCACGTAGGTCATCAGCCCCATCACAATCGCAAAAGACATCAGCATTAAAATGATTGGGTAGATCATGGCACCTTGAATTTTCTTTTGCATAGCAAAGCGATTCTCGGTGTAATCTGCCAATTGTTCCAAAATCAAATCCAGATGACCTGAACGCTCGCCTGCTGCAATCGTCGCACGGTACAGTTCAGGAAAGCGTCCAGATTGCTGTAAGGCATTGGCTAAGGAGTGCCCCTCCAAAACTTTGGAGCGAACGGACAGAATCAGTTGTTGCACATGGACTTTTTCACTTTGTTTGGCAACCGCTCGTAAAGCTTCTTCCAGCGGAATCGCCGCAGCCACCAACACCGACAATTGGCGGGTTAAAAGGGCTAAATCATAGGCAGTAATATTTTTTTGAAACCAGCGTGATCCTTGCTGTTTGGCTTTATGTTCTACAGGATCTACACTAATCGGGATGAGCGATTTCTCACGTAATTGCTGGCGGATTTGTCGTGCCGAATCACCTTCTAGCACGCCTTTCTGCTGCTTCCCTAAAGCATCAATGGCGGTAAATTGATATGCAGGCATTGTAATGCTCTAATTTTCCGAAATTTCCTTCAGCGCTGTTGCGTCTGACCCCTAAAATCATTCATATTCTTCAATATAAATTTTATTTGCACACTCTAACATAACTCAAGACTTCACACGACGATCATTCAGCTGGAACCTTTGACCTTTTTATGCCAAATACAGTATCGCCCACTTTAGCGCCTTATCGGATTCGCGTAGCCGTTCCAGCCCATGTCTATGACTGTTTCGACTATCAAATTTCCGCAGAGGATTATGAGCAGGCGAAGGTTGGAGCGCGTGTTGCTGTTCCGTTTGGATCACGCAATTTAATTGGGGTGATTATGCAAAAACTCACAGCAGACACTCCAGAGAATCCCAAGTTTAAGTTAAAACCCATTCAAGCTTTGCTAGATGACGATGCCATTCTAGACAGTAAAGTTTTAACTTTATTGACATGGGCAGCGCAATATTATCAATTTCCAATTGGTGAAGTGGTGCAAAGCGCCTTGCCAAGCTTATTACGTCAAGGCAAACCATATGATCTGTTGGCGCACATGTGGCGGCTGCTTGACCAACATGCAGATGAAAAAGTTAAACGCTCTGAAAAACAACAACATGCTTATAAAATTTTAAAACTCCATCCCGCAGGCACGGCAGAAAATATTCTGAATTTGGCGGGCATTGAAACCGCAACTTTAAAAGCACTAGAAAAAAAGGGAATTTGTGAAGCTTATTTAGAACAAAAAGATTTTAGCCCACAAGCCCTGAGTTTGGCGCAAATGCCACTGACCGCCAATCCCGATCAAAAGCATGCCATTCAGCAGGTACTGAAATCGCTCTCGTCTTATCATGCCTATTTACTAGATGGCTTAACGGGTAGCGGTAAAACTGAAGTTTACTTGCAAATCATGTACGAAGTCCTGAAGCAAGGCAAACAAGTGTTGGTGTTGGTACCTGAAATTGGTTTGACCCCCCAAACGATTAGTCGCTTTCAATCGCGCTTCCACTGTCATATTGCCCTGCTGCATTCGGGACTGACGGATGCTAAACGCTTGCAAGCATGGCAAAGTGCACAAATGGGCAAAGCCTCGATTATTTTAGGCACACGCTCTGCCATTTATACCCCATTGCACAATTTAGGTTTGATCATTTTAGATGAAGAGCATGATCTGTCTTTTAAACAGCAAGAAGGTTTTCGCTATCATGCCCGTGATGTAGCTCTGTATCGGGCGCATTTGGAAAACTGTCCAATTATTTTGGGTTCAGCAACGCCGAGCATGGAAAGCTATGCACTGGCCGATCAAGGCAAACTGACCCGACTGGAATTAAATGAACGTGCAGGCACGGCACTGTTGCCTAAGTTGCACATCTTGGATTTAAAAGTCGGGCGCAAACAGCATGGTTTTAGTCAGTTTCTGTTGGATGAAATGCATAAGCGTCTGGCGCGCAAAGAACAAGTACTGATTTTTCTCAATCGACGAGGCTATGCCCCTGTATTGATTTGTGAAAGTTGTGCTTGGCAAGCGAAATGTCCGCATTGTGACGCCAATTTTACCTTACATACTCAACCTTATCAGCATTTGCATTGTCATCATTGTGGCACCATTCATCGCATGCCAGATCATTGCCCGCAATGTCATCATACTGAACTCAAACCGATTGGTATGGGGACTGCCAAAGTTGAAGAAAGTTTAAAAGAACTATTTCCAGAGTTTGAGGTCATTCGGGTTGATCGAGATTCCACCAGCCGTGTCGGTAGCTGGCAAAAAATTTATGATCGCATTCAAAAAAGTGAGCCGATTATTTTACTTGGCACGCAAATGCTCGCCAAAGGACATCATTTTCCCTACGTGTCTTTGGTGGCAATTTTAGACATTGATTCAGGCTTACTCAGTGTCGACTTTCGTGCGCCAGAACGAACCGCCCAACTCATTGTACAGGTAGCGGGGCGTGCAGGTCGTGGTGAGAAAAAAGGCGATGTCTATTTACAGACCTTGCGCCCAGAACACCCGTTATTGCACACTTTAGTGGATGGTGATTATCGACAGTTTGCTCGCCAAACGTTGAAAGAACGACAACAAGCATTGTTTCCACCGTATCGTTATGCTGCGCTGATTCGCTGTGAGTCGAAAAGTCAGGAACAAAATCAGCAGTATCTTACCGAACACGCACAACAACTCCGTCAGATTTCCGAACTCAACATCGATATTTGGGGACCTATTCCTGCACCAATGGAACGTAAAGCGGGTCGTTATCAAGCGCATATGGTGCTATTGTCTCAAGATCGGGCACGTTTACATTATTATTTGAGAGCATGGTGGCAAAACATGTTGCAGCACAAACCGGCCAACATGAAACTCAGTCTGGATATAGACCCACAGGAATTGAGTTGAGTCTAAGCCAGCACTTTAGCAATTCATCACAACTTTTTAATTTCAGGACAGAGGCATGTCGTTATTGTTGCAAATCACGCTTTTTTTAGGTGCAGCGCTGATGGTGGTGCCACTACTAAAACGATTCGGCATTGCTACAGTCTTGGGGTATTTAATCACTGGGATTCTCTTGGGGCCTCACGTCCTGAATATTGCCAATGATCCCGAAGCTATTCAACAACTCGCTGAATTTGGCGTCATTCTTTTGATGTTTTTAATTGGTTTAGAACTAAGACCACAACGACTCTGGAATTTACGCCAATCCATCTTTGTCATGGGCAGCGCCCAAGTCGGCATCACGGCGCTAGTCATTGGATGCATACTTTTATTGGTATTACAGCAAGGCATTGCTGCCAGTTTGGTGATTGGCAGTGCACTCGCGCTGTCATCCACCGCCTTCGTATTACAACTGCTCACAGAAAAGCAGCAACTGAATACCAGTTATGGGCAGCAATCTTTCTCGATTTTACTGTTTCAAGACATCGCAGCGATTCCTTTGATTGCCGTGATTCCGCTGCTTGCAGGCGTAGAATCAACGCATTATGGCATTGCTTATTTTGCTGCCATTGTGGCGGCATTTACGGGACTGTTTTTATTCAGTCGCTATCTGATTCGTCCTTTTTTCCGCTTTGTAGCCAAAACGGGCGCACATGAACTAATTACTGCGGTTGGGCTATTTATTGTTTTAGCTGTAGTGATGCTGATGGATCTACTCAATATCAGCACTACGCTGGGTGCATTCTTAACGGGAGTATTATTGGCAGATTCTGAGTTCCGACATGAACTGGAAGCCAGTATTGCACCGTTTAAAGGACTGTTACTGGGGCTGTTCTTTATGACTGTGGGCATGCTGACCCCCATTCATATTTTATGGCAACAACCTGTATTTATTCTGGCGGGTGCAGTACTGCTCTTGCTGGTTAAGTTTACGACGCTCACGGCGATTGCCCGTTATTATCAGGTCTCTTGGCCCAACAGCTTGCTGCTTGCCAGTTGTTTGGCACAGGGCGGAGAATTTGCCTTTGTGGTGTTCAGCGTGGCGCAAAACGAAGGGCTGATCGCTGAAGCCATTATTGCACCCATCACCCTCATCGTGATTATCTCCATGATGCTGACGCCAATTGTATATTGGATTGTTCGTAAAGGCATTGTGCCGCGCCTTACACCTGTCACAGTCCCTGAATATGATGACATTCCTGAACAGCAGCCGAGCATGATTATTGCGGGCTTTGGTCGGTTTGGGCAAATCATTGCCCGTGTTGCACATTTACAGCATCAGAAGTTTACCGCCATCGACAGTAATTTAGAAAAGGTCGATTTTGTTCGCAACTACGGTGGACACTTATATTATGGCGATGCCACCCATCCTGATATTTTAAGAGCCGCAGGTATTGAACAGGCCAAAATATTTATTCTGGCGATTGATGATATTGAAGATTCAATGAATGTGGCACGGCATATCCGCCTGAATTACCCAGCGTTACAGTTATTAGTCAGAGCCCGTGATCGACATCATGTACACTTATTACGTGACTTGGGTGTCCAGCACATTTGGCGAGAAACCTATTTATCTTCACTCGGCATGGCGTATAAAGCCTTGTGTGAATTAGGCATTAGCGAAACCGATGCCAAAAAAAGTATTGAGTTATTTCGCGATTATGATGAACAGCTCTTGGCACAGCAACAACGCGTTTATACCGACGAACAAAAGGTATATGAATCGCACCGCAACGCCCTTGCTGAGCTGGAACATTTGTTTGAACGTGATACAGAAATTCGAACGGTCGAAACAGGCGTAAATTTACAACGTAGTTTAGATTCTACCCGAATAGATGTGACACGAGATGAAGCAAATTGACTTGTGTTTTACAATATCGCCACCATTAAAGCAGGGTTTTGGAGAAAATTATGTCTGATATACGTCAACGCTTTTATATTGAAGATTGCCCTGTTCGTGGTGAAGTCGTTCATTTGGAAGAAACCTTACAAACGATTCTTGCCCAACGTGACTATGCACAAGCTGTACAAATTTTACTGGGTGAAATGCTCAGTGCGACCGCCTTGCTTGCCAGCACGCTGAAAATTAAAGGGCGTATCAGCTTACAAATTCAAGCCTCTGGAACATTTAAATGGGCCATGGCGGAATGCAACCATTTAGGTGAAGTTCGTGCCTTAGCCGACTATGAAGAAGATTTGCGTTTCCACGCCGCGACTGACAGCAGTACGGTGCTGAAAGCGCTCAGTAATCCAATTCTTTTTATTAACATTGAACCTGAATTTGGTGAGCGTTATCAAGGGATTGTGCCTTTAGATCAACCTACCTTAGCAGGCTGCTTAATGCAGTATTATGATCTTTCAGCGCAAATTCCTACCCGTATTGTATTGGCCAGTACAGCGCAACGTTCGGGTGGTTTACTCATTCAGTTGTTACCGCGCATCAGTGAAGAAGAACAGCAACGTATCGATGAAGATTTATGGCCACGTCTAACCATGCTGACTGAAACACTAAAAATCGATGAGCTGACAGAATTAGATGCCAATGAAATTCTGTATCGTTTATACAATGAAGAAGACGTTCGCCTACCTGAAATTGAACACTTAAAGTTTGGCTGTACTTGTTCTAAAGAACGTTGTGCCAATGCTTTACAACAAATTGGCGTAGAAGCTGTACGTGAAACACTAGAACATCAAAATCCGATTGCTATGGATTGCCAATTCTGTAATACCCAGTATCAGTTCACGGCAGAAGAAGCTTTGGGTTTATTTGGCGAACATTTAAGTTAAGCACTCATCAACCGTCTATCTGCCTGTTGTTATGCATTTCATTGCCAGTCAACAGGCAGTTTATCCTCTGCTAAATATTAAATAGCCTCTCAGAACATTCTATGTCCACTTGCTACACCACAGCACGGATTTCTGTGGGTTTGGAGCAGGGTTATATATATTCAAAGTATCAAAAAAACGATAAAATCGCGTGGCGAAGATAACAAATTTTTTGTTGAACTACATCTCTTCATGATAAAAAAATCATCATTTTAATATGTGATTCATTCTAATTTAACGGATATACACTGAGGTAATATTTCATGGGAACTCGCTTTCTTTCCCGTACGGTTTTCATTACAACTTTGCTGTGCAGCACCTACAGCTTGGCAGCCACTGATCCCCTGATTGGCAAATGGAAAACCATGGATGATCGTACAGGTCACTCACTGGCAGATGTCATCATCAGTAAAAACCAGCATAATGTCTACAGTGCACAAGTGGTTGAAATACGACCATTATCTGGCAAAGAGAAACTGACCACTTGTCAAAAATGTACAGGCCATTTAAAAAATCAACCGATGATCGGCTTAACTATTTTATCGGGGTTAAAGAAAAATCCTGAAAAACACAACGAATATATTGAAGGCAAATTTCTTGATCCACTTTCAGGACAGCACTATGTTTCGGAAGCACATTTAGTTCAGGAAGCCAAGTATCTACAAGTTCGCGCTCAAGAGGCAGGTTCCTCGAATGTCCGCCAGATGACATGGGTTAAAGTCCAGTAAAATTCCAACCCTGTTATTCCAACAAAAAAGCCCTCTATGGGCTTTTTTTGATTGTCATGATTTGAAACAAATACGAACAGTTCTACACTACTTCCCACTTTCAGAAAGACATAATAATATTGATTAAATTATCATCGATTTTATTAAACACGTATGTCTAAAAATTATTATGAAATTCTGGGAGTACCACGCGATGCTCCTCCTGACCAAATTAAAAAAGCCTATCGAAAGTTGGCGCGAAAGTACCATCCTGATATTAGTAAAGAAAGTGATGCTGAAACCCGTATGCAAGAACTCAACGTCGCATACGACACGCTGAGTAACGAAGAAAAGAAAAAAGAATATGACTTCATCTTAGATCATCCTGAAGGTTTTTCAGGATTTGGGGGACAGGCAGGTGCGTCTGGGTTTGATGATGCTCAATTTTATCGACAAGGATTTAACCAAGGCAGTACATCCGATTTCTCAGGTTTTGAGGACTTATTTGGTCGCTTTGGAACTGGTTTTGGAGGAGGCAATTATCAATATAAACAAAAACAGTCATCTTTTCGGGGTGAAGATCAACATGCCAAGCTAGAGGTTGAATTAGACGTTGCCTTTCATGGCACTTCTCAACAGATTACGCTGCAAATTCCAAGCATTAACGCCTATGGTGAACCAGAAGTCCAACGTAAAACCCTAGAAGTCAAAATTCCGAAAGGAATGAAAGAAGGACAACAAATTCGCTTAGCAGGTCAAGGACAAACGGGTATCCATGGGGGTGAAAATGGTGATTTGTATATCGAAATTTACTACAAAGATACCGCACAATACCGCGTTGAAGGTGCAGATATCTATTACACGCTGCCTGTAACCCCATGGGAAGCTGCGTTAGGACAACAAATTGAGTTACTCACACCAGCAGGCACTAAAGTTCAGGTGAACCTACCCAAAAATGCCAAAACAGGACAACAATTACGTTTAAAAAATCAAGGGATTCCCAATAAAACAGCAGGACATTTATTCTTAATTCTAAATATTGTGAATCCACCTGCACACAACGCTGAGCAAGAACAAGCTTACCGCGCTTTTGCTGAAGCCTTTAAGCAGTTTAAGCCTCGACAACTTTAAGGAGAACGCTATGACAACTATTCATTATCGAGAAATTATTTGCGACGGTTATAGCACCGCAGAGATCGTCGATGAACATCGTAGTTTCGATTTAAAACATTTTGCCGAAGCCTGTGGTCAAAGCCCAGAATGGGTTTTACAACTGTTGGAATACGATATTTTAGCCACACGCCCAGAAGAGCGGATTCATCAATTCTTTGGTGAAGATGTCACACGTGCGCGTAAAGCCTATCGTTTACAACGTGACTTTGATGCCAGTTTTTCGGCAGTCGCTATGATGTTGGATCTGATTGATGAAGTACAACAATTACGTCGCCAAGTTCGACATGCTCACATACAAGAATCATAAACCCTTAATGCAGCCCGTTCCTTGATATTGAAACATCATTGAATGGGTTGTTGTTCTTTTATCATTCACTTGAGAGAAATACGGTCACTATGAACACAAAAGAATGTAACAAGAAAGTTAAACTGATGTTCCCTGAGCATCGTGAAATTATTCCACAATTACGTCAGGATAATCCGCGTTTTGCGAAAATTTTCGAAGAACACGCAGAGCTAGATCAGGAAATTTACCAACGTGAGTTGAATCCTGTGTTTCGTATCAATGATGATATTGAAGCGTTAAAGCGTAAAAAACTGCGTCTCAAGGATGAGATTTATCGCTTACTACAACATCATGTAAATTCACAAGCCTAAGTGGTGCATGATGCCATTAAAATAAAATCAGATCGTACTTTTTAGGCTATATAGAGCATATAAAATGAAGATGTCAGTTTCGTGACATCTTCTTGTATTGTCTCGTGATTATTTTAATTTTGTCAATTTTTCTACTTCTTTCAAGGTCACTTTAACCCCTTGCTTGATGGGTTCATAATCTAGAAACCAGAGTAAGCCCACATGCTGATCTTGATGTTGCTGTGCCAACATATCAATGACGCTTTTTTCTCCACGACCCACCAAATGCCGACGATAGAAATATAATATGAGCCAAACGGTCGTGATCAACATCACCATCAACATCAACCAAAAGCCAATGGGAGATTTTAATCCTGGTATAAATTCAAAATTCATACCATATATCCCTGTCAGCAAAGTTAATGGTGCAAAAATGGCGGTAATAATTGCCAGAATCCGCATATTTTCATTGGTTTGGTTAGCAATCGCTGAAAAATGTAATTCTATTGCGGCCTGTACGGCACTGCGTAAACGCGTCGTATGCTTTTGAATCCGTTCTACATGACTGACCAAATCATCGGTACGTACCAACACAATATCGCGTTTTTCGGAGCGTTTTTTAGATTTCAAGTGTGCATAGTTTTCAACAATTTCATCGCGTAGTTCTTGCAAAACCTCTATTTGCTCTTCGCACAAATTTTCAATTTGCTGAAATGCCATGTTTTCTTGCAACAACTGATTCCACTTGGTAAAACGTCGATGGCCTTGCAATAACTCCTGTTGCCAATATTCTACACGTCGTGTCAACGGAACTCTCAAATCTAAATAACCATCAACCATGGCATTGAGTAAACGTAAAGCCAAATCTAAAGGACTATGCGACAGTTTACGGGGTTTGTTTTGCTCATTCAGAGCGCGTGCCGCAATTGATTTTACCCGTTCAATATATTGCTCAATAATTTGATTGCCCTGCTCCCGTACGGTAATTAACACCTGTGACGTCAGGATAAAACTAATCGGTGTAGTGGAGAGCCCAAAAAAACGCTCATGCTGCTCTAAAGCTTGTTCACCAGTCTGAATTTTGTCATCTGGCGTAATGAGTTTTCGGAAAATGAGCAAGTCATAATCTTCCATCGCATCGAAAGCACACGGATGCTCCAGATTCAAAATATCTCTTAAGTGAAACTCGTTCAGACTCACCCCTGTTATTTCAAACATTTGACTTTGCCAGTGTTCGGCATGATTTACGACATCTTCTCGGGTACTATCAATCCAGATAAATTCAGGCTCCACATCATCTAAGGCCTGTTGTTGTACGTAAATATAAGCATCCGTAGGATGTTGATAAAAATAGTAGCTTTGCATCTATTCTGTCACTCTATTCCGTCAATCTTGTTGTTTAATTCATGCGGTTGAGTGTAATGCATTATGCTTAGGATATTCATTTTTATCGTAATTTCACCACAAACTTTATCGCTTTACACCGCACTGAAATAAAAAACTTAAGCATAAAAAAGCCCGCTCAGTCGAGCAGGCTTTTTATTAAAAGATGATCAAAACATTAAACTTGTTCAACATCTTTCATGGTTAACTTGATACGACCACGGTTGTCGACATCAGCAACTTGTACTCTCACTTCTTGACCTTCAGACAACACGTCTGCAACATTGGCAATACGTTCGTTTGAAATTTGTGAAATGTGAAGTAAGCCATCAGTACCCGGTAAAATATTTACGAACGCACCGAATTCAACAATACGAATCACTTTACCTGTGTAAATTGTGCCTGGCTCAATTTCAGCAGTAAGTGCTTGGATTTTTGCAACAGCGGCAGCAGCAGCAGCTTTAGTTTCACCAAATACACGAACTGTACCGTTGTCTTCAATATCAATTGCAGCTTTCGTTTCTTCCGTAATGGCACGGATGGTTGCACCACCTTTACCAATCACGTCACGAATCTTGTCTGGGTTGATGTTGATCACTTGGAACGTTGGTGCATGCATTGAAATTTCAGAACGTGCACGAGAAATTACTTGGTTCATTTCGTTCAAAATGTGCATACGACCAGCATAAGCTTGGTTTAATGCAGATTCCATGATCTCTTCAGTAATCCCTTCAATCTTGATATCCATTTGAAGTGCAGTAATACCGTTGGCAGAACCTGCTACTTTAAAGTCCATATCACCTAAGTGATCTTCATCACCCAAGATGTCAGAAAGTACTGCGAAACGCTCGCCTTCTTTCACTAGACCCATTGCGATACCCGCAACTGGTGCTTTCAATGGAACACCTGCATCCATAAGGGATAAAGAAGCACCACATACAGAAGCCATTGAAGATGAGCCGTTTGATTCAGTAATATCCGATACGATACGAATCACGTACGGGAAGCGATCAGCCGCAGGAAGAACAGCTTGTACACCACGACGTGCCAAACGACCGTGACCAATTTCACGACGCTTAGGACCAGATTCACGACCTGTTTCACCTACAGAGTATGCAGGGAAGTTGTAGTGCAACATGAAGTTATCTGTTTTCGTACCAGACAAAGTATCTACCATCAAGGCATCACGAGTATTACCCAAAGTCGTAGTTACCAACGCCTGAGTTTCACCGCGTGTGAACAATGCAGAACCGTGTGCACGGCCTAAAACACCCACTTGAACGTCAATCGCACGAACAGTTTTCGTGTCACGACCATCAATACGCGGTTTACCAGACAAAATATTGTCACGTACGGTACGGTATTTCAAATCTTCAAAGAGTTCATTTACTTCGTCAGCAATACCAGTTTCATCATTTTCAGGAACAAACTGTGCAACTGCTTCTGCATAAAGTGCATCAAGTGCCGCATAACGGTCTTGCTTAACTGCAATGGTATAAGCTTCAGAAATTTTCGCTTCGAAAGCAGCTTTTAATTGCTCAAGAAGAACTTCATTTTTAGTTGGAGCAACCCAAGTTGACTCAACTGCACCCGCAGCGGCTGCAAATTCTTTAATGGCTTGAATCGCGATTTGCATTTCGTCATGACCGAAAAGCACCGCACCCAACATTTGGTCTTCTGAAAGTTCTTTCGCTTCAGATTCAACCATAAGAACTGCTGATTCTGTACCTGCAACCACAAGGTCAAGATCACTTTCTTTCAACTGTTCATTGTTTGGGTTAAGAATATATTCACCGTTGATTAAACCAACACGTGCGCCACCAATTGGACCACGGAACGGTGTGCCAGCAATCGACATCGCAGCAGATGTACCTAACATTGCCGCAATATCAGCTTCCATAGTTTTATCAGAAGAAATAACTGTTGCAGTTACTTGAATTTCGTTGAAATAACCTTCTGGGAACAATGGACGAATTGGACGGTCAATCAAGCGTGAAATTAAAGTTTCAGCTTCAGACGCACGACCTTCACGCTTGCCATAACCACCAGGGATACGACCCGCAGCATATTGTTTTTCTTGATAGTTAACAGTTAGTGGGAAGAAATCTTGACCCGCTTTTGCTTTAGGCTGTGCAACAACTGCAACTAAAACAGTCACGCCACCCATAGTAACCACAACTGTGTTTGCTTGACGTGCAACACGACCTGTTTCAAGTACTACATTGTACTGACCGTATTGGAATTCTTTACGAATAATATTAAACATAGACATGTATTTTTTTCCTAGTTCTTGTGAACAGCTATTCTAGTGGAGACCCCTAAGGTTTGGCATTCGCAACCAAAAAGCTTGCGCAAATGACAAAGCTTAGAAGCCGACCTCACTAGACACACTATTTTCAAACACAAAGAAGGAGCGAAACATTCGCCCCTTCCCCATTATCTAGACAGAGCTAGATATACTTCAGTTTTCAGTAATACAGCATTTGACATGCAATAATCCGAAAATAAAAGTTTCAATCGAATTAACGACGTAAACCTAAAGCACCGATCAAAGCAACATAACGGCCATGATCTTTACCATTTAGGTAGTCAAGTAACTTACGACGTTGGTTAACCATACGGATAAGACCGCGACGGCTATGGTGGTCGTGTTTGTGCTCTTTAAAGTGACCTTGTAAGTCATTAATTTGAGCAGTTAAAAGCGCTACTTGAACTTCTGGTGAACCAGTGTCGTTTTCAGCACGAGCAAATTTAGCGATGATTTCTGCGCGATCTGTGTTTGTTAAAGCCATTCGATTTCTCCGAGATGCTTATAAGTTACATTTGATACAAATCAAATTGATTCTTCAAAACCAATTTGACTGCCGTGCATCACTACAGCAAGTCCGATATTTTAAGGTAAAATGGTGATGATTGCAAAATATGCACACTATTTAAATTTACTAAACAAAAAACAACCTAATTTTGGGCTGCAAACATTCAATCTGATACAAAATGTCATTCCATCCAAAATTAAAATTTAAAAAAATGAATATTGGATCACAATTTTCATAAAATTTAACTGTGAAAGATACATTTTCTGACTGAGTAAACTACCAAATTTGAGCAATGCCCTTTTTAAGCGAAAATACACAGCCCACTAACAATGTAATTATTCCGAATCTATTCAAATAATAAAATGTCAGTGAACAGTTGACCATGCTGTATGCAACACCCCATACATCGGACTGCAATACCCAAATAATGTGCTTTGATTCTCACTAGAAACAATTTAATACTGGTTGCATCATGTTTTAAATATTCAAACTTTTGATACTTTTTGCAAACCATAAAACATATTCAAGCAGAAAGAAAAAAGCCCAAGCAAAGCTTGGGCTTTTTTCATTGCGCTGTAGTTCTTATATTTATTGTTATATTTGTTTTAGTTATTGCACATAATGTGCTTATTGTGACAAACAATCCTTGTTTCCACTTTATGTCCTTATGTGTAATATTTTGCCACAATAAAATTAGAAGACTAGAGGTGTTTTTCCCAACTCAGTGTACGTTTTTGCGTACATGGGTTTACATCAGCAGAAATGAAGTCCATGAAAAAAAATGTATTACTGAAAACAAAATTCAAGTCAATAAAAAAGCCCTGTAGTCTCTCCCAAAACTACAAGGCTTAGCGGCTGTAAGTTTCCTCTTTCACCTACTTCACTGTAAGTTCGCTGTCATATTCCGACTTTGTTCTTATCCTTTTGCGATTATGGCTCAACGTTCCGTGTTGTGCTCTTTATGTGAACTCATCTTCTCAGAAACCATATGAAAGCTCTAGGCGCAAATATCTTGAATCAATGTAAGCTTTTTCGTACAAAGCATCCTATTATGTAGTACAAGTTAATAATCCAAAATACCTTTTATTTTTTCTAAAACTCCACTCACCCGAGTCGTCCTTTTAGACAACGCTTGTGCCAAAGCCTGAGGATCTGCCAATAAACTCACCACCGTTTTAGCACGCGTAATTGCTGTATAAAGCAATTCCTGACTCAGCAAATTTTGCGCTTGTGCATCCAAAACCACTGCCGTATGCGTGAACTCTGAACCTTGTGATTTATGAATGGTCAATGCAAATGCAGTTTCTATACTTTTAGGTAAGCGTGTTGCCAGAACCCATTTTTCTAAACTTGGGAAATAGACTTCAAACTGAGACTGTCCTTGACGTTGCCTTTTAAAACAGATGCCAATATCCCCATTAGATAATCCTAATTGATAGTCATTATAAGTCATCATCACAGGGCGCCCAACATACCAGTCCCCTTGTTTGGTCGTGTAGCGACTGAGTTCATTCAGTAAGCGTTGTTCCATCTGTTGATTAAGCTGTTTCAAGCCAAATGCACCATGTCGAATGGCCGTGAGAATACGGTAATCATCAAAAACCTGAATCACATGCTGAAGAGAAGCATCTGGATCTTCCGCAGTCAAATGCGTTTTCAATACTTCAATATAATGCTGATAGCCCAACATCAGTTGATCGTAATATTGCTCTGATGTGGGATGCGCTTGAGCAAAGTACTCCAGTTGCAATACATTCGGCATCTTGGCTAAAAGTGGCACAGCTTTAATTTCAGTCGGTGCAACCACCTGTTGGTGAAATTGTTCCAGCAATGCTTGAGGGGATATGCCTGTTGGTGGCTGTTGAATAAATGCTGCCATTTGCCCAATTAAGGCTTCTCCCTCAAAGCGTCGACTGGTTTTTAAATGTACCCGATTCTCTTGCAAAGCATTCACTTGCTGTAAATCGGCCAATACCGCCCCAACATCAACCGAGGCCAATTGATTGGCATCTCCCAGTAAAATCAACCGAGCTTGATTGGGCACGGCAGCAAGTAACATACTGGCCAGATTCAAATCCAACATCGAGGCTTCATCCACCACAATCACATCATAGGGTAATGGTTGTTCGGCATCATAGCGTGGACGAGCAGAATGCCCTAAACCCAACAAGCGATGCAATGTAACGGGATTTAATTGTTTTAAAGCGGGAGTAACTAAAGGCTGCAATATCTCATCATTCAAGGCATTTTGCAGGGCTTCTTTCATGCGTTGCGCGGCCTTGCCTGTGGGTGCTGCCATCGCAATGCGTAAATGCGGTAAAGACTGGTTCAATGCCGCAATAATACGTGCCAAAGTGTATGTTTTACCTGTCCCTGGTCCACCTGTAATAATACTCAAGGCGTGCTGACACACCATGCTTAATGCCTGCTGTTGATGTTCATCACTCAGCAAACTCGAGTAAACTTGATGATCAACAACGGGAACCGTTTGTTGTTTTAACCTCGCCACATGCCGTGCCAAAGTAGCTTCCTGTTTCCAGTAACGATACAGGTATAAATATTGTGTATCATAAATGAAAGGTGCAACCCGATGTGTCACCTCATTTTCACTGATGGCCAAATGACCCAAAGTTTGTACAGCATCAGGTTCAAACAACACGCAACTGTTGCCCTGTAACATCGCTTCTAATACCGACTGTATAACTGCATCTGCTTGTGGGTTTGGCGTTGCACTAAAAGGAGGCTGCTGAAGATATTGACTCCACGATTTAATCCATTCAGCATTCAATTGCTGTTCCTGCTTGTTTTCCACACAGTTATCCTCAAAGTTATCCACAGCTTAATTCATTGTTTTTACATAGTAGCCAAAGGTGTTGATGCACTTTTATGAGCATGCTCTTCAGCAAAGTAGCCCAATAATGCATCTAAACGCAGTATAAATTCTGCGTCAGGGCACCAATAGTTGACCCCATATTGTGCATCGCCATGCATACCGCGCAAATACAGATAACTTGCACCGCCTAAATGTTTTTGAATGTCATAATCTTGCAACTGCACTTGTAAATAACGATGTAACGCAACCAAATACAGTCCCGCTTGCAACCAGTAACTGGCATGGGACATGCTTTCTTGTAACTTTGTTGGCGTGTAATCCATAACATTTACACCTAAAAAATTACTCTTATAATCGGCAATCTGGTAACGCTGCCCATCGAAATAAACCAAGTCGATAGAGCCTGTTAAATAACGTGCCGAATTTGCAGGATTGAGTTCTGGCATATAAATGCCATATTCAGCATATAAGTCCTGTATGCGTTTAATGGCCAAAACGTGATTGGACAAGGCCAAATAAAATGGAAACTCTGCCAGATATGAGTCTGCATTCAACTGGTTGAGGCAGAACTGCTGATATAAGGGGGTAGACAACACCTGTGCCAACCATTCAGCCATCCACATCAGTAATTGTTCTTCATCCACCTGCTGAAAGTCTTGCTGATATTTTTCACACAACGCCTGCCATAAACTTGGATAATCATTTTTAAAACGACGGCGGATTTCGATTTTCCAGTCTTGTTGCTTTTGAAAATCAATGTGTTCAAAGATCTCATGCAAAAAATTACCCGCCAAAGTCCCCATCGGAAATTGACGCTGAATCCAATGGATCGGTTGAACAACCTCCTCAGACAATTCTACAACTTCGAGATTCATTTCATCCGCAGCACTTTGTCGCTGTTCACGCTGCACAGCCAATGCATCTAATGCTTGCTGCCGACTCAAATGCTGTGCCAATGCACTAAAACTGGTTTTTGCACGCGGATAAAAACGTTGCGTTGGAAATTCGGCGGCATACAGTTCAGGAATATGCTGATCTTGCATCCGTTTCAATACTGGAGGACACTCGCTTAACACCGCTTCATCGACACTATATGGATGCTGAAAAACCTGTGCGGCATGCCCACGCCAAAATGCTAAGCCCGTGGTCGATTTACCTGCCTGATCTTGCAATATGGCATAAACCCGATGACTGGCACGGGTCAGTGCCACATACCATAAACGATGCTGCTCTGCTTCTGCGCGTGCATTATGCTGCTGAATGGCCAGCTCATCCAAAAGATGCTTGTCATTCACGGCAATCACACGCTGCATTTCGGGCTGCCCGGTAACGGGATCGGGCAACGGTTGCGTGGAAAAATTCAGGGTTTTGTTCATTTCCCGAAAATCTTTATCAGCTCCTAACAGGAATACAATCTTAAATTCCAAACCTTTGGATTGGTGAACGGTCATCAACTGCACGCCTGCTTCATTCGACAGTTTTCGTTCCAGTTCCCATTCACGCTCACTCGGCGCTTGAATCTGCCTGAGATACCAGTGATATAGCGCCTGTGGTCCCTGAAATTGCTCACTATGTTGACTGAGCAATTCGGTTAAATGGCGTAAGTTCACTACACAGCGTTCATTATCACGACTTTGGTTCGCCACCAAATTTGACCAAGCTTTAAACAAGTTCAAGGCATATTGCCACGCACTTAAAAAGCCCGTGTTAAACCACATTTCCCGAATGTAATCAAAATCTTCAATAAACTGACTCAATCCTTCGGGACGTTGTTCCAACGCTATTAATTGACTGAGTTGGAAGTTGAGTAACCGTGTCAGCAATGCTCGCTTGACCTTGGCCTCATCATAAGGATGCATGATTGCGGTCAAAATGGCTGCCACGTCTTGTGCAATTGGACCATCAAATACACTCCGCTTGGAAGGTCGATTGACGCGAATGCCCAAACGTTCTAATTCATATTGCACCTTATCTAAGCCATCATGGCTTTTAGATAAAATCGCAATATCATTTTCATCAATGCCACGGTTGCCTGTGGCTTCTGCCAAATACAACTGCTGCTGAATGCCTTGATTCAGCAAATCACGAATTTTCCACGCCACTTGAATAAATTCATCTTTTTTGTCTTGCAGCATCAACCAGCGCAAAGGCTGATGGTTGTTGCCTTGCACATCGACTAAAATTGGATGTGGTCGTGGTCCTGCCTCAACGGCACTATATTCAACCTCCTCTCCCAATTGGATTTGGCGCTGGAATAAAGCATTGACCACCGTGACCAATTCAGGTACAGAACGATGATTATATTTCAAACTGTACAAGCGCCCTTGCTTACTCAGCACATCGGCACGTGCTTTGTTATAGGTCAGCATGTCTCCGCCACGGAAGCCGTAAATCGCCTGTTTCGGATCACCCACCATTATCATGCAGCCTTTGGCATAATGTCCTGCATCACGCCAGATGCGAGCCAACATATTGTCCTGATCTTGATTGGTATCCTGAAACTCATCCACCAAAATTAAGGGATAACGGGCTTGAACAAAACGAGCAAAGCGCGCGCCTTGCACATCTTGCAAGGCATCAGCCAAAGTACGAATTTGCTGTGCAAAGGTGGTTTCGCCCTTTTGCTGCAAGATCTGCGGCAAGCGTTTTTTCACTTCCGAGGCCAGATAGAACTGCAAATAACTGTCTAATGTTTCTAGATCAAAACTGAGCTGGTCTAGACTGTGCATAAAAGCGGTCAGTTCACGAATCAGGGGATGCTGTTGAAATCCCTGTAAAACCTCATCTGGGCATTTGTTCAAGACTTTTTGGGTGGCATCGCTCAGATTTTTCAGGGTTTCGGCATATAAGGGCGCGAATAAGGCATAAGTCCCTTGCTGCTTTAACACCTCCAACAATTCAGGCAACTTAACCGTCAAGAGTTGCTGTAATTTGTTGTCATCACGCCATTTCTTGGCCAGTAACTTAAAATGGGCTCCTTCGGCAGAATAATAGTCTGCCAACTCAGATATACGACTCCAATCTAGCCCCAATAAATGTTCAACTTGCTGGCTAAAGCCCTCTACATCCACTTCGGGGGCAGCCACCGCCTGAAAATGTGCAGAAGCAAAATTTAGACTGTTTTCCACCACCGCCACATAAGCCTGTTGTGACTTTAATTTTTTATTCAGCAGCAGATAGTCCAAAATATTTTGCGGTTGCTGCTGAATCCATTCACGCAGTACGTCGTGAATCAATTGCTGGGTATATTGTTTGGCGTCATCGGTAATTTCTACCCGCTCAATTTTGCCACTTTCAAAGGCAAATTCACGTAGTAACTTCTGGCTAAAACTGTCCAAGGTTCCAACAAAGAGTTCATCCAGTTGATCAATCACCAATTTAAGCCGTTCACGCGCATAGTCCACCCGTGGAGCATAATCCTGTAAAACTTTTTGATATAAAGGATCGGATTCTGTCGTGATTTTCTGTTGCAGCTCCAATTGCGTCAGGCTTTGGCACGTCTCAAAGTAACGTAAAGTATCTAGCAAACGACTGCGAATCCGTCCCTTTAACTCTGCCGCTGCCGCACGGGTAAACGTGGTGGCAATCACCTGATTCGGGAGATAATCACCTAAGAAAATTCGTACCATTAAACTAGACAAGGTAAAGGTTTTACCTGTGCCTGCCGAAGCCTCAATCCAGTGCAGCCCTTTAAACTGCATATCCACAATCGGATGATAAGAAATTGCAGCAGGGGGAGTTAAATTCGTCATCTGCATTATTCCTTAATCAACTGTTGATATTGAAAAATTGGGGCATACAACGCATAGGCATACTGCTGGCAGGCTTGTGCTAACAAAGCCGTGCTATCTTGCTGTTGCAAAATAAACTGCCAATCACGATGTTGAGCACTGGCTTCATTTTCTAAAACAGAAAACCCTGCAAAACGCCCATCATCCTGCCAATCTTTAACCACGTTGTCCCAGTCTTTGATCTGCATTCGGCCCTGTTCATCGGGTTGCCATTCCAGTTGTTTACCTTTTTCTGCGACTTTAAATATTAAAGCTGCGGGTAAAACCACAGGCTGCGTCTGCCCGTGTTGCCACATCTCAAACCACGTTGCCAAATATTGCTGTGCTTGATGGGAAGATACCCCATGACACAGCACAGTCTGATCACTGAATACGACCAAGCGCGTCAAGTCTTGCCCTGCATCGCCTAAATTTTCATGTGCCAACCAAAACAGATATTCCAACCAGAGCTGAACCCGTCGTTTGGCACGTGCACTCGACGCTTCTAAACTGACCCATTGCTGCGTCGACTGAGATGGAACAGTGATTTGGAACTGGATATTTGCACTCATATTCCAAAGCTGTTGTGTGACGGCGGTGACTGTTTCTGCATAACGCTGCAAACGTGCTTGTAATTGCTGCTGTTCAATCACACTGATTTGCCATGCAGCTTGCTGCATTTTCCCGACAGGCAACTGATCTAATAACAGTTCAGGCTGGGTCGTTTGCCCTTGCTGTTGTAAGAAATTTCGGACTGCATAACGCCCCAAACCGTCTAAAACCAAGGGTTCAACCTCATCGGGCAAATTTTCAGGTTTTAAGTTTTCTACCCCAAGGGTTTTTAAATATAAACGTGCAGGGAAACAGACATCCTGAATCCATTGTCGACTTTGAATACTCACAAAATCATTGGATGCAGCCATATAAAGCGTATCTTGCCAAGCCTGACGCTGTCCCGTGGGGGCTGCAATCTGCTGTGCCACCCGATACCAATGATCTTGAAAGCGCATTGGTTTTGGCTGAGTAAAACCTGAAACATCAAAAGGTTGTAAAGGATGAATTTGATACAAGGAATGCAATTGTGCAGGTATCTCTAAGCCCTGCAAATCTGGACAGGTCGGCTCTGCCTCCTCTACTTTTTGGGTAATCAACGCCAAATATTGAATCAACTCTTGCACGGCGGTGGAAGGTTCACGCACTTCGCCATCATTGACATCAAAACCTTTATAAAATAACCACAAGCTTTGCTGTGCCAATAACAACGCATCCAAAAAAGCCCCCTGATCATCTTCTAAACGAGAACGATCTCCCAATTGCGGTTTCAGGATATCCATTAAATCAAACGGTAAGTGCTGATTGCGACTTGGGAATTTACCGCTATCCAAATTCAACATCACAATTAGACGATAAGGAATCGGACGAATCTGTCCCAACTGGCTAAAAGTAATCTGTCCAGTGGGTTCCGCCTGATCGAGCTGTGCATCTAAAGTGGCTTGAATTTCATCCAATAAATACGTTAAGGGCAAACTTAACTGATCCAAGCCATATTGATCCTGTCCTTCATAGAAGTTGGATAGCGTCAGCATTCGTTCTTGCTTTTTAATAATTTGTGCAACTGTGGCCAACACTTCTACACCAGCTTGTTCAAACTCTGCCACTTCCTGCATTAAAGTTTTGAGCCACTGTTCTACGCGCTTTGGCTGCTGCTGTTCGTGTGCCAACAACCAGTCACGACGTGCATCTAAATCCTGATAAATCTGAATCAATTTGGCAATCAGTTCAAAATCACTCGGCATGACTTCTGCAAAACTAAGGGTATGGTCAAATAAGGTATGTTCAGGAATAGCTATACCAATGGCCAAACGATCTAAGGCAAATTTAAAGCTGAAGCGATAGTCCTGATCGCCTTTGGTCAAACTCAAGGCCAAATGTGGTGCATCAAAGCCCCGCTTAAAGCCTGCTTGCTCCAGCAATTCCAACATGCGTTCGACCCTATTCATGTCTAAGCCATAGCATTGCTGTGTGGCTGCCAAGCTCAACCAGTCGGCAAAATCATCTAAGCGAAAACGCCCTTGCGTCAGTTGTATACGGCCCAATACCGCACGCCATGCATTGGCGGCATCCAATTGCGTCACGCCTGCAATTTTCACAGGCAGATAAATACTGTCTTGGCTAATCCGTGTTTGTGCATTCGGCATGATGCGCTCGGCCTCGCGCTCCCGTGCAGGCGGTGCAAAAATGCTCCGAATATGCGGCTCAATGTCTTTTAAATTGGGACTTAATACCAAAATATCGCTGGGGCGGCGTGGCTGCTCCTTGCTGCCTTGTGCCAACCATGCAATCAGTTGTTCTTTCAGCACTTCCAGTTGACGCAAAGTGGAATGACAGACATGTACCTGAATTGAATCATCTTGTGCATCCAACACAAATTGATGTTGTTCGGGTTCAACCAAATACAGAATATCAGACTGGACTTTGCCCAATAAGGTAGATGGATATTCATCCACAAATACATCTGCCCAAACCCCATCTTCCCCCGAAGAAAGCCCAGATAACAATGAAAAGTGATCGCGTGCTTGTTTACCAAAACGGGTTAATAATGGATGGCGTGATTCACGAATTTCGGCATTAAAATGCAGGGTAAAATCCTGAAAGAATTGTTGAATTTCGGCATCACTTGCCTGTGGGTTTTTCGCAATAAAACGCTCTTTTACTCGCAAGTCATAACGCGCTTTCCAGTTCGGATCGACACTGTCTGCCCAGTATTCCTGAGACGGGTTATAGTGCAGCAGATACACATCTATATATTGCCCTAAGCGCTGTAAAAACTGTAACTGACTCGGTGGTAAATCCAGCAAGGTAAACACCACCAAGGGCTGTGGCAGCTTTTTCAGTGCCGCTGCATTCGGTGCCTCGACACTGCCTAGCGTCTGCCAAAATGCCGCATCAATCTGCTGCATGTCCATAAAATCTTGATGAAACACCACTTGCCACAACCAACGCTGCCACGCTTCCAATTCATACGCTTGATTTAGAGTAAATGCCGAGATTTCAGTATTGGTCTGGAAGAACATCTGCTCAATCGGCAACGCCTGATTATTGCCCCAACGTTGTAACCAATTGGTCGGACAAGTACATTGGTTGATCGGGCAATTTTTCTGACAATGCCCGCGGTATTCCATGTAATGACTAAATAACTTAGACACCTGTTCAGCAACCCAATACAACATGCGCTGCTTTTTCAGTTGTTTTTCAATACCCTGCTCAAGTTGGTCGGCACTGGCATAAATACGTTGCACAATGGGAGCAAGCGGATGTGCCGCATCCAAAGGAGAATGCTCTGGCTGAATATAGGCCAGTAAGGCTTGATAAACCCGCCATTTAATAATTATGCGTGGAATATTGGCTTTACGTACCTGTTCTTTATCTTGATCCAGCACCCACTGATAAGCTGACCATTGAAAACCACGAATACGATGATGAAACTGAGTATTGGCACTAATGCCTTTTTGCTCGGCCAATTGCTGGGTCAGCCAAACTTCAACCGCGGGCGATGGCACAATAAAATGCTGGGTTTTTAACACCTGTAAAGCATTACTGCTTTGTGATTTTACCGTTTTTAACATGGCCTGAAGTAAAACATCAATCCGTTGACTCTGAATCACGTGAATGGCCATGAATATTTTTTCTCCAACGAAAAATGAACAGCAATCTACAAAAGCATAAAGATTATTGACTATACTTCATGTACTGTCTATGTCACGGTATAATCGCACTTCGATTTAAAAATGACTTTGAAAATCGAAGCTTAAAGATGCTTCAATATAAAAATGGATACAAGGTTTAGAGTACACAATGAAAATAGACAACATTCCCGATTCAATTGATGCCTCGTTAAATCTAGAACAAATACGGGCTGAATGCTTAGAAATGGTACAAAAACGTGCCTATGTTTCTGCCGGTGCAGCCGTCATCCCCGTTCCTTTTTTGGATGTCGTGATTGATGTCGGACTTTTGTCACAACTGATTCCCGAAATTAATGCCCGCTTTGGCTTAGCACCCGAACAAATCAGTGTGTTTGATTTAGAAACCAAACAAATTCACTGGCATGAACTACGTAAACGAGGTTTTGAATTTTCTGGTTTGGTTGTTGCAAGAACTGCCGTAAAAAACTCATTGCACAACATGGCATCTAAAATGATTACCAAACAAGTCAGTAAATATATCCCTCTGGGTGGTCAGTTGGTCGCGGCAGGTCTTGGCTATTTTGTCATGAAAAAAGTGGCCGAGGCGCATGTAGAAGATTGCTACAAATTGGCTAAATCCATTCAGCAAAAGCAAAACCTACAAACACTCGTTTAAAAATAGGTTTCGCCCAAATCAGATTGCTCAAAGCCATTTTTAATCGGCTTTGAGTTGCTTCAAAATACTTCTTAAAATTTCCAGTCGCGCACTGTATTTGTCATCATTGGCAATAATGTACCACGGTGCATAGTCGGTATTGGTGCGTTCAAACATATCCGCCGCCGCATGCAAATATTCATCCCACTTTTCCCGATTGCGCCAATCTTCTGGGGTGATTTTAAAACGCTTATGTGGCGTTTTTTCTCGTTCTTTAAAACGCGTATATTGCTCATCTTTACTAATCGAGAGCCATATTTTGACCACAACCGTTTGGCTATCACTTAAATCCTTTTCAAAACGGTTAATTTCTTCGAATGCGCGCTGCCACTCCACATCACTGGCAAAGCCCTCAACCCGCTCCACCAAAACCCGTCCATACCAAGTCCGATCAAAAATACTAATTTGTTCATTGGGTTGTAGTTTGTTCCAGAAACGCCACAAATATGGATGACGCAATTCATATTTTTCAGGCGCAGCAATACTATAAATTTCATATTCACGCGGGTCTAGACTTTTGACAATCCGTTTAATCGCTCCGCCTTTACCTGCGGCATCCATCCCTTCTAAGGCAATAATCACATTGCGTTCTCCAAAACGTAATGCATCTGCCACTTTACGGGTCAACTTATCAAGCTCTAGCTTATATTCATTCTTATCAATTTTTTCCACAGGCGGCTGTTGTAGCACTGCAGGAATATCAGCCTGCTTCCATTTATGCTGTGCCGATTTCACATGCTCTGGGCAATGTTCTAAGGCTCTTAAAACATGTTTGGCAAATTGTTGATCACGTGATTTTTCATCTTCACAATCAATAATGATCCAATCTTCGGTAAAGCGTTGTCGTAATTTTTGTAAGCGGTCATATTGTTTTTTATTGCGCCAGTTTAAACCATGTAATTTATGCCAGTGCAACTCACTGGCATCCATATTATCCAAACGCTTTTGCAAAGACTTCCAAGACAAATCAAACCAGATTTTAATCACATCCACATGGTTGTTTTTTAGGTCTTGTTCATAGGCACGCATATTGTCGACATATTCATCATAGAGCGTTTCATCTAAGGGCTGTGACACATGCAAAGCCGTTGTGAGTAAATCTCCGTACCAATTCCCAAACATCACGGCAATTTGCCCTTCGGCAGGAATAAAGCGTGCATAAGGCTGCCAAAATGGCTGTATATTGTTAAACAGGACAGGGGCATCTGCTTTCACCCGCAAATAACGCGGATCCATCCATTCGCGGAGTTGTTTTACCGCCTCACCTTTACCCGCCAGTTCAATACCGCTCACCAACACCAAAACACTTTTGGCATTCGGCTGATCTTGGGTATCTTTTAATGCATATTGTGCATCGATTAAATCAAGCGACAACTGATCTTCATCAGCCAAGGCTGGTTCTGATTGTTCTTTTACCATAAGTTTCCGCCCTAAATTTCAAATTATTTTTGCAATTTTTTAAGCCATCATTTTGTTTCAGTATAAAACAAGCGGAATAGGCATTTTGACAGATCTTTGTATAATTTCATGACAAATTGGCTGATTTTCATGCCATATTCGATCATTTTGTCATAGCGAGAACGTGCAACAAGCTCTAAGATTTGCACATGTTTCAAATCGAGATAGCACATGTCTAAACTTGCGGTACTAGATGAATTACTAGAACAGTACTATCAATTGCAATATCACAATAATGCTGAGCTATTTCAACGTCTGCAAGATGTGCAAATGTGGCAAAAACATCGCATGCAACGCACCCATCAACAGCACTTCGCGGTAAAAAACAACCAATTGATGGCGCAGTACTTTTTGAACCGTTTATATGGTGGCCCCGACTTTGATGCTTTGGCCAAACAAATTGCACGCATGATGAAATATGTGCATAAAGCAGAGAAACTCATTCCAGACAATGCGATTAAAACAGGGACTGCAGGTGTTGAATTGGCCATTCTTGCCGTACAGTTGGATGAGCATGTCGCACTACAACTGTTAGAAGACTATGCTCCGAATACCCCCCTCACAGACGAAATGATGCGCCTGAGTTATTTAAAACTGGATCAAGGCCAATCGCGTTTACATCAACTGGAACTGCTCGATCAACTGGGTGCCAGCCTCGACAAATATATGCGCTCATTTATGGTCTATACTGCGTTTAAAATGTGTAAAGGCGTGGCTTACAAACACCATTTCGATGTGATGTATGAGTTTATGCAGGACGGTTTTTTGGCGATGAAGCCATTAAAATCGGCGGAGCAGTTTGTCAAAGATTTTACCGCCATCGAGCGTCAAATTATTGGCAAAGTGCATGCCGGCGATCTGCATCCCTTTCAGTAAAAGCACATCCACAGCAGGATAAACTCTTGAGCGAATCTATAGCCTAAAGTTTTTTTCTGTATATTATTCATAACAATTGCATGATGATTGCTGCACATCGGCCAAGAATCTGTCATCATGCTTGCACTGCAACATTAACCCTATTTTTATGTTAGGAGTGACTTGAATGTCTAATGAAAATCAAACGCCTACCCCTACTTCTGAGTCGGCTCAACAAACAGACAAAGTCAGCCCCTTCCTAAACAGCCCACTCCCTGAAGGTATCCCTCAAGGACAGCAACAATCATTACAACAACAATTAACCGATACACCTGTTAGCGGCACAGTACCAAAATACAATCTGCCACGCGGTGCCAACACAGGTAACGTCGGTGCAACCACACACTTCGGTTATCAAACTGTCAGCAGTGAAGATAAAGCACAAAAAGTTGCGGAAGTATTCCATTCGGTTGCCAGCAAATACGACATCATGAATGACCTAATGTCATTTGGTATTCACCGCTTATGGAAGCGTTTTGCCATTAACATGTCAGGTGTACGTCGTGGTCAACACGTGTTAGACATTGCTGGTGGTACTGGTGACTTGGCTAAAGTGTTTAGCCGCGAAGTTGGACCTACGGGTCATGTGGTCTTGTCAGATATTAACGAATCAATGTTAAACGTCGGTCGTGACCGTCTGATTGATGCAGGCTGTACCAATGTCGACTTCGTCTTGGCGAATGCGGAAACACTAGAACCTTTTGCCGATAACAGCTTTGACCTACTCACCATCAGCTTTGGTTTACGTAACGTGACCGATAAAGACGCGGCACTGGCAGCGATGTATCGTGTGTTAAAACCAGGTGGTCGCTTATTGATTTTAGAATTCTCTAAACCTGTATTTGAACCGTTCTCGAAACTTTACGACTTATATTCGTTCACTGCGCTACCAATCATGGGCAAAATTATTGCCAATGATGCTGAAAGTTATAAATATTTAGCTGAATCCATCCGTATGCACCCAGACCAACGTACCCTAAAAGGCATGATGGAACAGGCAGGCTTCCAGAACTGTGACTACCATAACCTAACAGGTGGTATCGTCGCGGTACACCGTGGTTTCAAACTCTAAACGGACTGGGTGAAGGTTAAGCTATGTGGTCGATTCTGGCACTCGGTGCAGTTGAACGCTTGATTCACCATGTGATTGATCTAGATGCCATCACGCGTATTCAGCTCAATCAACTGCAAGGCAAAATGTTGCGTGTGGTACTCGACTCCCCGCAACTCTCGGTCGATGTATTCTTTGATCAAGACAAAGTTCGTCTTGAACCGACTGTCACAGGTCAGGCTGAGCGTCCGTCCATTTTTGAACAACGCCCGTTTGATCCGCAACAAACCACGACAGCAGCCACTGCAACCTTGCAGGTTAAAAATGTGGTGGAACTGCTAAAATTATTTTTGGCTGAAGATGTGGGTACCATTCCAGTACAGGGCGATTACCATTTATTGCAAGATATCCAAAGAATTATGCAGCAGGCTGAACCTGATTTAGCAGTGCATCTTAGTCCTTGGGTTGGCCCTGCCTTGGCACATGAACTGGGTAAAATTCAACTTGCACCCAAGCATCTCAAGCGCTCTTTGCAGAGCCATTTATTCTTTGCAGAAGATGCACTCAAAGAAGATTCAGGCTTGTTTGCTGCACGTTGGCAAATGAATGACTTGCAACAAGATACACGGGTTCTCAATCAAAATATTGACCGTACAGAAGCCAAAATCCAACAACTGCAACGTCAAATCGATGCACTTTCAGACTCTCTTTAAATTTAGGTAATACACTTTATGATTCCGCACGTTTCACGTTTACTCGAACTTTGGCGCATTGCTGCGCACTATAGACTCGACACGTTGTTTCCTGCGGAAGAATTACCCGAAAAAGCACGTCATGCCTTAGCTTTTATTCGTATGCACCCTGCGGCATGGTCGAGTAAAGAACGTAAAAATCCACTTAAACTGAAGCAAGCCCTCGAAGACATGGGACCTTTGGCCATTAAGCTCGGACAATTGCTTTCCACTCGCCGTGACTTGATTCCACCTGAAGTTTTGGCACAGTTGGTGTTATTGCAAGATCGCGTGAAACCGTTCAGCACCGATGTAGCGAAAACACGCATTCAGCAATCACTCAAAGCCGATCTTGCGACTTTATTCAGTCGTTTTGATGAACAGCCGCTTGCCGCTGCTTCGATTGCCCAAGTCCATACTGCCGCTCTGCATGATGGTCGCGAGGTCGTAGTAAAAGTCACCCGCCCCGATATCCGTAGCCAAATTCTACAAGATTTTGAAATTCTGGAATGGCTCGGTGCGACTTTAGAAAAACGCCTAGAAGCTGCACGTGCATTACATTTATCTGAAATTATTCAGGATTATCGTCAAATTATCCTGAACGAACTGGATTTAACCCTAGAAGCGGATAATACGCGTCGTATGCGTCATTACTTTACCGGTTCAAGCATGATGTATGTGCCTGAAGTCTATATGGACAGTAAAGAAGTGATGGTGGCGGAACGTATTACGGGCGTGCCGATTTCTGACACGGCAACTTTTGACCGCATGGGCATGAATCGTAAAGATTTGTCAGAGAAAGGTTTAACCATCTTCTTCACCCAAGTGTTCCGCGACAACTTTTTCCATGCGGATATGCATCCAGGCAACGTGTTTGTCGAGACCATTAATCCAAGCAATCCACGCTTTATTGCACTGGACTGTGCGATTATGGGCGAGCTGTCCAAGCACGATCAAATGACCGTTGCGCGCATGTTACTGGCGGTCATGAACAGTGACTTCATGCAACTGATTCAGATTGTGCACCAAGCAGGCTGGATTCCACCGGGTACTGACCAAGATGCCTTGGCGCGTGAAATGCGCCGCACGGTCGGACCTATGGTCTCGAAACCAATGCATGAATTGGACTTTGCCGGTATTCTGATTCAAGTCATGGATATTGCTCGTCGTTTCCATTTGGAAATTCCACCGCAATTGATGTTACTGCTGAAAACATTGGTCCACGTGGAAGGCTTAGGCACCGACCTGTATCCAGAATTAGACATTTGGAGCTTGGCAAAACCAATCCTCACCGATTGGATCAAAGCCCAAATGAATCCGCAAAAAAATCTGAAAGAACTCGGACAGAAAATCCCTGATTTACTGTTAGGTGCACAAGATTTTCCAACCCTGTTGGTCGATAGCTTAAATGGCTTAAAAAATCAGTCGGCTTGGAATGCGAAGCAACTAAATGAACTGCAAAGCCTGCGTCTACAGATGGAACATCAACAAAAACGCAGTTGGATTTTCGGCAGCTTGATGGCAATTTTCCTCTCCATTGCAATTATTGCGCCGTGGTATATCTCGATTGTCTTAATTGTCTGTGCCAGCCTCTTGTCTGTTTGGCGTCTGTTTAAATAATTTTATCGATAAAACATACTGTGGATAGCCCAAGAGTTATCCACAGTTTTGTGTGTTTTTAACTCACGCTTCTAAAGTGACTACCAAGTCACCTAAAGTTTTTCCCCGCCATTGAGCCCGTAGGCAGAACTTTTAAACTAAGTGCACATTTGTATATTTATAATTGCACCATGATTCAAATTCTTGAAAAGCGCTCTCCCGCCTTGAACATTCGTGCTGGTCATCTGGCGCGCCAACTCATCCAACAAGAAGGCTTACATGCCAAACAAGTCGATATTTTGCCTGGTGCGGCAGGTGGTCCCAAAGGCATTGGTTTGACTGGGCTTGATCAGGCGATTTTTGGCAGTTTCTTACCACAAGCTCCACAACGCCGCTTTTTAGTCGGTTCTTCAGTTGGTGCATGGCGTTTTGCAGGAATTTTGGCGCAAGGTGAAAAGCTTGGGCCTGAAAAACTGGCAGAGCTCTATATTGATTTGCCTTTTCATCACAAAATGAAAATTGCCGATATCGAAAAAATTTCACGCGAGATGTTGGCTGGAATTTTAAATCAGCAAACGCAAAAATTGGTCGATCATCCCAATTATCACCTCACCATTATTGCCGCAAAAGCCGAACACCTCTTCCAAAGTGATCAACGATTGGCACTGTATGGCTCTTTGCTGGGTATTGTGGGCAGCAATGCGATTGCACGTCAGCATTTAAATCTTTTTATGCAACGGGTCATCTGCCAACCGAAAAATTTCCCGCAATTTAAAATCAAAGACGACAGTTTTAAAACCCACTATCTGAACTTCAACCCTGACAATGTTGCAGACTGGCTCATGGCATCAGGCTCAATTCCCGGTGTTACGCCTGCGGTAAAAAATATCAGTGACGCACCGCAAGGTGCTTATCGCGATGGGGGTTTGATTGACTATCACATCGATTTACCCTTTGAAAGCCAAGGCATTGTGCTCTATCCGCATTTCAGCGACAGCATTACTCCAGGTTGGTTCGACAAGATGTTTAAATCGCGTAAAGCCAATCCAACTCATCAAGCACGTACCCTGCTGATTTCTCCTTCACAGGAATATCTGGCACGCTTACCACTGGGACGTTTACCCGATCGTAAAGATTTCACCCTCAAAGGCATGGCGCCACAACGTCGTATCCAACTCTGGAAACAATGTGTGGCTGAAAGCCAACGTTTGGGCGATGAGTTCTTGGAGCTGGTCGAAAAGCAGCGCTTTGCTGAGGTGATGCAAGAGCTTTAATCAGTTTACGATGCAGCATGAACCCAGCTTCCAAGTTCATGTTGCTGCACATCCGTTGACTAAATTGCTGAAAGATAATTCACACAAATCCAGCCTGATCACCTACACTATAGCCTGATGTTTTTCGCATCAACTTGAATATTCTTTTCGATTAACTGATTTTTGGTGAAGTCCCTATGAACAACGTGCGCTGGCTCGATGAAGTAAAATTTAACGAACAAGGTTTAGTCCCTGCCATTGCACAGCATCATCAAACAGGACGTGTGTTAATGGTTGCATGGATGAACCGCGAAGCCTTGGCTCTCACTGCTGAAAAGAATCAGGCCGTTTATTTTTCCCGTTCACGCAACAAGTTGTGGCACAAAGGTGAAGAATCGGGACATTTTCAAACCGTGCATGAAATTCGCCTTGATTGCGATGCCGATGTGATCATTCTACAAATTGAACAACACGGCGGTATTGCCTGCCATACGGGTCGTGAATCATGTTTCTATCGTAAACTCACCCCGCAAGGCTGGCAAATTGTCGATGCACAACTGAAAGATCCGAGCCAGATTTATGCGGCTGAAAAATCTAGCAATCCACATACTATTGCCATGAATGCGTCTAATGCACAATCAGAGCAAGTCGAAGTGCTGTCTTACCTCGGTCAAATGATGACTGAACGTAAAGGTGCAGATCCAGACTCGTCTTATGTGGCAAAGCTCTATCACAAAGGTTTGAACAAAATTCTAGAAAAAATCGGTGAAGAAGCCGTTGAAACGATTCTTTCTGCAAAAGAATTTCAATTGGCCGTCAATGAAGACAATAAAAATGATTTGATTTATGAAGTGGCGGATTTATGGTTCCATACCATTGTGATGTTGGGTCATTTCGACTTAGATCCACAATTGGTGTTGAATGAATTGGCACGTCGCCAAGGCTTATCGGGTTTGGTCGAAAAAGCCAACCGTAACCACTAAATCTCGTTCTTCCTGTGTCGAATATCAATCAGAAACCGAGCGCAACCTATGAGCAGGCCACTGCCATTGATAACGCGCGTCTGGGGCAATCCTTTAAAGTGATTGCCTATGCGGGCACAGGTAAAACCACCACCTTACAAATGATCAGTGATGCCATGCCACAACGACGTGGCATGTATCTAGCCTTTAACAAGGCAATTGCTAGTGAAGCGCAGCAAAAGTTTCACTCCAATGTGGATTGCCGCACCTTTCACTCACTGGCATTCCGTAGTGTTTCACGTGGAATCACCGACAAACTGCGTTTGCCCCGTTTAAGTCCGAGCTTCATTGCCAAAGAGTATCGGCTAGAACCGATTACCTTAAGACGCATGATGGGCGGACGCTATGAAAAATACGTGCTGATGCCGAGTCGACTTGCCAGTTTAGTGGCAAATGCCGTCAGCTATTTCTGCTCCACCAGTTCGCAGTACCCTGCACCGCGACATCTGCAAGCGCCCAACTGGCTACATCCCGATGATATCGACAGCTTACAAAAGCATCTTTATCCTGCGGTAGAACGACGTTGGCTAGAGTCAATTGACCAAAATCATCAGGCAGGGATTGGACACGATGTTTATCTGAAACTGTGGGCACTGTCTGAACCGAATATTCCTGCCGATTACGTGCTATTTGACGAAGCACAAGATGCCGATCCTTTAATGCTGGGGATCTTATTGCGTCAGAAAAATACGCAAGTGATTTATGTCGGTGATGCACATCAACAGATTTACGCTTGGCGTGGTGCCGTCAATGCCATGCAGCAACTGCCTTTACCTGAATCTCGCCTCACCACCTCGTTTCGCTTTGGTGAAAGCATTGCTCACAATGCCAATGCCATTTTGGGCGCGCTCAATGAAAAAGTGCCCCTGTTGGGCAATCCGCGACTCAACTCTCAGGTGGTAAATAAACCGCATACCAAAATGCGAGATGCAATTTTATGCCGAACCAATGCGCGTGCCATGGAACTGTTGCTTTCAGGTTTAGTGCATGGCGATAAAGTCAGTCTACAAGCCGACCATGTCAAATTAAATCGTTTTGTTGATGCTGCCAGCATGTTGAAACAAGGCAAACGCGTCACCGATGTACCTGAACTGGCATGGTTTAACTCATGGCACGATGTGCATGAATACTGTGAAACCAATGAAGGCAGCGACATTAAACCTTTGGTGAAATTGGTGGATGATCATGGAACTGACCCGCTTAAACGTGCTTTAGCCAAAATTACCCCGATTGAACAAGCCGACTATATTATTTCCACGGCGCACAAAGCCAAAGGGCTAGAATGGGATCGCGTACACATTGAAGATGATTACCAATTTAAGCTGACGGAACAAGACCATAAAATTAGTGACGAAGAGTTAAGATTGCTGTATGTCGCCTGTACTCGTGCTAAAGTAAGTCTAAATATTCACCATATTTACGACTTGATGCAACAACTAAAAAATAGGATGCCTATCTCATTGCGCCATGCAGTAGGCTAGCCGTTGCACGAATGCGGGGCTTATATGAAAATCGAATCGTTACAGCTCAAACATACCAATCTATTTGCCAATATAGAGCTTAAATTTCATTATCATGATCAACCGATTACCCTGATTTTAGGCGATCAAGCTACAGGCAAAACCAGTCTCCTCAAGCATGCCTATCAGGCCTTAACTTGGTTTTCTGCCCGTTACAAAGACCTGCGAAGTGCGGGTGTGGTTATGTTGGATCAAGATATCCTGCACAGTCGCTTACAATCCAAAGTGCAGATTTGTGTCGAAATTCCTGCCGATATTGGTACGCTCACAGAGTCTGAAACAGTACAACCTGCGATTTTAAACCGCTGTAGCTGGCAACTCTATAAAACCCTCAGCCAACAAGGCATTGGACTGAGCAAAGCAGATACTTTACAACTCGAACAATTGGTACAGCTTTATCATCAAGCCCTACAGCAAGACCCGATGCAAGGTTTACCCCTGATTGCTTATTATCCTGCTGAACGTTTTGTCAATGAAATCAATTTACTCAGCAAGAACAATCCGATTGTATTTCAAGCTGCATATGCCTATGACGTAGCAGCTATTCCCTTTACCACCTTTAGCCGTTTCTTTGAATGGTTTCGCGAAATTAGTGATCTAGAAAATGCACAGACGGCGCAATTGTTTCAGCAACTGATGCGCGACAAGTTACATTTAGGTCAACACTTACAACCCGAAAATATCCCGAATACCTTATTTCAAGCGCATGCACAACTCCATGCACCATGCTTAAAAGCACTAAAAGATAGTCTAAGCATTGTTTTGCCTGAACTGAATGATATTTTTGTGCAATATCAACCCAAACTGCAATTGATGGTGAGCTATCAAGGCAAAATCATGCAATTCCAACAACTTTCCAGTACTCAAAAAAACTGGATTGCGTTGATTGGCGATATTGTGCGACGCATGTGCTTACTCAATCCCCTAAGCCTCTATCCTTGTTTGGAAGGCGATGGCATCTTACTTATTGATGCGATTGATGAACAACTAGATCAGCAACATTGCAGCCTGATTTTGCAACAGTTACATCAAGCCTTTCCACGACTCCAAATTATCGTCACTGGGAATCGCACAGCACTTCTCGAAAATGCAGCCGCTTATCAATGCCTGCAACTTTCTGCACAAGGTATACACGACATCGTACTGCAACCCCTCCAACAACAATTCGATCAAATTTATGCCGAACTGAGTCAACTCTCGCTCTCTGGCGCAACAGAGCTTGAGCCTTTGTCAGACGAACCTTCCATCTCTGCGGCACAGCAGTTGTATACACAAATCCAACAACTCTCCCCAGAAGCACAAGCAGAGTTTCAGCAACTTTGGCAACAAGAGCATGACTCTTCTTTTCAGGATCCATCCTCCTAATTTCTAGCGATAGCACACTGCTTTAAGTTCAATTTTGAGCTCAAAACAGATAATTCGATAGGTGTGCACGAAAAGGTTTGATGTTGTTTTATTCATGTAATAAGATCGGATTTATTCAGATTTTTTATAGTAAAATTTTGTTTTGCTATAGTTTTGCAAGTTGCGCAACACAACTTGTTTTTCGCTTTTATATTTTCTTTACGGCTTTCAAGATTGAATTTTTTGGATATCTCTTTGCTGTCCTGTAATCCTTGAAAGATAAGATTCACCCATAGGTTTCGACCTATCACGACAATGGATACAAGTGTGCTACCAATTATTATCTTGTTACCGTTAGTACTGGGCACAACCCTTGTCTCGTGGCTGAAAAATTTTTCGCGCGGGGTAACGGCTTTCGGGGCTATCGGAGTCAGTCTAAGTAGTTTAATTCTGTTACTGACTCAAGCAAAGCAGGTCTTTCATGGCGAAGTCATTACTCAAAGTTGGTCTTGGTTACCACAACTGGGCATTGATCTCAGTTTCCGTCTGGATGCCTTAGGTCTACTTTTCTCTTTGCTGATCACTGGTATCGGTACTCTCATTTTTATTTACGCCTACTATTACCTTAGCCCTAAAAACTCATTGAGCAAACTCTATTTGTTGCTGATGTTGTTTATGGCGGCAATGTTGGGTATCTCTCTTTCCAATAATTTAATTTTGCTGTTAATTTTTTGGGAACTGACCAGTATTTCTTCTTTCCTCTTGGTCGGCTACTGGAGCAACTATGATGTTGCACAACGTGGCTCACGTATGGCTCTCACCATCACTGGGATGGGGGGCTTGGCGATGCTGGGGGGCTTCATTTTACTGGGGCAAATTACAGGTACTTATCAAATTGACCAGATTCTGACTATGTCAGAACATATTCAAAGTCATGCTTTATTTACCCCAACCCTATTGCTAATTCTACTGGGTGCCTTTACCAAAAGCGCGCAGTTCCCTTTCCATTTCTGGCTCCCGAATGCCATGGCTGCCCCAACACCTGTGTCAGCCTATCTGCATTCGGCCACCATGGTGAAAGCGGGAATTTTCTTACTTGCACGCTTACTCCCGATCTTTGCGGGTGCTGCGCTGTATCACAATATTGTGACCTTTGTCGGCTTATTCACGCTGTGTATGGCGGCATTCTTCGCTATTTTCAAAGAAGATCTGAAAGGGCTTCTGGCCTACTCGACCATCAGTCATCTGGGTTTAATCGTCTGCCTGTTGGGTATTGGTTCACCCTTAGCTGTCGCGGCTGCCATTTTCCATATCATCAACCATGCCACTTTTAAGGCGGCTTTGTTTATGATTGCAGGCATTGTGGATCATGAAACAGGAACACGCGACTTACGCAAATTAAGTGGCGTATGGCAATTATTACCGTTTTCAGCCACGCTCACTATGGTCACCGCAGCGGCTATGGCAGGTGTTCCGCTGACCAATGGTTTCTTGTCTAAAGAAATGTTCTTTACCGAATTATTGGCAAACTTGAGCGGTCCAGCACTGGTATTGTCGGCTATCGTTGCGACATTGGCAGGTATTTTCGCAGTTGCTTATTCGACTCGCTTAATCCACGGCGTATTTTTTGACGGCCCACTGGGTGAGCAAGTGCCCAATAAAGACGGACATGAGCCCCCTATCGGCATGCGGGCACCCGCAATTCTCTTGGCAATTCTCTGTATTGTGGTGGGCATTTTCCCTGCACTCACGGTTGAACAAATTGTTAATAGTACGGCGCGTGCTAGTACCCAGTTACACGACTTCTCTGGAACGCATTTAGCCATCTGGCATGGTTTTAATTTACCGTTAGTCATGAGTTTGATTGCACTGGTTGGTGGTTTAAGCTTTTACTTTGTTCTTGCAAAAGACCGTAAAATTCGCAGTATTGATTTAGATCTTGCCTTGGGACCATTTCAAGGCAAACTCTTATTTGAATCTTTTCTCAAACACTTGCTCCTTAAATCACGCAAGATTAAACGCAAAACAGAAACAGGCTCCTTACAAACTTATCTGCTCTGGATTGTGGCGTTTAGTATTGTATTGGTTGCTGTGCCATTGGTTGCACAAGGTCTAACCACAGGCACCCGTGAACTGACCCATGCCCCTATGCTGGCCATTGTGCTGTGGTTACTCTTGTTCTCTGCCTGCTGGATGATGCTCTGGTTCCACCATGAACGCATTAAAGCTGTGCTGATTAGTGGTGCGATCGGTCTGGTTGTCACCATGGTATTTGTGACCTTATCCGCACCAGATCTGGCCTTAACCCAAATTACTGTGGATGTAGTCACGACTGTGTTGTTGTTAATGAGCTTATCGCTGTTACCACAACTTACGCCCTATGAATCCACTCAAGCTCGTCGTTGGCGCGATGCAATTCTTTCGATTGTCGGGGGACTTGGCATTGGTTGGATCACTTGGCTGATTCTAACGCGTGACCATAATTCGATTTCTTGGTTCTTCTTACAACAGTCAATTCCACTGGGCGGTGGTTCAAACGTTGTTAACGTGATTCTGGTTGATTTCCGTGGTTTCGATACCTTCGGTGAAATTACGGTATTGGGTATTGCAGGTATCGGCGCACTCTGTCTAATGGATGGTATGCGTACACATGGCACCATTACCACCCAAGGCTTAACCTATCGCTTTAACCCCTCTCCTTTAATGCTTCGTATTGCATCCTCTTGGATTTTACCGCTGGCATTGGTCATCAGTTTGTATATTTTCCTACGTGGACATAATGATCCAGGCGGTGGTTTCATTGCAGGCTTAATCACAGCATTGGCGCTAATCATTCAATACATTGCCTTAGGTCAAGACCAAGCCGAACAATTGCTCCGCGCCAAATCTGGACGCTTATATGAAATCTGGATCGGTTCAGGTTTAAGCATTGCAGGATTAACTGCAATTGCAGCATGGTTCTGGGGACGTCCATTCCTGACCAGTGCACACATCTACGTTTCACCCCCAATTTTAGGCGAAATGCACTTGGCTTCTGCGGCTGCATTTGATGTTGGAGTCTATGTCACAGTGGTCGGTGCAACCATGCTGATGATTTCTGTTTTGGGTGACTCACGCCACTCAAGCATGTCTGGTCCATTACCAAAGGGGAAATAATATGATTAGTCTAGAATTTCTTATTGCCTCTGCGATTGGACTGTTAGTTTCAACCGGCATCTATCTGATTCTACGTGCGCGTACCTTTCCAGTAGTACTTGGCTTAGCCATGATTGGTTATGCGGTAAACGTGTTCCTGTTTGCCATGGGCCGAGTCCAAATCAACTCGCCTGCGGTATTAACCGAAGCCACCAAGTCCACCGACCCATTACCACAAGCGCTAGTCCTTACAGCCATTGTGATTGGTTTCGCCACTACAGCCTTTATTGTACAACTGGCTTTACGCAGCCGTTATGAATCAGGGACCGACCACGTTGACTCAAAAGAAGAAATTAGTCTTGTTGACCCACGCGAGGATGAGCCTTAATGCATAACTTCATCCAATTTTGGGCCGAACATACACCAATTTTTAGCATCCTCATTCCGGCATTTACCGGCTTTATTCTGGTTTTACTGGGCAATCCCGGTGCAGGCTCACTCGCTTATGACTGGCGTCAACCTTGGCGTCGTGGCATCAGTCTCATTTCTGCCTTACTGGGACTCACCACTGCAATTTGCTATTTAATGGTGGCCAGTCATGGACAAATCAGCAGTTATAATCTAAGTGAATGGACGGCACCCTTCGGGATCGTTTTGGTTTTAGACCAACTCTCTGCCTTAATGCTGGTATTAACCTATGCACTTGCAGTGCCTGTTTTGTGGTTTGCAAGCCGTGAATGGGATACCCGTGGTCGTTATTTCCATGCCATGTTCCATTTCTTATTAATGGGATTATGCGGAGCATTCCTTACAGGTGACTTGTTTAACCTGTTTGTGTTCTTCGAAATTCTATTGATGGCTTCTTATGTGTTGCTCTTGCATGGACAAGGCAAAGCACGCTTTCAGCTCGGCATTCACTACGTCACCATCAACCTCTTAGCCTCTGCACTGTTCCTGATTGGTCTGGGCATGATTTATGGCAGTGTTGGTAGTTTGAATATGGCAGATGTCGCACGTTTGCTGCCGAGCTTACCACCAGATCAGCACAAATTGGCTGTGGCAGGCGGGCTATTGTTATTTGTGGTCTTTGGCATTAAAGCCGCAATGCTCCCTGTCGGCTTCTGGTTACCTAAAACCTATGCCGTCGCCACCACGCCAGTTGCCGCCATTTTCACCATCATGACCAAAGTCGGCATTTATGCAATTTTACGCGTCAACGGCACGGTGTTCGACGATGCACTCAGCCAGTCCATTTTACAAAACTGGTTACTGCCTATTGGTTTAATCACCTCACTCTATGGTGTGATTGGTGCCATTGGTGCGGAGCGCCTACGTCGTCTTGTCGGTTTTATGGTGTTGTCTTCTATTGGGACTTTACTCACCGCTATTGCCCTGTTTAATCCCCAAGCGTGGTCAGCAACGCTGTATTATCTGGTACATAGTACGCTGATTGCAGCCGCCTTTTATTTACTTTGTGGCTGGATTACTTCGCAACGTGGTGTCTACAAAGATCATTTGAAAATTGCACCACAGATGAAACAACATCATGTGCTCTCAATTTGCTATTTCCTGATCGCCTTAATGATGGCGGGATTACCGCCATTCAGTGGTTTCCTAGGTAAAGTCTTTATTCTTCAAGCCACCGCAAATGAACCCTATCAAGGCATTGTGATCGCAGTCATTCTGGTTGTGAGTTTGCTCAGTATTCTCGCATTTACCCGTGTGGGTTTTATTCTGTTCTGGCGTGCCAGTAAACCCGAAGAAATCGCACATATTGAAGCGGATTATACCGCTTACCAAGCCACGCCAGAAAAAGCACCACCACGTAACGATACTGCAATCTATATCTTATTGGCAGGCCTGATTGGCTATATGGTCGCGGCGGGTCCGATACAGCAATACACCCTCAATACCGCATTACAAATTCAAAACAATGCTTTGTATGAAGCGGCTATATTGAAAAAGGATGAGCTTAATCAAGTCATCAGTGTGCAGCCATTTGATCCTGAAAATCTACCAGAAACCAAATATGGGGGGGAAGAACTCGATCCAAATGCACATCTCATTCCATATACGATCAGTGAAGATACGTTGTCTGGTGAGCACATTTCACCGTACAAGTTACGTCAGATTCAAGAACAACAGACCCATGAAAGGTTGATTCCTGATGATGCTCAACTTAAACCTGTGGAGCCGTAATGATGCAAAAAAAATCTTTTCTTCATCGCTGGCTCCCTCATCCGTTTGTTTCGGTTCTGGTTGCAATCACTTGGATAATGCTGGCACATAGTTTCGATATCGCAACTTTAGTTATGGCGAGCTTGCTTGCTGTATTTATTCCACGCTTGGTACAACCGTTTATCCAACAAACTCCCAATATTCACTGGAAGGCAGCCATTAAGCTATTTTTTGTTGTGCTTTGGGATATTGTGATCTCCAATATTCGGATTGCCAAGTTGGTTTTAGGTCCAATGGATCAATTGCAGCCTAAATGGTATCGCGTGCCATTAGAAACCCAACATGATGAAGTCAATAGCTTACTGGCGATGATCATTACCACCACACCAGGTACAGTTTCGGCTGGCATTGATCAAGATCGTGGTGATATTTTGGTTCATGCATTAAGTTCGGATAATACTGAAATTGATATTCAAGACATCAAAAACCGTTATGAAAAACCATTAATGGAAATCTTCCACGTCAACTCAGGAGATGCCACATGACCGTTCTGCCCTATGCTTTAGGCATCTGTATGGTGGCGATCACACTCTCAATGATGATGTGCTTGGGTCGCCTGATTATTGGACCATCTATTGTGGATCGACTGTTGGCTTTAGATACCTTGTTCTTGAATGCAACCTGTCTCATTGTCGTACTTGGCATCTATTGGAGTACCACTTCATTATTTGAAGGTGCACTACTGGTCGCTATGCTTGGGTTTGTATCTACTGTGGCCTTGGCACGCTACTTTACCTCTGGTCATGTCATCGATTAAGGAGCACATCACATGCAATTACTCATGGAAATACTGGTTTCTATTTTCTTGCTGATTGGTGCATTCTTCATGTTAGTCGGGGGAATAGGCATGATTCGCCTACCCGATTTATTCATGCGTTTGCATGCCCCCACCAAATCGAGCACTTTGGGTTTAGGTAGTTTCCTAATTGCTGCCATGATTTTCTCTGCTTTTCAGGGAAAGATTGGTTTCGCAGAAATTTTATTAACACTTTTAGCGTTCGTTACCGCACCTGTATCGGCCAACCTGATGGCACAAGCAGCCCTTCATCTGCGCTTACGTTCAATGAGTGGTGATGTACCCGAAGCATTGAATCGACCATTACCTTGGCAACGTCAACGCCGTCGTGAATAAATCATCAGCATAAAAAAAGCCACCCGAAGGTGGCTTTTTTTATTACTCAATTTTAACCTTGAGCTTATTCATCATCTTGTTTTGCTTCAGCAGCAGGTAAATCCTTCACTGCTTCTGCAATCAGGCCAAACATATAGTTACCATACGCATTGGTCTTGTCATAATGGAAACGTAAACGTGGCGTAATACGTGTCTTAATACGACGACCCAATTCATGGCGTAAGAAACCAGATGCCTTGTTCAGTACATCCAAAGTTTCTTTATTTGCCACTGCACTTTGCTCATCGCCAAGCTCACGTCCCATCACGGTGACATAGACTTCTGCATAGCCTAAATCTGGGCTGACCTTCACCGCCGAGATGGTCACAAGACCACCTAAGCGTGGATCTTTCAGCTCTTGGCGGATTAACTCAGACAACTCACGCTGTACTGTATCTGCCATTCGCTTAAGACGCTGACTACCCGCCATTAAAGACTCCGTTTAATCAGTTGAACATCATAGACTTCGATCTTATCTTTGACTTTGATGTCTTTATAACCTTTCACCGCAAGACCACATTCCATACCTGCACGAACGTCTTCAACCACGTCTTTATAACGACGAAGAGATTCAAGCTCGCCTTGGAACACAACCACATCATCACGTAATACGCGAATCGGTTTATTACGGTGTAACATACCCTCAAGTACCATACAGCCTGCTGCTGCACCAAACTTACTTGAGTGGAACACTTCACGTACTTCGGCCACACCCAGAATCGTTTCACGGTGTTCTGGAGCAAGCTTACCGCTCATCGCTGCTTTCACATCATCAATCAATTGATAGATGATTGAGTAGTAACGAATATCGATACCATCTGCATCAGCTTTTTGACGCGCAGTGTTGTCTGCACGGACGTTAAAGCCAAGTAATACCGCTTCAGAAGATTCAGCCAATGTTACGTCAGACTCAGTGATTGCACCTACGCCTGAACCAATGATACGAACTTTCACTTCATCCGTTGCAAGTTCAGCAAGCGCAACATGTAATGCTTCCAAAGTACCACGTACGTCAGTTTTCAATACCACATTGACGATAGGCACATCTTTTTTGCCCATAGACGCCATAATATTTTCAAGACGCATTGCACTTTGACGCTCAAGACGCTTTTGACGCTCACGATCCATACGTGCATCGGCAACTTCACGTGCTTTCTTCTCATCACTGACAACAAGAACTTCATCACCCGCCATTGGCGCTTCTGGTAGACCTAAGATTTCCACTGGAATCGAAGGACCTGCAGATTGAATACGTTGACCATTTTCATCTGTCATTGCACGAACGCGACCGTAAGATGCACCCGCAAGAACAAGGTCACCTACTTTCAGTGTACCGTTTTGAACAAGGATAGACGTTACCGCACCACGGCTATTGTCAACACGTGCTTCAATAACAACACCTTGTGCAGCACCTTCTTCAGATGCTTTCAACTCAAGCAATTCAGCTTGGATTGAAATAAGATCTAGAAGCTCATCGATACCTTGACCAGAATGTGCTGAAACCATTGCAACAGGTACATCACCGCCCCATTGTTCAGGCACGATTTCTTTTACTGTCAATTCGTTCAATACGCGATCTGGATCAGCTGATTCTTTATCCATCTTGTTGATTGCAACAATGATTGGTGTACCCGCTGCACGCGCATGATCAATTGCTTCCGCAGTTTGTGGCATTACACCATCATCTGCTGCTACAACAAGAACCACGATATCAGTCGCTTTCGCACCACGTGAACGCATTGCAGTAAATGCAGCATGTCCAGGAGTATCAAGGAAAGTGATCATACCTTTTTCAGTTGTAACGTGGTAAGCACCGATATGCTGTGTGATACCGCCCGCTTCGCCTTGAGCAACTTTTGCACGACGAATACGATCAAGAAGCGATGTTTTACCATGGTCAACGTGACCCATGATTGTCACCACTGGTGCACGAGTAGATTGAACACCACGCGCGCCTTCAGCAGCTTCAAGTAAGTTATCTTCCGCTTGTGTATCAGATACAAGAACAGGGTTATGCCCCATTTCTTCTACAATCAAGGCAGCAATTTCTTGCTCAATTGCTTGGTTCTGAGTAACCAGCTCACCCATTTTCATGAGTGACTTAATTACTTCACGTACTTTAATCGCCATTTTTGCTGCAAGATCTGCAACAACAATGGTTGAACCAATTTCAACATCATAAACTTGCTTTTTAACAGGTTTTTCAAAGCCATGTTTATTTGCAGTACTGGTTTTCAAACCACGTTTATGCGAGTTATCACGGAAAGATTGCTCTTCGCCACGACGACCACCTTTCTTCGGTGCACGTGCACCTGGTGTATTGGCACCACGTTTAATGTCGCGGTCTTCTTTCGCAAATGAATCTTCATATGCTTGACCAACAAGACCCGCAGCAAGAGGAGAATCATCCACTACACGAATGGTCGCAGTTGCATCTTCGTTTGAATACTTAGATGCCATTTGACGCATTTGTTCAAGTGTACGTTGCTGTGCTTCTTCAGCTGCTTTACGACGTGCTGCTTCTTCAGTTGCTTTTAATTGAGCTGCTTGTGCTTCACGCGCTTTCTTCTGCTCAGGAGTTTCAATCACTTTAATTTGTGCTTTAACTACTGGCTTGTTTGTCGATTTACGCTTCACCACAACAGCTGCTTTTGCTGTTTCTTGCTTGGTGGTTTCTTGCTTTGCTGCTGCACGCATTGCTTCTAAGTTTGCAGCCGCTTTATTTGCCACTGGACTTTCAGCTGTTGCTTTAGGTTCAACAGCCTTACGTGTTTGTTGTTCAGCTTGTGCTTTCGCCAAAGCTTCTGCTTTGATTTGTTCAGGATCAGGCTTGGTAAATGTATGCTTCTTGCGAACTTCTACATTAATGGTTTTTGCCTTACCTGAGGTACTTGCTACTTTAGCAGTACCTGTAGTTTTACGTTTCAACGTGATTTGTCCTGCTTGCCCTACGTCCTGACCATGAACTTTCTTCAAATGGTTAACGAGGGTATCTTGTTGTTCAGTAGAAATAATGTCGTCAGCTTTACGTTGCGGTAAACCTGCATCGCGAACCTGCTCTAGGAGCTTGTCTACAGGACGTCCTACGCTGAGTGCTAACTCTTGAATCGACTTGTCCGTCATATATTACCTCCTAGTTAAACCATGATTCACGCGCTTTCATAATTAATTGACCCGCTTGCTCAGCCCCTAAACCTTCAATATCTGAGATATCGTCAGTCGCTTGGTCTGCCAAGTCATCAATAGTCACTACTCCACGTGCAGCCAATGCATACGCGATTTCTTGTGTCATTCCTTCCATTGCAAGAAGTTCAGCACTTGGGTCTTGGATATTTTCTTGCTGTTGTAGTGCATCTGCCAATGCCAATTCTTTGGCACGACTTTGCAACAATTCAACAGTTTCAGCATCCAACTCAATTTCATCAAATGTTTCAGCTGGAACATAAGCAATTTCTTCGAGAGAAGTAAAGCCCATATCCACCAACGCCATTGCCAAATCTTCTTCAATATCTAGACGTGATACAAATAAGTCTAAGTATTGTTGTGCTTCATTTTGCTGACGTGCATGATATTCTTCTTCAAGCATCATGTTTAGTTTATAACCAGTCAGTTCAGAAGCTAAACGCACGTTTTGACCTTGTGAACCAATCGCACGCGCTAGTTGATCGCTAGTTGCGAAAATAATGTCCGCGGTACGCTCTTCTTCATCAATCACAATACCAGATACGTCTGCAGGCTCTAAAGCACTTGCAATGTATTGTGCCGGATCATCAGACCATACTACTACATCAATACGCTCACCATTTAACTCCTGTTGAACTGCTTGGATACGCGTACCACGCATACCAATACAAGCACCTACAGGGTCAATACGATGATCATTGGTTTTCACTGCAATTTTAGCACGCACACCAGGTTGACGCGCTGCGGCTTTAATCTCAATGATTTCTTCAGAAATCTCAGGAATTTCTTTTTTCATCAAAGCCATAAGCATTTCAGGACGTGCACGTGACAATAATAATTGTGCACCACGACCTTCACGATTTACGTTAAACAAAATCGCATTTACGCGTTGTTTTGGACGTAAAATTTCTTTTGCGATCATTTCTTCACGCGCAAGATATGCTTCAGCATTATCACCGAGGTCAATAATGAAACCATCTTTGGTTTGCTTTTTCACTTCACCGTAGATGAGCTCGCCTACTTTAGATTCGTAAGCATCAGCAACTAAAGCACGCTCAGCTTCACGAATCTTCTGTACAATCACTTGCTTAGCAATTTGCGCTGCAATACGACCGAAGTCAATTGAAGGCACTTCAAGCTCACGAATGTCACCAATAGACCATTTCGCAGGATCGACATCAGAAATAGCATCTTGGCATGCAGGCATTTCATGATCTTCATCTGCAACTACTTCCCATTGACGGAAAGTACTATAGTCACCAGTTTTACGATCAATCTCTACACGGAGACGCGCTTCTTCAGAATTCGTGCCTTCATAGAATTTCTTTTTCGTCGCTGCAACGAGAGCTTGTTCAAGCGCTTCGAAAATTGCTTCGCGACCTACACCTTTTTCGTTACTAACCGTTTCAACGACGGTAAGGATTTCGCGTGCCATAAGCCACCTATTTGTTCAGATTCTTATAAATTGAATTAATCTTGATAAACCAGATTTGCTTTGTCGATATTGTTACTATCAATTTCAAGCACTTGTTGCTTTTCTACTTCAACCTGAATCACTTCATTTTCCAGATCTACCGCAACCAATTTCGCTTGAAATTTGCGACGATTTTCAACAGCACTGATCAGGCGTAAAGCAACTTGTTGACCAATATATGCCGGCATCTGCTCCAATTGGAAAAATGGACGATCCCAACCTGGAGAAGACACCTCAAGTGCATACTCACCAGAAATTGGGTCATGAACATCAAGCATAGCACCCACTTGTTGAGTGACACGCACACAGTCTTGTACGCCAATACCACGGCCAAGCTCAAGCTCACCGTCTTCACTGATCATTGGTTCTACATTTTCATCAACAGCTTTGTCAATATAGATACGCAATAACGAACGTTTGCCCTGAGGGACAAATTCAATCCCCCATAGGTCTACATTACAAGCTTGCACTGCAGGAACGATTAAATCTTGGAGTGCTTGGGTTTTATTTGATAACTTCATTTACTCTCGTCATTTTGTGCGATTTAATGGCCGTGTTGACCGATGAAACAGACCTACTATAGTGAAGCATGACTATTTGACCAATTGATGTCGACACTACACGATAGCCAATAAAAAAGGGCGCAATCGCCCCAATTATTACACAGAAAACCAATGTCCACTGTGCAAAAAGGCCCACCTTGTTGTGAGCCTCTTTTAGAAACTTGGTAGCGGGAGCTGGATTTGAACCAACGACCTTCGGGTTATGAGCCCGACGAGCTACCAGACTGCTCCATCCCGCATCAACGTGCAAAAATTATATACAAATATTAAATATTTTTCAATCTAAATCGAAAGACTTCATACTTGCTTTGATTTAGTTGCACCTAAATCAAATTGGTAGCGGGAGCTGGATTTGAACCAACGACCTTCGGGTTATGAGCCCGACGAGCTACCAGACTGCTCCATCCCGCAACAAAACGCAAAATATCTTAATTTAATTACTTAAATTACTTATTTTAGTTTGCTTCTAAAATAAGGTTGATTGGTAGCGGGAGCTGGATTTGAACCAACGACCTTCGGGTTATGAGCCCGACGAGCTACCAGACTGCTCCATCCCGCATCAACAGATTTGCCGCATACACCAACTTAATCTTCTGGATTCATAAGTTGGTGCGGAAGGGGGGACTTGAACCCCCACGCCCGAAAGCACTACCACCTCAAGGTAGCGTGTCTACCAATTCCACCACCACCGCAGCTGTGACGCATTCTAGTAGCATCGCCACAAAAAAGAAAGGATTAATTCTAATTATTCGCTCGTTTTAGGCGCAGCTGGCGAAGTTTCACCCGAATTGGTTGTTGCAGGCGCTGTTGTCTGTACAGATTTCAAGCTATACGCTTCTGTAGTTTGCTGTTTTGCGAATACAGCCAGCGTTAAACTGGTAATAAAGAATAAGGCTGTCAAAATCGCGGTTAGGCGTGTTAAGAAGTTACCTGAACCTGACGCACCAAAAACCGTCGCAGCGCCACCGCCACCAAAAGAGGCACCTGCATCTGCGCCCTTACCATGCTGTACAAGAATCAAGCCGATCATTAATACGGCAAGAATAATATGCACCACCAGCACAAAAGTATGCATGATGAACTCCTCGTTATTTTGTATGGGCAAAGGCCTGAGCGATTTGATAAAAAGATGCAGCATTCAAAGATGCTCCACCCACTAAGGCGCCATTAATATCTGGACAGGCCGCTAACTCTACTGCATTTTCTGGCTTAACACTACCGCCATATAAAATTGGCATTGTGCTACCCAATGTTGTGAGCTGTTTTAAACCTTCACGAATTTTAGCATGCATGCTTTGTGCATCTTCTGGTGATGCAGTTTTACCTGTTCCAATCGCCCAAATTGGCTCATAAGCAATCACGATCTGCCGCCACTGCTCTGCTGTGACGCAACTTGCAATATCACAAATCTGTTGTAATACCACTTGATCAGCTTGACCATTCTCACGCTGTTCTAGGCTTTCACCGACACAATAAATGACCGTCAAACCCTCTGCCAAGGCATGCTTTACTTTTTCGCGAATGACTTGTGGATGATCACCAAAAAATTCACGGCGCTCAGAGTGACCAATCAATACATGTTCAATTGCACTATCTTTTAATAAAGTGGCGCTGACTTCACCTGTATACGCCCCAGTTCCCGCCATACGAGAAACATCTTGCGCAACCACATGAACAGCACAGCTCGCTTGTTTTAATTCGTCTTTTACGAGATGTAGTGCGATTGAAATCGGTGCAACTGCCAAATGACATTGCGCTGGAGAAATTTCATTCTTGTTCAATAATTCTTTAAATTCATTTATAAGTTGTTTGGCATTCACCTGCATTGGATTCATTTTCCAATTCCCTACAACCCAAGGCGTGATCGTCGAATCCGACATACTTAACCCATTCACAAAACAATTGATTTAAACGGCGACATTCTACACGGAATTCTTTATCGAGAAGATAATTTTCTTGACAGTTTAGTATTAACTTCACTTTTTTATATTTTTTTCAGTCATTAAAATGGCAAAAAAAATCAGTTTCATTAGACTGGTTCAAGCTTTTCATGAATAGTTAGCGAAACACAACACTTTCAGATATGGTATTTTTATACAACAAAAGTATAATTTTACGATACCAATTATAAACAATTTAATTGAAGTAGGCATTGAGCGAATGACAGCACTACAAGGTTCTCCACGATTTACAGGTTTTATTCGCCGTTTGGTCGAAGATGGAATCGTTTCTACTGAAAACATGCAGGCTGCTGTTAGCAGTGCAAAGAAAACCAACCAAGATATTGTTCCTTATTTGATTGAGAATTTAAAACTCAAACCAATTGTCATTGCCGAAAAAATTTCTGAAGAGTTTGGTGAGCCCTTATTTGATCTTTCGACTTATGACTCTGCTCATATTTTAAGAGATGTCGTTGAAGACAAATTGATTACCAAATTCCGCGTTTTGCCCATTTTCCGACGTGGTCATCAACTCTTTGTTGCAACCAGCAATCCGACCCATATGGATGCCATGGATGCGATGCGTTTCAACAGTAAGCTCAGCATTGAAGCCATTATTGTTGAACATGACAAATTAGAAAAAATTATTGAACAAAATTATGCCGAAGAAAGTACCTTCGAGTTTGATGATGACTTTGAATTGCATGTCCATGAAGAGCATACGGATCAAGAAGATAACGATGATCAACCTCAAGAAGATGAAGCCCCAATTGTTAAATATATCAATAAATTATTGATTGATGCGATACGTATGGGTGCATCGGACTTACACTTTGAACCGTATGAAAAAGTATATCGTGTGCGCTACCGTGTGGATGGCGTTTTACGCCAGATTGCTACGCCACCATTACAGTTAGCCAACCGTCTTGCTTCACGCTTAAAAGTCATGTCGCAAATGGACATCGCTGAAAAACGTGTTCCTCAAGATGGACGAATTAAACTTAAAATATCAAAAACGAAAGCTATCGATTTTCGTGTCAACTCACTGCCGACACTTTTTGGTGAAAAAATTGTACTGCGTATTTTAGATCCTTCGAGCGCAATGCTGGGTATTGATGCCTTAGGTTATGAACCTGAACAAAAAGCCTTATTTATGGAAGCTCTGGAAAAACCACAAGGGATGCTACTCATCACAGGTCCCACAGGTTCAGGTAAAACGGTTTCTCTCTATACTGGTTTGAATATTCTCAACAAAGAAGACACCAATATTTCAACAGCTGAAGATCCCGTCGAAATCAACCTGGAAGGTATTAATCAGGTTAACGTGAACAATAAAGTTGGTCTAACCTTCTCAGCAGCATTAAAGTCGTTCTTACGACAAGATCCAGACATTGTCATGGTCGGTGAGATTCGAGATTTAGAAACTGCTGAAATTGCGATTAAAGCCGCGCAAACGGGTCATATGGTGATGTCTACCCTACATACCAATAGCGCACCAGAAACCCTGACGCGTTTAAGAAATATGGGCGTCCCTTCCTTTAATATTGCAACCTCTGTAAACTTAGTGATTGCACAACGACTTGCTCGACGACTTTGTCCACAATGCAAAGTACCTGCTGAAGTACCCAAAAATAGTTTGTTAGAAATGGGCTTTAGCGAACAAGAGATACAACAGCCAGATTTCAAAATTTTTCAACCTGTCGGTTGTTCAGAATGTCGAGACGGCTATAAAGGGCGTGTCGGGATCTATGAAGTAATGAAAGTTACATCTGAAATATCCAAGATTATTATGGAAGATGGTAATGCAATTCAAATTGCAGAAGCATCGGCAAAATTGGGGTTTAATAATCTACGTATTTCAGGTTTGAAGAAGGTCATACAAGGGGTAACTTCACTACAAGAAGTCAATCGTGTGACCAGCGAATAAAGTACGTATTTAAAATAAGGATAAACGCATGGCTGTCAAAAAAGCACAGATGATGCCAACCTTCAGTTATGAAGGAGTTGACCGCAAAGGGGCAAAAATTAAAGGGGAACTCCCTGCACGGAATATGGCTTTAGCTAAAGTCACATTACGTAAGCAAGGAGTGGCCATTAAAACCATTCGAGAAAAGCGAAAAAATATTCTTGAAGGTTTATTAAAAAAGAAAGTCAGCACACTGGATATCACTATTTTCACACGCCAATTGGCCACCATGATGAAAGCAGGTGTCCCTTTGGTACAAAGCTTTGAAATTGTGGCTGAAGGCTTGGAAAACCCGTCAATGCGGGAAGTGGTTTTGGGTATTAAAGGCGAAGTTGAAGGCGGTAATACCTTTGCTGGTGCGCTAAAAAAATACCCCCAGTACTTTGACAATTTATTTTGCTCTTTGGTCGAATCTGGCGAACAATCAGGCGCGCTTGAAACCATGTTGGATCGTGTCGCAATCTATAAAGAAAAAAGCGAACTCCTGAAACAAAAAATCAAAAAAGCCATGAAATATCCAGCCTCTGTAGTTGTGGTTGCAATTATTGTCACCATTATTTTGATGGTCAAAGTGGTTCCTGTTTTCCAAGATTTATTTAGCTCATTTGGAGCTGATCTACCAGCTTTTACCAAAATGGTGGTGAATATGTCGGAATGGATGCAAAAATACTGGTTTATTCTAATTATTGCGATTGGTGTTTTGATTGCTGTATTTCTTGAAGCAAAGAAACGCAGTAAAAAATTCCGTGACTTTTTAGATAAAGCGGCATTAAAAGCCCCTATTTTTGGTGATCTGGTTTATAAAGCCATCATCGCGCGCTACAGCCGTACTTTAGCCACCACCTTTGCTGCAGGTGTTCCACTGATTGATGCTTTAGAATCGACTGCTGGAGCAACCAATAACGTGGTCTATGAGCAAGCGGTACTTAAAATTCGGGATGATGTTGCGACTGGACAACAGTTGCAATTTGCCATGCGGGTCACGGATAAATTCCCTGCTATGGCAGTACAAATGGTTGCCATTGGTGAGGAATCAGGTGCACTGGATGCCATGTTGGATAAAGTCGCCACACACTATGAAAATGAGGTGGATAACGCCGTCGATGGCTTAACCTCAATGATGGAACCCTTAATCATGGCGGTTCTTGGGGTTCTTGTCGGTGGTCTGGTCATTGCCATGTATCTTCCAATCTTCCAAATGGGCTCTGTGGTTTAATGCAAGATTTACTTTATTATTTCATTCAAAACCCAACTGCACTTTATGTCGCGGTTGGGATTTTTAGTTTATGCATTGGTAGTTTTTTAAATGTTGTCATCTATCGCACCCCAAAAATGATGGAGCAAGAATGGCGTCAAGACTGTCAACTACTCTTACATCCTGAACAAGCCATTTTGGATGAGAAAAAACTCAGTCTCAGCCAGCCCGCTTCAACCTGCCCAAAATGTAACAAACCTATTCATTGGTATCAGAATATCCCTATCATTAGCTGGTTAGCATTACGTGGTAAATGCGGAACCTGTAGTAACCCGATCAGTATCCGCTACCCTTTAGTTGAATTGCTGACTGCCATCTGTGCTTTAACAGTCGTCGTAGTCTATGGTGCAACCCTTCAGATGCTGTTTGGTTTGATTCTCACCTATACATTAATCGCACTAACATTTATTGATTTCGATACCCAACTTTTACCCGATCGTTACACTCTACCATTGGCGGCTTTAGGGCTCGGAATTAACAGCTATTCAATTTATACCTCTCCAAGTGTTGCTATTTGGGGCTATATCATTGGTTTTCTTTGCCTCTGGATTGTGTATTACCTGTTTAAAATCATTACGGGTAAAGAAGGCATGGGTTATGGTGACTTTAAATTGCTAGCCGCTTTAGGGGCTTGGATGGGTCCCTTACTGCTACCTTTAATCATATTGCTGTCTTCACTGGTCGGTGCAATCATCGGAATTATTCTGCTTAAAATCCGTAAAGAAAATCAACCTTTTGCTTTTGGCCCCTATATTGCGATTGCAGGTTGGGTTGCCTTTTTATGGGGTGAGCAAATTATGAAAGTTTATCTAGGACAATGAGCATGCAAGACCCATTCATTCTCGGTCTTACAGGTGGGATTGGCAGCGGGAAATCTGCTGCTAGTCACTGGTTTGAAACCCAAGGTATTCAAGTGGTTGATGCGGATATTGTCGCGCGTGAAGTCGTCGAACCCAATCAGCCTGCCTTATATGCGATTCAGGCCGCCTTTGGCGACTGGGTCCTCGATAAAACAGGGGCACTGAATCGCAAAGCTTTACGTGAGCATATCTTTCAACATGTTGATGCACGTAAAATCTTGGAAAGTATCACCCATCCTGCTATTCGACAATCAATTCTTCAGCAATTGCAGAATGCCACAAGTCCTTATGTGATTCTGGTCTCACCACTACTACTAGAGACCAATCAACATGAGTTAACTGATCGTGTCTTATTAATTGATGCATCGGAAGACTTACAGATTGAACGTGCCAGCCAAAGAGATCGCCAAAGTATTCAGCAAATCCGACAAATTATTCAAGCACAAATGCCACGAATGCAAAAACAACAGCTGGCCCATGATATTGTGCTCAATGATGGTCATCTCAGCCATCTTTATGCACATCTTGAACCTTTACATCAAAAATATTTAAGCATGGCACAGCAAAAGCAGTCAGTTTAAGATGACCTCTTTTGCTGATCGAGCTGTGCTTGTAACGAATCTTTACGCAACCAGCGCCATGGCTGCAAAGCCCCAATTCCCATCCCCAGCAAACCGCACATAATTGCCAAACTTAAGGGTTCATGCAATAAAGGCACAGCCAGAATCGCGGCAATAAATGGCGCCAAAGTCACAATACTACCTGCCTTAAATGCACCGAGTCGCTTGATTGCTTCCACGTAAGTTAGCGTTGCAACAATCACCACAAAAATGCCATGGAAAAGTGTTTGCAACAACAAATGCATCGGTTCTGGTTGATCGAGATGTTTCGGTAAAAATAGCAGATAGATAGGCAAGTAGATGATGGCAGACCAAATCGCGACACTCGCCATGGAATGCCAAGCGGAAAGTTTCCATTGCCGCAATAGAACCGTAAAAATCCCCCACCAGATTGCACTCAACAGAAACAGTAAGTCACCAAAACCAAAAGCAACCCCAGTTTCCTGATACATCAGATAAGACATAGAGCCAATCGCGGTCAGCATAATCGCCAAACTTAGCCACGTATGGCGATCAAAAGGTTGTTTAAACAGTAAATATGCCGCGATTGCAGTACATAGTGGTAAACAACCATTCAAGAAAATGGCCGCATGTGCCGCAGGAACATAATGAAATGCACTATATGACGTTAAACAATACGCCACACCACCGATAAGTGCCAAAATGATCGGTTGTTTATGCCATAAAAAAGCAGTGTCTTTTTTATAAATGAGAATGGGCGTTAATATACAAAAAGCCAATGAAAAACGCAGTGCGGTGATATCCCACGCACTGATATGCCATTGTGCACTTAAACGAGAAGTCAAAGTAAATCCGCCCCAAATGCACATGGTAATGGCAACAAACAAATAGCCTTGGGAGCGGTGTGAAATCATCTTTACAACAGTATGCTAAGCAATAAAAACTAAATTAAACGCTTTGACGTTGGCGACATGCTTCATAGAGTGCCATGCCCGTTGCCACACTCACATTCAAGCTTTGTAAATTGCCTGCCATCGGAATATAAACGGTTTGATCACATTGAGACTGGGTAATTGGACGCAGGCCTGTATCTTCAGCACCCATCACCACACATACGGCGGTTCCAGTAAAATCGAACTGTTGTAATGGCAAAGCCTTTTCATCCAACATGGTCCCTACCACACGCACATTAAACTCATCTTTAATTTGCGCTAGAGTCCGTGCCAAATTGGTCACTTGGATAAATTTAACTTTTTCAGCACCGCCCGCTGCAACTTTACGTGCTGTTGGGGTCAAACTTGCAGAACGATCACGCGGCACAATTACAGCTTCCACACCCATAGCAGCCGCAGTACGAATACACGCGCCTAGGTTATGTGGATCGGTAACTTGGTCTAAACCCAGCAATAAACAATTGGGTGATTGCTTCAGTAAGGCTTCCAGATCTTTTTCATTGAAGACTGGATTAGGACGGACGGCGGCCACTACCCCTTGGTGGAACGGCAAGCCTGCCATTTTTTCTAATCGATCACGACCAGTTTGCTGTACGCTAATACCAAACGGTTCAGCCAACTCAAGTACACGTTTTAAACGTTGGTCATCACGCCCTTTTAAGGTGAACAAAGTTAGAACACGTTCAGGCTCCAATTCTAAGAGCGACTCTACCGAATGAACGCCATAATAATATTCAGGTTTTGCCATGAACAACCTCGAGTAAGCAAAAAGATAGGAGAAAATACAAAAAGAAAATCCTGCAAAGTTGCCTTTACAGGATTTTAACTTAAGCCGTAGTTTAACTGATTTTCGTTAAAATAGCTTTGCTTATCCGTCCTAGACTTAGCCTTCTAAGTGGCACACATAGTCTAAAACTTCATCTGTTTCAATTTTAAAACGGCTATTGCCAGGCACATAAAATGATTGGCCTGCACGGAACAATTCACTTTCTTCGCTATCCGCAATTTTTACACGGCACTCACCCGAAATAATTTCCATACGCTCAGGCACATGTGTTTCAAACGTTAAGGCTTGTTCAGTTGGAAGAATAACGCCTAGGGTTTTTTTGGTTCCATCTTCAAATTGAACGGTATGGCTAATGCATAATCCACCAAAGTAAACGTTCGATTTTTTGATAACTGATACATGATCAAACTGAGCTGACATGCGTATTCTCCAGATGATGCGGATAAATATCTTAATGATTGATGTAGTTTAAATAGGCAATAGCAACTAATCAATCGGTGTTTATCTGTAAACAGCATTTTTACTAGAAAACCTAGAGTCACACTTTTACAGCCCCATTTTAACTGAAAAATTGTATATGATTGATGCTTGAGACTCAAATTGCTTTAGTCTTAAATCTTTACTATGCAATTGAAAAATTTACGCTAATATAGAATCCAACACAGTTTCAGCACAGACTGAACCTTGTGAGAATTAAAAAATTTGACTATCTTACAGAAACCAAACTTTTCGCAGCTTGGACGCGTTTATGCTGACACATTTAACTCTCATCAATTTTGCCTTAGCTGATCACTTAGCCATTGATATTGATCAAGGTTTTAATGTTCTTACGGGTGAAACTGGTGCAGGAAAATCATTATTACTGGATGCACTTTCAGCCAGCTTAGGCGAGCGCACAGACACCAATTATGTGCGCTATGGGGCAGATAAGGCCGATATTACCGCCGTGTTTAGTTATGAACAGCATAGCCCCGAAGCCTCTTGGTTACAGCAACATGAGTTAGATGATGATTCAGGTGAAATCCATTTAAGACGCGTCATCTTTGCCACTGGCCGTAGCAAAGCTTGGATTAATGGTCGTCCCAGCAGTTTGTCGGAACTCAAAGAGTTAGGGCGACTTCTGGTTCAACTCTATAGTCAGCACAGTCAACAGCAACTTTTAGAGCCACCTTATCCGAAGCACTGGCTTGATCGTTACAGTAATTTTGTGCAACCTGCACAACAGGTCAAAGAAGCCTATTCCGATTGGCTGCAAACCATTCGTCAGCATCAAGCGGCTCTCGATGCCCAAGCCAGCCGCAAACAACGTATTGCAACCCTTGAATTACAACTCGAAGAATTAGAAGAAGTGGTTCAATTGGCGTATAAAGAGATTGAACAGGAGTTTGATCGACTCAGTCATCATGAACACATCATGCAAGATTGTAGTTATGCCTTGAATACACTGGATGAAGCAGAGCAGAATATCAATCAGGAATTGTCAGGACTCATTCGCCGCTTAGAATCCCATGCGGGACGCAGTGAACAATTGGCAGAAATACATAATTCCATTCTGAATGCACAAAGCGAATTGGATGATGCAACAGCAAATTTACGCCAGTTCATTGACCGTCAAAGCTATGACCCTGAGCGCATGGAAGAATTAAATACCCAACTTGAAGTGTTCCATCGTTTTGCCCGTAAATACCGCACACAACCTGAAGCTTTAAATCAAGAATACCAAAGCTGGCAAGCAGAGTTAGCACAGTTACATGCCCTAGAAGACCCTGAAACTTTAGCCGAACAAGTCGAACTGGCACATCAGGACTTTTTAGCGAAAGCGCAGCATCTAGATGAAATCCGACGTGCGGCAGCAACACCATTGGCCAAACAATTAACCGAGCAAGTAAAACAACTGGCGCTGCCAGAAGCCCATTTTGAGTTTAAGTTTGAACCGCTAGAACAAGCTTCTGCCGATGGACTAAGCTTTATCCAATTACTCTTCACTGCCAACAAAGGCATTCCAGCACAACCATTGGCACGTGTGGCTTCAGGGGGAGAACTTTCACGTATTGCCCTCGTGATGCAAGTTATGAATGCCGAAAAAACCGAAGCTGAAGTCTTGGTCTTTGACGAAATTGACGTAGGCATCAGTGGTGGTACTGCCGAAATTGTCGGTCGCCTACTGGCTGATTTAGCCCAGCATGTACAGATTCTCTGTATTACCCATCAGGCGCAAGTAGCAGCACAATCTGATCAACATTTACTGGTGAAAAAACAGCAAACCGATCCTGCCAGCAGCACCATTATTTCACTCGAAGAATCGCAGCGAATTTTGGAATTGGCACGGATGACAGGTGGTGTTGAAATTAGTGAAACTACGCTACAACACGCAAAACAACTCAGACAATTAAAATTCCAGCCCGTATAAATTTAAGGTCAAAGCTGTAAAAAAAGATTGGTGAATAGCGCAAAGTCTTGTAAGTTGAAAGTCTACGGACTGTAGTCATCGCATAGATGACTTTTAAAGGAGAAATGCTTAGGTGACCAAACAATATCTCACGCATCGCTGTCTGATTGCCCCGCCAGAAATGAAAGATGAGTTTTTCGCTCATACTGTCATTTATTTGGCTCGACATGATGATGAAGGTGCGCAAGGCATTATTATCAATCGACCTTCTGGCATTTCCGTAAAAGAATTACTTAATGATCTAGAAATTGATGCTGATAATGTGCATCCACATGATGTGTTACAAGGTGGCCCTTTACGTCCAGAGGCTGGCTTTGTGTTGCATACAGGACAACCCACTTGGCATTCATCGATTGCCGTTGGGGAAAACGTCTGTATCACGACATCTAAAGATATTTTGGATGCGATTGCACATAATGAAGGTGTAGGACGTTATCAAATTGCCTTAGGCTATGCCAGCTGGGCAAAACACCAACTTGAAGATGAAATCACTCGGGGTGACTGGCTGATTTGTGATGCCGATATGGATTTAATTTTTAACTTGCCTTATGGCGACCGTTGGGACGCAGCATACAAAAAAATGGGCGTCGACCGTAATTGGTTATCTTCAGAGATTGGTCATGCCTGATTTATCTCAACCGCAATTAATTATGGCCTTTGACTTTGGCACACAAAAAATGGGTATGGCTGTCGGGCAGTCTATTATTTCCAGTGCTAATCCACTGGCTTTATTTCCCATGAAAGATGGTATTCCCCATTGGGACAATTTACTAAAATTGGTCAAACAACATCAACCGAACTTATTTTTAGTCGGATTACCGTTGAATATGGATGATAGTGAGTCGGAGCTTTCAACCCGCGCACGTAAGTTTGCTCGTCGTTTGCGCCATCAAACCAATATTGAAACCCTGATGGTCGATGAGCGCCTAACCACCCGCGAAGCGCGCGATGAACTCGATCATTATCAAGCGCAAGGTCGTGGGAAAAAACTTTCCGCCGACAGCCTTGCTGCCGCATTACTGATCGAAAGTTGGTATCGCCACCCAGAAGGTGTTCAACCTTAAAATTTGATCTGGAAAAGGGTTTTTATAATCCTTTTCCACATTTACTACTGTTTGGTCTGGATATGAATAGTGGCTGTTCGACCTGCAACAAAAGCCAACTGGTTTTTCGGCATTTCATCTAACACAATTTTCACAGGTACCCGCTGTGCCAAACGTACCCACGTAAAAGTTGGATTTACATTTGCCAACAAGGTAGAACTATTCGAACGCTCACGGTCTTCAATGCCTGAAGCAATCCCCTGCACATGACCTTTAATTTTCTGATCATCCCCCATCAACTGTACCGTAGCAGGATCACCAATTTGAATATGATTTAATTTGGTTTCTTCAAAATAACCGACCACATACAGTTGCTGACGATTAACTAAAGCGGCAACAGCATCCCCAGTTTTGACATAATTACCCACCTGTAAACTAAAGTTAGATAGGCTCCCATCCGCAGGCGCAAGTACCTCGGAACGAGTCAAATTGAGCTGTGCCAAATGCAAATTACTGCTTGCGACATCAATTAACGCTTTTTGTTGCACAATATTGGCTTTGGCTTGTTCAATGGCTGCCAACATTTGCTCATGCTCGGCATGCGATTGATCGCGCGCTGCGAACATTTGATCCTGTTCTTGTTTCGAAATTGCACCCTCCATCAAATTGCCGTAACGACTGGCATTTTTATCTGCCAAATTGGCATTGGCTTGTGACTTAATCATGTTGGCTTTGGCCTGAGCCAACGCTGCTTCTGCTTCTGCCAAACTTGCATGGGCTTTAGCTAAATCAGATTTTGCCTGTTCTACATCCAATGCCTGACGCGCGACATCAATTTTAAACAGCACCTGCCCTTTTTTGACAGTTTGGTTATCTTCAACCAAAACCTGAGTGACTAAACCAGAAACATCCGAAGATACTTGCATAACGTCCCCTCTAACACGACCATCACGTGTCCAAGGTGCTGAATTATAATAATTCCATAAATGCACCACCACGTAGATCGCTGCCAGTAACATCACGGTTGTGACGATGGGGCGGATTACTTTACGTGTATCCAAGGTATTCATTTCTGCTTCCTCTTAACTAATTCAATCATCTGTATGGCCTAAATACCCCAAAACACCAAAAACCCTTCATGCACGCCCATTAACAAAATGATATAGAGGCAAATATTGAAGACCCCTGGCAATGCGACCCAACCTTTATCCAGCCATGGGTTGGTCAAGATTGAAACTCCTTTAAAAATTAAAAATGTAACAATTGCTTGAATCAGGAAAACAGGAATATAAATTCCATACGCATTGAACTCTCCCATCTTAAGCTCCTGTTACTGCCGCACGTGGCATTTTCTCTGAGGGATGCTCATGAAAAATACTGCTGCGGATATTGTTAATATTCATTTTTACCCGCATACAAAAATCTGCATTCGGTTCATCTTGTAAGCATTGCTCTACATGCAACAACTCAGCAAAAACCTGCTGTTTTAACGCTTCAGGTAAAAGCTGTTGTTTTTCTTGCACCCAAAAGGCTTGTTCTAAGCTGTGTTGTAGCGCAATAAAAGCCTGTTGTAAGTTCACACTAATGTCCGGATTCTGGACAAATTCAGCCAGTCGACTCAAATTAATGACAGCACTGCATTCAACCAGTGCCATATTCATGGCCTGTTTGAGCTGCTCGGACTGAACCAACTTGGTATTCAACACACCAATACGGTCAAGCATACTGCGTAAATGAATTCGGAATTCAACACCATACGGAATAAATAAGGCTTCTCGCATAGCACGGTAATGCAAAGCCAAAATACGGCTGGCCGTAGTTTCTGGCGACATGGCTCGAATAAAATAAATGGCAAAAATCGAGATAATGGGACCCACAACCCCAGCCAAAGCGGTATCAATCAGTAACACAGCATCGGTGCTATAGCGATTTTGCAAATTTAAACTCATGATGAAGTTAATCAGCATCGGCAAAGCCAAGCCCATTAAGGGCGGATTCGGCAACATACTTAGCAAATATAACGACAGCGGAGCAAGCACAAATGCCAACTGCCAGAACTCATGCACTTCGGGCATAATCACAAAGGCATAGAACATGGTAATGATTGCCGCATAGACTGAACCACGAATAAACAAACGTAACGCAGGTACAGGGTTGTCCAAGCCTGACAAAATACATACCGTAACTGCGGTCAACTGCGCCATCATATAGCCCGCATGCCAACCACTATAAATCCAAAGCAAAAATGAAATAATCGTGGCAATCACTGCGGCGACAGCACTCCGTACCGCCACACCATGGTCTCGATGTAAACTCGGATACGTCGTGGTTAAAGTGACAATCTGCTCTGGAATACGTTTATCACCTTGCTGGATCAAATCCCATAAACATTTAATGGTCACGACATTTTCTACAAAATGACGAATGTCCATTTTTAAGGCATGTAAAATGATCTGTTGTTCAGCCGTCGCCAATTCCGATAATGCAGTAAAATCTTGCTCAAAGCTGTCTGGTAGTTGCTTTAGTTGATCAACTCGCACGTGGTGCTGTGCTCGTAAAAACTGTAAAACATGCTCATGCAGCACTGGTAAAACTTGCCGATAACAGGTATCAATTTGATCTAGCTGTGCAACCCGTTCAGACATGGCCACCAAATTGGCAACCGTCATGCTGACTTGGTGCAATAACTCTTGCAGTGACTTGGTCATCCCTTGTAGGGCACCACGCTCATAACTTAAATGTACCGCTAAAGCATGAATATCTGAAGTATCACGGGTAATTGCCGCCAACAGTTGGGTATAACGATGGCTGTGTTCTGGGTCCGTCAAAATGCTGCGAAAAACTTGGCGGGTATCATCCAATGTCTTTTGCACTCGCTTTTGCACTAGCGTACCTAAATGCACTGGAAACAAGGTGCTCGATACCACCGCGCTACATACGACAGCGACTGAGATTTCCAAAATTCGCCCCAAGGCCATATCGAACACGCTATGGGTACTAATGCTATTAATTGAGCTACACACCACCATGACTGTGGTATAACCTGCCAACATAAAGACATAGCTACGCGGCGTACGGTCCAATAAAGAGAGATATAGGCATAGTCCCACCCACCCTGCTAGAACCAGTGTAAAGAAGATAGGAAGATCAATAAATTGTGGTGTCAGCACAATGGCAACAATCCCACCGATCAATGTTCCCAAAATGCGGTAGACCGCCTTAGAGGACACCATTCCCGCATAAGGATGTGCCACAATAATCACTGTCCCTGCTGCCCACATGGGATAGGTCAGGTCGAGTGAAAATGCAATAAAAAGAGCCAATAACATCGCCACAAAGGTTTTAACGGCAAAAACCATATCCATGCGACTTGGACGAAAGGCTAAAATTGGCTTAATTAACAACATCGCCCCATCCTGTAGACGAAATTAAATGGATCATCTTTTTCAAAGTCACACCAATGTCGACAATATCAATACGCAAGCTCTGTCCCATCCGCTCAATTACGGTAACAGAAGATATTCAAAAATGAGAGGGCAAGTTTTAACGTTAGGAAAACGTCATAACTGCAATTCAAGCGTAAATTTTGAACAGAAAAATTTACAGTGAGAAGTTCAATCCTGTTATTTTCATAATAATTACGGTAAAAGTCAAATAAAATATCTTATTGTGATAATTTGATTTGTTATTTACAAACTTACTGGCATTAAATTTAATCAAATTATCGATGATCGCTTAATTTAAAATCTCCCATCGTTTTATGACAAAAGCTCTGCATGACCAACAACAATTTGTTATAACATCACTTTAAATGTCTTTTTCTTTTTGACGTTGTGGCTTCTTCTTATGACACTTTCTAGTTTTGGTAAAATTCTCACCGTTTTAGACCTGTTTTCAGTGTCTCGCCCAATCATTAATGTCGATATCATTAGTGAAGAACTTGGCCTTTCCAAACCAACCAGCTATCGCTATTTAAAAGAATTGGTTTCTGCTGAACTATTACAACGCTTAAGTGGAACTTCTGGCGACTATACGCTCGGCTCAAAAATTGCCGTTTTAGATTATATTTCACATAAATCTAATCCATTGATTCAAATCAGTATTCCTTTCATGAAAGAAATTGCTGAACGAACAGAGTTTTGCTGTCTATTGACGCATTTAAATCATGATTCTTGCATCGACTTGCATCATGAAGTCACCAAAGGGGTAACTTTATTGTCCTACGGTCGAGGCTGCCCTCGCCCAGTCTATGTAGGGTCATCTCCAAAAACCATTATTTCACACTTACCCAAGCAAGGTATTTTAGATTATTACCAACGCTTTTCGACCCAATTGGCAGAAGTTGGATTTGCTCAGAATGACCAAGAATTTCTGAATAAAATGAAAAAAATCAAGAAACAAGGCTATTATTTCTCAAATGGTGAAGTCGATCCAAATGTATCGGGTCTATCTGTTCCCATCAAGTTTTCTAGTAAAGAACCCCCGTTGGCTCTGACCGTACTCGGCTCAAGAAAACGTTTCGAATTTGTCAACCTAGACAAACTGATTGAAGTTTTACATAGCAATGCCGCCTTGATTGAACAACAATTTATCGCTTTATCGACCCAACCCCCAGCTGAAGTGTAAGTTGTGTCACGTATACAAGAATTGAACAAATTGATTTAGCTTTTCTGGTTGATAAAGCCAACAAATTCTCATAATATGATTATAGTTCTTCAGCGGCTTTACGTTTCCATGACGTATTGCATGCGCTATTCTCCTCAGAGTTAAAAAGCTCAAGCCGTGTCTTGGGCTTTTTAATGTGCGGAGCATTTTAAATGGCTGTTTTTAATTTTCAGACATAAAAAAAACTCCATATTTGGAGTTTTTTTTAATGCGCTCAATTAAGGCTGCTTTAAATACGGCCATGCCGCTTTTAAATAAATGAACATTGACCATAAAGTCAGCACAACTGCCGTATACAGCAGTAAATAAGCCAGCGTTTCTAAGGGTTGCCAATTGAGTAAAAACACTGAAATTGCAATCATTTGAAAAGCTGTTTTGTATTTACCAACGGTAGAGACTGCCACATTGGTTCGTGCTCCAAGCTCTGCCATCCACTCTCTTAATGCAGAGACCGTAATCTCACGCGAAATAATCACAATTGCCGCAAAAGCCATTGAAATGGACGGCTGCCATTGCACCAAGACAATTAAGGCCGCTGCAACCATGAGCTTATCTGCTACAGGATCAAGGAAACGACCAAAAGCAGACGTCTGATTTAAAGTTCTTGCCAAATAACCATCAAACCAATCTGTCACCGCGGCAAGGACAAAAATCGCAGTCAAAATAAGATGCCGTGTTAAGCCCCCATCATGTCCTGCAACACCAATGGCGGGTGGCCAATAGGCAATTAATAAAAATACAGGAATCAAGGCGATACGCGCCAAGGTCAAGATATTTGGAATATTCAGGATTCGACCTGCTGTCATAGACACCGCCAACTTTTCCCCTTTATGAGCGATGACTTTATGGTTCAAACGAACACATTTAACTCATCGTATTTAGCGCCACTTTATACGAATTGAGGTACAGTGTCACTAGGCAAACACTGTAACTGTCTGCCTTGAAATCGCAATTAAACGATTTTTTGCATCCCACAAATGTGCATATTCCGTGGCATAGCCTTCCGCAGCGTAGTCAGTAAATACTTTATATTTAAACCAATCATGTAAATTTTGCTGTAATGGATTGACATAAGTCACATGCCACGTCAAAGAACTGGCAGGTGCAAACGTCTTAAATAGCGGTAAAACCCCAGGTGGCCAGATATCAAAAAGCGTCATTAGGTCGGCAACCTCAAAAGGCCGATTGCTATGCTTTTCGGGATGAAACCGACACCAACCACCAAAGTCACTTTGTTCACTGCCAGTACATGGTGTTTCACCTTCAGCCCAACGCACATCAAACTGCTGATAACACTGCGGAAACTCGCAATTCAGCTGCATACCTTGTAAATGCTGGGGTGCCAGATAATTAGGTGCCGCGCGTTCTTGGCGCACATAAATTTCAGAAGATCGGGCAGCACCAAAACTGGCAATTAAAATACTTTGTACGGCATCGTCTTGCCATAAGCGGACTTCAATGGTGGTCACGGACTTACCCTGACGTAAAATCTCGGCAGTCAGCCGTGCTGTGCCTTGTTGTACAGGTCCAACAAAAGTGACACTGGTACTCAATAACCGTTTAGAACTATCCGCAATGCTCACCAATGCCTTTTGCATCATCAGGCCCGCAACCACGCCACCGTAAATTGTTCGGCCCTGTAACCAGCCTGTCGGTATTTCAATCCATTCATTCTGCTCAAGTGCTTGATACACAGCTAACAGTGTCATGCCTGTCTCTTATTTTATCCTTTAGCAAAGATTGTTCACCATGTAGTCGCATTTGTGAATGCCATATGACTCACGCGTCACTGAGCATTTTTGCTATTTACTCATAGAGATTCATGCAAAATTTTATAAATGGTACGCGCCATGACTTCCCCCAAACCGGGCACGAGCATAATTTCATTTTCCGAAGCTTTCAGTACCCCTTGAATACCCCCAAAATGCGTGAGTAAATCACGACGGCGTTTCGGTCCAAGCCCTGGAATAACCTCTAAAATAGAAGAACCCCGCTTCTTATCTCGTTTAGCACGATGTTTGGTAATGGCAAAACGATGCGCTTCGTCACGCACTTGCTGAATTAAATGTAAAGCCTTGTGATCTTCGGGCAATTGGATTTTAGTGCCATCCGTAAAATGTAGTGTTTCTAGTCCAGGTTTACGCCCCTCACCTTTCGATACCCCTACCATAAAGGCATCTAGCTCTAAATCCTGCATCACCTGCATTGCCATATGCAACTGGCCTTTGCCGCCATCAATCAGCAATAAGTCAGGCAGCATGGCTTTTTTATAACGGCGAGTCAGCGCTTGACGCATCGCTGCATAATCATCGCCTTCGGTAATATCCTGAATCGAGAACTGACGGTAATCGCGTTTTCGCGCGCCACCCGCATCGAACACCACACAAGAAGCAACCGTAGCTTCACCCATGGTATGGGAAATATCAAAGCATTCAATCCGATCGACAGGGCGACCGACCACCTGCTCGAGTTGATGAAAACGCTCATTGAGTTCTAAATGATTCGCCAATTTGCCTTTAATGGCATGTTGTACATTCATTTGTGCCAACTCTAGCCACTCAGCTCGAGTTTCACGCACATTGTGTTTAATTTGGATTTTTTGTTCAAAATGCTGCTGTAAAGCCTGTTCCAATTCTTTTCGATTGGGAATTTCGACATTCACAATCAATTCATTCGGAACTTCATCTGCCACCTGAAAATAGAAGTTGGCCATAAATTCCGACAGCATTTCACTCAGATCATCGCCCAACATATCGGGGAAATAAGCTTTTCCGCCTAGCATTTTGCCATTCCGGACATGCATAATTTGCACGCAGGTCACGCCCGCCTGAAAGGCAATTGCCAAAATATCGGCTTCGCCCTTAATTTTATAAATGGCTTGCTGCGCCTGTACATCACGTAATAAGGCCATACGATCACGATAAAACACCGCTTTCTCGAATTCTAACGCCTCAGCCGCAGCTTCCATTTTCTGAATCAATTCCTGATTCAGCTCTTTGGTATCACCTTTTAAGAAGCGAATGGAGTTATTCACGTCTTCCTGATAATCCTCAGGACTAATCAAGCCGACACAGGGTGCAGAACAGCGTTTAATCTGATACTGCAAACACGGACGCTTACGCTGTGAAAAATAGCTATTTTCACACTGCCGGACATTGAACAGTTTCTGAAGCACCAACAGCGTATCACGTGCATTATAAGCACTCGGATAAGGTCCAAAAAACTTGCCGATTTGATGTTTGCCTTTGCCGCGTCCACTGGCTATGCGCGGATAAGGCTTGTCTGCCGAAATAAAGATATAGACATAGGATTTATCATCGCGCAGCATAATATTGTACGGCGGACGATGCAGTTTAATCAGGTTTTGCTCAAGCAGTAATGCTTCGGTTTCAGAACGAACCACCAAAGTTTCAATATCATAAATCCGTGCCACCAGCGCCTGAGTTTTAGGATGCTCAATGGTTTTCACAAAATAACTCGATACCCGATTTTTCAGATTTTTGGCTTTGCCCACATACAGTAACTCACCCTCTTTACCCAACATCCGATAAACACCGGGCAAGGTGGTCATATTGGCCAGAATCTTTTCGATATGTTCGCGGGCGTTTTCGTTCACAGTGCGTTAAAACCTTGGAAAGTTATTCAATAATGTGGATGTGCCAAAGGGCGTTTTCAAGCCAGTTGATTAAATCGTTTGCTTGATAAACTGAACACGATGATTTTATAAATCACTTACAACTACATGTCTAAAGTCTACTCTACAGCTTGAAGTTGTGGCATCACTTGTCCATACAGATCCATATGCTCATCTCCCCAAGCTTTTAGCGCCAATAAAATTTCACGTAAGCTCATACCTAAAGGCGTCAAACTATATTCCACTTTTGGTGGAACTTGCGGATAAACCTCACGATGAATAATTCCATCCTCTTCCAGCTCACGCAGTTGATTGGTCAACATGCGTTGAGTGACATTGGGAATTCGTTTACGAATTTCACCAAAACGTAAGGTATGCTCGGTTAACAAATGCCATAGAATGATACTTTTCCACTTGCCATCTAAAATGCCGATTGCAGCCTCAACCGCACAGCCTGGACTGCAATTCAATCGAGAATGCTTTGCTTTACCCATTTCAATAGTATCCTTTTCTACACTATATGCAGAATTTAACCGTATATACTTAATTTAAAACTACGCTAAGATTTTAATCATAAACCCAATTTGAGATTAAAAATATGAAAGCTGTTGGATATTTACAAGCCGGCGATGCCGAGCAATTACAAGATATTGAACTCCCAACGCCTACCCCAAAAAACCGAGAAGTCTTGGTGGCAGTCAAAGCCGTTTCCGTAAATCCTGTCGATTGTAAAATCCGCACCCGCGTTTCACCCGAACAGGGACAATATAAAATTTTGGGTTGGGATGCCGCAGGTGAAGTGGTCGATGTCGGCCCAGATGTAGAACACTTTAAAGTGGGCGATCAGGTTTGGTATGCAGGTGACTTGACCAAAGCGGGCACCAATGCCGAATTCCATACGGTCGATGAACGGATCATTAGTTTAAAACCGCAAAATCTATCTTTTGCTGAAGCGGCGGCATTACCACTCACCGCCATTACTGCTTGGGAAATGTTGTTCGACCGTCTACAAGTACAACAGCATGATCACCCGCATGAATCCATTTTGATTATTGGCGGTGCAGGAGGTGTCGGCTCGATGGCCATTCAACTGCTCAAAGCCAAAACCCAATTGCAAGTGATTGCCACGGCGTCTCGTCCTGAAACGCAGGCATGGGTGAAACAGTTAGGCGCAGACATTGTACTTGACCATCGTCAATCCTTGGTTGAGCAACTACAGGCACAAAATATAACGGCACCACGTTACGTATTTTCAACCACACACACAGGCAGTTATCTTACCCAGATTGCTGAACTGATTGCACCACAAGGTCGGTTTGGTCTAATTGATGATCCTGAACAGTTAGATATTAATCTGTTTAAACGTAAATCAATCGCCGTGCATTGGGAGTTTATGTTTACCCGCTCTATGTTCCAAACGCCTGACATAGCAGCACAATCCCATCTTCTGCAACAGGTCGCGCAACTGATTGAAACAGGGAAAATTAAAACCACCCTGAATCAGGTCATGGGCAGTATCAATGCGGAGAATATCCGTCAAGCCCACCATGCGATTGAATCAGAACGGACTCAAGGCAAATTGGTGCTTGAAGGTTTTTAAATGCTAAAAAGCCCGCTGTCTAACTGATCAGAGCGGGCTTTTTATACGGTTGAACTTAAGACTGATTAATCCTTAGACTGCTGTGCCTGTTGTAAGGCTTGCGTAAAAGCCTGCTTGTCTTTGGGTGAAATTAAGATGAATTTGGCTTTGTCCTCTTTTTGATAATCAATTTGAAGACGATCTAAAGAAAGTGCAGGTGAAGCAATGGAATTATTGCTGGGACTGATCTTTTGAATGGCAGACAAGGGAATTTTCCATGTCAAAAACAGACTGGTAATGACCAATTGCTCTGCTTCAATCCGATATTGTGTGTTCCATACAGGCCACCACAGCACCGCTATGGTCAACACATAAGTCAAGGTATGCACAGGATATTGTGCCATGCTTCCTTTGGCATACATGGTCAATAACAACTGAAGCAATAAGCCCGTCATGGCAATAATAAAACCTAAAATCCACCAATCTTTTTTTGAACGAAATTTTTGCATAATCCCCCCTTTTAGGCTTATCTTACACAAAAAATACCCAACTGTAAGATACAACGCGTATGACTTTTAGACCTAAAAATGTCCCGCAGGACGTTCTGGTTTAGCAATACATAGAATATGTAAGGACGTACAAAGATCAGGAAAAAAATACCCAACATCAGGAACCATTTCAAGAAATAGTACAATTTGCGATTGGTTTTCTTTAAGGCTTTGGTTTTTAACAGCTCTGGATAAACTGTTCCAAAAACCTGATTCAAACCGCCCGTTTGATCCTCTGTTTCATTGGGTGAACTGGCCGCTGTCATAACATTTTTACCAAACCAATGATTAAACTGTTGCATCAAACGGGTCTTTAAAGATAATCCACTTAATCATACAGCACTCTTTTCATTGCTTCTGATGGTCACGTCCTACAACGTGACCATGGAGCTAGACCTTAATTTTGGCAAAATTTTATCAAATTTAATGCACAAGTTCATGTCAGTATCCGATGATTGCCATCCAAACGGTCTCCCCCAATAAATTAACGAATGAAGTTTAACGTCGCCAATTTATCTGCTGCAACTTGGTTATAGATAAAACAGCCTCGCTCCCAACTCGCAATGGCAAGTTTAGAATTTCTGAGTTGTTCTGGATTATCTTGATAAATGCCATATGCAATGCTGTCTTGTTCAAATTGAATTTGGTTCTTTGTCGTCCATTCATTGGCACTATTCAAATTGGCAGCATAAACCTGATCATTGAATTGCACTTTGCTTAAACCTGAAATTTCCTGCCCCGTCACACTGCTAAAAACAACGCTCCAATCTAAGCGAGTTGCCCATTGCCCCATAACATGTTCTATTCCCAGCTTAGGCCACTGTTTTTGCGCCAAACTGGCAGTGAACTGGTTTTGTGCTTGCACCTGAGCAAAGGTTTGTGTTTCTGCACGATCAGTTTGAAAGCTAAAATAGGATTGATTATTTTTCGTGGAGATCAAACGGTAACAGGTACTGCCTTGTGGAAATTTTTCTGCACCATAAGAAGCTAAAAAGATTCGTGCATTGGCATATGGACTTTGAGTGTCAAAACGTAAGTCGCGATAGCCTGGCATGACTGTATCAAAGATGTTTTTTCCACTTAACGCGACCTTTTCGAATTTCCAGTCTGTTTTCAAATCGGCAATTAAATTTAAAGTCCAAGCTGACATTGAATGCACATCAATGTCAGCTTGATAACGCTGAGACGGTTCATACACGGCTTGTTGAGTCACAATATATTGATTCAATGGCTGATGACTGTCTGCAGTCACAATTTTTCTATTTTGCAATTCAAAATGCGAAACGCTAAAAGCATCACCCTTATCATCAAAATAATACTGGATGCGATAGTATTTGGTACCGTTGGCAGTATCTTCTGGTGCAGGTTTAAAGTTGCTAGCACCATCGCCACCCCCTCCACAAGCACTGAGCAACAATGAGATTAAAGGTAACAGCAATAAATGTTTATTTTTTAAAGTCATGATATTTTCTTTTTTGAATGGTTGTTAAAATAAAACCCGCACAAATTTTAACTTTTCTTAATAGATAATCAAGTCATATAAAATAAAGTTCTCTTCTTTGTCATTAGTGGAAAAGTCCAAAATACAATTGACTTTTTTGACACAAATTGCATAGTGGTGACTGGTGGTTTTTGACTCGCCATCAAGCACAACAAAAAATGAAGCAGTACAATTTTTGTATAAAAAACAGATGCATCTTATTGAACAATTTTAAGTACGGTTTTCACTTCAATAATTTTTGCTGTAAATGAAATTAAAATTGATGACCATTGCGTCACTGCTTGATACAACTTGTTATGTTCTTTTTGGATATAGTTATCGTAAGATTAGCGAAGCATTTTCGTGCACAGAACAAGCGAACACGCTTCAAAACATCAACTTAGAAGTCCTCCAAAATAAAGGAGATCAGGCATGATCCACGCTGGCAATGCCATTACCGTCCAAATGCTTTCGGACGGAATTGCAGAATTCCGCTTTGACTTACAAGGTGAGTCGGTCAACAAATTTAACCGTGCAACGATTGAAGATTTTAAAGCTGCTATTGCTGCTGTAAAAGCAGATAGCTCAGTAAAAGGCTTAATCGTTACTTCAGGTAAATCTACATTCATCGTTGGCGCAGACATCACCGAATTTGGTGAAAACTTCGCGCAAGGTGAACAAGCGATTATCGACTGGGCAATGCCTGTACATGACATCTTCAACAGCTTTGAAGATTTAGACATTCCTAAAGTTGCTGCAATCAATGGTATGGCATTGGGCGGCGGTTTTGAAATGTGTTTGGTGTGTGACTATCGTGTCATGTCTGAACAAGCTCAAGTCGGCTTACCAGAAATCAAACTGGGGATCTTCCCAGGTTTCGGTGGTACAGTTCGTTTAAGCCGCGTGATTGGTATCGACAATGCGGTTGAATGGATGGCAATGGCTGCGCCGAAAAAACCTGCTGCTGCACTCAAAGATGGTGCTGTAGATGCGGTTGTAACGGCTGACAAACTCCAAGATGCTGCAATTGACTTGGTGAAACAAGCCCTTGCAGGTCGTGTAGACTGGAAAGCAAAACGTCAGGAAAAAATTGACCCAGTCAAGTTGAACCAACTTGAACAAATGATGGCGTTCAACTCGGCGAAAGGTGCGGTTCTTGCAAAAGCAAACCCTGCTCAATACCCTGCGCCAAAACTTCTTCTTGATTCATTACAAGCAGGTGCAAGCCTTCCACGTAATGATGCATTAAAAGCAGAAGCAGCAGGTTTTGCCAAAGCAGCGATTACACCACAAGCAAATGCGTTAATTGGTCTATTCATCAATGACCAAGTGGTGAAGAAAACTTCGAAGAAATATGAAAAAGGTGCACACCCTGTCAACCAAGCGGCTGTATTGGGCGCGGGTATCATGGGTGGTGGTATTGCTTACCAAGCGGCAAGCAAAGGCACACCAATCATCATGAAAGATATTGGTAATCCGCAACTTGCTTTGGGTATGAAAGAAGCCAATGGCTTACTCACCAAACAAGTTGAACGTAAGAAAATGAAGCCTGCTCAAATGGGTGAAACGCTTGCGCGCATCCGTCCTACTTTAAGCTATGACGAGTTTAAAGAAGTCGACATCGTGATTGAAGCGGTAACTGAAAACCCTAAAGTAAAAGGCATTGTACTTGCTGAAACTGAGAAAAATGTTCGTGACAACACGATCATTGCTTCGAATACTTCAACAATTTCAATCACACGTTTGGCTGAAAACCTACAACGTCCTGAAAACTTTGTCGGTATGCACTTCTTTAACCCAGTACACATGATGCCATTGGTTGAAGTGATCCGTGGTGAGAAGACATCTCCTGAAGCGATTGCGACCACGGTTGTTCTTGCTCAGAAAATGGGTAAAACACCAATCGTTGTTAACGACTGCCCAGGCTTCTTGGTTAACCGTGTATTGTTCCCTTACTTCGGTGCATTCGACCTTCTTCTAAAAGACGGTGCGGATTTCCAACAAGTCGACAAAGTCATGGAAAAATTCGGCTGGCCTATGGGTCCTGCTTACTTGATCGACGTGGTCGGTATCGACACGGGCGTTCACGGTGCAGAAGTCATGGCTGAAGGTTTCCCTGACCGCATGAAGCCAGACTTCAAAGGTGCGACTTTAACCATGTACGAAAACAAACGTTTGGGTCAAAAGAACGATGTTGGTTTCTACAAATACGAACTTGACCGTAAAGGCAAAAAAGCCAAAGTGGTTGATCCAACGGCGTATGAGCTAGTTGCATCTGTCGCAACTGCCGAAAAACATGAGTTTGATGCTCAAGAAATCATTGACCGTATGATGCTTGCTTTCTGTAACGAAACTGTTCGTTGCCTAGAAGACAACATCGTAGCGACAGCTTCTGAAGCAGACATGGCGATGATTATGGGTGTAGGTTTCCCTCCATTCCGTGGTGGTCCATGCCGTTACATCGACCAAACAGGTGTTGCTGAATACGTTGCACTTTGCGACAAATATGCACACTTAGGTAAGGCTTATGAAGCGCCACAAATGTTGCGTGACATGGCTGCTAACAACAAAAAATTCTACGGTTAAGGAGCAACGTGAATGGCTACTTTAAATCCACGTGACGTTGTCATCGTTGATGGCGTACGTTCAGCAATGGGTAAAACCAAAAACGGTATGTTCCGCAATGTACGTGCCGACAGCTTATCTGCTGAATTGGTTCGTGCTTTAGTTGCTCGTAACCAGTTTGACACCAATGAAGTTGAAGACCTGATCTGGGGCTGTGTAAACCAGACTTTAGAACAAGGGATGAACATTAGTCGTAACATCGGCTTATTGGCTGACCTTCCAAAAACTGTGGCAGGTCAAACGGTAAACCGTCTTTGCGGTTCATCTATGCAAGCGCTTCACACCGCTGCTGCACAGATTGCAACCAACCAAGGTGATATTTTCATCATTGGTGGTGTAGAGCACATGGGTCACGTAGGCATGATGCACGGCATCGACCTGAACCCAGAAGCGTCTAAGCACTATGCAAAAGCATCGAACATGATGGGCTTAACTGCTGAAATGTTAGGTCGTATGAATGGCATTGGCCGTGAAGAACAAGATGCGTTTGGTGTTGAATCTCATCGCCGCGCTTGGGCTGCAACGCAAGAAGGTCGTTTCAAAAACGAAATCGTGGGTGTTGAAGGTCACGATGCAAATGGTTTCAAAATCCTTTGCGACATCGATGAAGTGATTCGTCCAGATGCCAACCTTGAAGCATTCAAAGCATTACGCCCTGTATTCGATCCTAAAGGTGGTTCAGTAACAGCAGCAACATCTTCAGCTTTATCTGATGGTGCGTCTGCAATGTTATTGATGTCTGCTGAACGTGCTCTTGCTTTAGGTCTTAAGCCACGTGCTGTAATTCGCTCTATGGCAGTTGCAGGTTGTGATGCTGCAATTATGGGTTATGGTCCAGTACCAGCGACTCAAAAAGCGTTGAAACGTGCTGGTTTAACGATGGCTGATATTCAAACGATCGAGTTAAACGAAGCATTTGCAGCTCAAGGCTTATCAGTAATGAAAGGCTTAGGTGTGTATGACAAGCAAGACATCATTAACTTAAATGGTGGTGCGATTGCGTTGGGTCACCCATTGGGCTGTTCTGGTGCTCGTATTACCACGACGTTGTTGAACGTGATGGAACAGCAAGATACGCAAATTGGTCTTGCGACGATGTGTATTGGTTTGGGTCAAGGTATCGCGACCATTATCGAACGTGTTTAATGTTTAGTTAAATACTGAGATAAAAGAAACCCCGCTTATTGCGGGGTTTCTTTTAACAGAATAAAAAAAGTACAATGCAGTTAAATATCAAATTTTAAAATACAATATGACTTATATGGAAAAATCACAGGATTTTTTAATTAGCTTAGTAAATGAATTAAGAAAAATGCCTCGTGAAACTACATGGTTAGAATTCAAAGAGAATATTTCTGAACCTGAACGTATTGGCAAATATATTTCCGCTCTTTCTAATTCTGCTACTTTAGCGAACAAAAGTAATGGATATCTAATATGGGGAATTCACGATGAAAATCATGAAATAGTTGGTACTTCTTTTAAACCTCATCTAGCCAAAAAAGGTAATCAAGATTTAGAAAGTTGGTTGATGCAACAATCTAGTCCAAAAATATATTTTAAATTTTATGAAGTTAGTATCCCAGTTACACATGAACATGAAATTATCGAAAAAAAAGTAGTGATCCTAGAAATTCCTCAGGCACAAAATCAACCTACCTCATTCAATGGTCAACAGTACATCCGTATTTCATCAAATGTGAAACCACTAGATCAATATCCTGAACATGAAAAAAACTTATGGCTATGCTTTGATAAAACACCATTCGAACAGCAAATCGCAGCCCACGATTTAACAGCTTCTGAATTATTCAATTTAATTGATTATGCTGGATTCTTTGATTTAATTTCATATCCATTACCAACTAATCATGACAGCATTCTGCACCAGTTGGAATCAGAAGGTTTAATTATCAAAAATGAAAGTGGAAATTGGGATGTTAAAAATTTAGGTGCAATATTATTTGCCAAGTCATTAAACAAGTTCTCTCATCTAAAAAGGAAAGCTATCCGAGTAATTCAATATGCTGGAAACAACCGCATTCAAACAATTAAAGAGCAAAGTGGTGACAAAGGTTATGCCATAGGATTTGAGGGACTTATTTCATATGTAGATAACCTTTTACCTCAAAATGAAGTTATCGGAAAGGCTCTAAGACGCGAAGTAAGTATGTACCCTGTATTATCAATACGTGAGTTAATAGCTAATGCCATCATCCATCAGGATTTCACTATTTCAGGTATGGGTACGACAATTGAGATCTTCAAAGATAGAATTGAAATTACCAATCCTGGAAATCCCCTTGTAAGTATTGATCGCCTGCTCGATAGTCCACCTCAATCGCGAAATGAAAACATTGCATCCTTAATGAGAAGAATTGGTATCTGTGAAGAACGTGGTAGTGGTATTGACAAAGTTGTACATGAAACAGAATTTTTTCAACTGCCACCGCCACTTTTCGAAAATTTTGACAATGCTACAAGGATCGTACTATTTGCACATAAAGAATTTAAAGAAATGGATACTCAAGAAAAAATTCGTGCATGCTACTTACATGCTTGTCTCAAATATGTTCAGAGAGACTATCTTACAAATGCAAGCTTACGGGATCGATTCAAAATTGAAGCTCAAAACAGTGCTATTGCATCTAGAATAATCAAAGATACCTTAGAAATAGGTCTTATTAAACCTTTCGATCCAGAGCAAGGAAGAAAACATGCTCGCTATATTCCTCATTGGGCGTAATCTAACTCAAAAAGTAGTGATTTTTATTTGATAGAAATCATCACCAACTCAAATTTTTATTTTTTTACAATATAAATCATACACTTGCTTTTTGATGGTTATTTGATGAGTTAAACCGTCTTTTATTACAAATTGCTATTTATCTTTAGCATCTAAAAGAAATATTTGATGATTTTCTTATAGATGCTTTTTGATCGTTATTTGATAGATAGTTTCTAAAAGAAAAGAACCAACTTATTCTTACAGCCTACCTACTTAAAAATGTAAACTTATTTCTATCTATTTTTCTGTTAGATTAGTTTTCTCATTTTCTAGAAAAAAGCTTTTACATTCCTTTGCATCTTTTAATGATAGGCTTAACCACAATAAAAATCTGCTTTATAACTTCTTCATAATTCGGAGTGACGGATGTTTTCATCACCAGTAAAAACCATCATCGGTGTGGGCGTAATGGCTACACTTTTCACAGGCTGCGCCACCAAAACCCTGATGACCAAAGACAATAAAACTTATACTCGCTCTAACAAAGTCACTTTAGTTGAAGACCAAGTAGTGGCATTCGGTAAACCCGCTCAAGCACTCAACACCTTGCCTGCCAATAGTCTAGTAATCGCAGGGCAGAAAAATAGCTATATATTGACCCAAGGTGGAGCACAGTTTGTCACGCTGATCACCAAACTAGACCCAAAAAATATTCAAATGACCAAAGAACTCAGTTTCTATTCAGAGAAAAATGATGGTCATTTCACAGGTACACTGCCACTGTCTTATGTGAAACTTAAAGAAGACATCAGTAAAAAAGACCTCGAATTCTTTATCGAAAATGGCGCAAAAGAGTGTTCAACTTATAGCGATGAACGTATGAAAGCTCAACGCTTCTGTTTCGACATTGCTTTGGCTGGTGTGGTCTACCCTGCTGCGAATAATTTGGCATCGTTAAAAGCCTTGAGTAAGCCGTATCAGATCAGCATTTATACCTATCAAGAGGAAAGCTACAAATCAAAATCGGGACTCAATCCTTTTGAAAAACTGGTGTTACTGCCTTTTGCTGTAGCGATTGATGTGGTCAGCCTGCCATTCCAAGCAGCCGAAAAAATCTTTGATTAATGTTATGAAAAACTAGAAGTCCAAACTGAATGGGTGGACTTCTAAAACCAATAAAATCTGCTAAGCCAGTAACTCTGCCATCAACCATGCCATGTATTTTTCTTGGTCCATAAAATCAGGGGCATTACCTGTATCCAAACTGTAATACTGCCGATTAAATTCAATCACAATTTGTTCGGTATGATGCCAATCTTCAATTAAACGGAAATATTGGCTAAAGAAGAAACGGTTTTTACCCCAATTACTCAAACTCTCCAGTTTGGGATAGGCTTTATTTTGTAAAAATTCGACATAAACCTGTTGAATATCATCAAAGACCTGAATGGTTTTCATTGCTGTACCTGCTTTAAATCTGATGCGTAAAGGTGTCCAACAGTTCTAACTTAACGCAGTCATTTTAAAGTTATATGACACTCACCCAGTGTTTATTCATGCTTTTGTTCAAGCGCTTGTTGATTTTGTTGCTGGATCTGTTGCATCTGTGCATTCAGTTTTAATACGTCCTGATACAGCGTATTAAATTGTTTTAAGGCCGCATCATCATAAAACATGAAGGTATTATTTTTACTCTGCCAACGGTTATTCTTTAACACTAAGAAAATTTGATCCGCTTTTTCAAGCACTTGTTTTTCAATTTCAAATAATGCCAAAGCCTCATTCTGCTTTTCACTTTCCCGCAAATTTTCTGCCAATTGATGGCGATAACGCGATTGAATCGGCAGTTGTTTCGCTTGCTCTAGGGCATTTTGTTGTGCTTGTTCAATCTTGACCTGATACTCTGTTGCCAAGGCATGTGCTTGCTGCAACATTAAATCCGTTTCTTGATAATTCTGTTTTTTATCCTTGTTCAAACGCTCGATATTTAAAAATTCATCCCAATCAATCGCTTTTAACTCACGCAAATAAGCATTACGCGCTTCGGCACTTTGAATCATCTGGCTCAAAACAAAACTGGCCATTACCTCATAATCACCCTGTAAGCGTGTATCGGTCACATCGACGTTTATGGGCTTGTTCCAGTCTTTGGCTTGGGCGTAAATTAAATCGGTTTTTTCGTACAGCACCTTTTGATATTGTTCGAGTTGAGTCGCTTCTTTTTGTTGCTCGTAGTATTGATAAAATAATCCACCAAACACGACAGTGGTCGCTAATCCTAAAATCAGAAAGATACGTGGCATAGTCCACTCCGATTCCCCGTTATATCTATCATAACAAACATCAGAACATGCTGAATATTTCATCATGTTGGTCGGTATGAAAAATCATGATCCTTCGAAAATTCAGCTAAAATAACAATGGGTTATGATCAAAAAACTGAACGTTTTATTTTGTATTGGGCACGCGTGGTAATTGCGTATTTGGTTGATTCCCTTGCATAAAATTATAATCGACTTGTCCAATCGAAATTTGTTCACGCACAATTTGAACATTTTTCGCATTCCGATCAATACCAAAAGGTTGCAACATAATATACAACCCCTCAGTCGGGTCAGATGACTGTAAACCCGCGGCAATATTTAATACATGCTCGCGTAATAACGGGGGTAATGAATCTAGATTGGGGGTTGCAGCAGGTGCTAAAACATCTAGATTGTGAACGAGGGTTGGGTCTACGATAAAAGATTGGGTATCATCCTGTAATTGCATCATCCGATGCTGTAACGCCTTACGAATGTTTTCATCCTGCTGATAAGGAATGACCCCTGATTCTGCACGAAGTTCTGACTCTGCCATGACTTTAAATGTTGGTAAGCTCACGATTTCACCGTTGGCTTGAACATCCGTCGATATAAAGATCCAAATAAAAAAAAGCGCAGAAAGATATTTCATCAAATTCATAAAACCATCCCAAAATTAGAGATATAAGCAGGATTATGCGATACACAGTCCCGATCATATTGTATATTTTTTCAGCTACACCCAGTTTGCTTGTCAGATAAACGGTCAATTGCGGATGAAAGTGCACGATGCCCACTGCATTCAACTCAACACTTTTTTTTCATCTCATTTGCTTTAAATTCTAGGAATCATCCCCATCATTTTCTGAATTGCTATTGTTACTTTTTAGAGAAATTACATGCGTGTTGATATCTGGTCCGATGTCGTTTGCCCATTTTGCTATATCGGAAAAAAACGTTTAGAAGCTGCAGCAGAGCAAGCAGGTGTAGAACTGGAAGTGCATTGGCACAGTTTTGAACTTGATCCAGATGCTCCAGCACGCCAAGAAATTTCAAATTCTGAGCGTTTAGCACAAAAATATGGTCGTACACTGGCCGAAGTCGAAGACATGCAACGCAATATTGCAGCGATGGCAGCAGCAGAAGGTATTGAGTTTAATTGGGAAAATGCCAATTCTGGTAATACCTTTAATGCACACCGTATTATCCACTTGGCGCAAAGCAAAGGCTTGGGTTCTGATGCCAAGGAAGCGTTCTTTTATAGCTATATGACCCAAGGTTTGCCGATTGGTGAACGTGAAACCATTGAAGACGTTGCTGCACGTATTGGACTTAATCCAGTTGAAGTTGATGACGTACTCAATTCAGATGAATATGCAGACTTTGTCAAATTCGATCAGGAAGTTGCACGCGATCAACTCAAAGTCACAGGCGTGCCTTTCTTTGTGTTTGATCAACGCGTCGCTTTAGCTGGTGCACAACCGCGCGAAGTCTTCTTACAAGTTTTAGAAAAAGCCCTTGAAACAACAGATGATGCACCTGAAGCAAATCAATGTGATGTAGATGGACAATGTAATCCTGTCTCAGAACAACCGAAATAAGTCTTCCGTAATTTAACGGCTTCGATTTTCAAATCACCTCCTAAGTGCAAACTTCGGAGGTTTTTTCTGCTGCAAATAAAAGTACTCCCCTAAAAATCGGGTACAACCAAATCCATACGCAGTACACATTTTCATCAACAATCACAACAATTCGCTTGCATAAAGTCAGCCTTGACTACACAGGAACATGACAGTTCTTACATAACATGGGGATAGGCTAGAACAGTACAGTTATTCATACAACTTTTGACATGAGGTTTATATGAACCATCAAGCGACTCCAGATCAAACGATTGACTCACCTGCTACACAAGATTTTTCCCGAGCCAGATCACCCCAAACCAAAAGAAAATCTCGTATTTCTTCCACCTTTGCTGGTGCTGTAATAGGTGCAATTGCAGGGCGTTTTCTTCCCAAACTCAGCCCTTTTTCGGGTGCAGTCATCGGTATTATTAGTGCAAAAATGTATCAAAAGCAGCAATCTCAACACAGTTAAATGCTTTATTTTTCACTATTTTTTCACTAGCATAAGATTGTCTTAATACCTAAGGCAATCTTAGAGCAATAACTCTATTATATTGATTTAAAACAATAATTTGACTGGTCGTTCATCTTTTTACAGATAAAATGCACCCCATTTTGATCATTTTTTGATACCATTGATTTGCTTATTTTTTCTCCCTATCCATTTTGGATATTCTCTCTGTTATCAAGGTGATTTTTATGTCAATCATGAAATCTATTTTGGCTATTGCCGCGTTTGCACTTTCTGCTCAAGTTTCTGCACAAGTGGTTTTTGTACCCAATTTCCCTGTGAAAGAAAAAGTGAAAGCCCAAACTTCAACCGCAACACCAACTAAACAGATTGCTCAAGATGCATCTGCACCAGCAAAAAATGCTACCTAAGACTCAGTTTTTCGTATGCTAAAAAACAGCCCTCAATTGGGCTGTTTTTTTATTATTGAGCTTGTATAAATATCTAAAACAAAAGTAAAAATGTTGAAACTATCTGCCTTTTTCAACAGCAGATGTTGTTTGGATTCGGTTAAAATGGATTGTTACGAATAATTTTTAAGCAAAACCTTTAAATAAATGTCATATTCACCTAAAAATGCGTCAAAGATGACAAAAATTTTCATGTTTTTTTCTGATAAATCCATATAATCAAGTGATCTAGATGCATTAATCGAGGAATTTGATTTTATGTACATGCAAGATATTCAAGCACTGATTCAAGGAACTGTTCCCCCGCAAGCAATTAATTTGGATGAATTGATTGCCATGGCAGAACGCTATCCTCAACACACATCTACAGAATATAAATTGTTAGAAATAGCAGCCAATATTGTTTTGGCAAGTTATTTGGAAAAGGCTCAACAGCATCTATAAAGACCGTCTATGAATGTTTTAGAAAAAGCCCATTTAGCCAAGGAATTACAAGGTCTTATTCATGGCTTAGACCAACGGTCTTTGTCATTTTATGAAATTGCAAAATCAAAATGTCGTCTAAAAGAAATCTTTTTATGTTGTGATGAACCTATTTTTAAAAAGCAAATTCTGAATTTTAAATCTTATATGCATCCCGAGCATGCAGCAGATGAGTTTGCTCAACATTCGTTATATAGACAAACCTTTCGTGGCGTATTTAAGCATGACTTAGCCTTAGAACAGGCACTTGAGCAACACCCAGAAATGGGCTGGGCAATTTTGCATCGTGCCAATTTAGGCTTTCAAATCTGGTATATCCCTGCTCCGCATCGTACTGCACTAATCAGTGACTGGGATGGGCTCGAACAAAATTATGCTTGGATGCTAGAACAACAAGAAATCTATACAGCATTAAAAACAGATGCCGAGTTGAATCAATTGTCTGTCGAAACAGCTAAAAATTTTAAAACCAGCAAAAAAGGCTCTGTTTCATTTGCAAGTTCTAGAAAAGATGACAGCATCATTGCACCCAACACAGCCAATAGCCCCTTTTCTTTTGAGCCACTCGCACTACAGCAAAATTCTGCTTCGTCAACAGCCCCAATTCAGCCTCTGGAGTCAGATCCACCAAGCATCGCTCTCCACACGCTTGAATTGAACCCGAAAGAAGAGGATGCAGCGCCCTCGTTGTTCTCAACCCATGTAGCAGCAGTAACATCCTTCCCTAAAGCTGCCACTACGCCTATCAACTCCAACCATCTACTTCCACAAGTCGTTGAACTTGGTCAGTGGAAATGCCGTTTAACTGCGTTAGAATTCCCTCAAGCACAAGAGTTAGCACTTTGTAGCTTAATACTGGAAAATATTCCAGAAATCATGCCTTTACTTGAGATTATTATCTCGGCTTCGCAACTGCAACAGTATGTCAATCAACCCGTTTATTTAGCAGAGCAAATCAATGCCCAAGGACGCTTTGTCAAATATATCGTGATTTTAGGCGCAGAAGATCAATTGCAGGCCATACGCCTTGGCAATATTGTCAGTCAACATTATGCTTATGAACTTGTAGCACTTAAACTCCTGCCGAATGAGCAATCCCTCAAACAATGTAAGAATGCAGAGCAATTTTTCGAACTGTATAGCGAACAAGCCGAATTGGTCTGGAACACTGAAACTTATCAACCATTTATTCCAGCCAAATGTATTCAAAAGCATAAATTAATTGCATTTGAAGAAACTCCTGCCAACTACACAACCACAATTATCTTGCTGAAAGAACGGCAGAAAATTCGTGTTATTCATGGTCAAGCTCGACTACAGTTATCGCATGAAGAAACAGCTTATCCTTATATTCTCTTAGACCGTAATCAAGGTGTGTCATGGCAACTAATCCAAAGGATTATTCAATCGCTACCACAACCAATTTCTGCTTCAAAATTGCATGATGCCATTCAAATACACATTGACCATTAATTTATTTTATTTTGTAGCAAAAGCTTGATTTTCATCCCTAAAATTTACCAAACTTGGAAGGTAAATTTAGAATAAAAGAATGCCTACAATGAGAAAAACTTTTACACAACCACTTGTGTTGATGGTTGCCTTGGGGATGGGCAATACTTCAATCTGGGCAAATACGAGTGACGCACAAGAAGTCCCCCCAGCTTCGCTCCCGTATAGCATAGAACAAGCACCCACCACGGAAGATAACTTGTTCTATACTATTCCACGTTGGATTGATTCGGCCCCAACGGTTCTGCCAGAACAATCCGATGAACAAATTGTGCCTTCAACGGTGATCACAGAAAATCAAACTTGGATAGATCGTAAACAAAAGCTCATTCGTAACTGGGCTGATGATACCTCTCAGAACATTGATGGTTGGTTTGGTGAAAAAAATACCAACACTCCTGCTTCTGCAACCTTAAGGGTACTGATTGATAACCGTTGGAACAAATATGATGAATACGACATCAAACCTCGTATTCGCGGTAAGATCAGTTTACCCAACTTAGAAAAAAAACTCAGTCTGGTCTTTGGTGATGACTCGCTTGATAACGAATTGGCTAACAACGTGGCCATTACCAATGAGAATCCGCCTAGCCCAGACAATGACAAAGCCTATGATCGGCGTCAAAACCGAGATGCTAACAGTTCATTGGCTTTACGTTGGTCAGATATTTCCAAACGCCTCCCATTTGCAACCGACTTTGATGTCGGGGTTCGTTCTGGCGATGATATCTACCTGCGTTTGAAAGCCAAAAAAGATTGGACCTTAGAAAATGACTTTTTCTTTCACGCAGAACAAATTTACCGTTATGGGGTCGACAGCGAAAATTACTTGCGGACCAACTTAGAATTGACTCATGCACGACCAAATGAAGCGTTTCTCAGTGATCAATTCAGCTTAACCTATGCCGATATGCAGCAGGATGATTTGAACTGGGACAACTATGCTTTTCGTCAACATCAATTCTTTCAGGGCAACCAGTTTAACTATGGGCTTTACACAGGTGGATATTTGGATAATTCAAATTTACGTTTGAATAGTTGGGGACCTTTTATTTCTTGGCGACAACCTTTGTGGCGTGAGTGGTTTTACGTACAAACAGATATCAATTATTACAATGATGATCGTGCCGACCATAGCCACTACCTAAGTACTCTATTACGCTTAGAAGCACTCTTTTAACCCCATTGTGGATAACTTCTCTGTTATCCACAAAAGTGTCCCATTAAAAAAGGCAACCTATAACAGGTTGCCTTTTTGCATCAGTCCTTATCTTATTTAAGTAACAACTGATTAATACGCTTCACATACTCAGCAGGATTTTCTGGTAATCCTCCTTCCGCAATGACCGCCTGATCAAAAATCACATTGGCCAGATCTTCAAAATGGCTTGTGCCATCCAGTTTTTTCACTAATGGATGCTCAGGGTTAATTTCCAGAATTGGCTTACTTTCAGGCACTGCCTGACCCGCTTGTTTCAACATGCGGATGAGTTGTGGCGAAAGTTCTCCCTCGCTAGTCACTAAGCATGCAGGTGAATCCACTAAACGCGTGGTCACACGGACTTCTTTGGTCTTTGCCTTTAAGGCATCAGACAATTTGTCTACCACAGGTTTAAATTGTTCTGCAGCAGCTTCTAGTGCTTTCTTCTCTTCCGCATCTTGCAAGTCGCCTAAATCCACCGCACCTTTAGATACGTTTTGCATTGGCGTGCCATCAAAGTCTTGGACAAAATTCATTGCCCATTCGTCCACACGGTCTGCCATTAACAATACTTCAATGCCTTTCTTTTTGAACAACTCTAATTGTGGCGAGTTCTTCGCGGCATTCAAACTATCCGCAGTCACATAGTAAATGGCTTTTTGCCCTTCTTTCATGCGTGCTTTGTAGTCTGCTAAAGAAGTATTGATGTCGTCATTAGTAGAAGTCGCAAAACGTAATAACTTCAAGATACGCTCACGGTTACCAAAGTCTTCACCCAAACCTTCTTTCAACACCGAACCAAATTCAGCATAGAAAGTTTTGAATTTCTTTTGGTCTTGTTCATCTTCTGACTTCGCCAGAGCATCTAGCACTGTCAAAATACGGCGGGCATTGCCTTCGCGGATGGTACGCACATCACGGCTTTCTTGTAACAGTTCACGGCTGACATTCAGCGGTAAATCCGCACTATCCACCACACCTTGTACAAAGCGGAGATAATTTGGAATTAAATTATCTGCATCATCCATAATAAAGACGCGCTTCACATACAACTTGATGCCTGCTTTGGCTTCACGGGTGAAAATGTCATGCGGTGCCTTGCTTGGAATGTACAGTAATTGCGTATATTCGGTACTCCCTTCGACACGGTTATGTGCCCATGCCAATGGCGCATCAAAATCATGACTCAAGTTCTTATAAAACTCGATGTATTGCTCTTCAGTGACTTCATTTTTACTGCGTGTCCATAAGGCACTGGCCGAGTTAATCGCTTCCCACTCATCGGTTTTAACCATCTGGCCGCCTTTTGGTGTTTCACCTTCGGCTACTTCTTCTTCCTGCCAAACCTCTTTTTGCATTTCAATTGGCAGGCTAATATGGTCAGAGTATTTGTTAATGATTTGCTTAACTTTATAACTTTCTAAATAATCTAAAGCATCTTCACGCAAGTGCAAAATAATGTCTGTACCACGTGTTGCTTTTTCAATTTGCTCAACCTCAAAGTCACCTGTACCACCACTGATCCAGCGTACCGCTTCTTGCTCAGGCGCACCTGCATGGCGTGATTCAACTGTAATCTTATCCGCAACAATAAAGCCCGAATAAAAACCTACACCAAACTGACCAATTAACTGTGCATCGGCTTTTTGATCACCTGTCAGTTTCGACATAAAGTCCTTGGTGCCCGACTTGGCAATCGTTCCAAGGTTGTCGATCGCTTCTTGTTGCGTCAGACCAATCCCATTATCAGAAATAGTCAGTGTTTTTTGTTCTTTATCTAAAATGACCCGCACATGTAAATTCGGATCATTTTCATAAAATTCAGGGTGGTTAATACCTTCAAAACGCAATTTATCGCAGGCATCAGAGGCATTCGAAATTAACTCACGCAAAAAGATTTCTGGATTTGAATAAAGTGAGTGGGTCACCAAATGTAATAATTGTGCCACTTCTGCTTGAAAGCTATGTTTTTGTGTATTGTGTTCGTTCATACAACGTTCCTCGAATTCATTCACACAGTGTTTTTATCAGATGCTTAATGAATTGGAGTGACTCAATGATTTTTCAATAGCAATTGAATTTTTTTTCAACATTTACGCGTTTAGTAAGGTCCGCGTTGATAAATCCGCTGCAAATATAAATCCAAACGTTGTTGACGCATCGTATACACCTCGGTTAAACAACGCAGGTTGTCCCGACATTGGTCGCGTAAACGTAGCCATTTGACTTGCTCATCCTGGATCACAGAACGGGTTCCCATGGGCACTAAACGTTTTAAAATATTATAGCTTGTCGCCATTTTCACATCGGCATCATTCAAGCTGAGTTGATCACAGATTTTGTGTTCTGTCATCGTTTCGGCACGTGCACAATCAAAACTGGCAGCATCGCTCCCCATTGCAATGAGTGAAGTCAGTACGAATAAAGTTATTTTTAAAATTCTCATGTTTAAACACTCTATTTTTTATTCAATTTAAACAAAATCAGTAAGATAAAATGTAATCTTTTGCGTCTACATGGTGAATGATTGTTGCTTAAAGCATATTCCCGTAATCCCATAAAAAAACCCCATCAAATGATGAGGTTTTAGCGCTGTTATTATTATTCTTATTTTTATTCGTTAGAATTTATAGCTATAACCGATGGTATAAACCATTGGGTCAATATCTAGGTCAAACTTAATTGGTGTATTTTCTACACTCACTTCTGGGCTAAGTTGTGCATAACGTGCATCTACAAATACACCCCAGTTTTTCGCATCTGCTGGTTGGAAATTAAAACCAATTTGACCCGCAAAACCATAATCTTCTTTAACTTTAACTGATGCACCAGAAAGAGCACCTTTAGTTTCCTCATCCCAAGCAATAAATGCAGTGCCACCTAACCCAATATATGGGGTAAAACGGGTTGAATTTGTAAAGTTATATTTAACAGTTAATGTTGGTGGCAAATGCTTAATTCTAACTGCATTTTCACCATTGATTGACACATCATGGTTGACTGGAGCAGCCAATAATAATTCAGCAGAAATAGGAGAATCACCAAAGAAATACTCTACAGAAGGGGTAAATGCCAATTCACTTTCTGCTTTTACAACACCAACACCAGCAACCGTTGTGTCTTGAGTTGGAGCAATTGCAGATCCACCAACTTTGACCTGCCAGCCACCTGCCATAGCAGATGCAGAAAACCCCAATAATGCAATAAGTGCAGCTTGTTTTAACATATTAAACAACCCTTTTATAATAAGAAACCTAACGCTTAATTAATATTAAACAAGACTGTTGTTAATATGCAATACTTATTAAATAATATAAATACAACTTATTTTTAAACCACTGATTAATAATGTTATTTATTTTAATTTGACCAATATGGTTGGTTTTAAATACCAACCATATTAATCAGATATTTATTATTATATTCAGAGTATATTACTCAAGTTTTTAATATAATTACACATATTAATATATTTTAAATATACCTTTTAATCCATTAAAATAAAATAGATTAAAATACTCAGAATTTAATTAAAGTACCATTGCGGCAATCCAACCAAAGACCAACAAGGGAATATTAAAATGAATAAACGTTGGCACAACCGTATCCCAAATATGATCATGTTGCCCATCTACACCCAAACCCGCAGTTGGACCCAAGGTTGAATCCGAAGCAGGAGAGCCTGCATCACCTAGTGCAGCAGCAGTACCAATTAAAGCCACTGTCGCCAATGGCGAGAAGCCAAACTGTACGCAAAGCGGAACATAAATCACAGCCAAAACAGGTACGCTTGAAAAGGATGAACCAATCCCAATTGTGACAAACAGACCAATAAACAACATCAAAAATGCCGCCAGTGCACGATTATCACCGATCAGATGAACGACCCCATTCACCAACTGATTGATATCACCCGTATGTGTCATCACCGAAGCGAAGCCTGCAGCAGAAATCATAATGAATCCCACCAAAGCCATCATACGCATGCCTTGTACAAAGACATCATCGGCTTCTTGCCATTTGAAAATACCCGCAGCTGACAACACAGCAAAACCGACCAGTCCACCTAAGATCATTGAACCTGAATACAACTGTGCAATGAGGGTCAAAATAATTGCTAAAAGCGCCATAAGAATGGTCTTTTTCGCAATCACAGGGACATTCTCTGCTTCACGTTTCAACTCTTCAGCGTCTTGCTCGAAATTCACTTCACCTGCACGAATTGGCTTATCTAAATCAATCGTGGTCACACGTACCACTTCACGATTAATATAATGGCGCGGTTTACGATAGCTAACGAATACTGCCACTAAAGTCCCGAGCACCATGCCTACCACAGGAATCGCCATGCCTACGGGCATCATCCAACGGTCCACATGCAAATGATAGGCAGCACCAATCTTGTTGATATTGCCCATCAAAATTTGTTCAAGGAAAATAGCACCGAATCCGACAGGCAGGAAAATATACGTCGCCACCAAACCTAAAGTTAAGACACAGGCAGCAGCACGACGGTCCAAATTCAGGTGATTCATGACTTTTAATAAAGGTGGAACCAAAACTGGAATAAATGCGATATGCACGGGAATTAAGTTTTGTGAACAAATGGCCGCAACCAGTAAAATACCGAGCAACAAATATTTCACCTTACGTGCACGTCGATGTGAGACTTCAGCCCCCAATAAACCAATCAGTTTATGGGCCAACAAATCGGGTAAACCAGACTTAGAAAGTGCTAATGCAAAAGCACCTAAAACCGCATAGGCTAAGGCAACTTCGGCACCATCCCCTAAACCGGCATTAAATGCACTCACGGTATCGGACAAACTAAGTCCTGCAACCAAGCCACCAATAATTGCTGAAATGACCAAAGTCAGAACAACAGAAACTCGTGCCAGTGACAAAATAAACATCACGGCAATCGCAATCACTACTGCATTCATGAAAAACTGAAGATGATAAAAAAAAGCGCTATCTTAGCAGATTCAATACATCAAAATTGTAATTTGATTGGGTTTCTCAACGTTCAATTGACAAGTGAGACGGCCCTCCAACCATCGAACTTGTTGGCTGCATCATGATCACATCCAACAAGTTCTCAGACAATTTATACGCAAGCAAAGCTCGCAATTAACTGTGCAATTGCTTTAGGCTGACTCAATATCGCCCAATGGTTTGCATCTAAATCGACCCGTTGAAAACTTGTACTCCATTTTGGCATTTCATCAATCAGTGCTGGGCTGACAAAATTATCTTTTTTCAACACAATTGCCTGTACCGCACATTGTGCAAAACGTTGTCGCGGTTTACTGAGTCGGGGCAGAAAATTTGCCCGATATAGCCCTACGCCATACTGACCATCTTTGGCAATATGTGTATTTAATGGCAAGTCCTGAGTTTGTTCCAACTTTTGTAGCACTTGCCCCCAATGTTTAGGTTTAAAGAATCGCCAGAGTGTAGGTGCCACAAATGGTAAATGAAATGCCATGATGTACCATGACTTCCCCAGTTGTTTTAAAAACTGTTGTGGCTGTGTCTTAAATTGCTCACGCATCCAAAAAGCGGCGTGGTCTAAACATGGTCCAGAAATTGTGGTATAGGATAAAATCCGCTGCCCAAAGTGCTGATCTGTAACCGACTCCCATGATTGTATGGATCCCCAATCATGGGCAGCCAGATGAAAATCACGCTGCGGAAGTACACAGTCGACCACCGCTTGCAAATCTGCCGAGAGCTGTGGCAAAGCATAAGCCTGAATGGATTTGGGGACAGAAGATTGCCCTGCGCCACGCACATCATAGGTAATAATATAAAACTGGTTAACCAATAACCGAATCACAGACTCCCACACTTCCTGATTATCAGGATAACCATGAACCAAGACCAAGGCAGGATTTTGTACCTCACCCCACGCTTTCACATATAAGCGCTGATGATCGGTGGTTGTTACCCATTGGGTTTGTACTTGCATACAGTGTTTCCTTTTTTGTTTTATCGTAATTTTTCTATAATCAGACGAGCTACCGTCACTTCATTTGCTTTTTTTGGGTGTCAGGTTAAGATGAAATCAGACTTTAAGAAAAATATTTTGCATCATGAGTATTCTCAAAAGATTACAAAGCGTTCCAGCCATCACTAAATTTATTTTGAATCGTTACGCTCCTTACCGGGGTGCTGGGATTCAGGTTGAGAAGATTGATTTCCCGAACTACCATATTCGGGTCAAAATGCCACTCACTCGCAAGAACCAAAATATTGTTGGGGTACATTTTGGTGGCAGCCTCTATTCAATGGTTGATCCATTCTACATGCTGTTGCTGATGCATCACCTTGGCTCAAAATACATCGTCTGGGACAAAGCTGCCAAGATTCAGTTTTTATCCCCTGGACGCGGCACAGTCTATGCGGATATTCGAATTGATTCAGCCGAAATTAAACATATTAAAACTTTGGCAGAAGACTATTCAGCAGTGAATCGTATTTATCAGTTAAGTATTTATGATGAAACTGGAGTTCGGATTGCTGAAGTAGAAAAAACCATCTACATTCGCCGTAAAAAACCCAAATCCGATTTAAAATAAAAAAGGTGCTTTATTCAGCACCTTTTCAATTCTTAAAACCTCAAATGAAATCAAACAGAGATCATCGATTATTATTTTCTATTGCTGCACCTGCACCGCCACCAATCGCACCACCAATTGCAGCGCCGGTGTCGCCACCAAATACAGATTTACCAATAATTGCACCCACACCAGCGCCTATACCGCTATAAGTTGCATTTTTGGTCGAACCACTTTGTGCTTTACTCCCCACAGCAGCACCAGCACCAGCACCTACGGCTGCACCTGTACTTCCACCCACACGGCTACCAACTCCGCCACCTACAGCACCACCTAAAGCGGCTGCACCCACACGCTGCTCAGATGCAGACATATTGCTACATCCCGTGAATAAAAATGCGGAAACCGTCGCAACAATTGCTAAATTCATTAATTTATTCATGAGAGTATCTCCTTTTCCCATTACCTTTATGCCTACCTTACGAAAGCATTAAGGAGTGAAGATGAAGTTTTATAAAAAAATCCCCGTAAAATTACGAGAATTTTGTAACCTCAAAAACTGAAAAAGCTGATCTCCTGCTACTCATTTTTAATCACCACTACATCTTTAGTGGTTTTGCCATCATTTTGAATCACGGCATGGGTTGCACTTTTACTATGCTCATGATTTTGAATCTGATTAATTTTCAAATTCTTCTGAACAGGCTCTTGCCCTTTTTTAAACTCAACTCCAGAAGCATCTAGCTGCTTAGCTTCAGCAACCACTTCCCCATCTCTCATCACTTTTGAATCTACTTCAATTTTAGAAGTTGGAACAATTACACTGCCCTGTTGTACAACGGGTGTTCTCATTTTCTCATCGGAAAATTCAGCCTTGTCATCTACAATGACCACATCACGTGCAACAACATCCTTACCCTTATTCGTCACTTCAAAAATAGTGGCATTCACAGTACGTACTGGCTCTCTACCTGGTAAAGTCCGAATAACTTGTGTTTTTACAATAGGAACTACAGCTTTATCTTCAATCACAATTGTGTTGGGCATTGGTGCTGCAAATGATGAACTCGCTGCCATCACCCCAAACACACTTAAAAATATTTTTTTGTTAAAATTCATGCTATTACACCTTGTTCTTAATTATAGATTTACGTTTAATCATAGAGCTTTAAGCATTTTATTATGTGATTTTTTTTAGTTGTTCTGCTTCAAAATGTAAAAAAGCCACCCGAAGGTGGCTTTTCATCAGGGTTTAAAGGCTAATTAAAGACCATTAAACTCATCGCTAAATGCTTGGCTCAGTGCTTGGTCAACATCAGAGAAGTCATTGTGAAGCTCAAGCTCTGCAGCTTCAGATTCTTGACGACGACGCTCTAAGTGATATGCCAAACCTGTACCAGCAGGAATCAAACGACCTACAACTACATTCTCTTTCAAACCACGTAAATCATCTTCTTTACCTGTTACAGCAGCTTCAGTTAACACACGTGTTGTTTCCTGGAACGATGCAGCAGAGATGAACGAGTCAGTAGAAAGCGACGCTTTGGTAATACCCATCAACTGGCGTTCAAACTTCGCAGGGAACTTATTCTGTGCAAGCACAGCTTGGTTTTCACCCATAACACGGATGTAATCCACTTGTTCGCCTTTGATGAAGCTAGTATCACCACCATCAGTGATATCAACTTTACGCAACATTTGACGTACGATAACTTCAATGTGCTTATCGTTGATTTTTACACCTTGCAGACGGTATACGTCTTGAACTTCGTTCACGATGTAGTTGGTCAACGCAACTTCACCTTTCAAGCGTAAGATGTCATGTGGGTTTTGCGGACCGTCAGAAACAGTCTCACCACGGTTCACATGTTCACCTTCGAACACGTTCATGGTACGCCATTTTGGAATTAGTTCTTCGTAGATCTCAGAACCATCATCTGGTGTAATCACTAAACGGTTCTTACCTTTAGTCTCTTTACCAAAGCTTACAACACCTGAAATTTCAGCAAGAATTGCATGCTCTTTCGGTTTACGTGCTTCGAACAAGTCAGCTACACGTGGTAGACCACCGGTAATGTCACGCGTACGTGAAGTTTCTTGAGGTACACGACCAATAACGTCACCCACACCAATTGTTTCGCCATCACGGACAGAAAGAATGGTGTTTTGTGGTAGGAAGTAGAACTGTTCACCACCATCCGTCGTATCAAGAACAACCGCTGGACGTAAATCTTTACCAGAAGCAGGACGTGCTGTTACAGGCAAGATTTCAACAGTCGTCATACCTGTTGCATCATCAGTCTTAGAAGTTGCTGTTACACCGTCAGCGATTTGGCTGAAACGGATTTTACCTGCAACTTCTGTTACTAATGGATGTGTATGTGGATCCCAAGTCGCCACGATACCACCTGCTTCTACAGCTTCACCATCTTTCAACAAGATTGACGCACCGTATGGCAGTTTATAACGCTCACGCTCACGACCTAAGTCATCTGCGATACCAATTTCACCTGAACGTGAAACAGAAACCAAGTGACCTTTAGCATGTTGTACAGTTTTCACGTTGTGGAAACGTACAGTACCTTTGTTACGTACTTGTACACTGTTTGCTGCAGAAGTTCGGCTCGCTGCACCACCCACGTGGAAGGTACGCATGGTTAACTGTGTACCTGGCTCACCAATTGATTGAGCAGCCATTACACCGACTGATTCACCTGGGTTCACCAAGTGACCACGCGCCAAGTCACGACCATAACATTTCGCACACACGCCAAATGTAGATTCACAGTTTACAACTGAACGGACTTTAACTTCATCAACACCCGCTTCTTCAAGGAAGTTTGCAAGTTTTTCGTCAATTAAAGTGTTACGTGGCAAGATAACGTCGTCAGAACCCGCTTTCTTCACGTCTTCTGCAACCACACGACCCAATACTCGAGTACCTAAGTTCTCGATCACGTCACCGCCCTGAATGAACGGAGTCATCACAAGACCGCCCAAAGTACCACAATCAGGCTCAGTAATAACTAAATCTTGTGCTACGTCTACCAGACGACGGGTTAAGTAACCAGAGTTCGCCGTTTTCAATGCTGTATCGGCCAAACCTTTACGCGCACCGTGCGTCGAAATAAAGTACTGAAGTACCGTTAAGCCTTCACGGAAGTTCGCCTTAATTGGCGTTTCAATGATCGAGCCATCTGGTTTTGCCATCAAACCACGCATACCTGCTAACTGACGAATCTGAGCTGCCGAACCACGGGCACCTGAGTCAGACATCATGTAGATACTGTTGAATGATTTTTGCTTCTCATCTTCACCCTGTTTATTTTTCACAGTGGTGTAAGATAAGTTGTCCATCATCGCTTTCGCAACTTGGTCATTGGTACGTGCCCAGATATCGACAACTTTGTTATAACGCTCGCCCGCAGTTACAAAGCCTTGTTCGAACTGTTGTTCAATTTCACGAACTTCAGTTTCTGCTTTGTCAATAATCACTTGCTTAGTCGGCGGAATAACCATGTCTTCCATACCTACCGATACGCCTGAACGTGTCGCTTGACGGAAACCAAGGTACATCAATTGGTCAGCAAAGATAACAGTATCTTTTAGACCCAATTTACGGTAGCAAGAGTTGATTAACTTCGAGATGTTTTTCTTGGTCATCTCAACGTTAATTTGTTGGAAATCCATACCTTCAGGAACAACTTCCCAAAGTAAGCAACGACCTGGTGTTGTATCTACAACGATGGTTTGCTGCTCACGATTACCATTTTCATCAATGACAGTTTGATGTACACGTGCTTTAACGCGAGCGTGCAATGCAACCTGACCTGTCGCCAATGCACGGTTAACTTCATGCGTGTCCGCAAACACCATGCCTTCACCTTTGGCATTGATTGCATCACGCGTGATGTAATACAAGCCCAATACAACGTCCTGAGACGGAACGATGATTGGTTCACCGTTTGCAGGTGACAAGATGTTGTTGGTTGACATCATTAACGCACGCGCTTCTAATTGAGCTTCGAGTGTTAATGGTACGTGTACCGCCATTTGGTCACCGTCGAAGTCGGCGTTAAACGCAGCACAAACGAGCGGGTGTAAACGGATTGCCTTACCTTCGATTAGGATCGGTTCAAATGCTTGAAGACCCAAACGGTGAAGTGTCGGTGCACGGTTCAACATAACTGGATGTTGACGAATAACCGATGCAAGAACGTCCCAAACTTCTGGAGTCTCGCGCTCAACCATTTTCTTCGCAGCTTTAATGGTTGTTGCCTGACCTGACGCTTGTAATTTCGCGAAAATAAACGGCTTGAACAATTCAAGTGCCATTTTCTTCGGAAGACCACATTGGTGCAAACGTAAGTTAGGACCTACAGTAATTACCGAACGACCCGAGTAGTCAACACGCTTACCAAGTAAGTTTTGACGGAAACGACCTTGTTTACCTTTGATCATGTCTGCCAAAGATTTCAATGGACGTTTGTTCGAACCAGTAATTGCACGACCACGACGACCATTATCAAGCAATGCATCTACAGACTCTTGTAACATACGTTTTTCGTTACGTACGATAATGTCTGGTGCAGCAAGATCAAGAAGACGCTTCAAACGGTTGTTACGGTTAATGACACGACGGTAAAGATCGTTCAAGTCAGAAGTCGCGAAACGACCACCTTCAAGTGGAACCAACGGACGAAGATCTGGTGGAAGTACAGGAAGTACGTTCATCACCATCCATTCTGGCTTGTTGTTCGACTCTTTGAATGCTTCCATCAACTTCAAGCGCTTAGACGCTTTCTTCAACTTCGTTTCAGAAGTTGTTTGTGGAATCTCTTCACGAAGACGAGAAATCTCAGCTTCAAGATCGATATCTTTCAGCAAGTCTTGAACCGCTTCAGCACCCATTTTTGCAGTGAATTCATCACCGTGTTCTTCTAACGCATTGAAGTATTCTTCATCGTTAAGAAGTTGGTATTTCTCAAATGGAGTCATACCTGGGTCAGTTACTACATAAGATTCGAAATACAATACACGTTCGATATCACGTAGAGTCATATCAAGAAGCAAACCGATACGGCTTGGTAATGATTTCAAGAACCAGATGTGTGCAACTGGAGAAGCCAATTCGATGTGACCCATACGCTCACGACGAACTTTCGCAGTTGTTACTTCAACGCCACATTTTTCACAAATGACGCCTTTGTATTTCATACGCTTGTATTTACCACACAAGCATTCGTAATCTTTGACTGGACCAAAGATTTTGGCACAGAATAAACCATCACGTTCTGGCTTGAACGTACGATAGTTAATTGTCTCTGGCTTTTTCACTTCACCGTGAGACCATGACTTAATCATTTCTGGTGACGCAAGACCAATACGGATGCGATCAAACTCAACTGGAGCATGACCGTCTGAGTCCGTCTTTTTGCGCATGATATCGAGCAAGTCTTTCAATTTTTTTCTCCGTGTGTCGAGGAGATTTTCACTTCTCGACTGGGTCACAAATATTGTTTTTTCACTGAATAGGGAATCTCAAAAAATCCCCCTTAGTTCCCCTTTACTAAGAGGAACTTCTTCCCTCTTTCTTAAAGAGAGATTGGGGGAGATTTCTTAGTCACCATTTTTCAGTTCAATGTTGATACCTAAAGAACGGATCTCTTTGGTCAATACGTTGAACGATTCAGGCATACCTGGGTCCATATAATGGTTACCATCTACAATGTTCTTATAGATACGAGTACGACCTTCAACGTCATCCGACTTCACAGTGAGCATTTCTTGAAGTGTATAAGCTGCGCCATAAGCTTCAAGTGCCCAGACCTCCATCTCACCGAAACGCTGACCACCAAACTGAGCTTTACCACCCAATGGCTGTTGCGTTACTAATGAGTAAGAACCAGTAGAACGTGCATGCATCTTGTCGTCAACCAAGTGGTTCAACTTAAGCATGTACATATAACCTACAGTTACAGGACGGTCGAAACGTTCACCTGTACGTCCATCATATAATACGGTTTGACCCGAGCGTGGAATTTCAGCCAACTCTAGCAACTCTTTGATTTGAGCTTCTTCAGCACCATCAAACACAGGTGTTGCTAAAGGAACACCAGCGCGTAAATTACCCGCCAGGATTAGAATCTCATCATCAGTTAAGCTGTCTAAATCTTCTTGCTGACCGCCCACTTTGTTGTAGATCTTGTCTAGGAAAATACGTAGCTCAGCAATTTCGCGCTGTTGTTTGAGCATCTTATCAATTTGCTCACCCAAACCTTTCGCAGCCATACCCAAGTGAGTTTCAAGAATCTGACCCACGTTCATACGTGATGGTACACCCAACGGGTTCAATACGATATCGACTGGAACACCATTGGCATCATGCGGCATGTCTTCAACTGGCAAGATGTTAGAAACAACACCTTTGTTACCGTGACGACCCGCCATCTTATCACCAGGCTGGATACGACGTTTAACTGCAAGGTAAACCTTCACAACTTTCAATACACCAGTTGTAAGTTCGTCACCTGTAGAAAGTTTGCGTTTTTTCTCAGCAAATTTCTCGTCAATTTCGAAGCTCTTCTCTTTCAAGAATACTTGAATTTGCGTTAAACGCTCAGCAATCGCTTCATCGCTTGGCTGGATTTCAAGTAAATCAACCAACTCTAAACCAGACAACATATCTTCAGACAGTTTGTCGCCACGCTTTGTACCGCCACCGCCATTCGATTCTTGACCTGTCAACAAGCGAACAACACGTTCACGTGCAGCTTCTTCGAAAATTTTGTATTCTTCTTTCAAGTCTTTACGGTAAGCATCTAATTGAGCTTTTTCAATTGCTTGTGCACGTTCATCTTTTTCAAGACCGTCACGTGTAAACACTTGAACGTCAATCACTGTACCTTTGGTGCCAGATGGAACACGTAAAGAAGAGTCTTTCACGTCAGCCGCTTTTTCACCAAAAATTGCGCGAAGCAGTTTTTCTTCTGGTGTTAATTGCGTTTCACCTTTAGGCGTTACTTTACCAACTAGAATGTCACCCGCAGCAACTTCAGCACCGATATATACGATACCTGATTCATCTAGCTTAGACAGTGCAGCTTCACCCACATTCGGGATATCCGCCGTAATTTCTTCAGCACCCAATTTGGTATCACGTGCAACACACGATAATTCTTGGATATGAATCGACGTTAAGCGATCTTCTTGAAGTACACGCTCAGAAAGTAAGATCGAGTCTTCATAGTTATAACCGTTCCATGTCATGAACGCGACGCGCATGTTTTGACCTAGCGCAAGTTCACCACCATCAGTCGATGGACCGTCAGCCAATACATCACCACGAGCAACTTTGTCACCCATGCGAACAACAACGTTTTGGTTGATACATGTATTTTGGTTAGAACGGGTATATTTGATGAGGTTGTAGATATCTACGCCCGCTTCACCCGCAATCATTTCTTCTTCGTTTACACGAATCACGATACGAGAAGCATCCACGTATTCAATCGCACCACCACGGTTTGCGATAACACACACACCTGAGTCACGCGCTACGTTTGCTTCCATACCAGTACCAACAAGCGGCTTGTCAGCCAATAATGTTGGAACAGCCTGACGCTGCATGTTCGAACCCATTAATGCACGGTTCGCATCATCGTGTTCAAGGAATGGAATCAGTGATGCAGCAACAGAAACAACCTGCTGAGCAGATACGTCCATATGCGTCACTTTTTCAGGCGGCATACGTACGAAATCACCTTGGTGACGTACAGAAACAAATTCTTCAGTCAAATGATTCTCTGCATCAACTGCAGAGTCGGCTTGTGCAATGACTGTGCCTACTTCTTCAATCGCAGATAAGTATTCAACTTCATCCGTTACACGGCCATCAACAACTTTACGGTATGGAGTTTCCAAGAAACCGAAGTTATTACATTTTGCATAAACAGATAGCGAGTTGATCAAACCAATGTTTGGACCTTCAGGCGTTTCAATCGGACATACACGACCATAGTGAGTTTGATGTACGTCACGTACTTCAAAGCCCGCACGTTCACGTGTTAAACCACCAGGGCCAAGCGCCGATACACGACGTTTGTGCGTAATCTCAGATAATGGGTTGTTTTGGTCCATAAACTGAGATAATTGGCTTGAACCAAAGAATTCTTTGATTGCCGCTGCAACTGGTTTCGCATTGATTAAATCTTGCGGAGACAAATTGTCTGCTTCTGCTTGGCTTAAACGCTCTTTTACAGCACGTTCAACACGAACCAAACCAACACGGAATTGGTTTTCTGTCATTTCACCAACAGAACGAACACGACGGTTACCCAAGTGATCGATATCATCGACTTCACCTTTACCGTTACGAATTTCAACCAATGTTTTTAATACATCAGTGATATCGCTGTTCGAAAGAATACCTTCAACTTCACGTGACTTCTGGTCAGTTCCCACTTCGTAAGGACGACCCAAACGACGGTTAAACTTCATACGACCTACTGGCGATAAATCATAACGCTCAGAAGAGAAGAACAAGTTATTGAATAGATTTTCAGCTGCTTCTTTTGTCGGTGGCTCGCCTGGACGCATTACTTTGTAGATTTCAACAAGCGCTTCTTCACGACCTGTTGTTGTATCTGCACGTAAAGAATCTGCAATGAATGAACCACGGTCAATGTCATTCGTGAACAGCATATTGAACTGTTTCACGCCGCCTTCAGCCAATTTCACCATAATTTCATGGCTTAATAAGGTGTTCGCAGCAATGACGTCGCCATCACGTAAAGTAATATCTTCAGCAGTGATACGCTCATATAAGTATTCGTCTGGAACAGAAAGCTTACTTAAACCTGAAGCTTCCATTTGACGTACATGACGCGCATTAATACGTTTACCTTGTTCAACAATCACTTTACCTTCATTATCGGTAATGTCGAATTGTGCCATTTCGCCACGCAGACGTTCTGGAACAAGGTCAATCTGGTAGCTACCCATATCTAAATAGACAGGTACTTTCTCGTAGAATAAGTCTAGAATTTGTTCGTTGCTATAACCCAATGCACGAAGTACCACAGTCGCAAGCAATTTACGACGACGGTCAATACGAACATAGACTAAATCTTTCGCATCAAATTCAAAATCTAACCATGAACCACGGTAAGGAATAATACGTGCTGAATAAAGCACTTTACCGCTTGAGTGAGTTTTACCCTTATCATGATCAAAGAACACGCCAGGTGAACGATGTAACTGAGATACGATTACACGCTCAGTACCATTAATAACGAATGTCCCGTTATCCGTCATGAGTGGCATTTCACCCATGTACACTTCTTGCTCACGCACGTCTTTGATTGATTTCGTTTCACGATCTTTGATGATCAAACGAATTTTTACACGCATTGGTGCCGCATAAGTTGAGCCACGAAGAATACATTCGCGAACATCAAACTCCGGCTTACCAAGGCTATACTCAACAAATTCTAGAGCAGCATTGCCAGAATAACTTTCTATAGGAAAAACTGAACGAAATGCGGCTTGGAGACCGATATCTTCGCGGTTTTTTGGTGATTTGCCATCTTGCAAGAACGTTCTGTACGAGTCGACTTGAATCGCGAGCAAGTACGGAGCATCCATAACACTAGGCAATTTACCAAAATTCTTACGGATCCGTTTCTTTTCGGTATATGAGTATGCCATCTGGAGTCCTCGGAAAGTAAACTAAACCCGCCTGCAGAACGGGTTTAGAAGGAATTACGCAGGCCGATATGGCCACCACTGTTCACAAATGCTGCAATTTTTAGTGGTATTAAAACGCTTAACAATATTTTTTGAATGGAAAAATATTGGTAAGCGTTTAAAATTTGTCTTTATTGTTTAAATTTGATGGTTTTTAAACCAATCAAATTGAAGTCGAGCCGATTATTGTAACGCAAAAAGGCTGATGACCCAAGAGCCATCAGCCAATTTTTGGGGGTGAAATTAATATCCCTCCCCCTGGTAACATTACTTAATAGTAATAGTAGCACCAGTTTCTTCAAGTTTTTTCTTAAGTTCTTCAGCTTCTTCTTTAGAAACTGCTTCTTTAAGAACTGAAGGAGCACCTTCAACTAAATCTTTAGCTTCTTTCAAGCCAAGACCAGTGATTTCACGAACTGCTTTAATTACCGCTACTTTGTTCGCGCCGAAAGAAGTCAACTCAACGTTGAATTCTGATTGCTCTTCAACAGCAGCAGCAGCAGGACCAGCAGCTACAGCTACAGCAGCAGCAGATACGTTGAATTTTTCTTCAAAAGCAGAAATAAGTTCTACAAGTTCAAGAACAGTTTTTTCAGCAACTGCGTTTAGGATTTCTTCGTTTGTTAAAGCCATGAGATTAATTCCAAATGGGTATTGAATGATGTGTGTTTAAGTTTGAGCTTATGCAGCCTCTGACTCGTTTTTCTCTTGAAGCGCTGTAAGTAAGCGACCCAATTTCGAAATAGGAGCCTGAAGAACGCTTGCAAGCATAGTAAGCGCTTTCTCTTGGTTTGGAAGATTCGCGATAACGCTAACTTCTGCGCCTTGATAAAGTTTGCCTTCAAATGCAGCAGCTTTAAGTTCAAATGCTTTGTTAGTTTTCGCAAATTCTTCGAATAAGCGTGCCGCAGCACCCATATCATCTGCAGAAGTTGAGAAAGCTAAAATTGTTGGGCCAACAAGGTTGTCATTCAAGATACTGAAAGGAGTATCTTGAAGAGCGCGTTTAGCCAAAGTATTACGTACAACACGTGTAGCAACACCTAACTTACGAGCTTCAACACGAAGAGCAGTTAATTGCTCAACAGTTAAACCTTGGTAGTCAGCAACAACAGCAGCAAACGCAGTAGAAGCAACTTCAGTTACTTCAGCAACGATCTGTTTTTTGCCTTCGATAAGAAGAGCCATTGTAAAACCTCCTAACGGTGATTTATGTACTTACGCGAAGTACACTCCCAATTCGTAAGTTCATCACTGAACTTACACGCGGAGGATGAACAAATCACACCACCGCGTCTACTCAGGCTGGAAAATTAAGAAAGTAATCGAAATCACTCTCGCCTGAGGTCTTTGACGCTGATAAATTAAATTTATCAATTCAAAGTTTGCCTAAGTTTGCAAGTTCACCAAAACTGGTTTTCTTACCCAAAACTCAAAGCAGAGCTTTGAGTTTTACTCAGGGCTTTAAAATTCTGTCTAAGTAAAACTTAGTTAGAAACGTTGTTTACATCAACAACAAGACCAGGACCCATAGTTGAGCTCAAAGTGATCTTTTTGATGTATACACCTTTAGAAGTTGCAGGCTTTAACTTTTTCAAGTCTGCAATCAAAGTTTCAACGTTTTGACGAACAGCTTCAGCAGAGAAGTCTACTTGACCGATCGCAGCGTGGATAATACCCGCTTTGTCTACACGGTAACGTGCTTGACCAGCTTTAGCATTTTTAACTGCACCAGCAACATCTGGAGTTACAGTTCCCACTTTCGGGTTTGGCATCAAACCACGTGGACCAAGGATCGTACCTAACTTACCTACAACGCGCATTGCATCTGGAGCAGCAATGACTACGTCAAAGTCAAGGTTACCTTGTTGAATGCTTTCCGCCAAGTCATCAAAACCAACGATGTCCGCGCCTTCAGCTTTAGCAGCTTCAGCAGCAGCGCCTTGAGCAAACACAGCAACACGTACAGTTTTACCAGTACCTGCAGGAAGTGTAGTCGCGCCACGAACAACTTGGTCAGATTTACGAGGGTCAACACCTAGGTTTACCGCAACATCCAAAGATTCTTTGAATTTCGCAGCAGGAAGACCAGCAAGAACAGCTACTGCTTCTTCTAAAGTGTAAACTTTGTTTGCTTCAATAGCAGCAGCAATGGCTTTTTGACGTTTAGTTAACTTTGCCATGTCTTATAGCTCCACTTCCAAGCCCATAGAACGTGCAGAACCAGCGATGGTACGAACACGTGCGTCTAAATCAGCACCAGTTAAATCTGGTTCTTTAGTAGTCGCGATTTCTTCCAATTGAGCACGAGTCAACTTACCAACTTTAGTTTTGTTAGGTACAGATGAACCCTTTTGGATACCAGCAGCTTTCTTAAGAAGAATAGATGCAGGAGGAGTTTTCATGATGAATGTGAACGACTTATCGTTGTACACAGTAATCACGACTGGAATTGGCAAACCAACTTCAAGTTTTTGTGTTGCAGCATTGAATTCTTTACAGAATGCCATGATGTTAACACCACGTTGACCTAATGCAGGACCAATCGGTGGAGATGGATTCGCTTTACCAGCTGGAACTTGCAGCTTGATATAGCCGTCAATCTTCTTAGCCATTTCAAATTACCTCTGGGTACAAACGCCTTTTACAGCTCCCCAATATTTTATGTGGTGAGAACCACCACAACAACAATGCCCGATTGAATAAATCGGGCGTTTTTAACCAATCTTGATTAAATTGTTTTTTCGACTTGGCGAAATTCCAATTCAACTTGCGTTGGTCGATTAAATACATTAATCGTCAACGTTAAACGTGACTTCTCGTATAGAACCTCTTCCACCACGCCTTTAAAGTCGGTGAATGGACCGTCAATTACGAGTAATTCTTCACCTGGTTCAAACATCGTCTTAGGACGAGGTGCTTCACCAGTATTACGTACACGAGCAAGAATTGCGTCTGCTTCTTTTTGCGTAATTGGTGCAGGCTTTTCCGCCGTACCGCCAATGAAACCTAAAACTTTAGGACATTCTTTAACAATGTGCCAAGTCTCATCATTCATTTCCATTTCAACTAACACATAGCCAGGAAAGAATTTACGCTCAGACTTACGCTTCTTACCATCCTTCATTTCTACCACTTCTTCGGTAGGAACAAGAACTTCACCAAAGCTATCGGCTACAGCGCTACGCTGGATTCGATCATTAAGTGAACGCATCACTTGTTTTTCATAACCTGAGTAGGCATGAATAATGTACCAACGTTTCATAGCTCTCTTACCCGATAATAAACTTCATAAACCAGCCTAAAATATAATCAAAACACCACAATACTAAGGATGCAATAATTACAACTGCAAGAACTTGCCACGAAGTGGTCACCGTTTCTTGCTTGGTTGGCCATGTGACACGACGCAATTCAATGCGCGCATCTTTTAGCAAACGAACAAAGCCTTTGCCTTGATGGGTGGCGTATATTAAACCTAAAGCCACAATGATACAAGACAAAATTACACCAACACGCACCCAAACATTATTTGCTGGTGCCCAATATGCTGGCAAATGCTGATTCACCATGGTTGCACCAATAATTAAAATTAATGCAATAATCCATAACACAACATCTAATGGTGAGCCAGAATTAACAACTTCAGCAGAATTATTTCTTTGAGGGATTGGCGCGTCGCTTAATGCGTCACGCGATTTATCATTCGACATTTTTTTACTCGTCGTAGAATTCGCGATTTATTATATGACTAGTTTAGCCAGCATCAAGCTCTTTTACTAAAAAAGTGGCAGGCCAGGAGGGACTCGAACCCCCAACATTCGGTTTTGGAGACCGACGCTCTACCAATTGAACTACTAGCCTGCAGTGTAAGTCGAGAATCGAAATTCTCGACTTAAAACTTGTGTACCTATTATGCAGTTACTTTCGCAACAACACCAGCACCAACTGTACGACCACCTTCACGGATCGCAAAACGTAGACCTGGGTCCATTGCGATTGGGTGGATTAATTCTACTGACATTTCAACGTTGTCACCAGGCATTACCATTTCAACGCCGTCTTGTAATTGGATTGCACCAGTTACGTCAGTCGTACGGAAATAGAATTGTGGACGGTAACCATTAAGGAATGGAGTATGACGACCACCTTCTTCTTTAGAAAGTACGTATACTTCTGCGTCGAATTTAGTATGCGGCTTGATTGTACCTGGTTTAGCAAGTACTTGACCACGTTGTACGTCTTCACGCTTAGTACCACGAAGAAGAACACCACAGTTCTCGCCCGCACGGCCTTCGTCAAGAAGTTTACGGAACATTTCAACGCCAGTAACTGTCGTTGTTTGAGTATCACGGAT
>NZ_SJNT01000006.1 GCF_004331035.1 Acinetobacter sp. ANC 4910
AGCTTTGAACAAAGCCAGTAACCATGCGTAGAGTGAGTCTAAATAGAGATTTGATCATCAAACAGCATTGAATTGCTATGTCGGAATAGGTTTGACTTCGACCTTGTTTACTACTTGTTAGTGCATACCATTGTGTTTTTGGATCGAACCAAATGGCAATATTTCCACGATTAATGAGAGCTCGGTTATATGCGGGCCAATTGGTTGTGCGGTAGATTTTGTGTGTAGGCTTCTTCATTTGAAAATTATATTGCTGAAGAAGCCCTTAAGAACAGCTTTGTGCAACAAAGCCATCTAAGGATATAAAGCACCAATTGACTCTATAAAAAATCCCCCAATATTTTGGAGGATTTTCTGTACGGATTAAAAGCAAAGTTACACTTGCACACTCGCCTGACGCTGTTGGCGTGAAGGTGGTAAAAGCTCTTCAAACATCTGCATCAGTTTAGGGTTTTCAGTTTGCCATTTCGGCTGTTTATCCTTATCAATCAACAAAGCCCTTACACCTTCAATCATGTCGCCTTGCTCAAACCAGATATCTTGTAAATCCCGTTCTAATTGCATGCATTGCTCTAAAGATAGCCCACGCCCGACATGCTGTAACTTTAGGCTGATTTGCTTGGCCAACAAAGAACGTTGCTGCAAATTTGCTAAGATTTTTTCAGCCCAATCCATATAGTCACTCTCTAATGTATGGGCTAGGCTGTCCTCAATTTGGGCCAATTCAGTATGTGAAAAATGCTGCCGAATCGCCTCTTCATACTGTTTTAATTCACTGGGTGCAGGTTCTTTTAAATAACGTACAATGGTCTGTTCAATCAGTTGTTGATTCAACTGTGGTGCCTGCGCCAACTCAGTGAGCAACTGCGCTAAGTGGTCACTCGTCACCAAATAGTCAATTAAATCTAAATGCAAGGCATCGCTACTGCTGATCTGTTCACCCGTCACTGCCATATACACGCCGATATCGTCTAAACGAGATAAGAAATGGGTTGCGCCCACATCGGGGAAAAAGCCAATCACAGTTTCTGGCATGGCAAAACGAGATTTCTCACTACTGACAATAATCTGGCAAGCTTGCGCCAAACCAAAACCCCCACCCAAGACATAGCCATCTAAAAACACTATGACAGGTTTCGCATATTGGCGCAGGCTCTTCAGCATGTGATATTCATCTGCAAAATAGCGCTGATAATTGGCGGTTCCATTTTGATAACTGTCATAGAGGAAACGAATATCGCCACCTGCACAAAAAGCTTTTGGGCTATTGGAGTTGATCAAAACAGCTTGAACCTGATCGTCTTCGGACCATAGTTCTAACTGCTGGCTAATACCATGAATCATGCTTAAGGACAGTGCATTCAGATGACTCGCGCGATCTAGCGTAATCACACCCAAATGTCCTTGGACACTAATCTGTAAATTATTTCCCATGCACAGACTCCTTATTTATTGATTTTTAAATTGGGCTGGTCGCTTTTCCACAAAGGCCTTCATGCCTTCTTTCTGGTCTACAGTTGCAAAAATGGAATGGAAAGTACGACGTTCAAATCGTAATCCTTCACTTAAGCTCACTTCAAAGGCGCGATTAATGCTTTCTTTAATCATCATGGTGGCAGTCAGAGATCGCTGTGCTATTTTCTCCGCAGCCTCTAAGGTATAGGCCAATAATTCCTCTTTCGGTAGGACGCGCGCCACTAAACCAGTTTGTTCTGCCTCAACCGCGCCCATTTGCCGTGCGGTTAAACACATTTCCATGGCTTTGGCTTTACCCAAGGCCAAGGTTAAACGTTGCGTTCCGCCAATACCTGGAATCACACCCAGAGTTACTTCAGGCAAACCAAATTTGGCATTATCCGCACAATAGATAAAATCACACATCAAGGCCAACTCACAGCCGCCCCCCAGTGCATAGCCACTCACCGCAGCAATCAAGGGTTTGCGACGCTGTGCAATCCGATCTGCCAAATGGAAAAAGTCATCAAAATAGATATTCGGGAAATTCAGCTCGGCCATTTCTTTAATATCGGCACCTGCCGCAAAGGCTTTTTCCGAACCTGCCAACACCATACAGCCAATTTCAGCATCGCGTTCAAACTGGTCTAAGGCTTGGTTAATTTCAGCAATCAGTTGACTATTCAAGGCATTCAGCGCTTGAGGACGATTCAGGGTAATCACCCCGACGCCTTTGCGCTTTTCAACTAAAATTGTGTCCCACTGTAAATCTTCGATGAAATTTTTTTCCCATTGCATGTTGCGATCCTTCTTCTATAGACCAATGCACATGTAACGTTAAAATCTCGTGATCACTCACATGTGCAAGGGTCAGTTTTTTCGATATTGGGTTTATAAACTACGGGCAATCACCAAGCGTTGAATATCACTGGTGCCTTCGTAAATCTGACAAATCCGAGCATCACGATAAATCCGCTCAATTGGAAAATCTTTCAGATAGCCATAACCCCCAAAGATTTGTAGGGCATGCGAACAGACCCGCTCAGTCATTTCAGAGGCAAACAGCTTCGCCATCGACGCTTCGGTTAAACACGGTTGACCCGCTTCTTTTAAACGTGCTGCCTGATGCATCAACTGACGTGCCGCGGCAATTTCTGTCACCATACTGGCAAGTCGGAACGACACTGCTTGCTGTTCAAAAATTGGCTTTCCAAAAGCTACACGCTCCTTGGCATAACGGGTGGCTTCCTCCAAAGCAGCGCGCGCCAATCCAACAGCCTGCGCGGCAATGCCAATGCGTCCGCCCTCCAAATTAGACAAGGCAATTTTTAAGCCTTCGCCTTCTTTGCCCAACAACATACTTTTGTGCACACGCACATCGGTCAGGGCAATTTGACAGGTGTCAGAGGCATGTAAACCCAATTTTTCTTCGACCCGAATCACTTCATAACCCGGCGTATTACGCGGGACTAAAAAAGCACTCATGCCTTTTTTTCCAGCGCTCGGATCGGTCACGGCAAACACGATAATCACGCCTGCGTTATGCCCTGAAGTAATAAATTGCTTGGCCCCATTGATAATGTAATGGTCGCCATCTTTCACGGCACGGGTTTTAATGGCTGCGGCATCAGAACCAGTATGCGGTTCAGTTAGTGCAAAAGCCCCGATCATTTCCCCTTTGGCTAAAGGCACGAGAAATTGTTGCTTTTGTTCTTCGCTGCCAAATTTCAAAATCGGCACGCAACCCACTGAATTATGCACACTCATAATGGCCGATGTTGCACCATCCGCAGCGGCAATTTCTTCCAGTGCCAGTACATAGGCCAAGTTTCCTGTTGCTGAACCACCCCATTCTTCTGGCACCAACATGCCCATAAAACCCAATTGCCCCATTTGCTGTAAGGCTTGAGCTGGGAAAGTACCCTGTCGATCCCACTCACTGGCATAGGGTTTAATTTGTTCTTGGGCAAAACTTTTTGCCATGTCCTGAATCAAGAGTTGTTCTTCAAAAAACATGCCTTGTCGATCCCACTCACTGGCCGTCGGTTTTATCTGGTCGTGATCAAAACTTTTTACCATATCCTGCATGTGAGCTTGTCCTTCAGTAGATTGCATAATTTCTTTCCTTACAATATCTTAGCTTGCAGCAGTTACCGTTGTTTGTTGCTTGGCAATTTCCTGATTACGCAGTAAAAAGCGCTGAATTTTTCCACTTGGGGTTTTGGGAAGTTCAGTCACAAATTCAATCAAACGCGGATAAGCATGAGCAGATAAGCGTTTTTTCACAAATTGGCTTAGTTCATTTTCGAGTTCAGCACTGGCTGCACTTTCACCAGACAAAATCACAAAAGCCTTTATCACCTCTGTACGCTCAGGATCAGGCACACCAATCACGGCAGCTTCAATCACTGCATCATGTTCCAACAAGGCACTTTCCACATCAAAGGGCCCCACACGATAGCCCGACGTGGTAATCACATCATCACTGCGTCCGACAAAACTCATGCTGCCATCAGCATGTATTTCAGCGGTATCACCCGTTAAATAATAATGTCCAATAAATGGCGATTTACGACTTTCTTGATAACCGCCAAACCACATCATCGGGGACTGGCTAATATCCACCGCTAAAATTCCTGGGGTATCTGCACCCAGTTCATTACCCTGTTCATCTAGTGCCACAACACGATAGCCGGGACTGGCAAAACCGGCCGAGCCTGCTCGAACCTCATGTTCTAGCGCATGATGATTACACACCACCATTCCCACTTCGGTTTGGCCATAATGGTCATAGATTGGTGCATCTAATACTTGTTTGAACCAGCGAAACACTTCAGGATTCAATGGCTCACCTGCACTGCTGACGACACGGAATTTGCCGTGTAATTTTGCCATTTGCTTCGGATCAGCCGCCATCATCATGCGGTAAGCTGTGGGTGCACCTGCCAAGTTATTCACGCCATAGTCATTTACAATCTGGCATAGACTGTCGGCAGTAAATGCACCTTCATAAAAAATGGTCGGATGACCCAATAAGAGCGGACCAATAATGCCGTAATACAATCCATAGGCCCAACCCGGATCGGCAATATTCCAAAACGAATCTTCAGCTCTTAAACCAATCGCATCTTGCATATAGCCACCAAATGCAATCAGCGCTTTCAGTGGCACTTGTAAGGGTTTAGCAGGGCCTGTCGTGCCTGATGTAAACATCAATAAGAATGGATCTTGGATGTTCATCATCTCCAATTCGCACTGATCAGACTGACGGTTTACTTCTGCCCAAAAGCTATAATCTCCCTGATACAGTCCTGTGCCTTTGGCTCCCGTGACCGTCACAATTGCAGGGCAACCCTCTACGTCGTGCAATTTTTCACGATTGCCCACATCGGTTACCACCAGTTTACTTTGTGCCAACTGTAAGCGGTGCTCAATGGCTTTCGGGCCAAACGCAGTAAATAAAGGTTGGTAGACTGCACCAATCCGCCATGTCGCTAAAATGGTAATAATCAGCTCTGGTGTTCGTGGCAATAAACCAGAAACGCGGTCACCTTTAGACACCCCTTGCGACTTTAAAAAGTTGGCAAATTGGCTGGCACGTTGTTGTAACTCTCGAAAGGTATATTGCTCTTTACGACCATCTTTACCCTGCCAAAACAAAGCAATCCGCCCTGGCAAAGCATGTCGATCGCAACATTCATAACACGCATTCAGTGCATCGATTGAACCTGATAGAAACCGTTGTGCAGCCTGTTGCAAATCAAAATTTTGCTGCACTTGTAAATAATTTGAAGCCATCCTTTCACCTCAGTCACATTTTTGTTATTCACGACAAGGGGTTTCTTATAGGGTGCATTCATTGCACCCTTTCATTTCTTTTAAATCAATTTTCTCGGGGTAAATACTGCTGGATAATGCTGGAAAAATCTAAATGTGCATTGCCTTGCAAACACAGTTGTTGATACAGCTGCTGTGCCAAACCCCCGAGTAATACAGGTTGCTTGACTTGGCCTGCCGCTTCAATGGCCAAACCTAAATCTTTGAGCATGAGTTGCGAGGCAAAACCGTCGGTATAACCACGTCCTGCGGGTGCATTTGGACTAATATCTGGCCATGGATTACAGATTTCCGAACTCCAGCAACGACCACTTGAGCTATTGATCACCCCTGCAAGGGCATGTGTATCAATGCCCAATCGGCTGCCCAAAGCCATGCCTTCTGCCACGGCCGCCATGGAAATACCGAGAATCATATTATTGCAAATTTTAGCAATTTGCCCTGCACCCACCGCACCACAATGCACCGTGTTTTTGCCCATAAAGCTTAAAATCGGCTGCACGCGCTCATAGGTCACGTCATCGGCACCAACCATAAAGGTCAAGGTCCCCGCTTTGGCGCCAATGGTGCCACCAGACACAGGCGCGTCACAGACCTGAACTTGATGCTTCAAGCCCTCAGCAGCAACATCTTTAATGGTTTGCGGGTCGATGGTACTAGAGTCGATACAGAGACTACCTGCCCGCATCACCGCCAGAATCCCCGTTTCACCCAAATACACGTCACGTACATGCTTGGCTGCGGGCAACATACTGATGACCACATCTGCTTGCTCAGCCGCAGCTTGCGGACTGTCACAAACAATCCCTCCACTTTCAGCAAACTGTTGTAAGGCTTTTTCACTCAAGTCATAACCTAACACCGTTTGCCCTGCTTTGAGCAGGTTCTGTGCCATCGAACCGCCCATATTCCCTAAACCAATGAAAGCTATCTTCATCTCGCTACTCCTTAGCGTAAACTGATGGTGGTATTGACTTCCCCTGCTTCTTGACTGTCTTCAAACCAACGGCTGGTAATGGTTTTGGTTTGCGTATAGAACTGTACCGCCTGTTTACCATAAGGGCCTAAGTCACCGAGCTTTGAGCCGCGCGAACCTGTAAAGCTAAAGAATGGCACAGGGACTGGAATTGGAATATTGATGCCCACTTGACCAATATCAATACGGTTTTGGAAGGTCCGTGCTACTGCACCACTTTGGGTAAATAAGCCTACGCCATTACCAAATGGATTGGCATTGACCAGTTCAATCGCCTCATCCAAAGTCTCCACACAGAGAATGGTCAGTACAGGGCCAAAGATTTCTTCTTTATAAATACGCATAGCCGTGGTGACATTGCTAAACACCGTTGCCCCGACAAAGTTGCCATTTTCATAGCCTTGGACTTGAATATCGCGACCATCCAGTAACAATTCAGCGCCTTGTTCTACACCACTGTTAATTAAATCAATCACACGGGCTTTAGCACGCGGTGAAATTACAGGACCAATGTCCGTATTCGGCTCATGCCCCGCATTCACGCTTAAGGTTTTGGCTTTTGCAACCAATTCATTGATCCAGTGTTTACTATCACCGACCATGACTGCAACTGAAAGTGCCATACAACGTTGCCCTGCCGCACCAAAGGCTGCACCGACCATGGCATTTAGGGTTTGTTCTTTATTGGCATCAGGCATCACCACCACATGGTTTTTTGCACCCATCATCGATTGCACGCGCTTGCCATGTTGACCTGCCAAGTTATAGACATGCGTGCCAACAGCAGTCGAACCAACAAAGGAAATGGCTTTAATGTCTTGATGCGTACACAGTGCATCGACCACATCTTTGCCGCCATGCACCACATTCAGTACGCCTGCGGGAATACCTGCTTCGATTGCCAACTCGACCAACATCATGGTGGAGAGCGGATCTTGTTCAGATGGCTTCAAAACAAAGGTATTACCGCAGACGATTGCCATGGGGAACATCCACAAAGGAATCATTGCAGGGAAGTTAAATGGAGTAATGCCCGCACAGACACCCAAAGGTTGCTGTAAAGTATAGGTATCTACCCCACGTGCCACCCCTTCGGTATATTCGCCCATTTGCAACGTGCCAATTGAACACGCATGTTCCACCACTTCTAAACCACGCTGAATATCACCTTCAGCATCCGCCAAAGTTTTACCCTGTTCTGCCGTCAGCACCTGTGCAATTTTCTTGGCATTGTCACGAATCAGTTGCTGTAGTTTCAGCATAATACGCATACGCGCTTGAATTGGGGTTTCTCGCCAACTCGCAAATGCCGCTTTTGCCGAAGCAATCGCAGCCTGTACTTCTTCAGGCGTTGCAAAAGGAACTAAACCAATGACTTCTTGAGTTGCTGGATTAACAATGTCTTGCCATTGCTGGGTTTTTGACTCGACAAACTCACCGTTAATCAATAATTTAGCTGTAGTAATCTGAATGTTTGAAACCGTATTCATAACCTCTCCATAGGTATTCATTTTTATTGTGTCACTGTTGAAACATACGACTTAAACCGTATATTCAATTTCTGTATTTCAAATCAGACTAGCAAAGAAAACTTTGACCACCAATGCAGATTGGTGCACGATGGTTGTGCAATTTTGCACAGGATGTGGAAAATAAAAAATGAAAGTAGATTGGGATCATCTGCAATTTTTTTTGGTCTTGGCACGTGCCAAAACTCTGACCAATGCAGCACGGATTATTGGGGTTGAGCACAGTACTGTGGCACGACGGATACAATCCTTAGAAGTCGCGTTAGGTACACCGCTGTTTAAACGTGAAGCCACAGGTTATGAACTCACCGTCGATGGCATGGCACTGGTGCCGCGCGTAGAGCAAATGGAACAGGCTTTTTTGCAAATTCAAAAACCGCAACAGCCACTTGAAGGTCGCGTACGAATTGGTGCACCAGAAGGTTTTGGCACAGCGTTTTTGACCCAGTTATTGGCAGAACTGTCGCAGCAATTTCCGCTGCTTACTATCGACCTGATTCCTGTTCCCAAGATGATGAAGCTGTCGCATCGTGAAGCGGATATCGTGATTTCGATTGATCGTCCGAAATCGGGTCCCTATATCATTACCCGACTGACCGATTATTGTTTAAAAATTTATGGCAGCAAGCGTTATCTGACACAGCATCCGCCTATTCAGCAAATGGAAGATTTAGCCAACCATCGTTTTGTCAATTATATTGATGATCTGATTTATAGTTCGGAGCTATATTGCTTAGAACGCCTGCCGATTCCCCTAACCGCAAATTTTCGCAGCAGCAGTATTTTAGCGCAGCAAATTGCGGTGAATGCAGGCGCAGGCTTGGCCATTTTGCCGCAATTTCTGGCCCATGATCAGCCCGACTTAGAACAAGTTCTGCCCGAGCAGGTACGCTTTACGCATACCTTTTGGATGCTAACGTTTGTCGACCTACAACATGAGCCACGGATTAAATTGGTCTGGGATTATCTGCGTAAACAGGCTGACCTCAAACAACGTATTCTAATGGATTAAGACAAACTAGGCAGGCAGTTTTATCAGTATTCCCCCATCGCGATACGTCGAGTGAGCTGTTCCAAACGATCCACTTTTTGGCGCTGTGGTAAAACATTGCAGACCATTTCTGCCGTGTAATCCAGTGCTGTATTGGGAATAATTGCTCGGGTCTGACTGGCGGTGTAATTTTGGCTACTGATCAAGGAACCATTTCTTTTAAAGTTCGCTGATGAGCGAATACTATATTGTGCGCTGTCACAGCCAACACGGTACAAGGCCAAGGAATAATCACCCAGTTCCAAGCCATCTTTTTCTTTATCAGTTTTAATCAGATATTTTACCCAGTACTCAACTTCGTTACTTTTTACATCCGTCACTTTCACTCGATTAAAATCAATATACATATATTGTGAACGGTCATAATTGGCATTGACGTAAGTCCACTCGGCACATGCAGATACGCCCCAAAACAAGCTTAGAAAACTGATCAACACACGATTTAACACAATACTATCCCCCAGATAGACGCAGGGATTATAGCAACTTCAACCCATAAATCACATAACAAAAAATAACTAACATACTGAAATAATTAGATTTATACCAATTAAAATTCAATATTTCTAGCACAGATTAGGCAACATTTGCATGACTGGTTGGCACTCTAGATCGACTCTGAGGAATATTTAGCATCCTGATGGCAGACCATTTGCAAGATGCTGGCAAAATTAATCGCCAGTTGAGTGGCTAAATGCTGTTTATAAATGACCGCTAACCCAACTGTAGGTGCTGGTTCGGCAAAAGCTCGATAGACCACGCCCTGAATTTGTAATTGCTGCGAAGATTCGGGCACCATCGACACCCCCAAATTAGCCGCCACCAAAGATAAAATCGAGACAATCTGTGGTGCACTCTGACCCAGTTTGGGTTCAAAGCCTGCTTGCTGACAGGCGTCAGTCACTGCATCATATAAACCTGCACTGACGCTGCGGGGGGACAAAATCATTTCGTGCTCACGTAAGCAGGTCACCTGTAAAGGTTGCTCACCCTGCGCTAAATCACGGCGTACAGAAACCGCCGCAATTAATGCTTCATTCAACAGCTGTTGTATGGCTAAACTGCTATGAATTTGTCGAGGTGGACGAATAATGGCAACATCCAGTCGGTCTTCCAACACATAGTCAATTAATTTCAGGGAATTGGCTTCTTCCAGTTTTAATCCAACTTTGGGGTACTGCTGCTGATAACGCCGAATGCTTTCTGGAATTAAAGGGTTCAGCATTGAAGTACCTGTAAAACCCAAACGTAACTGCCCCACCTCACCATTAGAAACATGGCGTGCCAACTGAATGGCATCGTCCAATTGATGTTGCAGAGGTTCAACCGCAGTAAGAAAAGCTTGCCCAACTGCGGTCAACACGACTCCTTGCGAGGTTCGCAGGAATAATTCTGCGCCAATACTCTCTTCCAAATCACGAATTTGCATACTCAAGGGTGGCTGACTCATACACAGGCGTTGTGCTGCACGGGTAAAGTTTTTTTCTTCTGCCACAGTTAAGAAATAGCGAATATGGCGCAGCTCGATATTCATATATAAAACATATATTGCTATAGACTCAAATATATTAGAAAGATAACCATCGCACTGCTAGGCTTATTCTGTAAATGATCACGCAAGCCAAACATGTTGGCTGTTGGAAATTCAGATGCTTAGCCCTGCTTCTTCAAATCCAGAACTTTCCCCCATCGCCCCTCTATCCGAATCATGGATTGAATCGGGTACGAGTACATATTACCGTGCAGGGCTGGCCCTGTTCTTGGTGGGATTTGCCAGTTTCTCGCTGATTTATTGTGTACAACCTTTACTGCCTGCGTTTACCCAAACCTTTGCGGTCAGTCCTGCCAATAGTGCATTGGCATTATCCCTAACCACGGCCTTCTTGGCTGTTTCCATCGTACTCTCCAGCGCTTTCTCACAAGCTTTAGGTCGTCGCAATGTTATTTTCATGTCCATGGCTTGTGCGGCTGGACTGAATATCTTGGCGATGTTTATTCCACAGTGGTACACCTTTCTTGCCACACGGGCTTTGGAAGGATTTGTATTGGGTGGAGTTCCGGCGGTGACCATGGCATGGATTGCAGAAGAAATGGACCCCAAAGCCTTGGCACAAACCATGGGACTGTATATTGCGGGAACGGCTTTTGGCGGTATGATGGGCCGAGTTGGCATGGGCATGCTGATTGAATGGGTCAACTGGCAAGCGGCCTTGGGTTTACTGGGCATGTTGTGTTTGCTCTGCGCCTTCGGTTTCTTATATTTACTGCCCCCTTCTCGGCATTTTGTCGCCAAAAAAGGGCTAAATTTAAATTTCCATGTGCAAGCATGGTGCTCTCATCTTCGTAATCGTTCTTTATTACGTCTCTATGCACTGGGCTTTGTGTTGACCAGTATTTTTGTGACCCTGTTTAACTATATTACCTTCCGACTCGATGCAGCTCCTTACTTTTTGAGTCAAACCCAAATCAGTCTCATTTTTCTCTCTTATAGTTTGGGCATGGTGTCTTCGTCACTGGCAGGTCGTTTGGCACAGCAATATGGTCGACAAAGCGTGATCATTGGCGGTTTTATCTGCATAGGATTGGGGATTGCCTGCACCTTGGCGCCAAACCTCTGGGTCATTATTTTAGGTGTGGCATTGATTACCACGGGCTTTTTTATTGCCCACGCCCTCTGTAGTGGCTTGGTCGGTGCCACAGCTCACGAAAACAAAGGACATGCGACTTCGTTATATTTACTGTTTTACTATCTCGGTTCGAGCATTATCGGTTCGGCAGGAGGATGGTTTTGGTTACATGCAGGATGGTTAGGGGTTGTGCTACTGGCTCTGGTCTTCGTACTGGCTGGTATTGGTCTGTGTTTAGTTAAAGTTCATCCTCAACACTCTGCTTAAGAATTCTGAATTCATCATACCTGCAACAATGGGTGATCATGTTGAGTTAATTTGTTTATGGCGTCTTGAAACCAAATGATATGAATGCACATCTTGTAGAAAATATTGGCGTTACATAAACAGAATCCGTTGTGTATGGTGAATTATCTGCTCAAAGTTTAGGAAAAAACTTAGACTTTCCAGATATTGTGCTCAATGCAAATACCCTTACTGGTATAAAGTTTTGTGTTTTTCTCGGAAAATTCAGCTCAACACTGGACAGTACTCGATGAATTTGAAGATGAAGGCTATGTCTGTAGCCCAGTACAAGCCGCTTTTCTCGAGACAGGTGAATGTCTTCATACTTGGATCTACAGCCTAAAATAGCCTGTGTTTTAGACAAAACCACGGGATAAGTAGAAACTGAGATTTAATTCATCGTAGCCAGCATTCAATCGTTCATTTTTTGGCTTGCATTCAAAACAACTTAATGTAAAATGCACAGCACAAGATGCCGGCATAGCTCAGTTGGTAGAGCAACTGACTTGTAATCAGTAGGTCCACAGTTCGAATCCGTGTGCCGGCACCATTCACTTAAGCTCACTATTTATTAGTGGGCTTTTGTTGTTTTCAAGCCTACATTTTTATTTCTTTTGTGCGGTCACTTGCACATATTGCACCACGCCTTGCTCAAATAAACGCTGACACAATTTTGCCGTCAACTGAATCTTCATCAGATCAAAAGCCGTATATTGCTCTTCAGTCTGCGGTGCTGTTGTCTGCTGCTGAATATATCGGGCAAAGCCACTCAATACGGGTTCAGAACAATCCTCAATTTGAATCTGTTCAAACCCCGCTTGCGCCAACTGTTGCTGTACAGCAACTTCATCAGGCAAGTTTTTTAAATTCACATCGGCAGCTTTAAGCAACAAGGCCAACTGCATTTTTTCCACGGCATTTAAATTCAAAAACTTCGGGCTTAAAATTAAGTAATGAAATGCCAAACGCCCTTTTGAATTTAAAACAGGCGTAACTGAATTTAAAAATGAATTCAAAGCACTGTGATAGGCCGCATCGATACACAGCACCACATCAAAAGCTTGGTGAAAGGAAATTTGTTTTAAATTTAAAAAAGATTGGCAATGAATGGCTTTCAGCTTGGGAATTGCTGTTTGAATTTGTTGTACGCATTTAGGTTGTAATTCAACCGCTTCAATATGTTTGACCTGATAATTCTGCTGCCAATGCAGTACGCTTGCCCCCTGCCCACAGCCCAAATCTAGAAGATGATCGGACGCAGTTAACTGCACACTGTGTGCCAGATGATCGGCAAGGGTACGACAAGCTTCGGGATAGGTCTGATGTGTTTCAGACCAGTATCCCAAATTGCTCCAAGCCAGTTCGCTGCTGTCCCCTAATAATTTTGCATTGATGGCATATTTATGTTGGGAAACCTCTGTACGAAGCTGTTGGAGCCATTTCATGAACTTAGTAGCCGAGTTGCGGAGCAACCTCTACTTTAGGCTTTAAGCCTACGAACGGCAATGGTGCACCAAAAATCTCAGCAATATTCATGGCAGAGGTTACCGCCGATTCCAAGATTGGTAAGCCATCACATGACCAAGAACCGCAGTAGAACACTTTACGGTTTAATTGTTTATGACGCTCTTGGAGTTGTTTATTCAATGCCACGGTTTCTGAGTTTACTACCGCACGGGTTAACGTCACACTGGAAATGATCTTTTTCGGATCAATTTCAGTCACTGGACGCCAAGTTTGGAACACTGGGTTTTTACCCACAAGGCTTGGCTCAACTGCGTTTAACCAGACCGTGAATTGCTGACGGGTAAATTTACGATCCATCATATAGCTCAACACTGCCCAGTCTTTACGCTTCGGTGGCATGACAGAGGTGTCGGTATGAATGACCAATTGACCTTGTTCAAATTTAAATTGCTTTAATAAATCAATATCGTCTTTAAATTGTGCTTGATCAAGGAAGGTATCAATTTTATTGGTCGGGGTTGCAATCACCACACGGTCAAATTGATAGCTTTCCCCAGCGGAATTTTCCACCAGCACTTTATCGCCTTGCTCTTTCACATGGCTAATGGCTGAACCACTGCGGATTTCAATGCCTTGAATGAGCTTATCTACCAAGGCTGGCGTACCGCCTTGCATACGCAACAAAGCATCACCATCGGTGAGTTGACGTAAGAAGGTCAACAATGGTTTTGCCGGCCAGTCACCAATGGTCTTCGGGTTACAGGTACAAATGGTGTACAACACTGGCATCACCGCACCATGCCAGAAGACTTCTTCAATATCATTCTGATTAATGAATTCTGCCAAGGTAATCTCTTGATTCTCAGATTTAAAAAATTGAGAAATCGCGGTTTTTAACTGCAACATGCCTTTAACCAAGCGCCAACCATATTGTTTGATGCCTTTACGGTTATTGATAATTGGGAAATTACCAATACGGGTACGTGTTGTGGTGAGCCATGTTTCGGTTTTATCTTCAAATAACCAACTACATGCCATATAGGTTCGTACTGGGTAAGTTTGAATCCCTAAATACGTTGCTAAACTTAAGGTGTTTTTCCACAAGTGTGGATTCATGACACGCAAAGGTGCATCAATCAGACCGCCTTCAAATTCAGTACTGTGACTATCCATTCCACGGCCTGGTAAGGCTTCAAAAATTGTAATGTTATGTCCAGCATCTTTAAGAATTCTCGCGGTAGCCAGCCCAGCCATGCCACTACCAATAACTGCAATATCCAAAGTTATTATCCGTCAGTTACACATTAAGGAAATTATGTACCACAGGGCCACAAAACAGACTATTAAAAAATGCCAGAATCCATGCTTTTAAAATTCGTTAACAATTTAATTTTAGCCCGCCAAATCGATGACTTATTTATGCTCATTTTTCAAACAAAATCGTTTTTTAAAGCATATATTTTTTATTTTTTGTTTAAAATTAGTGAATTAGATACATTTATCTGTCACTTTCAATTTTACAAGCAAGCCAAAAGTAAGTATCATATACCGCATAAAAATGACAACTACATCACACTAACCCAAATATGGCACTATGCAAATCTAATTGATAACATCTGTGTCATCCACAACAAAGCTTAAAGCGCAAAAAGCCCCGAATCACTTCGGGGCTTCTTCTTTTTTCTACAATTTACAACATTTAGACTGGCTAAAAGGCTTAGCGATGATGTTCCTGAACTGGAATCTCACCAAATTTACCTTGATTGAAGTCTTCAAAGGCCTGAATGATTTCCTGTTTGGTATTCATCACAAACGGACCATACCCCTGAATCGGTTCATTCAACGGTTTTCCTGTCAAAATTAAGAATTTCGCATCAGCAGTAAGCGCTTCCAACTGAATCTGTGGTTCAGCATCATGTGCAAATAACACAATCGAGTTGTCCAATACTTTTTGATGACCATTCAAGAGCATCTCACCTTGTAACACCACAACCAAGGTGTTGTGATCAACTGGCACAAATACATCTTGGCGGTGACCCGCTTTCAGCATGCCATCCCAGACATTCACTGGACTAAAGGTCGCAGCCGCACCTTGCTGCTCTGCATACGTACCCGCAATCACACGTAAATACCCAGCTTCATCTTCAAAGTGAATCACAGGAATCTCTTGAGCTTGAATGGCCTGATATTGCGGGGCTGTCATTTTATCGGCTGCGGGTAAATTCACCCACAACTGCGCCATTTCAAACAAACCGCCTTGCTCAGCAAATTCAGTCGAGTGAAATTCTTCATGCACCAAGCCTGAACCCGCAGTCATCCACTGCACATCACCAGTTTGAATGGTGCCACCACCACCACTAGAATCTTTATGCGTCACTGCACCTTGATAAGCAATGGTCACGGTTTCAAAGCCGCGATGCGGATGTGAACCTACACCATGCTGTTCTTTAGTAGGTGTAAATGGATACGGCGCGGCATAATCCAACAGCAAAAATGGGCTAATGGCTTGTCCTAAACGGTCATAAGAAAATAGATTTCTAACAGGGAAACCATCTCCTACCCAATGCATATTTTGGTTACGATACACGCCAGTAATTTTTTTCATTTCAAAACTCCTATCTCTAGGATTTAACATGCTGCCATGTTAAGCATTTTAAAGTGCGGCACCTAGTCTGTCTGTGCAATACACCTTCCTATTTTTACAACAATCACCCCAAGATATTGAATTGATATATTTTTATTTACGTGTTGAGTACAACAACAAAACTATCTCAAAAATAAGACAATCTTTCCCAAGATCATCCTTTAAGCTCAATCGAGTCTCTGATTAATATAACAACAACGCAACCATGCTCTCAGCATAACAATGTGCATGGCTGACTTCTCTGTCTGTCCACTAAAGGAATAAGAAAATGGGTAAACCTTATACTCGCTTAGATAAAAATAATGCTGCCGTGTTGCTGGTCGATCATCAAACTGGACTGTTGTCTTTGGTGCGCGACATCGACCCCGATAAATTCAAAAACAATGTCTTGGCATTAGCCGATGCCGCCAAATATTTTAATTTGCCTACCATTCTGACCACCAGTTTTGAAAATGGTCCAAACGGACCTCTGGTTCCAGAGTTAAAAGGAATGTTCCCCGATGCACCGTATATTGCCCGTCCCGGACAAATTAATGCATGGGACAATGAGGACTTTGTCAAAGCCATTAAAGCTACAGGTAAAAAGCAACTGATTATTGCTGGTGTTGTGACCGAGGTCTGTGTGGCATTTCCAGCCCTTTCCGCACTGGAAGAGGATTTTGAAGTGTTTGTCATTACCGATGCTTCAGGCACGTTTAATGCCTTGACCCGTGATGCCGCATGGGAGCGTATGTCACAAGCTGGTGCTCAACTCATGACTTGGTTTGGTATGGCGTGTGAACTACATCGTGACTGGCGAAATGATATTGAGGGATTGGGTACGCTCTTCTCTAACCATATTCCTGATTACCGCAACCTCATAAATAGCTATAATCAAAATACGGGACAAAAATAAGATAAAACCAAGCGGCATTACAGCATGATACAAATGCTGTAATGCGCTTTAAACTTCACATAACATGACCAACAGAGGTGGCAAATGCGTTCATTTGATGACTACTATTATTTTTATTTAGTGGTCAAGCATGGTGGATTCAGTGCAGCCAGCGAAGCCAGTCAAATGACCAAGTCTAAGCTCAGTCGACGGATTCTTGATTTAGAGCACCAATTTAACATCACCCTCATTCAACGTTCGACCCGACATTTTAAAGTGACCGCGTTGGGACAAGCGTTTTATGAAGAATGTTGTAAAGTGATAGCGCAAGTCGAATGTGCTGAAAGTGTCCTGCTTCAACAGAAAAATGAACCCCAAGGTTTGGTCAAAATCAGTTGTCCCTCCGTGATGTTGCAATACCAAGTCCGTCATATTCTCACCCAATTTCTGAAAGATTACCCACGGGTTGAGGTTGAACTCGAATTGACCAGCCGTCGGGTCGATGTCTTACATGATGATATTGATCTTGCGCTACGAACCAACTTTTCGGTCAATGAAGATGCCAACGTTGTCGTACGTGATGTGATGCAAACCACACATTGCTTGGTTGCCAGCCCCTCTCTATTACAAGGTCATCGCATTCAACTGATTACTGAACTTGGTGATTATCCAAGCGTTGTACTGGGGACACAAAAAACTCAGTATGCTTGGCATTTACATCATCGAGGTCGTAATGAAAGCATTGAAATACCCTTACAGCCACGCCTGAAATGTAATGACTTGGCGGGGGTTTATTTTGCTGCACTGGATGGTTTAGGCATTGCAGATCTACCTTATTTAACCGTTGAACACGATATCACTTCAGGAAAACTGATTCATATTTTACCGGAGTGGTGTTCCAACCTTGGTACGGTGCAATTGGTTTATGCTTCTCGTAAAGGACAACGTCTGGTTGTAGAGAAATTAATTCAGGTGCTCATGACAGGTTTGCGCGCATTGGCACAGGAGCAACCGGGCTATCTATCCCCAATGAATCATCCTGTGTCATTTAATAGACCTTAAAACAGCAATCCCAATTGGAATTGAATCATCTTTGAATTTAAAAAAAATCCAGAACCAAAGTTCTGGATTTTTTAAATTCAAACTGCTTTCGGTTTAAATTTTACCAATCAGGTCAATCGATGGTGCTAAAGTCGCATCACCTTCTTTCCATTTTGCAGGGCACACTTCACCCGGATGTGCATGCACATACTGGGCTGCTTTAACTTTACGCAACAACTCCTGCGCGTCACGCCCCACACCGCCCGCATTAATTTCAATCATTTGGATTTTCCCCTCAGGGTCAATCACAAATGTACCACGATCTGCCAAACCTTCTGCTTCAATCAGCACTTCAAAGTTTTTCGCCAAGATCCAAGTCGGATCACCAATCATAGAATATTGGATTTTCTTAATTTCTTCTGAACTGTCATGCCATGCTTTATGCGTGAAATGGGTATCAGTCGAAACTGAATAGATCTCCACCCCCATTTTTTGAAATTCAGCATAATGATCGGCTAAATCACCCAATTCGGTTGGACAGACAAAAGTAAAATCGGCAGGATAGAAAAACACAACCGACCATTTTCCATAAAAATTCTGTTCAGAGACTTGAACAAATTCACCATTTTTATAAGCTGTTGCGTTGAAGGGTTTGATTTCAGTATTGATTAAACTCATGTGCTTTTCCTCAGTATTGGTTACAGTATTTGCTTAACTTGAAACCAAGGATAAGGAATTTCATTTCATAGGTAAAACCGTAGTTTTTTATAATTTTAATCGGTTTTATAGATTTAAAATTTAGATGCTATTTTCCTTTTTAATGATTTTGTCCGATACAAATAAAAATGCTGGTGACCGCCGAAGCCATCACCAGCATTTTCAATCAACAGCAAAGATTATGCTGAAGGGTCAGTCACATCGATACACATGTACTTCATTTCTAAGTACTCATCGATGCCCCACTCTGAACCTTCACGGCCTAAGCCTGACTGTTTCACACCACCAAACGGAGCAACTTCATTCGAAATCGCGCCTGTGTTTACACCCACCATGCCATATTCTAACGCTTCGCCCACACGCCATTGACGTGCAGCACTTTGGGTAAAGATATAGCTGGCTAAGCCAAACTCAGTGTCATTTGCCAGTGCAATCGCTTCAGCTTCAGTTTCAAAGCGGAATAAAGGTGCCAATGGACCAAAAGTTTCTTCTTTCGCAACACGCATGTCTTGCGTTACATCACGCAGAACCGTTGGTTCAAAGAAGGTTTTACCCAAGGCATGTAATTGACCACCGATCAGTACTTTTGCACCTTTCGCTTGAGCATCATCGATATGCGACTGCACTTTAGCCACGGCTTTCGCATCAATCAATGGACCTTGCGTCGAGCCTTCGACACGACCATCACCCACTTTTAATTTCGCAACTTCAGCCACTAAGCGCTCGCAAAGGGCATCATAAATGCCCGCTTGCACATAGATACGGTTGGCACAAACACAAGTTTGACCGCTGTTACGGAATTTGCTCATCATCACGCCTTGAACGGCTTGATCAAGATTCGCATCATCAAATACGATCACAGGCGCATTACCACCCAACTCTAAAGAGAGTTTTTTGATGGTTGGTGCACATTGCTGCATCAAAATACGACCCACTGGCGTCGAACCTGTGAAGCTCAATTTACGGACCACATCGCTGTTACACAATGTTTGACCCACTTCAACTGCATCACCGGTAATGTTCAACAGAAGGTCTTGTGGCAAGCCTGCTTGCAACGCCAACACTTCTAATGCATAAGCCGATAATGGAGTTTGTTCCGCTGGTTTCACCAACATTGAACAACCCGCTGCAAGTGCAGGTGCTGCTTTACGGGTAATCATCGCGGCTGGGAAGTTCCACGGCGTAATAGCCGCAGTCACACCAATCGCTTGCTTGATCACCACCAAACGCTGATGCGCTTGCGTTGGAGGAAGAATTGCACCATCAATACGACGCGCTTGTTCTGCAAACCAACGAATAAATGAAGCTGCATAGGCAATTTCACCGCGTGCTTCAAGCAAAGGTTTACCTTGTTCAGCCGTTAACAACTGTGCCAAGTTTTCCTTATGCTCAAGCATCAATTCATACCATGCCCACAAGATATCGGCACGATGTAAAGCGGTTTGCTTTTTCCAAAGTGCTTGTGCTTGTTCTGAACGCTGAATGGCTGCTTCGACGCCCGCTTGATCATAGGTTTTTACCCATGCAAGGCTTTCGCCAGTCGCTGCATCTTGAACTTCAATAAAGCCACTTGAAGCAGGTGCTTCAAGGGCAATATCAGGATGTGCTAATAAATATTGCAATCCTTGTTGAATCATGCTGATTGCTCCGCAGTTTGCGCCTCAACAGTTGCTGGCAATGCTAAAGAATCAAAACCTTGTTTTAAAATGTCTAAAGCTTGACGGAATTGTTCTGTTGGAATGGTCAGTGGGTATAGGAAACGAAGTACGTTGCCATTTTTACCACAAGTTAACAGCAACAAACCTTTCTGCATTGCAAAAGTTTGTACAGCTTTTGCGATATCCGCATTTTCAACTTCAACAGCAACCATAGAACCTAATGCACGAATATCGTTCACAATCGTCGTTTCAGCTTGAATTTGCTTCAACACAGTCACTAATTCTGCGCCTAAAACATTGGCACGTTCGCAAAGCTGTTCTTCTTCAATCGCATCAATTACTGCGTGTGCTGCTGCAACTGCAATTGGGTTACCCGCGTAAGTACCACCTAAACCACCTGGGTTTGGCGCATCCATTACGTCGATACGACCCACTACACCTGAAATTGGGAAACCGCCACCAAGGCTTTTCGCCATAGTGATCAAGTCAGCTTTAGTTTCGTAATGATCCATTGCGAACAATTTACCTGTACGCGCAAAACCAGTTTGAACTTCATCAGCAATCAACAAAATACCGTGTTGGTCGCAAATTGTACGTAAACGCTTTAAGAATTCCGCAGGAACAACGTTAAAACCGCCTTCACCTTGTACTGGCTCAAGCACAATGGCTGCTACATCATGTGCAGATACGTCTTCGCTGAAAATGTTTTCAACGCTTTCAATGGCCGCATCAACAGAAATACCTTTAGATGCTACTGGGTAACGCGCATGGAATACGCCACCAGGCATTACACCAAAATCGCGTTTGTACGGTGCAGTTTTACCTGTCATTGCCATCGTCATGAATGAACGACCGTGGAAACCGTTACCAAACGTAATAATACCGTGACGGCCTGTGTAAGAACGTGCAATTTTTACCGCATTTTCAACTGCTTCAGCACCTGTCGTGAAGAATGCAGTTTTAGCTTGACCTGCAATTGGTGCGCGCTCATTGATACGCTCAGCCAAAGTTACATAGCTTTCGTATGGTGTTACTTGGTAAGCCGTATGGGTGAATTTGGTTAACTGTTCAGTCACAGCCGCAATCACTTTTGGATGACGGTGACCTGTATTCAATACCGCAATACCACCAGCAAAGTCGATGTATTCATTGCCATCTTTATCCCAAATTGTGGCATTTTCTGCTTTTTCTGCATACCACTGACACATCACGCCTACGCCGCGTGGGGTTGCTTGCTGTTTACGCGCATTGAGTGCAGAATGATTAGCATCCATTATTTTTTCCTCATTTTTTCATCGTCAATTACAGCTTTGGTCTATGCATCCGTTCGCCTAATTTCAGGATGCTTTACAATGACTGCCTATGACTGTAATTTCGCGTTTCTTGGCTCAACTGACCAGAGCCACTTTTTAACTGTAGGAGAGAGCCAATTGCGCAGTTTGTTAGGTGATCATTTATTACAACGTCTCCAGCAGGATACGGAAGGTAAGCTGCATCAGCGTTTATTCCGTTGCTTGAGAGGTGCGATTACCGAAGGCGTCATTCAGCCTAAAACGCGTTTACCTGCCTCTCGTGATTTGGCCAGTGAAGTCAAGGTATCACGCAATACCGTGCTGTCTGCCTACGAGCAACTGCAAGCCGAAGGTTATTTAGAAGCACGTACAGGTCATGGTACTTGGGTTGCAGAACACTTACCCGAAGTGTTTTTAAACACCATTCATGGCAAAAAAGTTGAAGGGATTGCCAAAGCCAAAAAAAATGCGTCTTTATCACAACGTGGCACACAAGTGATGGGACATGCCGCAGCATCTCCACATCAATGGGGAGCTTTTGTACCTGGTGCGCCTGATGTGACTGAATTTCCGCACCATATTTTTAGTCGGATTCAAGCACGTTTAAACCGTGAACCCAATATTGAACAATTAATTTACAGCAATGCGGGGGGCTGTTTAGAGCTACGTAGTGCACTGGCCGATTATTTACGTGTCGCTCGCTCAGTTCAATGCGATACCGACCAAATTATTATTACCGAAGGCATCCATCAAGCGATTGATCTGGTTTCACGTGCCCTGTGTGATATTGGCGATCAAGTTTGGATTGAAGATCCTGCCTATTGGGGCATGCGTAATACTTTGCGTATTAATGGTCTCGACATTCTTCCTATGCCTGTAGATGCTGACGGGATTATTCCAGAACAGAATCCGAAAAAACCACCCAAGCTGATTTTTGTGACACCGTCACATCAATACCCATTAGGCTCGCATCTGAGTTTAGAACGACGCAAGCAGCTTTTGAGTATTGCCAAACAAAATAATAGCTGGATTGTGGAAGATGACTACGACAGTGAATTCCGCTTTTCGGGACAACCTTATCCATCACTGCAAGGTTTAGAGTCAGATGCTCCCGTCATTTACATGGGAACGTTCAGTAAAACCATTTATCCTGCGCTACGTATTGGCTACTTGGTGGTGCCCCGTTCGCTGTTTTCACCGTTACGAATCTTGGCCGCAGAATTGTATCGTGGTGGACATTTACTCGAACAAAAAGCCTTAGCAGTGTTTATTCGTGAAGGACATTATGAAGCGCATATTCGACGTATGCGTCTTCTGTATGGTAAGCGTCGTGCTTATCTGGTCGATTTAATCCATCGCTACTTGGGTCCCGAATTTGTCCACGAATACAGTCATGATTCAGGGCTACATTTGGTCATGAGACTGCCTGAACAATGCGATGATGTTGCCATTGCCTCCACAGCCTTAGAACGCGGCATTAAAGTTCGCCCATTGTCGCAATACTATATGCACTCACATGCACGCGCGCAGCGTGGACTGCTAATGGGCTTTGCGTGTGTGAATGAGCGCGATATGGTGATGTCATTTGGTGTGCTATTACAATGTCTGCGTGAAGCCGGCGTACCCACCGTGAATTAATGATTTTATGTGAAAAAAAGAGTCTCCTATTGGAGACTCTTTTTTTTCAATTCAGACTAACGCAAATTAAACCAGTTTTTCTGTATTGCTATGTGCTAAATGGGATGCTCTACGCTCTTTGCCCCAACCTAGTTTTTCCGACAATACGCCAAAGAACACAATCGTACCAAACAATACTGTGGTGTAGATCACCTCTTTAAAATAGGTGCCTTCAATTAACATGGTCAGAATTGCCCCAATAATGGCAATGATCACACCATAAGTCACATAAGGGAACATCCACATTTTAAAGTCGATTTGAACCCCTTCTGCTTCAAGTTTTTTACGCATGCGGAGTTGCGAATAAGCAATTGCCAAATACACGTATAGCGTCGCTGCACCTGTAGTGAGCATGAATACATCATAAACATCCATACTCTTGCTTGCCGTTAAAATCACCGCAATGACAGAGAAGAAACAAGAGACAATCACGCCTACCGCTGGACTGCCATGACGGTTCAATGTCCCAAAACTCTTCGGTGCATCCCCACGTTTGCCTAAAGAGAACAACATACGTGAACAGGTATATAGTGCAGAGTTAAAGCAGCTACAAACCGAAGTGAGCACAACAAAGTTGACAATATGACGTGCGCCAGGAATGCCTAATGCGGTCAAGGTTACACTATACGTACCCCAAGTCGAATCTTTCAAAAGTTCATTGTTGTGCGGAATTAAACACACTGCCACAAACATTGAACCCACATAGAACAAAATAATACGCCAAACGACTGAGTTAGAAGCCTTACGAATTTCTTTAGAAGGATTCGCTGATTCTGCTGCGGCTACGGTCACAATCTCAGCCCCAATATAGGCAAACATCACCCCCAGTAAGGCGGTAATGACCGAGGATGCCCCATTTGGCATAAAGCCTTGTGATGTCAAATTACTGATACCCGATGCAGCAGGATTGCCCCACGGCCATAAGTGCATAATCGCTAAACTACCCAGCACAAGGAAAATGACAATCGCGATGACTTTGATGAGGGCAAACCAGAATTCGAATTCACCGTAATTCTTCACATTTTGTAAATTGACCGCGACCAAAGCACCCATCACGACCACCATATAGGCCCAGATTGGGATAAATGGAAACCAATTATGTAAAATTTTACCTGCAACATAAGCTTCCCAGCCCATGAGCATGGCGAGCGTACACCAATATAACCAACCAATCGAAAAACCCGCCCAACGCCCAATGGCACGGTCAGCATAAGTTGAAAAAGAACCACTGTCTGGGTTTAAAACGGCCATTTCACCAAGCATACGCATGATGAACCAAACCAATAAACCACCTAAAGCATAAGTGAGAAAAACGACAGGTCCAGTGTTATAAATAATACTGCCTGAACCGACAAATAAAGAACCACCAATGACACCCGCAATAGAAATCATGGTCAAATGGCGAGATTTAAGCCCGTTATGTAAGCCTTGAGAGCCGTTGGCTCCTGACGTTTGATGTCCAGCCATACAATTTTCCTTAACATGATAGAAATATAGCTGTCCCAAAGTCGGTTTACTCTAGGTCATCAATATTCCTAATTTTTTGGTGAATCTGCCCAATCGCCTAAAAAGAAAGGATTGAGTGGGCAAATCCGACGTTTCCGTATGCATACTTCTATATAGGCTTAATTTGTCGTTTTGGCACTCAAGAAACGAGAGCCATTTTTCTTATGAAGGAAAGAGCCAATTGTTGTTCTTGTGCACCATTTTTGTGCGTTTATGTTATTATTCAATATTAATAACTGCTAAATACAGCTCATATTCAATATAAAAATAGATATATATCAAATTGTTATAATCAATAAACCATTAAAATACATGCTTGCTAGAGTACTCAATATTCTAAAATGCGTCGGTTATTTATTATCTATAACTTTAGTATGGCTTGACATTATGTAGTCAGACTAAATAAAAAACCTTCCTAGCCAGGCCAAGAAGGTTTTAAGTGTTTAGAAGCAACTGGATTGACGTATTTGCCTTCATTAACACGGTTAACCATACAATTTCAAAATAAAATCAAAAACTTAAAAAAAATAAATACAATCTTTATTGTAAAATATGTATTTACAATAAATTTAAGCGTAGATCAGCCTATAAATACAATTTAATTGGTCCAATTGGACTACCATCACTCAACGCCCCGAAAATACTAGGCTTGGTTCCAACTTCAAGACAGGGCGTACGCTTAACGCAGCAGCAACTACGCTAACCAACACAACCGTCACAGCGCCCAGTAAAGGTGTGAACCACATCATCCGGAATGGATATCCAGCCATGATTGCCAACTGCCCGATAATGGCACAGAGCCCCAGCCCCAAACCAGTCCCAAGCAGTCCGCATAGACCAGCCTGAGCGAATACCATCGTCAAAAGAAGTCTGGGTGTGGCACCCATTGCACTGAGTACAGCATAATTACGCAGGTTTTCGTTGGTGAACATGTAGAGCATGACTCCTGTTACACCAAAGCCGACTGACATGGCTAAAGTAAGCATTGCTGCAATGTCACCCACATCTTCGGAGTTAACCAGAAACCAATGAACAGTATCGGATTTAAACTCTGCAGACGTACGCGCACGCAAACCCGTTGCCGACTCAATGCGAATCGCCAAGTCTTCAGGACTCACCTGCGGTGCAGCAGTTACAAGCACGAATGTAAGTTGACGTCGTTCCGGTGGTAAAATTCGAGTCGCGTTCGAAAAAGTCGTATATAGCAATGGACGCGGTGGGAATCGGGGAAGCCCTTGCGATTGACCAAGAATCCGCACGCTGTGATCATTGACGAGTAATTCATCACCTTTTGCCAGTTCACGGGTTGGTGCATCAAAATCCAATTTGCCATGTGGCGATTGATCTGAAATTTGAAATGAGGTCTCCAGCTTACCGCTAGTTCCCCCCGCATCAATCACCCCAGCATCTGGTACTCTCAGCAAGCTGGGCATCACATCATTCTGGATGGATGGCATGCCGACCAAGGTTGCATCATCAACACCAATCACCTGAAAGGGCTGGTAATGCCCGTCTGGAAAACGGACATCTGCTGTGGCAAACATGAGCGGTACCGCTGACTGTACCCCAGCAACACTGCGGACTCGTGCCAATGCTTGCAGGGACATATTGGTCGTTTGCTCGACTGAGTTTACTGCAGGATCCATCACCCATACATCTACGGTGCCGTTCTCGGTAATGGGCGCGTAACCGCGCGTCATGATTCCAGCAAAATACGATGCAGCAAATGTCACCAAAAATGACGTAAATGTAATGCCAAAGATTAAGCCCAAATATTTGGCGCGATCACCCAACAGCATTTTTAAGGCTATGCGTAACATTGTGGTGCTCCTTCATGCATACAGGCTGACAGGATAATCACGGTATCTTCACAGAAGATGGCGTTGACGTAGATTGAGGAAACTGACCCTTCGAAGATTTGCTTACTTCCGTCTCAATGAACACATCAACTTGCTGCCCAACGTAAATCGGCAAAGCGGTGTGATCAAAACTATAAATAACCTGCAAGGCACGAGTATCGACCCGCTCGGCGCTATCGCCCGTCAGTGAGGTTTTTGGCAACACATACGGATCAACTCGCTCAAATTTCAGTGCAGTTTGTAATTTCGGATTCCCACGCACAAATGCCACGGCACGCGCACCCGGTTGAACCCGCCATGCATCGTTCTCATCGATATCAGCACGTACGAATAGCCGAGCATCGTTCCCGAGCAACATCGAAGAATCGCTGGGAGCACCATCCTGTACGAATGCACCAATACGCATTTTGTTTTGTAATATTCGACCACGGACTAAGGCGCGTACAGTATGCCTTTCAATATCCATCTGAATTTGCTTGACCTGTGCTTGGGCTGATACTAGCTCTGCCTCGGCAAGTTTGACTGCAAAACGCCGATTGTTTAACTCCTCGACGCTAATCGCGCGTTTATCCGATAAGCTGTTAGCGAGTTCGAATTGGCTCTTGGCTTGCGCGAGATGCGCGGCTATTTCTGTGACTTTTGCCGCTGCGGGTATGAGTTGTGCCCGCTGTTCACGATCATCGATTTTGAACAGCTTGTCACCAACATCCACTTGGCTGCCTTCATTTACGTAGAGCTCGACCACAATACCGGATACGGGTGAACCGACAATAATATTTCCAGTGCTTGCCTCCACAATACCTGCTCCAGCGACATAGGTCGCGAAAGGTGATTTTGGCGACAGTACGGCTGGTTGGTCTATAGCGGGTTGCCTGTTACCAATCAGTACCATCGTGACGGCCAGTAACAACCCTATCAGTGCGAGTATTGGGAGCAGATATTTACGCATCATTGCACTTGTGCCTCCTTAGCGCCAACAGTCACTTCGGCAATCTTCCCGTCATCCATGTGCGCGATGCGGTCGGCGAATTCATAAATCCGAGTGTCATGTGTTACGACCACCAACGCACGGTCTGGTGCTTGCGCGACATTTCGCAGAATCTCCATCATGGCATGTCCAGTGGCATGATCCAGATTACTTGTCGGTTCATCGCAAATGATGATTTTAGGATTGTGCACAAGCGCACGTGCGATTGCCACACGCTGCTGTTGCCCACCACTGAGTTGGCTAGGGAGTGCATCTGCGCGTTCCGAAAGCCCGACCTGATCCAGAGCAGCCCGAGCACATTGAATGGCAAACTTGCGTTCTTCGCCGCTGATTAAGAGTGGCACAGCAACGTTTTCAGCGGCAGTCAATGTCGGGAGCAAGTTAAAAGCCTGAAAAACAAAACCAATAGTCGTTCCACGAAAACGCGCTCGCTCGGCTGTATTCATGTTTTCCAAGTCTTTGCCAAGTACCGTACATTGGCCTGCATCGCGTTTCAAAATACCGCCGATAATTGAAATCAGGGTTGTTTTGCCACAGCCTGAAGGACCAGCCAAGATAAGCAACTCACCTTGATAAACATCAAGATTGATGCCACGTAATGCGGTCACCTTTGCATCACCGACACCATAGTCCTTCGTGACACCAGAACACTTGACGGCAATATCTTGACTCGGCTTCATTATTCTTTTATCCCTCTGTCTTGTCGCAGAAAGTAAGGTTTGATCTGACCAATCCTTGCGTCGCCCAGACCAACAACTTCGTTGAAATGCTTAGCATCGCGTGTGCGGAAAACGGCGTACTCGGCCAGCTACGCTCTTATGGCTTTCATCTCGATGTCCGCTGCGTTATAGATCAATATCATGGCGGATCAAGCAATTCTCTTTTGATTGAATTTTATTCTAATAGATAACATATACTATGGAATCACCGCAGATCAATGGAATTTTTAGCGGTCTAGAATTTAATTACTAGGCGGGACTTCTACAATAAAATCAATCATGCGCTGTCTCTGACAAAGTGGGCATTCATGCCATACTTAATGCTATCGAAGTGATGGCGGTATGAGGATGCTTGCAGGCAGGAATAATGCTGATTATGAATTCTTAGACATAGGGTTGCTGTTCGTAAGTACCTGATTAATTATCCATTCTATCTAACTCAAAGGTGGCTACAAAATCGGTGGCTATTCAGTTTTCCATAGTGAGGGCCTAAATGCTTAAGGTCTTGAGCAAAAGTCTGCGTATCTTTGCTCTACTGAAAGCCACATTTTTAAAAAAATTTATCTCAAAATGATGATCAATTTATTTATGAAATAAATTCAAATTTATATACAAGTCAACTGAACGTAAATGTCATTCAATTTCACAACAATTGTAAAAATTTAATATAGGCATATCACAACAAAATAAATGCTATATGCATGTTGAACTTAATATTTTCTATAGTAAAAAAATAGCCTCTCTTATTTACAAAATAAAAGAGGCTACTTCTCTGTTTAAGTAATTGAGTTTAAATAAATTTAAAACAAATAAATTTGAAACAACCTAACAAATTACTTAAATATATGATTTAAAATGGTAAATCATCATCCAAATCTGCTGGTGTTGGCGCAGAAGGTGCGGCTTTAGGTGTATTGCTATAGCCCCCTTGGGTATTGCCACCTGCTGGATTATTATTAAAACCACCAGTGTTGCCATAACCTTGGTTGTTATTGTTGTTATAACCTGTGTTATTGCCATAACCACTGTTTTGGTTATTATTGAAACGTGGTTGGTTAAACCCTGCGTTATCACTCGGTACACCTTCACCTTGCTGACGGTTTGAATCGAGCATTTGCATTTGTTCACCACGAATCTCTGTGGTGTAGCGTTCTTGGCCATTTTGATCTGTCCATTGACGCGTACGCAATGAACCTTCAATATAAACCTTCGAACCTTTACGTAAATATTGCTGAGCAATTTCACCTAAACGATTGTGCAACACAATACGGTGCCATTCAGTTTGTTCTTTACGTTCACCTGTGCTTTTGTCAGTCCAAGAATCGCTGGTTGCGATTGAAAACTGAGTCAGCGAACCCCCATTCGGAAAAGTTTTCGTCTCTGGATCTCGGCCTAATGTGCCCACTAAAATAACTTTATTTACACCGCGCATCTGATGTTTACTTCCTATCTATTTCTATTATTTACTTTATAAGAGTTATGCTTAAATGGCTACCTCTTTCCCCAACAAGTGCGTTAAATGTTGTCGCGCAGCTTCATCAATTCGTTGCTTGTCCACTTTCACATAGGCCACTTGCTGGTCTGACATCACCACGACTTCTTCAATACCACGGATCGCTAAAAGTTGCGAAGTCCACTCATCTGTTTGTTTATTCTCGGGTAAGCGCAACACCAACGATGAAAGATAACGTGGTTGAGCCAATCCAAAACTGATGAATAGCCAAATTATAGCAATTGCCGTGAGGATACTCCAACCCAATGCGGTGTTATTCAGCATCAATAGTTGACCTCCCAACGTACCGCCAAAAAATGCCCCTAAAAACTGACTGCTGGCATTTACGCCCATCGCGGTGGCTTTGGACTGAATCGGTGCAACTTTAGACAGCCACGATGGCAATAACGCTTCCATGACATTAAAGGCAATGAAAAATAAACCCAACCCGATCAATAAGATATATTTGGACTCATAGCCAAAAATCAACGTGATTAAACCTAAAATGATGCCTGCAATTGCAGTGAGGAAAATACTGCGCATTTTGCGATATTTTTCCGCCACAATAATACTAGGAAAGGCAAAAAACAGGCTAATGACCAATAACGGGAGATAAATTAGACCATGCTTGGCTAATGGAATTTTTGCAAATTCAATTAATTGAGATGGCACATAGATAAACATTGCCGTGAGCAATAAATGCAAAGCAAATACGGACACATGTAACCGATTCAGATCTGACATTTTCAAGACTTGTTTCAGTTGAGCCAGATAACCTTGCTGGAAGTTTTTATGATGTCGGGTCACTTTCGGTACCAGCAACAACATGGCAATGGCCGCCAAGCCCATAATGGTTGTCACCCAAAACAGCCCTGAAATTCCTACCAAACTGGTGAGCCATGGTCCCAAACTAAATGCCACCACAAAAGACAAACCAATACTCATTCCCATGGCAGCCATGGCTTTGGTGCGCTGTTCTTCACGGGTGACATCTGCCAGTAAGGCCATAACCACCGCAGAAACCGCACCCGCACCTGCAATGGCACGACCAATAATCACGCCATAAATGCTGTCTGACATCGCCGCGACTGCACCACCAATTGCAAACAACAACAAGCCCAGCACCACCAAAGGTTTACGGCTAAAACGATCGGCAATCAAGCTAAAAGGAATTTGTAAAATGGCTTGGCTTAATCCATAGACGCCTACTGCTAAACCAATCAACGCAGGTGTCGCATGTTGATACGACTGACCAGCCACGGAAAAGACTGGGATAATCATGAACAGACCCAACATGCGCAATGCAAAAATACTGCTTAAAGCAAAGGTCGAGCGGCGTTCTAAGGAATTCATCATATCAATAGACTTAAATGCGTTGAATTTGGAGGTTATGCTACAGCATTCAGATACGAATGCGTGGCGATTCTGGAATTATCTCAAGAAAAAAGGGCGCAATTCAATGCACCCTGAATTCTACTGTGTAGACATTTCGTTCACATGAAGAACTGAGCCTTACTAGCCTTGACGCTTGCTATATTGAATGGAGGCAATAACTGCCCAAACAATAAAGGCTACACCAATTAAACCCGTCACCACTTCTGGAACATGCACGCCTGTACCACTGGCCAACATAATGAAGGCTAAAGCACCAATCGCATAATGTGCACCATGTTCAAGGAAAATGTAGGCATCGAGTGTGCCTTTTTCGACCAGATAAATGGTCATTGAACGGACAAACATTGCACCAATCGCCAGACCCAGCATAATGATGACCACATCCGAAGTAATCGCAAATGCACCAATCACGCCATCAAAACTGAATGAGGCATCTAATACTTCCAGATAAATAAAGCCCCCTAAACCAGCTTTAATCACGCCTGTAGATGCACCACTGGCATCATGTGCCACGGCATTGCCATCTTCATCAATTTCAGGTTCGCCACCCAACAAATGACTGAGCACTTGCACACCGATATACACCACGATGCCCCAAATACCCGCCATCGTCACCAACAAACGTTCAGCATCGGCAACATTGGCTGCCATAATCAATAACGCAATCAGTGAAATAAAGACGGACATTGCAGGGACGTTGGCTAAATTGGCTAAACGACGCTCTAACCATCTGAACCAATGGGTGTCTTTACCTTCATCAAAGAAGAAATTCAAGAACACCAGCAATAAGAACGCACCACCAAAGGCAGCAATTTCAGCATGATGGGCCATCAATTTTTCTGAATATTGCTGTGGCTCATTCAATGCCATGTTCACCACGTCCAGCATACCCATATCGGCAGTTACTGCCACAATCACAATAGGGAACACCAGACGCATACCAAATACAGCAATCACAATACCGACCGTCAAGAAGATCATTTTCCAAAAATGATCCCATCCGCGGAGTACTGAAGCATTCACGACCGCATTATCAAACGACAAAGAAACTTCCATCACCGCCAAAATAGCGGTAATGGTCAACGCAGTAAACATGGTCTTCAAGCCTGCTTCAGGACCATGCGTAAAGCCCCAATAAGCAGAAATTGCAAGACACACAATCGTAAATAAGATAGAGAAACCAAAATGTTTCATCATAACGAAGTGACCTTTGGATAATAAGAGTGCCATAGCATGACTACAGCATAAAAATTCATGCGCGATATTATGACGCTTTTACACGCCAAACCAAAATTGTTCTGCGATTTTTTCTGCCACGAGCCAAGCACAGCAAAAATGGGTCGTCTATTGGGCATGCTTGAGTTAGTCTAGTCACCATAATTTGTAAAGATAGACCAGGAAACCCGCATGCTTTTTTCTGAACAATTGTGGCAGCGTAATCTCGACCTCTACCAAGAAACTTTAGCACAGCCCTTCAATCAAGAGCTTGCCCGAGGCACACTCAGCCGTGAAGCCTTTTCTCATTATGTCATTCAAGATGCACATTATTTATTGGCTTATGGCCGCGCATTAGCGGTATGTGCAGCAAAAGCGTATGAAGCCGATGACGTCATGCAATTTTCGGAAGCCGCCAAAATTGCGATTGTGGTTGAACGTAGTCTACATGACAGCTTTATGCAAGAATTCAATGTCTCTAAACACCAGTTTGAAACCACGCCACTGACCTTGGCTTGTCATCATTACACGTCATTTTTAAGTGCGACTGCATGGGCGGAAAGTTATCCTGTGGTACTGGCTGCCTTGCTCCCTTGCTTCTGGATTTATGCCGAAGTCGGTCAAGACATTGTGCAGCAATCTGTACCGAATAATCCCTACCAAGCTTGGATCGATACTTATGCCGGTGAAGAATTCCATACCGCCGTGCACAATGTCATTGCCACCGTAAATAAAGTCGCTGCACGTTGCGATGCTGACACTTTAGAAAAAATGCATGCGGCGTATCGCATGGGAGCAACACTGGAATGGTTATTCTGGGATAGTGCTTATCATCAAAAACAATGGTTGGGTTTAGACCACCTATAATTGAAGCATATATGAAACTGATCATGGGTCTTTGGCGCGTGATCATCTTTAAAGTGATTGAGAAAAATATGTATATTGGAGAATTGGCTGCTTTAACAGGCACCACCCCGAAAGCCATTCGGCATTATGAAAAACTCGGTTTATTACCCGTTGCGAAGAGAAAAGGAAATTATCGTATTTATGCAGCGATTGATGTCCAATCAGTTAAGATGATTCGTCTTGCCCAAGCAGTCGGATTTAGTCTTTCCGAACTTTATGACCTTTCTGTTTTAAAATATCAACAGAACCGATTTCCTGTAGAAGTAGCGAAGGCGTTAATCGCCAATAAGCATCAGCAAATTTTAGAACACCAACACGCCTTAAACCGTTTACAAGAAAACTTAAAGCAACTGGAAGATGAAATTACTCAAACCTATATGACCGACACCAGCGCTGTATAACCCAGTCAATCAACATGCCTGTAAATTAAAGCTTGACTCTGTCCTTAGGGGAAAGGTTTATGGTCATAACTCCTTTTATTACGGATTTATAAAATGAGTTCTCATCTTTCTACATTTAAAAATTCAACAGCATTAATTACAGGCGCATCTTCAGGAATCGGCAAAGCCTATGCACAAAAGCTTGCGTCTTTAGGCATCCACTTAATTTTAACCGCGCGCTCTGAGCAAAAACTGAATGAGTTAGCCAATGAGCTTGAAAAAAAATATAACATTCAGGTTGAAGTCATTGGTTTAGATTTGGCTCAACCACATGCAGCGCAAAAGCTGTTTGATGAGGTGCAAGCACGAAAATTATCGGTCGAGATTTTAATTAACAACGCTGGATTTGGAAAATGGAGTCAATTTCTGGATCAATCTGCCGCGACCTACAATGAAATGATCATGCTCAACATGAATAGTGTAACGTCTTTATGCTATTTATTTTTGCCACAAATGCTGGCGAGTAAAAAAGGCATCATGATCAATATCGCATCGACAGCGGCTTTCCAGCCTTTGCCTTATATTGCGGTCTATGGAGCAAGCAAATCTTACGTGCTTAATTTTACTGAAGCACTTGCAGGAGAATATGCATCTTCAGGGGTTAAATTCTTGGCGGTTTGTCCTGGCAATACCGAAACCAACTTTACACAAGTGGCAAATGCCGATACTCGCGGCATGAAAAGCTCTTCAGTTGATGACGTCGTTTCAGCCACATTAGTAGCCATCGATCAAAACAAAACATCTGTGATTGTCGGGTGTAGCAACTATCTCACCGCTCAATTGCCCCGTATTTTGTCTCGCAAGAAAATGCTTCGTATGGCTGAACGTATTCTCAAAGACCGCGTTCTGAAAGCATCATAAATACATACCAATTGAAAAGATTAAGAACCTTTGCTTAATCTTTTCAATGCTGAAATATTTGCCACGCATAAATTAAGCCTGCCGCAGCCACGACCCAACTGAGTGTCGCTACGCCCAAACATGACCACATCGACATGCGCGTCGCCAACACATAAACGGCTGCTAAATAAATGGCATAAGGAATCAGAGACCATAGGCCAAATAACGCTGTTTTTTGTAAGGCTTCTGCCCCTTTTTGTTGGTACACAATCACATGTGCAATCAGTGCAAAAGTGGGAAACAGCGGAACCAAGCCCGCAATATAAAAAGCCTTACTTTTGGATAAAATGGAAATCAGCAGCACGACTGCTGCACCCAACATACATTTTAAAAATAATGCCCACATACTTCGCTTCTACCCAATACTTTCACCATCTAGCCAAGCCACGTATTCTGCGCTTCTAAAGGCCGATTTGCATGTGAATTTGGTGGAAATATCTAGAATAAAATTTGGATTTCAAGCCAATTCCGCCTCATCTATCTGCTTCCAGATATACGGGGCGTATGCTCTATTGGTGTAAAATTTTGCACAATACTAGAATAACTTTCTACAAATTTTAGAAAAAGACATCAATGTTTATGCGTGCCAACATCAGGATCTTCCAAGACAACATGCCTTCGAGTCCGTTGAGTCTATTTTTGAGCGTCAACTAGGCTTGGCTTGCTAATTCAACCGCAGCAGAGGTGTTCTCTATAGGTTGGGAACACCTCAATGCAATTGAACATTTAAAGTAAATTGACCGCCAACAACGCCAATAGCGCAGGCACTGCCTGAATATAAATAATTTTTTTACTGGCGGTCATCCCTCCATAAATCCCTGCCACCAATACACAGCCCAAAAAGAAATTGGCCAAAGCTAAGGCATAGCTTTCAGGTGCACACAATGACCAGAATAAACCTGCCGCCAAAAAGCCATTATACAAGCCCTGATTTTGTGCCATAACCTTGGTCAATTGGGCTTTTTCAGGAGTGTTACCAAAGGCTTTCAAGCCGTAGGGTTTATCCCATAAAAACATTTCTAGCACTAAAATATACACATGCAAAACTGCAATGAGTCCCACTAAAATTTGTCCCAACATTTTTATTTTCCTTGTTGTTTTATCTGCGATGGCAAAAGTGAGCCTTTCAGCCCACTTCAATCTTCAAAATTAAGGTTTAAATAACACTTTACCTTGGCGTGCTGCTTGGGTTGATTTTTCCGTGGCTTGCGACACCTGATCAAAGGTATAAATTCCTTCGACAGGTAAGGTCAGTTTCTGCTGTGCCGCGAGGGTTAATAATTCCATCACCAAGGCTTTTTTACGTTCCGCAGGCATGTGCTGATTCACCACACTCGCCCAAAATCCTTTGATTGTGGCTTGTTTAAAGATTAAATCGCCTGACTCGATCTGCATGGTTTCACCCGTCATGCTACCGAAGGAAACTAATAAGGAATTTTCACCCAATAAGTTCAACAACTCACCGCTGGCTTTACCTCCAATCGAGTCGACCCCAACCATCAATGGCTGATCCCCCTGAATGGCTTTGACTTGGGCTTTCCAATCGGCTTGATCAGTTGCCACCACATTTTGAATGCCTAAAGCAGTCATTTCGGTAACCGCTTCTTGACGACGGACTAAGTTAATCACATGAATGCCACGTGCTTGTGCCACCATCGCCACGGTTTTACCCACTGCACCATTGGCAGTGTTTTGAATCATCCACTGACCTGACTCTAAGTTGGCAAAATCCAATAACATTAAAGAACTGAGAGGCATGGCAATCAGTTGTGCGGCCAATTCATCTGGAATCGCATCAGGTAAAGGAATCAGTGCTGCTGCGGGTGCCAGACAATATTCTGCCCAACTGCCATGAATACCTGCAACAGAAACACGCTGTCCCAATTCAAAACCTGTGACACCTTCACCCAATGCATCAATTACTCCAACCGCTTCACTCCCCCCAATGACAGGTAATTCAGGCTTATAGCCATAACTGCCACGGACTGTCCACACATCATGGTTATGAATCGGGGATAAAATCACTTTTAAACGGACTTGCCCTGCTTTCGGTTCAGGTTGCAGCATATCTGCTTGTTCTAATACATCAACTGGTTCGCCAAAACGACGATGAATGATACTACGCATGGGTTAATCCTTGATGGGTTGTAAGAGGTTGTGTGTGGTTTCGAGTGCCAGATGCAAAGGAGCTTTGTCTTGTGCCAATTTGGCCAGCAAGGCTGCACCTAACCACAATTGATACATCACTTGCGCCATTTTTACAGGCTGAATATGTGTGGGGATAGAACCTTCCTGCTGCCCTTCTATAAGCAAAGCCGCAACCCGTTCAGTTAATTTATTTACCCCGAAATTCAGGATTTGACGCATATCTTCAGACAAGTCAGATACTTCGGCTGCTAATTTCACAATCAGACAGTTTTCCGCCCAACCACCCCGAATCGGGTCTTCAATCCACGCCTGCCATAACGCCATCAATCGCGCATAAGCACTGCCGTCCGTCAGTTGCCACAACTGCTCCACCTGATCTTTATAATCGCTGATGTACTGCTCTAATAAGGCACAGCCAAAGGCTTCTTTTGAGGCAAAATAATGGTAGAACGAACCTTTCGGCACGTCACAGGCTTTTAAGATTTCTTGCAGCCCCACCCCGACAAAACCTTTCTGTAACACCAGTGGAAAACTGGTGTCGAGAATATGCTGGCGGGTGGCTTCACTTTTACTTGATCGTTTCATGAGCTGACTATATTTTAATATTAGACCAGTCGTCTAGTAAATTTATGTAACTTGGACGGTTAAATTTCTACAGTAGTAGCCACTACGGCAAATGAATGTTAATAATAGCGACTTAAAATACGCGAGATTGTTCAGGGATAATTCATCCGTCATGATTTGTCGTTTAAAAACCCAGATCACTGACTTGAACAATTTTAAAGCGCTATCATATAAGTTTCTATTTGCACAATAATTGAGATGTTTTCATGAGCCAAAGTCATATCCGTATTCGAGGTGCACGTACCCACAATTTAAAAAATGTGAGCCTCGATATTCCCCGCGACAAGTTTGTGGTGATTACGGGACTCTCAGGTTCAGGTAAATCCTCTCTCGCTTTCGATACCTTGTATGCCGAAGGTCAGCGCCGCTATGTAGAATCGCTGTCTGCCTATGCACGTCAGTTTTTATCGCAAATGGAAAAACCTGAGGTTGACTCGATTGAAGGCTTAAGTCCTGCGATTGCCATTGAACAGAAGTCCACCAGCCATAACCCTCGTTCTACCGTGGGCACTATTACTGAAATTTACGACTATCTACGCCTACTCTATGCGCGGGTTGGCACGCCTTTTTGCCCTGAACATGACCTCCCAATGGTGGCACAAACCATTTCAGAAATGGTTGATGCAGTCAAAGCCCTTGAAGAAGGCACCGCCTTAATGTTACTTGCGCCTGTGGTACGCGAGCGAAAAGGCGAATACAGCAACCTGTTTGAACAACTGCAAAGCCAAGGTTTTGTTCGTGCCCGTGTCGATGGGGAAATTATTGATATTGATTCGCCGCCTGAACTGGACAAAAAGAAAAAACACACCATTGAAGTGGTGGTTGACCGCTTTAAAGTCCGTGATGACTTGGGCAACCGTATTGCAGAAAGTTTTGAAACCGCTCTACGTTTAGGCGGTGATATTGCGGTACTGTCATGGATGAAAGGCGAACATCCTGACCGCGTCTTTTCTGCCAAACACTCTTGTCCTAAATGTGACCGTGCTGTAGCAGAACTAGAACCCCGCCTATTTTCCTTTAACAATCCCTTTGGTGCCTGCCCGGTCTGTGATGGTTTAGGCACACGCAGCCATTTCAGCGCCGACAAACTCATTCCAAATTCAGAACTGTCCATCAGTCAGGGGGCTATTCGTGGTTGGGACAGACAGCGTCCTTATTACTACAGCATGATTCAAAAAGTTGCAGATCATTTTGAATTTTCTTTAGATACTCCGTGGCACGAACTGGATAAAGACACCCAGAAGAAGTTTTTATACGGCACAGGCAAAGAAAAGGTCGATTTGAGTTATATCGATGAGCGTGGGCGTAAACACAATCGCGTACAACCTTTTGAAGGGATTTTGCCGCATCTTGAGCGTCGTTACCGTGAAACTGAAAGTAACTATGTACGCGATGATTTGGCACAGTATTTATCCAATGCGGCTTGTGATGCCTGTGGTGGTTCACGTTTAAACGAAATTTCGCGCAATGTACGGGTCAAAGACAAAACCATTGCCGAGATTACCCAAATGTCGATTGGTGATGCTGAGACCTATTACCAAAGCCTAAATTTAACCGGTGCCAAAGGTGAAATTGCCGACAAAATTTTTAAAGAAATTCGTGAACGCTTACACTTCCTCGTGTCTGTCGGGTTGAACTATCTGAGCCTGTCACGTTCGGCCGAAACCCTGTCGGGCGGTGAAGCACAGCGTATTCGTCTAGCTTCGCAAATTGGTGCAGGATTGATGGGCGTCATGTACGTGCTGGATGAACCCTCGATTGGTCTGCATCAACGTGACAATGACCGTCTACTGGAAACCTTAGTGCGCTTGCGTGACCTCGGCAATACCGTGTTGGTGGTCGAACATGATGAAGATGCGATTCGTGCTGCCGATCATATTATTGATATTGGCCCAGGTGCGGGCGTGCATGGTGGTGCGATTATTGCCGAAGGTACGGCAGAAGAATTGGCACGCCATGAAGATTCACTCACAGGGCAATATCTGTCTGGAAAACTCAAAATTGCTGTGCCTACGCAACGCACGCAACCACCACGTCCTGACGAACAGATTAAGCTCATGGGTGCAGCGGGACACAATCTAAAAAATGTCGATCTCACCATTCCACTGGGTGTGATGACCTGTGTTACAGGTGTGTCGGGTTCAGGAAAATCGACACTGATTAACCGTACCTTATTGCCATTGGCTGCAACTCAACTCAATGGTGCAACGACTTTAACTGCTGAAAAGTTTGACTCGATTGATGGCTTGCAATTCCTCGATAAAGTCGTGGATATTGACCAAAGCCCGATTGGACGTACTCCGCGCTCGAATCCTGCCACCTATACGGGTTTATTTACCCCAATTCGTGAGTTATTTGCCCAAACGCCAGAAGCCAAAGCCCGCGGTTATGCGGCAGGTCGTTTCTCCTTTAACGTGAAAGGCGGACGCTGTGAAGCCTGTGAAGGCGACGGCATGATTAAAGTCGCCATGCACTTCTTACCCGATATGTACGTGCCCTGTGATAACTGTCATGGCAAACGCTATAACCGTGAAACCTTGGAAGTCGGCTATAAAGGCAAAAACATTTCTGATGTGTTGGACATGACGGTTGAAGATGCCATGCATTTCTTCGATGCCATTCCAGTCATTCACCGCCGTTTAGAAACCTTGAACCAAGTGGGTTTGGGTTATATCCGTTTGGGACAATCAGCAACTACACTGTCTGGCGGTGAAGCTCAACGGGTAAAACTGGCACGTGAGTTGGCAAAACGTGATACGGGTAAAACCTTGTATGTACTGGATGAACCGACCACAGGTCTGCATTTCCATGACATTGCCAAGTTGCTCGACATCCTGCATGAGCTTCGCAACAAAGGGAACACCATTGTGGTGATTGAGCATAATTTGGATGTGGTGAAAACCGCAGACTGGATTATTGACTTAGGTCCTGAAGGTGGTGCGGGCGGCGGTCAGATTATTGCTGAAGGTACACCAGAAGACGTCGTGAAAAATAAAATTTCACATACAGCAAGGTTCTTGAAGCCATTGTTGAAGTGATTTTAGAATCTCCCCAACCCCTCTTTAAAAAAGAGGGGAAATTCCCTCCTTTCCCAAAGGAGGGTTAGGGAGGATTTAAATAAACATAAAAATTAAATAAAACTTTTGGGGTAAATAATGCGGTTTTCAGAAAGATATGGTTATAAGCCTGTTCGTGAAATTATTCAGAAAGATTTCATTAGCCAAAACTTGAAAACTGAAATTTGGAATAACTTAGTAATTTTCATTTTTTCTAGATATACATCTATTCTTAATGATGAAATTGATTATATTCCACACTCAAATTTAGAAATTTTAGTAATCCATCTATGGCGTACATTCTTTAATGAAACGGTTGATACTTCACCATCATCTTTGAATACCTTCAGAACTTTAATCAGGAATAATATTCTACAAGAATTTGAATGGCATCAGATTTATAGCTTTATTGAAGCCATATTAGAGCGATATCCTCATTATGGTTATCATGAATCCACATATTTCAAGAATGAATTTATAAATGCCCTAAATCAATCACTTCAAGAAGAAAACTCAGCATATAGAATTATTAATGATCAAATCATTGAAATCACATCTGAACAAGAAATCCAATCTATCGAAGATGCTTTAGAAAATACAGATCAATATTCAGGTGTTCAACAACATCTTAATCAAGCTTTAAAACTGATGTCAGATCGTCAAAAACCTGATTATAGAAATTCAATTAAAGAATCGATTAGCGGTGTAGAAGCTTTAGCAATGCAACTTCTCGAAGATAATTCCATTCCTTTAGGAAAAGCGATTCCTAAATTAAGATCTAAATACAATTTACATCCAACTCTTATGGAAAGTTTAAATAAATTATACGGATATTCGTCAGATGAAGATGGGGTACGTCATGGTTCTCCTAACTCATCCACTGTCATCTATACCGATGCAAAATTTATGCTGGTTGCCTGCACCAACTTTATTAATTATTTGATTGAAAAAACCAAAGCCCAAAACTAAATCACATGACAGGCGACATGGAGGTCGCCCATTTGACTGTGTCCAAGGGACTGAGCATCCGTCAAACACATGGGTTTTGTCACTTTTGCCCAATCAAAAGTGAGGCAACTCCTACGCAACTAAAATCAAAACTGCTACTTAAATATGAGGACATGATAAGAATTAAACTGATATTCAAATCACTTAACATCAAAATCTAAATTCTATTTATCAATTTAAATTCAAATCACGTAAAATCCGACTCGGCTTTTATCAAAACAGAAGCCCTATGACTTTTCAATAACTCAATTACATTATCAAAATCATGAAAGCATTCCTTCTCAGCATGTCTTTGGGACTTGTTTCCCTATACACCTTCGCCGATGGCTATATCAATGAAAATATGGTTGTTTTCACTTCAGAATCCGATGGCAGCGATGACCCATGGCAAGACCATCCCCAATGCACACCCAGCATTCAAGCAGGTGGCTCTTCAAAATCATGGCTAGTGCAATATTTCTATGCCGACCAAAGCCCCTTAACCTCAGGCTTTATCACCACACAAAAACCATCCAGCAAAGCCAGCGAATGCGAACATCTGGTGCATTTTCCAGATCAAATGCAAGGTTCGGGAACATTTGAAAGTTATTATCCCAATGGAAAAATACGCAGCAAAATTGAATACGAAGATGGAAGTTATCATGGCAAACTCACCTTCTGGCATGCCAATGGCTTAAAAGAGCAAGAGTCGACAATGAACCACGGCATTCCTGATGGAGAATATCGTATTTGGCACTCGAATGGACAATTGGCACTGTCCATGAAATATAGAGATGAGCTACAAAATGGCATGAAACAACGTTGGTATGCCGACGGCAAGCCATGGACCTATGTACGCTTTGAACATGGTGAGATGCGTGGCGAACTCAAACAATGGTTTCACAACGGTAAATTGGAACGCCGCGGAGAATACCGCAACGGTCTCAGACAAAACCGCTATGAAATTTGGTACGAAGATGGCATGCCCGAAGCTGTCTTAACTTACGATGCAGGAAGTATTGTCCAAGCCCAGTGTTGGAACCAAGCCGGCAAACCTCGCGCCCGCAATAGCTGTCTTAGCAGCTATCAAGATGAAGAATAATTCTGAATAAATACTGATTGATGCGGTGATCGGTCTAACCTTGCACCGCATTTTTCCCTTTCGCCTTCGCTTTAAATAAAGACTGATCGGCTTTATGAAATAATTCCAACCAACTTGCACCACCGATGGCATAGCCCGCACTGACAGACACATGTAAATCGGGGACAAGCCCCACCTGCATATTTGCCCTGCCCACATCACGCCGAATCTGATCGGCAATGTTCAGCGCTTCTATCTCACTCATTTGCTCAAGTAAGACCAGAAATTCATCACCTCCGTAACGTACAATTAAATCTGTAGTACGTACATTGGCTTTTAAAATGTTTGCCACCATCTGAATGACTTTGTCTCCAATCATATGTCCATACTGATCATTCACTTGTTTAAAATCATCAATATCAATCACAATTAAACACAATTTCTCGAGTTTTTTAGGCTGACTTTCTAAATGTCGGATATAGCTCTCTAAAGCCAAACGATTTGCCACCCCAGTTAAAGCATCAGAATTGGCAATATTTTTTAATTGAAACTCCAAAGTATCTCGTTGCTGCAACATGCTTTCTAATTTACGTATTGCCGTAAACAATGAATCTACCCCTGAACCATGCTGTAATGCTTCTGTTGTCTCAAGTTTTGAGCCTTGAGATAAATTCAAAATTGTTTCTCGCGCCTGAATTAAAGGTTCAAAAACCTTACGACGTGCATAGATCATGGTAAATAAAGCAGCAAACAAAGAAATGGTGGTCACAAAAAGGGTCAGATAAAATTGGCGTTTCGCCTGTAATTTCTCTCGTTCTGCCACTTGCAAACTATAATCTAAAATATAGGTTTGCAAATTCACGACAGAACTGAATTTATCGACAATTTTTTGGGTTAACTCGGTACCCGATAATTCGTAAGGTCGTCCTGAAATGCTGTCTTGTATCAATTGTTGTACCGTACTTATGCCCTGCTCAAGAAAATCCGTTCTTACTTTTTCATGTAATTGCATAAATTCAGCAGTTTTATCTTGTTCAGGCAAAATGGTATTCACCAAATCCCATAAATAATGTGCTTGATGCTGAGTTTGTAAGGAACGGGCCAAATTACTATCAGGCATTTTCTGTTTAAAGGTTACAGGGGCAATCACATTAGATGCGACCCGCCCTGCTTGATCACGCAAATCGGCTAAAATTAAAATCAAAGTATAATAATTTGAGGTATGCTCATCTAGGCTTTGTGAGTGAATCACCATATGTTTCAATATATTATGACTTGCATCCCATGCCGCAAACATCTGTAATATGGCAGCATCCAATTGTTCCATATTGCGTTGTGTACGAGGCAAAGTGGCATAAGCATCTACAGCATCACGCCCTTGTTGTAGCTGCGGTTGTAATTGCGTCACAATTTCAGCCGCTTCAGTATTAAACCCTGCCTCATTCAAGCGTAAAATTGTGCTTTGAATATGCTGATCGACGCCGCGTCGATATTCGGCTAATTCTTGTCGGTTGTGTGCATATTCTTCAACTGTACTCGACATGACTTTATTGCTGGGTGCACGTTCACGTGAAATTTTATTGGATAATTCAGCAACTGCACGCAGACTCTGAATTTCTGTTAAAGACAACTGCGCCTGTTGGTAATTTTGGTGGCTTTTTAAAATAAGGGGTACGGAAATAAAAAGTAACGACAGGACAATGACCAACATTGCACCCAATAATCGTTGACTTATATTTTCTGACCGTAATGTTGCCATGAATATGATTAAATTTCGCTAAGTTGCTTCTTTATAGTTAAACCATAACATTGATAAAAGATGCAACGCTGAAACACGATATTTTAATTTGTTATCTTTGCTTTGCCTTAAGACATTTAAATTTAGCCTAACGGATTGCATACCCAAAGGCAGCCTTAAACTGCGTTCATCTCATTTGCCCTGAAGCCTATATTTTTGCCTTATAAATAAGGAAAAATACCAAGTTTATCTAAAGCATCTAGTGTGAGTTGTTTACGCATTGCCAATTGCTGCTCATTCTGCATCTGCATATTTAAGGCAAAAGCCAAAATTTTGCCGTTGGGTTGTTCCACCCATCCAACATACCAACCCACCTGCGGCTGTACATCGGCACCCCATCCTGACTTAGCATACAATTTGGCAGTACCTCGACGCTCCACATACAACATTTCTTTCACCTCTTGTTGAACCTGTATATCAAAAGGTAACGCCTTGTTTGCTAATCGGTAGGCAAACTCAACTTCTTGTTGCGGTGTAATTTTTAAGGGTCCATCTAACCAAAAACGGTCGACCTGTGAACCAATCTGAGCATTTCCATAACCGACACGACGAAGCTCCTTTTGCATCAGCGGCCGACCAATACGTCGTGCTAAAGTTTGATAGACAGGAACTGCTGACGCTTGCATTGCCTGTGCCAAAGTCATGTCTTTTTCCCAACTTTTAAATGCACGTGCTTTACCATCCCATGCAAATACTTCAGTGGTCGTGGTTTTATGCTGCTGCAAACCAATTAAAGCATTTAATATTTTAAAGGTCGAAGCTGGAATATATGCCGTTTCAGCACGTTGTAAATCATTCCCAAAACGTTGCCATTTTTCCCCATCATAAGTCACAAAGACCACTCTGCTATCTACTGCTTGAAACATATGATTCAACTCAACCAATCGTGGTTGTTGCATCATCGACTGTTGCTGCATTTGATCTTTGACGGGTTGCTGACTGCATGCACTTAACAGCATCCAACTTAAAACCGAACAAGATAAACCTTTTAGCATCCACATGCTGACTTGCTCCCTCACTTTTAGACCTATCATAGCCAGATTTTGACCAAACGGAATAAATTTCATTGAATTTGTTTACTTTTGATCCATTATGGTGCATAATGCACAACATTAGGGCGTTTTTAATTTCATCCTCAGCAGATATTTTTAAATTTCCCTGTTTTTTGGCGAAAAAATCCCGGTTTATTTATTTAAACTGGGATTTTTTTTATTATGTAATTAAATCCAAATGTTAAGATCAACTCAATTCACAGCATTGAAGCACCATATTGGTGCAATATATCAATTTAATACTTCCCTAATCTGCCTATTTAAGGCACATCTCCCATAACTAAAATGCATTGCGACAAGTTCACTGACTCCTTATAACCCAGTCGATTGCAAACATACACCACCTTAGCCCCTCTAGTGCTATGTTGATATTTTTAAGTCACAATTCATGTTTTTAAAAGCAAAAAAAAGCCCAACCTTGGGGAAAGTTGGGCGATAAACTAAACTAAAACTTTTTGTGGAGAATCAGGCAGCTATCACACTATTTGCATGAAACATGATCTGATTACTCAATTATTATGTCTTTCTTTTCTTCAGATGTAAAGCCGATTAAATTGCTTTGTTTTATATAAAAACACATTTAATACAAATTAAGCGAAACAAGTCTCATTAACGGCAGAAAATAGCTTATTAAAAATCCAAATGTTACATTTTTCGCAATATTTAATTAAATTTTGAACAATTATTCAGGATGAGTCATAAATCATTGCTGCAATTTAATGAAATTTATCATTGTTTTTGACAATTATTTTCAAATAATCCATTCTTTTTTGCAATTAAAAGGCCATCTTGTTTGGCCGCATTCTTGTGCCGAAAAATGAGAAAAGAATGAACTTATTTAATTGTAATCCCTGTCTTTTTTAAAAGGTTGACACAAATTTTTCCATTTGTCTACTTTCTGTACATCACTTATTCCATGTATATGCGCGCTGCAATCTGTAACACGGGTTTAATTGACTAAATAAATTGTTACAATACAATGCCACTTGTTTAATCCATTCTAACAAACTGGTAACACTCATGAAAAAACTCGGTTTAGCCACTGCATTATTATTAGCCATGACCGGTGCTCAAGCATACCAATTCGAAGTACAAGGTCAGTCTGAGTACGCAGATACCACTGTAAATGACAAAGACTTTACTGGTGGTGTGCAAGGTACTTACTACTTTAAAGATGTAGATTCTTCTAAAGGTCCATTAGCTGAAGCAGCTTTCTTAAACCAAGCGTCTAATGTTTCTTTGGCATATAACTATGCTGAATTAAGTTCGAACGGTTTTGATGTTACTGCACATAACTACGGCGCTAAAGCTGAAGCTTATGTACCAACTAAATTTGTACCTGTATATGCAAGCGCGTCTTACAGCCACACAATTTTAGATGCGAAAAACAACCAAACTGCTACTCTTGAAGACAACGGTGACCGTTATGCATTGGAAGTGGGTGCTTTAGCTGCGCCAAACTTCTTGGTTGCTGTAGGTTATACCAACGTTGCTGACCAATTTGCTCTTGATGCGTTCAACGTAATGAGCAATGGTGCGGTTAAAGCTGTTGGTGAAACTGCAACGATTGGTGAAGACCAAGATGCAATCACAGCGCGTACTAAATATGTAGGCAACATTGACGGCACAAACATGTCAATCGGTTTTGAATCTGGCCTTGTTTACGGTGATGCAACTGCATACCAATTGAAAACTGACCTTTATTTAAACCCTAAATTAAGTGTTGGCGCTTCTTATGCTGAATCTAGCTACGAAGGTACACCTGACTCAGCTTGGGGTGCAAACGTGAACTACTTCATCACTCCAGCAGTTGCTGTAGGTGCGAGTTACGTAAATGCTAACTACCAAGCAGATAAAGGCCAAGCGGTTTCATATGCTGGTGATACGCAAACTGTTGGCTTAAATGCTAAATTCCGTTTCTAATTGATTAGACACTGAATCAAAAAAGGACGCTACATGCGTCCTTTTTTATTGCTTATACGTTCGGGCTACGAACCAAACTCAAGAAATGAAGATGACGTTCGTACTGATCAATAATATCTTGCAGTAAATCCTCCAAGGTCCAATCCATCACATCATAATTTTGTCCACCTTCGCGCAAGAAAACTTCAGCTTGATAGAACGGCTGATCTTGCTCTCGTGCATCTGCCATAAAACTCGGCGGCTGAGTTTTACGTGAAACGACTTGGTAAATAAAATTGATTTCATTGTGATGATCAACGCGCAATTGCAATCCCTGTTCAATCGGTCGAATGGTCACTTCAAGCTGACGGCGCTGAAATTCCTTTTGTACTTGCAGAAAAGCGTGCTGCACATCTTGTTGAATAAACTGTTCCACTTCTTGTTGGGTATGCGGATAATGCATGATCAATCCCAAACGCTGTTGCCAACTGCGTGGATTTTGAATGGCTCGTGGTGTAATACGGGCTTCTTGCAGCGCTTGCATTTTGGTCAAATCCAAACGGAGTGCTTTGATTAAACCCCAACACATTAACAACATAATAAAGGTAAATGGTAAAGCACTCATAATGGTGGCGGACTGTAATGCTGCCAAGCCACCTGCCACCAACAAAATAATCGAGAGCAGTGCAATTAAAACCGTCCAAAATAATCGCTGCCATAAAGGTGAGTTTTCACTTTCTGCGGTTAAGTAATCAATCACAAGTGAGCCTGAATCGGCAGAAGTGACAAAGAATAGCACCACCAGTACCGTTGCAATCAGGCAAGAAATTTGTGCAAATGGAAGATGTGTCAGAAACTCAAATAGTGCCACGGATGAATCTTGCTGCACCGCTGCAATCAAGGAGCTTTGCCCATCGTGAATAATACTGAACAGCGCCGCATTACCCATAAAGCCCATCCAGATTAAAGTAAAACCTGTCGGGATAAATAACACGCCCACAATAAACTCTCGAATACTGCGTCCACGGGATACCCGGGCAATAAACATCCCGACAAATGGTGACCATGAAATCCACCATGCCCAATACATAATGGTCCAACCACCAATCCAGCCATTGGGTTGGTAGGCGTACAAGTTGAAGGTCATCGTGAACAAGTTGGAGATATATTGCCCTGCATTTTGAATGCTGGTTTGTAGGATATAAATTGAGGAACTCGCGAAAAAAACGAATAAGAGTAAAACCAGAGCAAGAATCAGATTCAGCTCAGACAGGCGTTTAATCCCTTTATCCAAACCAAAGCCGACCGATAATGCCGCTAAAAAGCTGACAAAAATAATCAGCCCCACTTGAATAGCAACACTTTGCTGAATACCGAATAAGTAATTCAAGCCTGAATTAATTTGTGTGACCCCAAAACCGAGTGTGGTGGCTACCCCAAAAATGGTGCCCAAAGTTGCAAAGGTGTCGACTGCATCACCCACAGGACCATATATTTTTTTGCCGACCAGCGGATACAATGCTGAGCGGACTTTAAGCGGCAAATTATGCCGAAAAGAAAAGTAAGCCAGTGATAATCCCACTAGTGCGTAGATGGCCCATGCATGTAAGCCCCAATGGAAAAAAGTAATCCGCATTGCTTGTTGGGCCGCAGCTAAAGTTTCCCCTTCTCCAGTCGGTGGATTGACATAATGCATGACGGGTTCAGCCACGCCAAAAAACATCAGTCCAATTCCCATACCAGCAGTAAATAGCATCGCAAACCAAGAGCTTTTACTGTATTCGGGACTACTATGATCGGGTCCCAGTTTAATTTTACCCATATCCGACATAGCGACAAAAATAAGTAAAATAAGAAAGAACGCAACTGCTAAAACATAAAACCAGCTAAAAGAATCAATAATCCATTGATTTAAATGCTTGGTTAAATTTTCAAAACCACTTGGGTCAAATAAAATTAAAGCCAAAAAGAGCACGATAATGGCGACAGTACTTAAAAATACATTCCGTTTGACATTGGCAAATGGAGACGTCTTGATGGAAGGCATAATTTCCCCCAGAAGATTTTTATAAATGTAAAAAAGATGAAACCAATCAGGTTAATTTCGCGAGTCTTATTAAGAAGTGAATCTGTTAAATTTTAACAATTCTTGATGATGATAATAAATATTGTCAGCCGAGGCAGTTCAATTCCTGTAACGATTTACCGCGTTGCATTAGTCATTATTTTGGCGAGGATTATGCCGAATATATTGTAGCGCAATGAGTCTGGACACAATTAAGGCCAAATACATGACGCCGCAAAACATTTGTAACATCGCCAAAATACGCGTTGCTGGAGTCATTGGCATAATATCGGATAGCCCTGTAGCAGACTGTAAACTAAAACTTAAAAATAACAGGTTCAACCAAGATTGCAGACCCGCAGTTGGACTTTGGAAACTATTGGGCATCAGGAGTTGGCAAATATTGTATAAGAACGCAAAACCCCAAGCGATGAGCGTAAACACAGCACCTGCTGCAAACATTTCATCTTTGGTTAAATAACGGTCTGCAAACATATAACGGACCAAACCATAGGCTGCCAAAAAATAAGCCAAACTTTCAAAACTGTGTGCAATAACCTGTATCGCTACGGTGTCGAAGCCCAACAAAATAAGAAAAGAAAAAATAAAAGCCCCTCCGACAAAGCTTAAACCCAAAAAAGTATAAACCGGCGTTTGTCGAATTACTTTGGCAATGATGAGTAAGGCCAATACCCCCAGACACCACATAAATGCCCGATATGACAACCCCCGATGACCGATTATCGACAGCCACAACATACAAAATTGAACCAACAATAACCATGCCGATGGCAATAAGCGAAATCCTTTCCAGAAGTCGATCATCACTTGCATATTGGTCTGCCTTATCAATAAATGGAGTTATCTCAAATCTTTGTTTTTACTTGTTTTTGAGGAATCTTTTCTTTTGCTGATTCTGTTTTAGCGTATTTAGTGAGTTGGGTCTAGTAGATATTTGGTGTTCATTATTGTGTGACTTTGAATACACAATAAAAAAGCCCCTAACGGAGCTTTTTTATTGCTTGATACAGAATTAGTGATCAGATGCGCCTGAAATACCAATACCTGTCATAGAGCGTACATACTGTGCATCAAATGCTTTACGTTCTGCTTGAGCACGTGCAGAGTTATCTGTCACAGAGAACAACCAGCAGCAGAAGAATGCCAATGGCATTGCAAAGATTGCTGGACCATTGAATGGGTTGATTGGCGTATCAGAAATACCCAATGTATCGACCCAAACTGCTTTCGCTAAGACAATCAGTACAACTGCAGTGATTAGACCCGCAAGGCCACCCATGACCGCACCACGTGTGGTTAAACCTTTCCAGAACATTGACAATACAAGTACTGGGAAGTTCGCACATGCCGCTACAGAGAATGCTAGACCTACCATGAAAGCAACGTTTTGTTTTTCGAACAAAATACCCAAAATCATCGCAAAAATAGCCAAACCTAAAGTTGCAATTTTAGACATGCGAAGTTCAGATTCAGGTGTAGTTTGACCTTTCTTGAATACGTTTGCATACAAGTCATGCGAGATTGCTGAAGCACCAGACAATGTTAGACCTGCAACAACTGCAAGAATGGTTGCGAACGCCACTGCTGAAATGAAGCCCATGAACAAGTCACCGCCAAGTGCATCAGACAAGTGAACCGCAGCCATGTTGTTACCACCAACAAGCTCTAGCTTGCCAGTCATTGCCATTTTCGCAACATCAAGGAACTGTGGGTTGTTCGATACATAAAGGATCGCACCAAAGCCGATAATGAAGGTTAAAAGGTAGAAGTAGCCAATGAAACCTGTTGCTACAACCACTGATTTACGTGCTTCTTTTGCATCTTTAACGGTAAAGAAACGCATTAAGATGTGAGGTAGACCTGCTGTACCGAACATCAATGCAAGACCTAAAGAAATCGCATCAATTGGGTTCGCTGCCAGTTTACCAGGGCCCATGATATTGCCTGCTTCAGATACAGTAATTTCATGTACTTTTGCAAAAACATCAATCGATTGAGAGAACATTTCAGCGAAGCTGAAGCCCACGCCTTTCATGACCATAAATGCCATGAATGTTGCGCCAGACAAAAGCATTACCGCTTTAATAATCTGTACCCAAGTCGTTGCCAACATCCCACCGAAGATTACGTAAGCCATCATAAGAAGACCAACAATCACCACAGCAATGTTGTAGTTCAAACCAAATAAAAGTTTAATCAGCTGACCCGCACCCACCATCTGAGCAATCAGATAGAACGCCACCACAACCAATGAACTGACTGCTGCAAGTGTACGTACTGGTTTTTCCGCTAAACGGAATGACACCACGTCAGATAAGTTGAACTTACCTAAGTTACGTAAACGTTCAGCCACCAAGAACAATACGATTGGCCAACCCACCATGAAACCCAATGAATACAGCAAGCCGTCAAAACCTGAGCTGAAAACCATTGCGGAAATACCCAAGAATGACGCTGCGGACATATAGTCACCCGCAATTGCTAAACCATTTTGGAAACCTGAAATCCCACCACCTGCTGTATAGAAGTCTGTGGTGCTGGTGGTTTGTTTTGCCGCCCATTTGGTAATAAACAAGGTAAAACCAACAAAAATGGCAAACATGATAATCGCATGCCAGTTGGTCGCTTGTTGTTCAGCTGTACCTAAATCTGGACTCGCAAGTGCAACACTTGAAGCCAATAGGGTAGTTGCAGCGACTGTAAGTGCTTTCAACGAATTCCATTTCATTAGTGCTGTCCTTTCTCTTGCGCAATTGCTTTGACTTCACGCATTGCTTCTTCATTTAATGGATCGAGTTTGTTATTCGCAATATACGAATACACGGCACATAAAACGAAAGACAATACAATAATGCTTAAACCCAATGGCATACCAATCGTGGTCACACCACCACTGGCTGAAGTCATCAAAAACTCTTTGTTATAGCCAACCAACAGCATGAAACCAACATACACAACTAACATAATGGTCGTCAGTGTCCAGCTGAGTTTACTTTTGCGACTGACCATTTCCTTAAATTTGGGATTTTGTAGAATCTGGTTTACCTGAACCTCATCCATAATCTTGCTCCTGTGAAGCGTCCAGCCATAGACGCATTTTTAATTTGAATTATTTCGTATACAAACTTAACAATGTTGTAGGGTTCTTGTAATTTAGACTTTGGTCGTTAAATTTTAATCAAATCAAACTGCCATGAACTTGAATAGGCTATGATAAGCCCGTAACTCGGGACAATTCGGCACTATGAACAGTTGGCTTATTATTGGCGTTCTCGCCCTTTACATCGTATTACTTTTTATTTGTGCCTTCTATGGCGAAAAACATGCAACTCGTCTAAGCACGCGCGGACGGATGCTGTTATTCAGCTTAACTTTAGGCGTGTATTGTTCTTCATGGACTTTTTACGGTGCAACAGGTGCCGCAGTTCGGGAAGGCATTATCTTTCTGCCGATTTATTTAGGTCCCTTACTGTTCGTTGCTTTGGGCTATGACATTTGGCGCAGGCTCGGTCGTGTGCGCCAACACCATGCCATTTCTTCAATTGCCGACTTTATGGCAGCACGCTATGGTAAAAGTGGCCCCTTGGCGTCACTGGTCACCATTTTGGCTGTAATTGCCATTATTCCTTATCTTGCACTGCAACTGCGCGCGATTGCGCTGAGTGCAACCGTTATCTTGCAACAAAATACGGGGTTGGAAAGCACCACCAACAGTGTGCTTTTCCTGACAGGGATTCTGGCTATTTTGGCTATGATTTTCGGCACAAGGCAGATCGCCAATACCGAACAGCATGGTGGATTAATGCTTGCTGTGGCGTTTGAATCTTTCGTCAAATTATTCGCCTTGCTGTGCGTGGCCATTTTCTTTGTTTTCGCCGAGCCTGAAAATCTCGGACAAATTTCGCATGATGTGGCCAAAACTTTCAAAGATGTCCAACTTTTTGGCGTACCGGAAACCTTCTGGATTCAAACGCTGTTAGCCGCTTTAGCCATCATCTGTTTACCCCGCCAATTCCATGTGGCCGTGGTCGAATTGCGTGATGAAAAACATATTCGTGGTGCACGACGCTGGTTTGCCATTTATCTGATTCTCACCACACTGGCCATTATTCCGATTGCTAGTTGGGCATTACATGCTGCACCTGAATATTTAGCGATTCCCGATGTTGCAGTACTTTCACTGCCCATTAGTTACAATCAAGATTGGCTCACCATCTTGGCATTTTTAGGTGGATTCTCTGCCTCGACAGGCATGTTATTGGTGTCTTCAGTCGCATTGTCGATTATGCTCAGCAATGACTTGATCATGCCTGCTCTATGGCACTTTAATTTCCTTTCTCGGCATGATAAACGCATGCCTTTGGTACTGAAATTCACCCGTCGCGTCTGTATTTTAGCAGTCATGTTACTGGGCTTTTTATTCTTTCGTTTCTTTAATGATATTAATCAGCTCTCTGTATTTGGCTTATTGGCTTTTAGTGCCGTGGCACAATTTGCCCCTGCCCTGATTGGCGGCTTGTACTGGCGTGGCGGGAGTAAACAAGGTGTTTACGCAGGATTAAGTGTTGGTTTCATGATGTGGGCTTATACCCTATTGCTCCCCACCATATTACGCAGCTTCCCCGAAGATTACACCGCTTTCACCATGCAGTTTTTACTTCATGGCCCATTCGGCATGAGCTGGTTACGTCCAGAAGCCCTACTGGGTTTTGAATCTTTTGCTCCATTAACCCACGGCGTGATTTGGGCTTTGGGACTCAACATTCTGCTGTACATTTGGATTTCTCGTATTTTCAGACCAAGTATTGCAGAACAGATTCAAGCCGAAAGCTTCTTCTATTATGAAACCAAGCCCTTGCCTGCACAAAATACATCTTCTGAAATCAACTATTTACATCATGATGTAGCACGCTTAAAAGTTGCAGATTTAATTACCTTAGCCAAACGTATTACTGGAGATGGACCTACAACCCGAGCTTTTGAACAATTCTGTCAGCAAAATAATGTGGTTTTAAATGCCAACAGCAGCGCCAATGGCATGTGGTGGCGCTTTACGGAACAGTATTTGGCGGGCACCATTGGTGCAGCGTCTGCACGTACCTTATTGACGACCGCGATGGTCAATAATGGCTTAGCTTTGGGGCAAGTAGCCAATATTTTAGACCAAGCCTCTCAATGGCAACGCTTTAATCAAAACCTGATTATGACCATGATCGATCACATGACCCAAGGCGTGAGTGTGGTCGATGAAAACATGTGCTTGGTGGCGTGGAATAATCAATATCTTAAATTATTCGATTATCCTAAAGATCTGGCCTATGTCGGTTGCCCAATTGCCGATTTGATTCGGTATAACGCAGAACGTGGTGAATGTGGACCAGGTTCAGTTGAAGAACATGTGCGTAAGCGTATTCACTGGATGAAAGTCGGCAGTGCACACGAATTTGAACGGATTCGTAAAGATGGTCGCGTCATTCAAATGCGTGGTAATCCGATTGAAGGTGGGGGGTTTGTGACCACCTTTGCCGACATTACCGCATTCCGAGAAAATGAAGCGATGTTAGAGGCACGGGTGCAAGATCGGACCCAACAGCTTGCTGATGCTTTGACAGAACAACAAGTAGCACGTGAACAGGCAGATAAAGCCAATATGTCGAAAAGCCGATTTATTGCCGCAGCCAGTCATGACCTGTTACAACCCATGCATGCTGCACGTTTGTTCAGTACAGCTTTAGAGCAAAGTGTTCAATCCGAAGAAGACCGTAAAACCTTACAACAACTAGATCGTGCGTTGCATGGTGCGGAAAGTATGTTATCGGCATTATTGGATATTGCTCGCTTAGAAGGCGGTACAATTCAACCGAAACGTCAAGCCTATCCGCTACATGACTTGTTGAGCGACTTAGAATTACAGTTTAAATCGATTGCAGCACAACGTGGTATTCAACTGCATGTGCATGATGCTCAGTTCTGGATTGATACCGACCCACAATGGATTCGCCGTATTATTCAGAACTTTGTCAGCAATGCCTTACGCTATACAGCCAAAGGACGGGTCATTGTGGGGGTTCTGCGTGCTTCAGAACGCCCACAGCATATTCGGATTGGAGTTTGGGATACTGGGCCTGGTATTGCTGAAGAGCAGCGAATCAAGCTGTTTCAAGAGTTTGAGCGTTGCGGACACACCTCCCCTTGGGGTGAACAGGGGCTAGGGCTAGGTTTGGCAATCGTACAACGCATGACAGGCCTGTTAGATTATCCAGTACATGTCTATTCCGAACTCGGGAAAGGCTCTTGCTTCATGATTGAAGTACCCGTAGTCGCAGCACCCAAAATCACCACTACACCTGTGCAGGCTATTCCATTAAAAACCAAAGCCTATCGGATTTTATGCTTGGACAATGATGAAACCATTTTAGAAGGAATGAGTACCCTACTAACCAAATGGGGCTATCAAGTCTTTAAAGCCACAGAACCTGAGCAAGCCCTTGCCTTAATTCAGCAAGAAAACATTCAGGTGTGGTTGGTCGACCAACATTTAAATGATGAAAAAATAGGACTGGACTTTATTTTGCAAAATCGTCAAGAAAAAGTACCCGTCGCACTCATTACGGCAGACTCTGATCCTGAATTGCCACAGACTTTAAAAGAACTGAACATTGTCTTGTTAAGGAAACCTTTAAAGCCTGCCTCGCTCAGATCATGGTTATCTGGACTAAAAATTTCCAGTGACTAAGCTCCGATTGTACAAATCTACGGTGCATTCAGAGTGTTCTGAATGCACCATTTTGCTTTAAAATGCCAACTATGACCTCAACAACGGCAAAAAATTTTAGTCCATGCCATTTGCAACGGCTATATATAAAATTAAATGATTGAAAATAAAAAAATTACAAAAAATTAGGGAGTCATTCTCGCCTTTTGTTTTTTTGGCTATGGCAGATTCATTCAGGTTACATTAATGTACAGTTGTACACTTAGTTACAAAATTTCAACCTCATCATTTTATTGATATTTATTACTTATTTTCCACCATATACGACTTTAGTCTTATACATTTTCCAAAGTAGAAATTCCATAAATGAGGACATCCCCGAGCAAAAAAATTCACAAGACCAATGGCTCAATTGTCAATGCTCGCCCACATTGTACAAGCTTTCAGGAGACCTCCATGAACATTTCAGACATGGTTCCACATGATTTACATCAAGCTCAACAATTCCATCGCCTTTATGGTGTGAATGCACTACTGCCTGATATTGATTGGAACCAGATATTTGAACAAAGTAAAATTACCCCAACTCATGTTGAAGCGCTGAATACCCTCTATCAAAGTGCTGTCCCGCTTGCACTGCAAGTTTTTGACGAACTCAATTTTGATGTGTTTACCCCTGCTGAATATAAACCACAAGGGCTAGGCCTGTTTGAAAAACTCACGCTACAAGAGGAAAAACTGTTACAAGTGCTCCAAGCCGAAACACGCAGTTTAAGCCCTGCAATTCGTCATCAAATTTGGAGCATGTTACTTCGTGGCGGTGCTGTACTGGTATTCAAAGCATGGTTGGGTAAAGTGAAAACCAATTTAGACCAGTTGGACACCAGCCAATTTGATGAACTGTCTGATCTACTCTTTATTAAAACACCACCGCTTGAATTGGCAAATTGGTTGATGGTCGATGTAAATGACCCATACGATCACATCTTCCTCATGCATGACAATCAAATCTATCTTGACCGTTTTAACAGTTTAGAAACCGCTGCATTGTTTGTAGATTTAGGCGTCTATGACGCTGCATTCTTGAGCTTAAGAGATGATCGCGTCGCAGAATATTTAAAATCGAAAGGTTATATTAGCCAAGAACAAATTGATGAATTGGAATGTGCACTCAATCCACTTTATTGTGACAACACCGTGTACAAACAAGACTGTTTGGCTTAATACAGTTTTATATAGACAAAAATAAAGACCTCTAATAGGTCTTTATTTTTTGTGCTTCACAGCCTTACATTTTCTTTTCATCAATATTCAAAGCATTAATGGCCAATACCGCCTGAGTACGATTTTGCACCCCTAATTTACGGAAAATGGCCGTCACGTGTGCTTTAATCGTGGCTTCTGATACATCCAGTTCATAGGCAATCTGCTTATTAAGCAAACCTTCCGCAACCATCATTAACACACGGAACTGTTGTGGGGTCAGCGATTGAATGCGCTCTGCCAATTCAGTTTCATCTGCTGCACGCGGATCAAAAGTCATATTGCTTGGTAAATTTGGTGGTAACCAAATTTCACCTTCCAAGACTTGGCGAATCGCTTCACCAATATGGCTCGGATGCGCTGACTTCGGAATATAGCCCATAGCACCATGTGCAATGGCACGCTGAATAATAGACACTTCTTCATGTGCAGAAACCACAATAATCGGCAGTGAAGGATGTTGTGCACGGACATGAACCAATGCAGAAAAACCTGATGCACCAGGCAAATTCAGGTCCAACAAGACCAAATCGGGTTCAGGACCTTTTTCTAAACGTTCATAAAATTCATTTACTGCGGCTGTCTCATTAATTTGGGCTTGCGGTAAGCTATAGCGAACGGCTTGAATCAAAGCATGACGAAACAACGGATGATCATCAACGATTAAAATATTCATAAGCAGCGTAAGAGATCTAGTGCACAGTAATTCTTATTCTAACCATACATGTGCCCTTAAGGATATGCAAATATTAACTATTTTTTAAATAACTACAAAAAATAGGGAAATCGTCGGTATGCGGGTTTTCAAAAAAGTCGAAAAACAAATCTGAATTTACTATAAATCTAATTCTTAAATTAAAAATCCTTATTCATTTGCAATATAAATTGATAATTCAACCAATTAATTCAAATTTTCGCTACAAACATCAGCATTTTTAGATATATCTTAAAATCAGATAATGAATCTGTTTTTCCTTATTTTACAGCTGCTTTGCGCCTGTTGATAAATAGCAAATATTCCAAAACTGCTTTTAGGTTATTTGCTATGTCATTTTCTCTTCAAACCAAACCTCTCAATATTGTCGCGGTGTCGGGTGGTTTAAATACACCGTCTAAAACCGAAGCCTTGGTTCAAGAAATTCTAAATGAATTGAGTGCTGCCACTCCAATCAATGTTCATTTTATTAAATTCAGCGAAATTGGGCATTTATTGGGAGGGGCCATTTATCGCCATCAATTACCACAACGTATTCAAGATGATTTAGCCGCAGTAGAAGCAGCCGATGCCTTAATTGTGGGTACACCCGTTTATCGCGCTTCATTTACTGGACTTTTCAAACATTTCTTTGACTTTGTTGAACAAACTGCATTGGTTGATGTTCCTGTACTACTGGCTGCGTCTGGAGGAAGTGACCGTCATGCCTTGGTGCTGGAACATCAACTGCGTCCACTATTTAGCTTTTTCCAAGCGCAAACACTCCCGATTGGTGTGTATGCCACAGACCGCGATTTCACCCCAGAATATACCATTCACAGTGAACTGCTACGTGACCGTATTACTCTGGCTGTTGCACGTGCCTTACCTATTTTGGAATGGGCGCCAGCCAAAGGACAACGTGCCGATGTCATCAAAGAAAAATCACAACATGCCAATCAAACTTTGGGCATTAATACGCAAATTGAACAGGCCGAAGTTTTACCTTCTGCCGCAGTGCCAAGTTTAGATGCTGCTGAGTCTCGGCTGCATGCAAAAAAGCCGCTACAAAGCCATGTTGCATAAAAATTAAACCTTTTGGGGGTCTCCGCATGACACAACATAATGACGTTCTTTTTGCCTATTGGGTGCCCAATGTCAGTGGTGGCTTGGTCGTTAGTGACATTGAACAGCGTACTGACTGGAGTTATGACTACAATGTTCGTTTGGCGCAAACGGCTGAGCAAAATGGCTTTGCGTATGCACTGACTCAAATTCGCTTTACCGCTGGTTATGGTGCAGAAAATCAACATGAATCGGTCAGTTTTAGTCAGGGTCTATTGGCGAAAACAGAAAAGCTCAAAGTGATCGCTGCGATTTTGCCCGGCCCTTGGAAGCCAGCTTTGGCTGCAAAACAATTGGCCACCATTGATCACTTATCGCAAGGACGTATTGCAATTAATGTGGTCAGTGGTTGGTTTAAAGGCGAGTTTGATGCCATTGGTGAGGAATGGCCTGAGCATGATCAGCGTTATGCCCGTTCAGAAGAATTCATTCGAAGCCTAAAAGGAATTTGGACACAGGATCATTTTAGTTTTCAAGGCCGTTATTACCAATTTAATGACTACACTTTAAAACCAAAGCCTGTGCAGCAACCTCATATTGAAATCTTTCAGGGGGGAAGCTCTCGTGCCGCACGTGATATGGCTGCCCGCGTTTCGGACTGGTATTTCACCAATGGCAATACCGCTGAAGAACTAAAAAAACAAATTGATGATATTCGCGAGAAAGCCAAACTAAATGGTCATCAGGTCAAAATTGGGGTAAATGCCTTCATTATTGCCCGTGATACAGAAGAAGAGGCTCAAGCGGTATTACAGGAAATTATTGCCAAAGCCAATATTTCAGCCGTTAATGCCTTTGGTGATGCCACGCGTGAAGCAGGGGCCGCAACAATAGAAGGCGAAGGCAACTGGGCAAAATCGATTTTTGAAGATTTAGTGCAATATAACGATGGATTTAAAACCAATCTGATTGGTACGCCTGAACAGATTGCCCAGCGAATTATTGAGTTAAAACAAGTGGGGGTAGATCTAATTTTATCTGGCTTCTTACATTTTATTGAAGAAGTCGAATACTTCGGCGCAAAGGTGTTGCCCTTGGTTCGTGAACTTGAAGCACAACAGCGTGTACAAGCAAAGTCTGCTTAACTGTTGCATTACAATTTAAGCAGACTGATTTCATGAACCCATAACCACAATAACATGGCAACGCCAAATTTCCCTTAAGACTCGGCTTAAGGGATTTTTTTTGGGTAAAGCAAATTTAAATCATCTAAGTAACCGTTTGTATACGCGGTCTTAAAACACTCTAGAACTTTGCATATAATCTGCGGTTACCTGATTCAAACTGTCCAAAATATGGTCTTTTTGACCTGTCTGAATTGCACCGTCCAATTGCAACATATAATTCAATAACTGCTGTTTGGCAGCTTGGGCAAACTCAGAGGTAACAGCTTGATCTTCGTAGAGTAATACGTAATTTTTAGCAAAGCCATAAATTAAAAATAAAGCCGTTTGTTCAGATGAATCTGTAGCAAGCGGAATATTTTGCTCACAGAGCTGTTTGAGTTTTTTGAAGGCATCTGTGCCAGAAGAGAGCGTTTGGAATTGCGTCAAAATAGATTGAAAAATCATTTGAAAAGATCCTCACAAAAAGAAAATCTACAGAATTAAATCTGACTCGTCAACTTAAAAAATTTTAATTTACATCATTTTTTCAAGATCTTAAAAAGGATTAAATTTAACCAAATGTTAAATTATTTTCATATCGATATTCGTAAGAAGCAGCACTTTACTCTGCTTCTTACCTTAAATCGCCTCTCCATTTAAAACCCAATCAACGCTGTTTTAAGGCGATGTTTTTGGATAAACATTGGCGATCAGAACCTCCACCACCTGTGGGTCGGCTAAGGTTGAAGTATCCCCTAAACTATCCAATTCATTCGCGGCAATTTTCCTTAAAATTCGACGCATGATTTTACCCGAACGTGTTTTGGGTAAAGCAGGTGCCCAATGTAAAGCATCGGGTGTGGCAACAGGACCGAGCACTTTGCGCACCCACGCCACCAGTTCGGCTCTCAGTTCTTCCGACTCAGCAACATCGGCTTGTAAGGTCACAAATGTACAAATGCCCTGTCCTTTAATCTCATGCGGCATCCCCACCACGGCGGCTTCGGCCACCGCTTCATGTGCCACCAAGGCACTTTCAATTTCAGCCGTACCTAAACGATGCCCTGCAACATTCAAAACATCATCGACACGGCCGGTAATCCAGTAATAACCATCTTTATCGCGTCTTGCGCCATCGCCAGTGAAATAGCTGCCCGGATAAGTCGAGAAATAGGCTTCAATAAAGCGGGCTGGATCACCCCAAATGGTTCGCATTTGTCCCGGCCAAGAATCCTTAATAATCAGATTGCCTTCGGCCTCACCTTCCAGTTCTTTACCTTCTGCATCGACCAAAGCGGGTTGAATCCCAAACATGGGACGTGTAGCAGAGCCTGGTTTTAAATCCGTTGCACCAGGTAATGGGGAAATTAAAATACCACCCGTCTCTGTTTGCCACCATGTATCCACAATCGGGCAGCGGCTTTCGCCGACAACGGTGTAATACCAGTTCCATGCTTCAGGATTAATTGGTTCACCCACCGAACCCAATAAACGTAAACTGCTCCGATCACTCTCTCGCACAAAAGCATCGCCTTCACGCATCATGGAACGAATAGCCGTAGGTGCAGTATATAAAATGCTGACATTGTGCTTATCGACAATATGCCCCGTACGCGCCCAACTTGGATATTGCGGCACACCTTCAAACATGACCGTGGTTGCACCATTCGAAAGTGGGCCATAAATCACATAGGAATGTCCTGTAATCCAGCCCACATCTGCGGTACACCAAAAAATATCATCTTGTTTTAAATCGAATACTTCACGGAAAGTGCTGTTCACATAGGTCAAGTAGCCGCCTGTGGTATGCAGCACCCCTTTCGGCTTACCTGTAGAACCCGAGGTATATAAAATAAATAAGGGATCTTCCGCCTTCATGGGTTCAGGTGGGCAAATGTCATTTACCGACATAATTTCCATGTGATACCACAAATCACGCGGGACTTTCATCTCAATCGGATTGCCCGTACGGTGTACCACGATTACATTTTGCACCGACTCTGTACCCGCCAAACTTAAAGCAGCATCGACATTCTCTTTCAGGAAAATCGGTTTGCCACCTCGCATGCCTGAGTCAGCCGTAATCACGATTTTCGCCTGACTGTCTTCAATTCGACTGGCCAAAGAATCGGGAGAAAATCCACCAAAAACCACGCAGTGCACGGCACCAATACGCGCGCAAGCCAACATCGAAATGGCAGCTTCCGACACCATGGGCATATACAGCACCACCCGATCACCTTTTTTAACCCCATTTTTCTTCAACACATTGGCAAATCGACACACTTCATTGTGCAATTCCAGATACGAAATTATTTTATGCCGTGAAGGATGGTCTCCCTCCCAAATAATGGCAGGTTTATACGGATGTTCTTTTAAGTGTCGATCTAGGCAGTTGGCACAGACATTCAATTCACCATCGGCAAACCATTCAATTTTAAAGTTCTCTTTATCAAAATTGGTATTTTTGACTTGGGTAAATGGGGTGATCCAATCTAATTTTTGTGCTTGCTCTGCCCAAAAATCTTCAGGATGCTCAATGGATTGCTGATAACGTTCAAAATATTCGGCTTCATTGGTACGTGCAGTTTTTTTAAATTCTTCTGGAACAGGATAGACTTCTTTCATATTCATACTTCCTTGATCTTTTTCATCTCATCACGAGATGTATGCCACGTTATAGATTTTTTATTGCCACATCCGGGCAGTATTCAGGCTATTTTTTAGACACTACAATCATGCTTTGGTCGTTTATTATTTATACAGCTTAAATTCACAATATGAAATCCGATCTCTAGAAAAACTTTCGATGAATCAGTGTCTGGCGCTTAAAATCATCTTATAATTTTCCTGAAATGCCACGTATCTGCTTTTGCAAAACGCAACATTTCATTACCGAATCTACACTGGGAAAGCCTATGAGCACTCCGCAAACATCCCCTTTTTTCTCACGCAATGTCACACCTCAAAATGAAAATCCCTTATCTACGCAAGGGCGCTTTGGTCGGCTAAGCCTGATTGCATGGAGCGGTTTTCTCAATCTGATCACTTTTTTTGCCACACTGGCATTAAGCCTGTTCCTCGGAATTTTTAACTTCAGCACCTATTCTTTAGAAAGCAATCTGTTACAAACCTTTTTAAGTGTGGCTGGGCTCGGTTTTTGGGTCATTTTCATCCTGTATTTTTATTTCAGTTTGGTGATTATGATCCGTCGTCTACACGATCTAAACAAATCAGGCTGGATGCTGTTGTTGTTCTTCATTCCGCTCATTAATTTTTTTATGGCACTTTATGTGTTATTGGCTTCGGGTACAGCAGGTTTAAATCAATACGGCGCCCCGCGCACGACACCTGTTTGGGAAAAAATTCTAGCGTGGCTGATGATCATTTTATTTATGCTCAGTTTTATGGCTTCTGGAAGTTTTATTTCTTATATGATGGGGGCAGGTGAACTGGAAACCCCGCAAGAAGTGATTCAAAAAGGCACTGAATATTTTTAACGGCTGCCCAACTCGCTAAAGCTGTATAACTTCAGTTGCATTCAGTTATCTTTCTGGCACTTTTCAGGCAAAATAGCGACAAATTTAAATTGTTTCGGATCTCCTGTGGCAGAACAACAACACAACCTGAGCGACGTTGCTCAGGGAACCTCTCAAATGATACAAGAAGCAGGTGCAAAAACGGCTGAAACCGTGATTGCACATACTGCAAAATATAATGATGCCTATACCACCATTGATAAAATCATGGCCAGTTTTTGGGAACGCGTACCTTATTTTTGTATCGCACTGGTTGTTGTAATTATTTTCTGGTTGCTCTCTAAAGTCTTTAAGTTCTTTGTCCGTAAAACTTTAGAAAACCGCTCGTACACACGTCAAAATCTGGTGCTGGTATTGAATCGCGTCGGAACCAGTATCATTATTTTCTTTGGTTTCCTGATTGCCATGGTCATTGCTATTCCGGGCTTTACACCGGGACAACTCATGAGTGCCTTGGGAATTGGTTCGGTAGCGATCGGTTTTGCTTTCAAAGATATTTTTCAAAATATGCTATCAGGTATTCTGATTTTACTCGGTGAACCGTTCCGTATAGGCGATGATATTATTGTCAATAATATGGAAGGTACAGTCGAAGATATTCAGATTCGCGCGACCTTCTTACGCTCAAATGATGGACGCCGTATTGTGATTCCAAATGCAACCGTCTATACCAGTCCTGTTACGGTGAATACCGCCTACCAACGTCGTCGTTGCGAGTTTATGGTGGGTATTGGTTATGAAGATGATGAACAAAAAGCCAAAAACATTATTACTGCCATTTTAGATAAAAATCGTAATGTCCTCAGTCAGCCTGGATTTACCGTGAATGTCACTGCATTGGCTGATTTTTCGGTGAATCTGACCGTACGTTGGTGGATTGATACCACAGAAACCAATATTGCAGCATCAATCAGTGAAATTCAGGCTGAAGTCAAACGTGCCTTTAATGAACACGACATTAATATTCCTTACCCTGTACAGGAGGTGAAAGTCCACCGTGACCAGAACCTGCCTTACATAAAGTCCGAAACTTCAGGCAAACAAACGACCTAAAATATAGGAAATTGCGGTTTCCGTTCTTAAAATACGGTTGCCTAAGCTCACCGCTTGGCAGCCGTTTTTTTCGAGCAACTCAATCTCATAAGGAATAAAGCCGCCTTCTGGACCAATCAACAAAGTACACGCATGTGTAATCGCATTTGGCATAGTCATGCCCGCATATGGGTGCGCCACATAAGCAGGTTTTTCAGGCGTAATCCATGTGGGTAATACATCTTCCACAAAAGGTTTAAAACGCTTATAAATTTCAATTTTTGGTGCAACAGTATCGCCCGCTTGCTCTAATCCCAAAGTCACGTATTGATCAATCTGCTGTAAAAATGGCGTTTGCCAATAGCTTTTATCCACCCGATAACTATGTAGCAATACTATTTTTTCTACCCCTATCGTTACGCTATCCATGATTAAACGTCGCAATACTTTCGGACGTGGCATCGCCACAATTAAAGTGACAGGCAATTTAGCAGGTACAGGTTCTGTCTGAATGGGTTTCACTTGAATGACCCCATCACTGATCATCAGAACTTCGGTTAAATAACGTTGACCTTCACGTATCCCAACTTTTAAACGATCGCCCACCTGTACATTCAAATGGGTACGTAAGTGCTCTAACTGGCGAGTGGACGTAATAGACCAGACTTCAGATTCGGTTTGGCGTGGGTCTAACAGAACGATATTCATAAGATGATACAGCTAATTTAAATTGAAATAACTCGTAATATTCAAAAACTTCATTCATAGCCGCAAAAATCACTCTATAAATTTAGAGCCATTGTGTAGGCATTACCCTACTTTTGAAAGAGCAAAAGTAGGCAAAACTCTCTGTTAGGCTAATGGTATGTCCCTATACCACAGCCTAACGGTGGCATCCATGCCACCTCCACTTTTCAAATTACGAGAGCTTATAAATAGCCATCAATTGCTTGAATATGCTTGTGCAAAGAGCCTTTATTCAACTGCATAATCTGTTGTGCAGCTCGATTCAACTGTTGGGCTTGTTCAGCATCTGCTAATAACTGCATCAGTACAACAGCGGCTTGCTCCGCAGTTTCAACCACTTTCACTGCATCGGCATGTAAAAATTCATCCACAATGGTTTGGAAATTAAAATAGTTTTTCCCCAATACGGTCGGGATATCTAAGGCAATCGGCTCTAAAATATTATGCCCACCACCCGGTTCATTCAACGAACCACCAACAAAACATGCATCCGATAAGGCATACCACAACCACAGTTCACCCATTGAGTCAGCTAAGTAGACTTGGCTATCCGCCGCTATTTCTTGCCCTAAACTTCGACGCGTGGTGTTTAAATTTAAACTTTGTGCAACTGCAAAAACCTCATCGAAGCGTTCAGGGTGCCGTGGTACCACAATGCACAACAATTCAGGCTGTGCATCTAAATATGGCTTTAAAGCACTTAACAATTTTTGTTCTTCAGGTGCATGGGTACTGGCAAGGACCACAATCTTACGCCCAGCAAGTGACCATTCTTGTTTCAACTGAGCCGCCCGTTTGACAAACGATTCAGGTGCATGAATATCAAACTTAATACTGCCCACCACCTGTGTTACCGACTGAGCTGCACCTAACTGGATAAAGCGCTCCGCCGTTGCTCTGTCTTGTGCCAAGAGCTGATCTAGCCCGTGTAACATCGCGCGAGTTAAACCCGACACTTTGGCATAGCCTTGTGCTGATTTTTCCGAGAGACGTGCATTGACCAGAATCGAAGGAACCTTAAAGATCTGTGCCTGATCCAATAAGTTTGGCCATAATTCAGTTTCAACTAGAATTAAAATCTTCGGTTGATATTTTTGAAAAAAAGCCTGTACCAAACCCTTTTGATCGGCAGGTAAATACACCGCTTGAAACAAAGCATCATAGGGTGCTTTATTAAATAGCGACTTGGCGCGTGCCTGACCCGTTTTGGTGGTATTGGTCACCAAGACGGAATGACCTTGTTTTAAATAATGTTCAATTAAAGGCTGTGCCGCATTAGTTTCACCCACAGAAACCGCATGAAACCAAATTGCCTTGAGGTTTTTAGGGGTTTGAAATGGACCAAACCGTTCGACACATTCCTGATGGTAAGCGCCTTGATCTTGCGCCCGTTTTTTGATTCGCCATTGATATAGCGGTTTAATCATTGCGAGTGCTGCGTTATACCAAAAAGGAGTAGCCAAATATGTGCTCCAAAAAAACGATTGCAAATAAAACAGCGCAATTTATCACATAGAATAAATTGCGCTGTTATCTTGTCGTGAATTTAGCCGAAAAGCAATTAAACCGCCGCAGTTTCCGTTTCAGCTAAAGTTGGATAATCAATATATCCTGTTGCCACATCCGTCCCAATCATGTTTTCCAATTTGAGTTCATTCAACGGTGCATCAGCAACCAAACGCTCATACAAGTCTGGATTGGCAATATAATCTTTACCCCAAGACACTGCATCAGCCTGCCCTGTTGCTAACAGATCAATCGCATCTTCACGGCTTAAACGCATATTGGCAATCAATGGTACACCACCTGAACGTTGTTTCAAGTACGTGCTAATACTGTCATCTGCCAAATATTCACGCGTGAAGAAGAATGCAATCTGACGCTGACCCAGTTGCTCTAGCGCATAACCAAAGGTTTCACGTGGATCATTATCGCCCATGTCATGCTCATCGCAACGCGGAGCTAAATGAACTCCAACACGACCTGCACCCCAGACTTCAATCATTACATCGACCACTTCAAGCAACAAACGTGCGCGGTTTTCTACGCTGCCACCATATTGGTCTTCACGTAAATTGGTTGAACTTTGCAAGAACTGGTCAATCAAATAACCATTGGCAGCATGCAGTTCCACACCATCAAAACCTGCCGCTTTGGCATAAACTGCTGCTTGTTTGTATTGTTCAACAATGCTCTGAATTTCCGCAATTTCTAAAGCACGTGGCACCACATATTCACGTTTTGGACGCAATAAACTGACATAACCTTTTTGTTGTACGTTACTTGCCGAAACAGGCGTTTCACCATTCAACAAATCAGGATGCGATACACGACCGACATGCCACAACTGCGCCACAATTAAGCCATCTTTGGCATGTACCGCCTGAGTGACCTGTTTCCAGCCTTCAACTTGCGCTTCATTAAACAGCCCCGGCGTATTCAAATAACCATTGGCTTCTTCAGAAATGACCGTCGCTTCAGAAATAATCAAACCTGCACTCGCACGCTGTGCATAATATTCCGCCATCATGGCAGTTGGTACGCGGTCTGCTGTAGCACGACTACGGGTTAACGGTGCCATAATCACGCGGTTTTTTAAGTGTAGATCACCCAAAGTTAAAGGAGTATTCAGTTCAGCCATAGTCGCCTCGATCGCCACTTTTTCAATTAAAGTGAACGTTGCAAATGTTCGATATATTGCTGAATCAAGGCTTCGTTACGGGAAAAATAAGACCATTGCCCGTATTTTTCGACTTGAATTAAACCTGCTTGCTGGAGCACCGATAGGTGATTGGACATGGTCGATTGCGAGACTTTACCTAAACGTTCAATGTGCCCCGCACATACGCCTCGTCTAAAGTCACCACATTCGTCACTCGACAAAAACTGTTCAGGATGTTTTAACCATTCCAAAATTTGTCGGCGGGTCGGATTCGCCAATGCTTTAAAAATTAAATCAATATCCATAGTTCAGACAGGTTCAATCATGTGCAAGCTTGATTCAGCTTTTCTTTAATATATCGTATTTTTTCGATTTTTATATCGAATATTTTAGATATATTGTAAAAAACTGCATCAAACTTGTCTAAGTTATTGATGATACTTGACTTATAAGCCTTGTTTTAAGCTTGCTTCGATAAATTTATCTAAGTCACCATCCAATACTGCACCCGTATTCGAGTTTTCAACACCGGTACGTAAATCTTTAATGCGTGAATCATCCAAAACGTATGAACGAATCTGACTGCCCCAACCAATATCCGACTTCGAGTCTTCCAATGCTTGCGCTGCTTCGTTACGTTTGCTCATTTCCAACTCATACAACTTGGCACGTAACTGTTTCCATGCATGGTCACGGTTGGCATGTTGTGAACGCTGGTTCTGACACGCCACCACAATGCCTGTTGGCGCGTGGGTTAAACGTACCGCAGAGTCAGTTTTGTTAATGTGCTGACCACCCGCACCCGAAGCACGGTAGGTATCAGTACGTACATCAGCAGGATTGATGTCAATTTCAATATTGTCATCCACTTCTGGCGAGACAAACACCGCTGAGAACGAGGTATGACGGCGGTTACCTGAGTCAAATGGCGATTTACGCACTAAGCGATGCACACCCGATTCGGTACGTAACCAACCATAAGCATACTCACCTTCGACACGAATCGTTGCTGACTTAATCCCAGCCACATCACCGCCTGACTCTTCCATCAATTCAGCTTTGAAACCATGACGTTCAATCCAGCGCATATACATACGCAATAGCATTGAAGCCCAATCTTGTGCCTCTGTACCGCCTGAACCTGCCTGAATTTCCACATAGCATGGATTCGGGTCCATTGGGTTACTGAACATACGACGGAATTCAAGTTTTGCCAGTTCTTCTTCAGCAGAAGATAATTCAGCTTGTACATCTGCCAACAAACTTTCATCATCGGCCTCTACCGCCAAATCCAGCATGGCTTGTGCATCTTCAAGTTGTGTAGTCAAACCATCCAACACATTTAAAACGTTTTCAAGTTCGCCTTTTTCTTTGGCCATCGCCTGTGCACGGCTTTGGTCATTCCAAATTGTAGGATCTTCTAATTCACGCAGAACTTCTTCTAAACGCTCTTTCTTTAGATCGTAGTCAAAGATACCCCCGTAATGTTTGACCACGGTCGTTTAAATCTTTTAATTGGTTTAAATACGGATTAATTTCCACGGGAGCTACTCTCAAATCAATAATTAGCTTAAATAGCCCTCAATTATAGCACAGAGCATTTAGAGATTTTTAGCCACTCCTTGCAATTAGGAATTGACGGCACTGATGGATTTATCAACAATAGCCCCACTTTAAAAAAACATAACACTTTTATAACGACAACCACTTTAGGGGTTTATTGAATGAAACAAGTTCTTGCCAGCTTAGCTTTGGCACTCATGGCATCCTCAAGTTTTGCCTATGATGCTCAAATTGATACAGGCTTTAGCTATTTTGACCGCGATGATGATATCACTGATGCCGAGGGGCAATTTGACCTTACAGGAACCGTCTACTTTAACCCTGTTATGGCAAAAAATGCACCGCTCAACGAAGCTGCATTCTTGGGCCACAATAGCAATGCCTCTTTAAGCTATACTTATAATTACTGGGACAGTAAAACGCTATCCGATGGTTTAGGGAACAATGTTTCTCTAGAAAGTAAAGCCCATCATATTGGTGCTGGCATAGAATATTTTGTCGAGCAATTTTATTTGAATGGTCAAGTGGGTTTTGGGCAAGCAAAAGATGAAACTAACATTCAATCGGTGCTTGGTAGCGCTAAATATAAAGACGATTATGATGCTACGACCTACCGCGCCCTAGTCGGTTATATGCCAATCTCCAACTTACTCCTTGCTACAGGGATTGATGGCTATCAAGGAGATGAAGACAATGACGATAACCGTTTTGCATTAGCAGCCAAATATGTTGCGCCTGTGGGCCAAGGGCAGTTTATAAATCTTGAAGCCGATGCTGCTTGGGGAGATATCGACAATATCAACTTAGCGGCCGATTATTACTTTGATCCTGCTTTTAGCTTTGGACTGGCTTATCACATTGAAGATGATGGTGATGACAATACCGACTTCTTCTCGGTGCGCTCTAAGTATTTCCTCAATCCAAACTTTGCTGTCGGTGGTGCAGTGGGTTTTGGTGATGATGTACAAGGCTTTAATGTAAATGCCACACTACGTTTTTAAGATTTTCTCTCGTTTTAAGTTCTCAAAAAAACACGCCGAATGGCGTGTTTTTTAGTATTTTCCGCTTACAATTTCGTCGCTTATTTCACCGCTTTGTGTGCTATTCATAGAAAATCCACAATTTTAATAAATCACTACAATTATTAAATTTAATATATATCAAACATTTAAAAAAAAGTAATTACATAATATTACGCTCGAAACAATTCCGTAACCTTCGTGCTGTTGACGCAATTCAGTTTTGCCCTAGACTAAAAGTGTAACAAAAAATTAATTCATTTTTAACCAAATTTCAGAGGGGTCCTTTCCATGAAAAAATTAGCAATTGCCTCAGCGCTGTTCTCTGTCATTGCCATGACTGGGACAGCTCATGCATACCAAGCCGAAGTCGGTGCTTCTGCTGGACTAATCGATCCTGATAACGGCAGCTCAAGCGGTTCTTTTGGTGTAGATGGCACGTATTACTTCAATCCAGTTCAAACTCGTAATGCACCTTTAGCCGAAGCTGCATTCCTAGACCGCGCAAGTAACGTTAGCGCAAAATATCAATATGACGAAGTTGGTAATGATGAACGTCATCGTTATGGAGTAGGTGCTGAAGTTTACGTTCCTAACTCAGATTTCTACGTGAGTGGTAATGTAGGTCGCGACGATATGAAATTTGACCGTGGTGGCGATTTTGATGAGACCGTTTATGGCGCTGAAGTCGGTTATTTACCAGCACCAGGTTTATTAATTGCTGCGGGTCTAAAAGGCTATGACAACGATTATGACGACGGCGTAGATCCTACTCTTCGCGCTAAATATGTCACCTCACTAAGCAATGGCAAAGACATTAACTTAGAAGCAGGCGCAGGTTTTGGTGATCTAGATGAATACAACCTAGCTGCAGACTATTTCATCGATAAAACCTTAAGCCTTGGCGTAGATTACTACAGTAAAGACCGTGATTATGCTGATACTAACGAATTTGGTATCAATGCACGTAAATTCTTTACGCCACAAGTGAGCCTTGAAGGTCGTGTAGGTTTTGGTGAAGTCGGCAACAATGACTACAACAAATTTGGTGTAGCAGCGAAATACCGCTTCTAATTGCCAAAGTCATCATCGTTTTAGATGAGCATCAAAAAAAACCGCTGAATTCAGCGGTTTTTTTATTATTGCAAATGCAAAACTCGCAATTGCAAACTGACTTGCCCATTAAAACTATTCTGTTCTAACTCATACACCAAATGCACCGAAGATTGCATTGGATCAAAGCTAAACTTATCTGCCGCATTAAACGCAATTGCATCCACCACTTGCCCATTATCCAAAGCCAAACGTAATTTCAGGTGAATTTCCTTTAACCAACGATAATCCAACACCTGAAACTGCCCTTCAAAGATGGGGGCCGGAAATTTTTGTCCCCAAGGGGTCAAATGTTGCAGCAGATGAACCGTCTCTAAATTCAATGCCTCGGTCGGTAATACACCATCCGTCCATAAAGTGGCTTGAAAAAGTGCCTCATCCATAGTTTGGATGAGTTGAACAAAATGCTGTTTAAATTCATCGAAATGCTGTTTCTTGATGGTTAATCCTGCGGCTGCAGCATGCCCACCAAAATGGCTGACCAAATATGGAAACTGCTCTGCCACAGTTTCTATCGCATCACGGATATGAATACCTTCAATTGAGCGGGCGGAACCTTTAATATGCTCACCATCTTCATCGGCAGCAAACACAATCGCGGGGCGGTGGAACTGTTCTTTTAAGCGCCCCGCCACAATCCCAATCACCCCTTGATGCCAATGCGGTTCGAACAGAATCAACGCGGCAGGCGTTTCGCTCAGCTCAAGTTTGAATTGTGCCAAAGCAGTTAAAGCATCCTGCTTCATTTGGGTTTCGACCTGACGTCGTTCCACATTCAGTTGATTCAGTTGCTGAGCCAAAGGATATGCGGTGCTGTAATCCTCTGCCAACAAACATTCAATGCCAATGTCCATGGTTTCCATGCGTCCCGCAGCATTAATCCGTGGCCCCAAGACAAAGCCTAGATCCTGTGCTTTGAGTTGTGCAACATCGCGCCCCGCAAGTTCCAATAAAACCGAAATCCCAATGCGACAATGTTGTTGCTGAATCCGTTTAATACCTGCATCTACTAAAATACGGTTGTTATAGTCTAATGCAGCAACATCCGCATAAGTCCCCAAAGCCACCAAATCCAGATATTGTGCAATCTTGGCACTGGATTTACCTTGCTGAGCACGACTACTACTTAAATTTGCCAACAGATAGAATGCAACCCCGACTCCTGCCAAGGCTTTGCTTGGAAATTCACAATCCAATTGATTTGGATTCACTACGGCCTCAGCAGCAGGAATCTCTTTGGTGGTGAGATGATGATCGGTAATCACCACCTGCATGCCGTGTGCTTGTGCCTGAGCGACACCCGCATGGCTAGAAATCCCATTGTCCACCGTGACCAGAACATCAGGCTGAAACTTGGCAAAAGCCAAATCTGCAATCGCAGGAGTTAAGCCATAACCATATTTAAAACGGTCGGGCACCAGATAATTCACTTGTGCGCCCATTTCTCGCAATGCCAAAACCATTAATGCCGTACTGGTGGCACCATCTGCATCATAATCGCCCACAATAACTATTTTCTGGTGCTGATCAATCGCTTGATCGAGCAGTTCAATTGCCTGAGGCAACCCTTTTAAACTCGGGGCTAAGAGATGCTTTAACTTTAATTCAAGTTCTTGTTGCGATTGCACCCCACGGCGCGCCAAAATTTGTGCAATAAAAGGCGACACGCCCTGAATATTTTCAGGGCGTGTTAAATAAGGTCGTTGCTTAATTTGTATCTGTGTCATTTAAGGCATCAGTCGTTGTAATTTCCATATACCATCGATTCTTTCATAACTCAGACGGTCATGTAAACGATTTGGTCGTCCTTGCCAAAACTCATAATAATCTGGCTGCAAACGATAGCCGCCCCAAAAAGTAGGCTTATCCAATTCAGACTGATCTACCACCTGATCCTGCAAATTCTGGAAACGTTGCTGAAGCTCATCCCGACTGGCAATCACACCACTTTGCGGGGTACTGATATGTGCAGCAATCTGGCTATCACGTGGGCGCTTACGATAATATGCGGTTGCTTCATCTTCGGTAATTTTTTCGACTCGACCACTGACACGAATTTGGCGCTCCAATTCTGGCCAGTAAAACAACAGCTCAGCATAAGGATTCTCAACCAAATCTAAGCCTTTTTGGCTGTCATAGTTGGTATAAAAGTCATAACCTGCTTCCGTTGCACCGCGTAATAACACAGTCCGCACATGTGGACGTCCTTGGCGATTTGCTGTCGCCAAATACATCGCATAAGGTTCGTGTAAACGCGCCTCTAGGGCAATATTAAACCAATTGAGAAATTGCTCATGCGGATGCTGTTCAACCTCCGACTCAAGCAATTCCCCTTTTTGATAACTCAACCGCAATTCACTTAAATCTTTAATTAAATCGCTCATTACATTATTCCTTAAGCGGCTTGGGTACGAACCACATCAGCAAGATGATTTGCCAAAGCAGTGACTTCTTCCAGTTGATCACCTTCTACCATGACCCGAATCACAGGTTCTGTACCTGATTTACGAATCAATAGACGGCCACGACCCGCGAGCTGTGTCTCAGCTTTTTCAAATTCAGCCACCATTGCTGGGTTTGCATATGGGTCTATCATGTGCTCTAAACGCACATTGACCAACACTTGCGGGAACAGCTTGAAGTCTGCAACCAGTTCATGCAATGGCTTATTCTGTTCAACCATTACTGTCAGTACTTGTAATGCCGCAATAATTGCATCCCCTGTCGTGCTCTTATCTAGCGTTAAGATATGGCCTGATGGTTCACCACCTATTACCCACTGATTTTCTTCAAGAGCTTGCAACACATAACGGTCGCCCACTTTAGCGCGTACAAATGGCACTTGAGCTTGATCTAATGCCAATTCTAACGCCATGTTACTCATGACTGTACCAGCAATACCTGCTGGTTTTTTGCTGGCTTGTGTCGCCAAAATATACAGAATATGGTCGCCTGTAATTTGTTCACCATTACGGTCGACCATAATCACGCGATCCGCATCGCCATCGAAAGCGATCCCTACATCAGCTTTGTGTTCAACAACTGCTTTTTGTAAGTTTTCAGGATGGGTTGAGCCACAATCTTTATTAATATTGAGACCATCGGGTTCATTATAGAGTGCAATTACTTTGGCACCGAGCTCTTTAAATACGGCAGGTCCCACGTTATAAGCCGCACCATTGGCACAGTCCACTACTATTTTTAAACTCGATAAATCATAATGATACGGGAACGTTGATTTACAAAATTCGATATAACGGCCATTGGCATCTTTTACACGGACACTTTTACCTAAGTTGGCCGTGTCTTCAATCAACAAATCATTTTCTAATTCTTGGTTAATCGCTTCTTGTAAGGCATCCGGTAGTTTTTTACCTTCACCAGAAAAGAATTTAATACCGTTATCAAAATAAGGGTTATGTGATGCAGAAATCACAATACCCAAACTGGCATGTAGGGCACGTGTTAAATGGGCAATTGCAGGTGTAGGCAGTGGGCCCAATAAATGCACATAGACACCCGCAGCATTCAATCCTGCCTGTAAAGCTGCTTCTAAAATATAACCTGATAATCGCGTATCTTTACCTAACACAACAATTGGTTTGTCTTTCTGCGAAATTTTTTTTAAAACTTTTCCAGCTGCAAATCCTAGTTTTAGTGCAAATTCAGGCGTAATTGGTAATTCTCCAAATTTTCCACGAATACCATCTGTGCCAAAATAACTCATGTTTTACTCACTTCTTATAGCTAGGTGCTGTTATCCACCTTTTGTCATAGTGAAATACTTTACACCAAAACAAAAAAGACCGTCATAGTGTTGACGGTCTCTTTGGGTCTAAATTACTAAAAATCAACCAACACGATAGTTAGGTGCTTCTTTGGTAATGGTGACATCATGTACGTGAGATTCCGACATACCAGCGGCCGTAATCTTCACAAATTTTGCATTTTGACGTAGATCTTCAATGGTTGAAGAACCCGTATAGCCCATTGAAGAACGTAAGCCGCCCATCATTTGATGTACGATATTGCCCATTGGTCCTTTGTACGGTACACGACCTTCAATTCCTTCTGGAACCAACTTTTCAGCGCCCGCTTTAGAATCTTGGAAATAACGGTCAGCCGAACCTGTCGCACCCGCCATTGCACCCAATGAACCCATACCACGGTATGCTTTATAGTAACGACCTTGGAAGAATTCTACTTCACCCGGTGCTTCTTCAGTACCTGCAAGCAGTGAACCCACCATAATCGTACTTGCACCAGCACCAATCGCTTTCGCCATATCGCCAGAGAAACGAATACCACCGTCAGCAATTAAAGGAATTTGGTCTTTTAATGCATTGGCAACGCTATCAATTGCAGAGATTTGTGGCATACCAATACCCGCAACAATACGTGTGGTACAAATTGAACCAGGACCGATACCAACTTTTACCGCATCTGCACCAGCATCAAGGAGTGCTAATGCAGCATCACCTGTTGCAATGTTGCCGCCAATCACTTGGACTTGTGGGTAGTTTTGTTTAACCCAACGTACACGTTCGATTACACCCGCAGAGTGACCGTGTGCGGTATCTACCACAATCACGTCTACACCTGCATCAACCAATGCTTCTACACGGCTTGGTGTTTCTACGCCTGTACCAACTGCAGCACCTACGCGTAAACGACCTAAGTCATCTTTACAGCTGTTTGGATAAAGTTCTGCTTTACGGAAATCAGTGACCGTAATGAGACCTTTTAATTCGTTGTTCTCGCCAACCACCAATACTTTTTCAATACGGTGTCTCTGTAATAGCGCTTGAATCTGTTCTTTAGATTCACCTTCGCGTACAGTCACTAAACGGTCTTGCCCCGTCATAATGCTGCTTACAGGTTGCTCAAGATTGGTTTCAAAACGTGTATCACGTCCTGTCACTATGCCAACCACTTTCCCATCTTTCACTACAGGCACACCACTGATGTTGTTGGCTTGCGTAATCGCAATCAACTCACGCACCGTAGTTTCTGGTGTTACTGTAATTGGGTCTTTGACCATACCTGCTTCAAATTTTTTCACACGGCGTACTTCTGCCGCTTGGGCAGCAATATCCATGTTTTTATGCAAAATACCAATACCACCGTTTTGTGACATCGCAATTGCCATACGTGATTCAGTCACGGTATCCATTGCTGCTGAAACGAGAGGGATATTTAAGTTAATGCCACGAGTCAGGCGTGTCTTTAGAGAGACATCTTTTGGGAGGACAGTAGAATAGGCAGGGAGTAATAAGACATCATCGAAGGTTAACGCTTCTTGAACGATGGTCAACATAACAGTCTCACTGGTAATTTCCGTGCGCTATTATAAACAAATTTAGCTTTAAATTTCATTTTTTATTAAAAAAATATCATTTAAAAAATATAGGCACACGGAAAAGCATGTTCAGCCCCAATTTCAACGTTAGAGACTGACTTTAATTTATAAGCCAATCTCATTTTCAATTGAGTAAGAAATTACGTTGGGCAGGTAAAAACACTTTCATCCATTAAGTCAATGCCGCATTCCAAGGTTTCAATCCAATCCAAGAACTGGTTGATCATCTCTTTGCCAATAAATGGCGTACCATGTTGTGGCACAATCATTTCAATATCCATGCTACGCACCATCTTCACCCATAGGCGAATGACTTTATTGGAACACATATAGCGTTGATGAAACCCTTTCATTTTCGGAATATGGGAAGAAAAACTTTCCAAGGGTTTATTGGCATCATCCACCATCGAAGCGCCCATATCACCTGAAAATAAAATTTTTGCAATTGGATCGTAAAATTGAAAATTCCCAACTGAATGCAGAAAATGGGCAGGAACAACTACAATACTTGATTCACCCAAAGGAATGATTCCACCGTGGTCTGGCAATTCGATCAAGCGTTCCAACCACCCACCTTTCATGCGGTCACTCATAAAGGCAGAGTTTAAATGGGGTAAAAAGCGTGCCCAAAGTTTTGAAGCAACCACTTTGGCATCGCTATACACTAACCAGCGTGGCATTGAGGTAATAATGTCAGGATCTTGGTGTGAAGCCATCACATAATCCAGATTAGTTAAACGGGTGTATTTATTCAGCTCCATCGTTAAGGGGACATAAGTCAAATCACCCCCCGGATCTAATACCGCAGCACGCTCATGATCTAAAATCAGAAACTGGTTTGCCTGTACGCCTTCACCTTTAACCAAACTGGTAAAACTGATGCACTTATGTGTGCCATTATCAAATAACACTTGTGATGTGGTGCGATCAAAAGCCATAGCAAAACCCCAATAATTCTATTCTATATAAGTACAATTTTTAATTCCCTATAACATAAATGGAAATAGTTGAACTTACAATAAATATACAGAGCTAGTTTTCACTTTTTGGCACTTATTTGTCTGATTTATCTAATAAAAAACCCAACTGTTTTGCTGGGTTTTCTGAAAAAATGCTTGCTTACCAGAAATAATGCTGCACTAAGGTAGAGACACCAATAATTAAGAAGATAACTGCGCCAATTTTATGAATTAATGAAATTGGTAACTTGTCTGCCAATTTATTCCCGACAAATACTGCAGGTGCGTTTGCCAACATCATACCCACTGTGGTTCCAGCCATCACCCAAAAGATACTGTCATAACGCGCAGCCAAGGCCACAGTTGCAATTTGGGTTTTATCACCAATTTCTGCCAAAAAGAATAAGACAAAAGTTGCGCCGAACACACCAAATCTCTGCCACTTATTGATGCTATCAGTTTCATCGTCCAACTCATCTGGAATAAGCATCCAAGCCGCCATACCAATAAAGCCAAGTGACAACACCCAGATCAATACTTCAGGACTTAAAACAGTGGTGATCCATTGACCCAATACCGCAGATAAGCCATGGTTAATCAGCGTTGCAGCTAAAATTGCAATCAGAATAGGGACAGGTTTACGGAAACGTGCAGCCAATAATAAGGCAAGAAGTTGGGTTTTATCACCCATTTCGGCGAGTGCGACAATTGCTGTCGAAATTAGGAACTCATGCATAACATCTTTTCTCTGGCTAGCAAAATTTGCCTATGACTTACCCCTCCTGCTAGCCAAAATCAAATTGATTGATGCAGAGTGGTAAATCAAAGGTCTTGCCAACAAAAAAAGCTGCTTAATGAGCTTATTTGGTTCTTTGCTATGATGACCATGTTCTGTGGAACAATTATGTTGATCATCACCTTTTTACATAACGTAAAAAGCGGCTACTCCCCAATGAATCGAGTTCATTATATAAAATTTACTCAATTTTTCCAATCTTTCATTTTGTTTTTATCATCAGGCAGATTTGTTCTCTTTGGGGTTAAAACTGGAATTCTAAGCGTTGGTATAACCAAATGGCGATTCGACACAACCCCAACAGCATAGCCAAGCCGACATTAAAACCAAGCCAACCAAAACTTCCCCAACCACTAGCACCGCCGATATGCTGCGCTTGATATTCCATCGAGAACACGATAGTTGCGGTAAAAATCTCCACCCCCATGACCAAATAGGTAATCCATTGCCATGGAAAATGCAACACACTCAGCCAAAGTCCCATTAACACCAAGACCAGCAACAACAGCGGCAGCATAAACTTGAAAAATGCAAACATTTGCATGCGACTCCCTGCATTCACTTCTACTTTTCCTCTCATTTTAACCAAATCAATCCAGTTCTCTAAACTTCACAACAGATTTTTACGATTTTTCCAATTCCATCACAATAAAAAACCCCGCCGAGGCGAGGTTTGAAACACTAATTGAAACACTGACTAGATCAGTAAACTACGGATATCTGCCAACAACTTAGTTAACTTATTGGTGAAACGTGCTGCATCTGCCCCATTAATCACACGGTGATCGTAAGACAATGACAGTGGAAGCATAAGTTTCGGATCAAAACCTTGCCCGTTCCATACTGGCTGCATGGTCGCTGGCGAAATACCGAGAATCGCCACTTGTGGCCAGTTCACCAATGGTGTAAATGCTGTACCACCAATCGCCCCAAGGCTTGAAATGGTGAAATTCGCACCTTGTAAGTCTTTCGGTGAAAGTTTCTTATCACGTGCTTTTTGACCCAATACGCCTAATTCAACCGCAATTTGCTTAATGGTTTTTTGGTCTGGATTACGTAACACTGGAACGGTTAAGCCATCTGGGGTCGCTACAGCAATACCCATATGGATTTCATTACGCAATAATACAGACTTACCATCATCAGCCAAATGACCCGCAAAATCACGCTCTTCTTTGAGTAAGTGCGCCACAGCTTTGATAATGAATGCCATAATGGTCAGGCTAATGCCATCTTTCTTAAAGTTACCTTTAAGATCATTACGCCAAGCTTCAAGTTCAGTAATATCAGCCAAATCAAACTGCGTAACTTGAGGAATAAAGTTGTTCAATGACAATTGCGGAATGGATACTTGCTGCAAACGCGTCAGCACTTTTTCTTCCACGCCACCAAAAGCAGTGAAGTCAGGAAGCTTTGGCAAACCTGAAACAGCAGGTGCTGCCGCAGCGACTGGTGCCGCTTGCGGTGCTGTCAAACGTGCTTTCACATAAGCAAACACATCTTCTTTCATTAAGCGACCATGTGGCCCTGAGTTTTGTACTTGTGCAAGTACAACACCTAATTCACGCGCCAATTTACGTACCGCAGGGCCTGCATATACTTTTGCATTTTCTGCACTTTGTTCTTTGGTCAGCTTATCTACCCCAGTTGTTTGCACTGGCGCAGCTTCAACTTTGGCAGAAGACACAACAGGAGTCGTAGACACTTGTGGCTGAGCTTTTGGTGCTGCAACAGGAGCTTGTACAGCTGGCGCTGCCGATTCGCCTTCAATTGTCACCAAAGGCATACCTTGCGCGACACTTTGTCCAGCAGAAACATGAATGGCTTTAATCACACCCGCAGTCGTACTTGGTACTTCTACCGTCGCTTTATCTGACTCCACCACAATAATGCTTTGATCGTTCTCGACACGATCGCCCACGCTCACCAAAATCTCAGCGACAGTGGCTTTGTCGACACCTAAGTCGGGTACTGTAATTTCTACCGCACCTGTTGCAACTGGAGCTGCCGTAGCAACAACTGCCTGCACAGGTTCAGCAGCTGCTACAGGAGCTGACGCAGGTGCGTTTGTCGCTACAGCAGTTGGCGCAGCCGCAGCTGCCACTTTCACTTTTAACAGCACTACACCTTCTTTCACGGTGTCGCCAGCTTGAATTTCAACACTTTCAACTGTGCCCGCAACCGTACTCGGTACTTCAACTGTCGCTTTGTCTGATTCAACTACCACGATACTTTGATCAACTTCAAGTGTATCGCCAGCTTTGACCAGGATTTCACCGACAACTGCTTTTTCAACACCAATGTCTGGAACTTGTACATCAACTACAGCACTTGTCGCTGATTGAGTCGCTGCAACAGGAGTTGCTACTTCTGGCGTGGCAACCACTGGAGCAGGTTCAGCCACTTTTTCTTCTGCTTTTGCTGCGACAGGAGTTGCAGCAACATCTGATTCAAGCTCAATCAGCACAGCGCCTTCAGAGACTTCATCGCCGACTGTAACGCTGATGCTTTTGACCACACCTGCTGAAGTGCTAGGCACTTCAACAGAGGCTTTGTCGGACTCAAGTAAGACCAAACTGTCATCGACAGCAATCTGGTCGCCGACTTTTACTAAAATTTCTGCAACCGTGGCTTTATCTACGCCAATATCAGGTGTTGTGATTTGCATGCTTAGTTCTCCTCACCTGATTGTTCTTTGTAGTCTGCAACTGCATGAACTTCAGGATGTGCCTGAGGGGCCCATGCCACTGGACGGTCTGTCTCTAACTCAAATGAAGAAATCGCATCTTTGACTAAGCGCGCATCGACTTCACCTTCATCTGCTAATTTTTTCAAGGTCGCAACTACAATGTGTGCAGCATCTACACCGAAATAGCTACGTAAGTTGGCACGCGTATCTGAACGGCCATAACCATCTGTACCCAAAGCAACGAACGGACGGTTGTCAGGCAAGTAAGCACGAACCTGTTCGCTATACGCTCGCATATGATCGGTCGCAGACACCACGATACCATCAGTTGGACGAAGTAACTGAGAAACCCATGCTTCTTTCGCTTGTTCAGCCAAAGGATGTAAGCGATTGTATTCTTCACACGCCATACCATCACGCGCCAACTCATTAAAGCTGGTCACACTCCACACGTTTGAGTGAATTTGGTATTCGTCACGTAAAATTTTCGCAGCTTTAATCACTTCACGCAGAATCACGCCTGAACCCATGAGCTGAACCGTTGCTTTTTCATCTTCTTGCAACAAGTACATACCACGTTTAATGCCTTCTTCAACACCTTCAGGCATTTCAGGATGCTCGTAGTTTTCATTCATCACGGTTAAGTAATAGAACACACGTTCTTGGTTCACATACATACGTTGTAAACCATCATGCACAATCACTGCCAATTCATAACCGAAACATGGATCATAAGAGATACAGTTCGGAATGGTGTTCGCAAGAATATGTGAGTGACCATCTTGGTGTTGTAAACCTTCACCGTTCAGTGTGGTACGGCCTGCGGTTGCACCCAATAAGAAACCTTGTGCTTGTGCGTCACCTGCTGCCCATGCAATGTCGCCAATACGTTGGAAACCAAACATTGAGTAGTACATGTACATTGGAATCATTGGCAAGTTATTGGTTGAATAACTGGTTGCCAACGCTGCCCATGCGCTCATCGCACCTGCTTCGTTGATCCCTTCTTGTAGCATGTGACCGTCTTTAGCTTCACGGTAATGCATCAATTGTTCTTGGTCTTCAGGCGTGTATTTCTGACCATGTGCGGCATAAATACCCAACTGACGGAACATACCCTCTAAGCCAAAAGTACGCGCTTCATCTGGAACGATTGGTACTACGCGGTCTTTAATGGCTTTTTCTTTAAGTAAAGAAGCAATTAAACGAACCATGACCATGGTGGTGGATTGTTCTTTGCCTGCAGAACCTTTTAACACTGCATCAAATACCGACAATTCAGGAATGGCTAATTGCTCACTCTCTTTACGACGTGCAGGTAAATAGCCACCTAACGCTTCACGACGCGCCTTCATATACTTCATTTCTGGCGAGTTTTCACTTGGGCGATAGAATGGAAGCTCTGCTAGTTGCTCATCTGTAAATGGCAGGTTGAAGCGGTCACGTACATACTTTAAAGAATCGACCTGCATTTTTTTGATTTGGTGAGTCTTATTCACCGCTTCAATTTCTTCAGACAAACCGTAACCTTTAACAGTTTTCGCAAGAATAACGGTTGGTTGACCTTTGGCTGTCATTGCTTCTGCATAGGCAGCAAAAACTTTGTACGGGTCATGACCACCACGGTTCAGATTATCGATGTCTTCATCGCTTAAATCTTTTACAAGTTCCGCAGCTTCTGGATACTTGCCAAAGAATTTCTCACGTGTATATGCACCACCTTTCACTTGATAGCGTTGGTACTCACCATCAACTGTTTCTTCCATGACCGCTTTTAAAGCGCCTGTGCTGTCTTTTGCAAGTAGTGGATCCCAATGACGGCCCCATACAACTTTAATGACACGCCAGCCCGCACCACGGAATAAAGATTCTAATTCTTGAATGATTTTACCGTTACCACGTACTGGGCCATCTAGACGCTGTAAGTTACAGTTCACCACCCAAATCAGGTTATCCAGTTTTTCACGACCAGCAAGTGAAATTGCACCCGTACTTTCTGGCTCATCCATCTCACCATCGCCCAGATAAGCCCAGACTTTACGATTTTCTTCTTTAATCAAACCACGATTCATTAAATATTTCTGAATGTGCGCTTGATAAATTGACATGATTGGACCCAGACCCATTGATACCGTTGGGAACTGCCAATAGTCAGGCATCAAATATGGATGCGGATAACTTGGTAAACCGTTACCGCCCACTTCACGGCGGAAATTACTTAACTGTTCTTCAGTTAAACGTCCTTCAAGGAATGAACGTGCATAAATACCAGGAGCACAGTGCCCTTGATAATAAATCATATCGCCGCCAAAGCTATCGCTATTCGCGCGGAAGAAATGGTTAAAGCCTACATCATATAAAGTTGCAGAAGAGGCAAAACTTGCCAAGTGACCACCTAGGTCATCACCTGTTTTATTCGCACGTAATACCATTGCCAAGGCATTCCAACGGATCAGCGCACGAATACGGCGCTCCATATCCTGATCACCTGGCATGGCTGGGGTTTCTTCAACAGAAACCGTATTTAAATAAGGAGTATTTAAGCGCTGAATAGGAACATGTTTCGCGATTGCACGTTGATATAATTTTTCTAATAAAAATGCAGCACGTTCTGTTCCCATGTGTTTTAAAACCGAATCAAAAGCATCTTGCCATTCTTGGGTTTCTTGCGCATCTGTATCGCCATAAAACGCCATAATCCACCTATTCCTTGAGCTTAATCTATTATGTATATGTACCATACTTTGGTATTAGAAGTTATCGCTACAGCTGAATACGGAAAGGTACCACTATTTATAAAATAAATAATTGCTGACGATTTAACACTCAAATTAACAAAAAATCGCCAATAATGTTGTTTTTTTATACAAACAAAGTTCTTTTGCCTGATAGTATGAAAAAAAGATACAGGGAACATCCCTATTTTGGTGCAAATATCGGAAACAAAAAGGCAGCCCATGGGAAAGAGGTGAAACCCAATAAACTGCCTTTTGAAGAATTCTTAGCTTAAATAGTCAGGTGCGATTACGGCAACATAGCTAAATAAGTCGATGGATTTTTACGCTGACCATCTTTCACAACTTCATAATGTAAATGTGGACCAGTACAACGACCTGTACAGCCAACATTCGCAATATGTTCACCCGCATCTACACGGTCACCGACACGTGCAATTAAACGTGAAGCATGTGCATAACGCGTGATGTAACCATCGCCGTGGTTAATTTCAACATATTGACCATAACCCGAACCCCAGCCCGACTTGGTCACAACACCAGAACCCGTTGCATAGATTGGTGTGCCACTTGGCGCTGACAAATCTAAACCTGAATGATGTTCAGCACGGCCACCCATGGTACGTCCACCAAAACTTGAACTGATGCGTTTCATGTCTGGCAATGGGTGAGTCACTAACCATGAATAAGGACTATTTGAAGATGCAGAATACGAAGTTTTAGTGCCGTATTTTTTAGCAATTGATTCGTTGTTTAGTTCAACAGTTTTTTCACGCAATTTGACGGACATTTGCGTACTTGCAGGAAGATCAATGTCTTCAAGTTCAGCATACGAACCTTGCGCTAAAGTTTGAGTCAGTTGTTCGATACGATCTGGCGAAGCCGTGGTATTAGAATTTAATTGAACTAAATCCGCGAAAGCGACCGATGCGGTCGAAGCGGCTAAAGAAAACGCCAATAAAATACGTCTTGTGTGCATAAAAAACCTCTTTAAACTGTTCTTACAAAAGTTCCTTGCGTGACCTCTTCCTTGATATCTACTGAAAGGAGCGCATAAGCTTAAGACACAAATATGAAGGTAATATGTATGTCTGAACCAGAGAATCTCTTTCAACAAACAAGAAAACGCATAAAAACAGGAAACTTATCGTTTCTCTCAACGCAAGTTGCTGCATGGCAGAAACTTAGCAAACTCATTCAACCGTTATTGCCTCAACCAGAGCAATGGCAGGTTGCTTGTTATCAATATGGTGTTTTGACCGTAACGGGTGAAAATCAAGCGATGGTGAGTCAACTTGGTTACTTACAAAAGCAATATATTGTGCAATTGGCTCAACTAGAAGAACTCAAAGATTTACAAAAAATACAGGTTCGTTTAAGAGTTTCCTCAACAACCACACCTGCTCCTGAACCATCTTCACGATCTCTTAGCCCAGAAACCCAAGATTTATTAAAGGGGGCTGCCGACTTTGTGAGCGACCCTAAGCTTAGCCAAGCGATGCTACGTTTGGCAAGCAATAAAAAGTAAGCTAAAGCTAGGGCTGGAAAATGCTTTGATTAAAAAAGTGACTTAATTCTCATTTTTATTTGTTATATTATAACGTAGCCTATATAAGACAATGACTTATGTCACACTTACATAAGGGATTGGACATTGATCTATGTCATCAAATGTTACAATTTCATAGCTGGTTGGATCACTTTGAACATTGCGTAATAATTGGTTATTCAGGGCATGACCTGACTTATATCCATCAAATTTCGCAATAATTTGATGTCCTAATAAATATAAATCGCCTACAGCATCTAATATTTTGTGACGAACAAATTCATCTGAGAAGCGCAAACCTTCTTCATTAACCACACCAGTATCATCCACACCAATGGCATTGTCTAAACTTGCCCCTAAAGCCAAATTGTTGGCTTTTAAGTAATCCAAGTCCTTCATAAAGCCAAATGTACGTGCCCCACTGACTTCGTACACAAAAGTTTCAGTTGAAAAATCAATGGTGGCAGACTGATATTCTTTTTTAAATGCGGGATGGTCAAAATCAATGGTGAAATTCAGCTGAAAACCTGAATGCGGCGTAAAAATTGCACGCTTATCATCAATTAATGCTTCTACAGGCTTTAAGATTCGGATAAATTTTTTGGGTGCATTTTGCTCAATCAACCCACCTTGCATTAACAGGTAGATAAATGGACCAGCACTGCCATCCATAATTGGCACTTCTGAAGCAGAGACTTCGATAATTAAATTATCAATACCCAAACCTGCGATTGCACTCATCACGTGCTCAATAGTACCTACTTTGGCATCTTCCTGAACTAAATTAGAGCACATAAAGGCTTCTTGAATTAGCATCGCATCGGCTTGAATGTTCACGGGCGGATCTAAATCGATACGACGGAACACAATACCCCCATCCACATGGTGCGGCACAAAGTTCATTAACACCTTTTGCCCACTATGAAGACCAATACCGCTCGCTTTCACGACACGTTGCAGGGTACGCTGTTTCAACATGCTTTTTCTATCATCTGCCCATAAATCCGCTATACGTTAGCATATTTAGCCATTGATAAAAAACAAAAAGGTAGCGATAACGCTACCTTTTATAGTGTTTTAAAAGCAAGTTATTGAAAAATAATTACTTACGTTGCTGATTTTTCAAATAATCTTGAATACTCATTGGTGTTGGACGTGATGCACCAGCAGATGAAGCAGCATTTATTGCGGGAGCATCCGCCTGCTGACGCTGAATTGCAGGAACGTCATCTTCTTCAACCACAGCATGTGTAGTTGTTGCAGAACGTGAAACCTGCGTAGCTGCACGCTTCACAGGTTCAATCGCATCTGCCGAATTGCGAGTTAAACCAGTTGCAATCACAGTCACACTAATTTCATCACGCGCATCTGGATCAAATACCGTGCCGTAGAAAACTTGACCTTCATCCAAGTCTACAATTTGGTTCACAACATCGGTGATTTCTTCAATTTCACCAAAGGTGACATCATCACCACCTGTCACGTTAATCAAAATACCTTTCGCATTCATAATGGTCACGTTATCTAATAACGGACTACGAATCGCTTGTTCTGCAGCTTGACGCGCACGATGTTCACCACGACCTGAGCCTGCACCCATCATGGCATAACCACGGGTACTCATTGCAGTTTTCAAGTCCGCAAAGTCAAGGTTAATGTGACCAGGGCGAACCACTAGATCGAAGATACTACGTACTGCATTGAGTAATACGTCATCCGCCTTTTTATAAGCATCCTTCATCGAGATATCGCGGAATACTTTTAACAGGCGCTGGTTTGGAATAATAATGAGCGAGTCGACATGCGCTTCTAAAGCCTCAATGCCTTTTTCAGCAGACTGTTGACGACGCTTACCTTCGAAATTAAACGGTGTTGTCACTACACCCACCGTTAAAATCCCCATTTCTTTGGCAATTTCTGCAACGACTGGAGCAGCACCTGTACCTGTACCACCACCCATACCTGCAGTAACAAACACCATGTCGGTGCCTTCTAAATGCTGGCGGATCAACTCACGGCTTTCTTCGGCCGCCGTTTGACCCACTTGAGGATTTGCACCTGCACCCAAGCCACGGGTGCTCTGTTCACCTAACTGGATTTTAAATTGTGCATTCATACGGTCCAAAGCTTGTTTGTCCGTATTGGCACAAACAAATTTTACACCTTGAATATCTGATTCCAACATGTGTTGAACAGCGTTACCGCCTGCACCACCTACACCAAATACAGTGAAACGGGCTTGACCGTTGCTATCGTTCTGATCATCTTCTAAAAATTCAAATGAGGCCATGACCTTTAAATTTCCTAATTCGTAATTGGCAGTCACTTAAGCCCGTATACTGCCTTGATCTGCATAAATAAAATTGATTTTAGAATGCTGTTCAATGTTTAGCTTGTCAAGTCTTGACCGCTTAACGTACAACTTCCAAACAATATTCCTTAAAAATACCACTAAAAAATAGACTTCAACTTATCATTTAATCCTGACCATGCTCGTCCAGCACGTTTCCAAAACGAAAGTGTTTCAGGATCTACGGTTTCTACCAAGGTCTCTTGGGGATCTCCTTGACTGAACATCAACAAACCTGCCGCCGTTGCGTATTGGGAACGACGTAGGGATGCCAAATAAGGTTCATCAGCATAAACTTGTACAGGTGGATTGCCTAAATGCGCTGAAATACCCAACATCCGGCGCACTAAACTGACCATCCCTTCAATCTGACAAGCATCACCTGTCAAGACCACGCCATGGTATAAACCATGAATTGCACCGCTACGCTCAAGTGCTTCTCGAACTTGGGTCAGAATTTCTTCATAGCGTGCAATCATAATGTCGGATAATTCAATTCGGCTGATGGTTTGCGGACCATCAATGCCTTGAATTTGAATCATATGATCTGGTTTCACCACTTTTAAGTCGACACAACCATAGAGCAACTTGATTCGTTCTGCTTCTTCAGTTGTGGTTTGTAAGACTGCAGCAATATCGCGTGTCACATGTTCACCGCCACGCTGCAAGGTTTCCGCCATCGCCAGACGCCCATCTAAATAGACCGCAAGATTGGTGGTTCCAGCGCCCATGTCGAGCAAACAAACCCCATATTCTTTTTCGTCTTTCAGCAAACTGGCTTCTGCCGTTGCCAAGCAGGACACCACCATTTTTTCTACGGTGATGTTCGCGCCTTTCATGGCACGATCCAGATTTTGCATGGTACTGATGGGTAACATCATCAACTGATAATGCCCTTTCATACTGTGTGCAGACATTCGTATCGGATTCTGTACCCATTCTGGGGAATCATCCAATTCAAAACCAAGCGGGACTGCACTCACCAAATAATGGTCTGAAGTGACATGGCTGGCTTTAGCCAACTCTAATGCTCTGACCACTTCATTGGTGCTAATACTATGTTCAGCGTTTTCAATTGGGGTACGCCCCGAAGCATAAAAACTTTTTAATTCTGCACTTGGAATAGAAACCCAAGCCGAATGCACACGGCACTCAGCCATATCTTCCGCTTCCTGAACCGCATTTTTTATCGCCGTGATGACTTTATCCAAGCTCACGATTTTGCCTTTGTTCATACCGCGGTTACGTGCAGTCGCCATCCCAATGACTTGAATCTTGTCTGGGGCGTGCACCTTACCAATCAAAACTGAAACTTTATGTGTCCCAATGTCAATCGCAACAACTGAGGGAACAGCTTCACTCATTATTTACTACCATTACATGTTTGTTTAATTTATGGCTTTACGCCTCTATTTATAAAGCCAACCATTATGGCTTTGCACTTATCCCATCCGCAATGCCTGTGTCATTAATCGTTACAACAAAGTGACCATTTACAATTTTGGGTGGGGCTGCGCTTTTCCATTGAATCGCTAGGCCGTTCCTATAACGTAAATCGATTGCTGAGATTTGTGACCACACAGGTTTCAAATCACTTTGTGCGAGATGACTTAAGCGTTGTAGCTTACTCATGGTTTGATCCTGATCAACAATAACACGTAATCCAGAATCAAACTGCATAAACCAAGTCATACGCTCCGTTAAATATAATTCTTTTAGCCGAAGGTTGACTGGAAGGAATAACTGATTAATTTCATTATAGCGACGCATCATGGTTTTGGATTGGCTGATCGGCCCATGAAGCAACGGCAATTGTTGATAATTTTTGGGTGTCACTTCAGCAAAAATATCGCCACTATCGCTCAGCAAACGCCCAGTTCCCCAACGGGCAATCGCATGGCGAGGCATGACTCGGACGCGAATCGCATTCGGCCATGCTCGAGAAACCACGACTCGATCTACCCATGACAGCTCTAAAGCACGGTCACGGATTTGTTCTAAATCAGAAGTAAAATAATTATTTTGTAAAGTTGGTGCCACGTGCACCATCACTTGACGATGCTCAGCATCGGAACGTGTTCCGACCACATCCAGATCCGCTACACGGGCATCGGTCATCACTTTGTATAAGCCAAATATTCCAGCAGCCAAAACCACAAAAGCAATGACCAAGAGCAACCAACCACCCACGTTAGTCAGCTGTTCTTTTCGCGTGGGTGGTTTGTCGTGAATCGAGGTAATTGCAGCGCGTTTGCGCCGCATCGATGCTGGAAGTTGAGCCATAACTTAGTGTGCTGCACCTGTAAGTGTTTGTTCTAAAATTGCAACACATAACGCATCGAAACTATAGCCGACCGCATTGGCTGCTTTGGGCACTAAGGAGTGACTGGTCATGCCGGGTACTGTATTGACTTCAAGTAACCAGAAGTTGCCTTGTTCATCTTGCATGGCATCAATACGTCCCCAACCACTGGCCCCAACCGCTTGGAATGCGCGTAAACACAATGCTTGTAGACGTTGTTCTTCTGCTTCCGTTAAACCACACGGAATACCATATTGCACATCATTACGTTGATATTTCGCTTCATAATCATAAAAAGCCACATCCGCAGGAGGTTGCAAACGAATCACAGGTAAAGGTTGACCATTTAAAAATGAAATGGTGAATTCACGCCCTGTAATCCATTTTTCCGCCATCACTACAGCGTCGTGCTGGGTTGCTTTCACAATTGCAGCAGCCAAATCTTCAGCTTTTTCAACCTTACTCATGCCTACACTAGAACCTTCATGTACAGGCTTAATAATGAGTGGTAAACCTAAGCTTTCAACCACTTCTGCTAAATCACTGTCTTTATCAATAATGCGGTACGGCGCAGTTGGTAAGTCTGAGCCTTGCCAGATTTGTTTGGTTTTAACTTTGTCCATACCAATGGCTGAACCTTGAACACCAGTTCCTGTATAAGGAATGTTTAACCACTCCAATACACCTTGGATCTGGCCGTCTTCACCGCCACGACCATGCAATACAATAAAAGCACGATCATAATTGACCAATTCTGTCACGCTACGATTCTGAGGATCAAATGCCTCAGCATTTACCCCAGAACGAATCAATGCTTCAAGTACAGCCTGACCACTATCGAGAGAAACCTCACGCTCAGCTGATTTACCACCAAGCAACACGGCAACTTTGCCGAACTTTGAAGCATTTGACACGTTTTTATCCTTAAACTGTTATAACTTTTTAATTGAAACCGAAGACGGCAATTAATCTACATATAATTGATGCTGCGCCAGCTCAACTGAGATAGCTCCCACATTACCTGCGCCTTGTGTTAATAACAAGTCATTCGCTTGTAACACTTTACGCATTACATTCGGCAAGTTCCCTTCTACTGGATCGACCAAGATGGGCTCAACTTCACCACGTAAACGAATACTACGCGCCAATGCACGGCTGTCTGCGCCCACAATTGGTTTTTCCCCAGCAGGATAAACTTCTAATAACAACAATTGATCAACTTGTGACAACACATCAACAAAATCATCAAAACAATCACGGGTACGACTAAAACGGTGCGGCTGGAACAACATCACCAAACGACGGTCTGGATGGCTGGCACGTGCTGCTTTAATGGTCGCTTCTACTTCTTTCGGGTGATGTCCATAGTCATCCACCAATTTCACATTGCCTTCGCCCAACTCAAACTCACCCTGAACTTGGAAACGACGACCAACACCACTAAAACCTTCTAGTGCACGTGCAATCGCAGCATCAGATACCCCTTCATCGGTGGCAATACCAATTGCAGCAAGGGCATTTAAAATATTATGCAAACCAGGCAGGTTAATAGTCAGGCGTAAAGGCTCACGGTCTTTACGTAATACGGTAAAGTGTGACTGCATGCCTTCTTGTGCAATGTCTACTGCACGAATGTCATTGTCTTCGTTAAATCCGTAAGTCACCAATGGACGACCAATTCGCGGCATAATTTCACGGATGTTGGCATCATCACCACACACCACAGCCAAACCGTAAAATGGCATTTTTTGTAAAAACTGAATAAAAGTGTCTTTCAGCACATCAAAGCTGCCACCATAGGTGTCCATATGATCAGCATCAATGTTGGTCACAATGGTTGCCATTGGCTGTAAATACAGGAAAGATGCATCTGACTCGTCTGCTTCAGCCACAATAAAACGACTTGCACCCAGCGCTGCATTAACGCCCGTACGATTTAACAAACCACCAATCACATAAGTTGGATCTAGGTTTTCTTCAGCCAACATACAAGTCACAAGACTGGTGGTTGTGGTTTTACCGTGTGTTCCAGCGACAGCAATACCATGACGGTAACGCATCAACTCACCCAGCATTTCTGCACGGCGAACCACAGGTGTGCGATGTTCAATTGCCGCCTTAATTTCAGGATTTTCTGGATCAATGGCTGTTGAAACCACCAAAACATTGGCGCCTTGGATATTTTCTGCTGCATGCCCGATATAAACTTTAATCCCGTTTTCTTCGAGCTGTAGCGTGGTTTTCGATGCCTTGATATCTGAACCAGACACTTTATAGCCTTGGTTTTTCAATACTTCCGCAATGCCGCACATCCCAGCACCACCAATACCCACGAAATGGATGTGCTTAATACGACGCATTTCAGGGATTTTAATTAATTTCTTTGCTTGATCAGCAGGTGTAGATGGAGACATAGCTTACTCTAATCACAATTCTTGAATTAACTCAACGACATGTTGAGTTGCATCGGGTTGAGCCTGTTGACGCGCTTTGACTGCCATTTCGGACAATAGTGAACGGTTCATTAACGGCACTAACAATTCTTTTAAACTTTCAGGGCTCATATTGGCTTGCGGACAAATTTTCGCAGCCCCAATATTCGCTAAGAACTTGGCATTGGCAGTTTGGTGGTCATCCACAGCACTGGGTAACGGTACAAATATAGCCGCAACACCTGCTGTGGCAATTTCTGTCACAGTCAAAGCACCCGCACGACAGATAATGAGGTCGGCATTTGAATACGCTTGAGCCATATCTTCAATAAACGGATGCACTTCAACGTCCAAATTCGCAGGTGCATTGGCATAACGTGCCTGTGTTGCTTCTGTATGGTTCTGACCACATTGATGATAGACACGAAGTGGCACATTTAATAGTTTTAAGGCTTCGGGTACACATTCATTCAGCGCTTTCGCACCCAAAGAACCGCCCACAATCAAGATACGTAAGGCTTGATGGCTTTTTTCACGTTCTTGATAACGCCAAGACGGATTTAAAATTTCGGTAATTTCTTTGCGTACAGGATTACCTGTAGTCACAATTTTGGCTTGTTCGGAAAATGTCTGCGGAAAAGCCTGACACACTGTGGTCGCGACACGCGATAATTGCGTATTGGTAAACCCGGCTATGGCATTTTGCTCATGAATGAGCACAGGAATACCTAAAACCCGTGCTGCCAAGCCACCCGGCCCCGCCACATAACCACCAAAACCAGCAACAGCGTCAATATTCAGCTGTTTCATATAGCGCATGGCGCTTAGGGTTGCTTTTAGAATTTTAAAAGGTGCCAATAATTTGCGTACCACACCATTGCCACGTACGCCTTGAATATCAATTTGGTAAATTGGAATATTTTGATTTTTTAATAACCGATTTTCCATGCCTGTAGGTGTTGCCAACCAAGACACTTGTGTTCCTTGTTGCTGCAATTGTTTTGCAACGGCAAGTGCTGGAAAAACATGTCCACCAGTACCAGCGGCCATCATCATCACGCGTTTGGGCTTTATTTGCTGTACATCAGTCACGGTTTAATTCTTCAATTCAAAAAAATAGGCAAAAAATTCATTTAAGTTAACAATTGTAATCACAAACGAGAAGGCGCGAAAGTTTATTTACTTTGTTTCCCCCAGCGTTTCATTGTTTTTTTCTTCAGTTTTGTAAGTTTAAACAAGTTTTATTATTAATCTAGTACAAAAAACCTCTATCTTTGTTAAAAACAGCAACCACCTTGCATTTTCAAGCACATCTTGCACCAAGATCTTGACCCTAAAAAGTTCTGCACACACCTCAACCACACACATGTGGTTGAGGTATTCATTGGATTCAACCTTGGCTTAAACGGTTGGGCGACCCGCTTCTAATACGGCAAATAAATCGTCCGCAATTTGGGTTCCAAATTGGTTATCAATTTCACGAATACAGGTTGGGCTAGTCACATTAATTTCCGTCACATAATTGCCAATGACATCTAGACCGACAAAAATCAGACCTTTCTCACGTAAGAAAGGACCCACTTTTTCTGCAATGCTACGGTCATTTTCGGTCAATGGACGGGCTTCACCCAAGCCACCCGCAGCCAAGTTACCTCGAACTTCACCATTTTGTGGAATTCGCGCCAAGCAATACGGTACAGGCTCACCATTGATCATCAAAATACGCTTATCGCCTTCGACAATTTCAGGAATATAACGCTGTGCCATAATCGGCTGAGCACCATGATTGGTTAAGATTTCAATGGTTGAGCCAATATTCACACCATCTTGATAAAGACGGAAAATCCCCATGCCGCCCATACCATCCAACGGTTTGACAATCACATCGCCTTGTTCTTTAATAAATTCACGAATCAAACCTTGCTGTGAAGTGACCAAAGTCGGCACTTGCAGTTCTGGAAACTGGGTTGCAAACAGTTTTTCATTACAATCGCGCAGGCTTTGTGGTTTGTTAATAATCCACGCCCCTTCGCGCTCTGCCTGCTCTAAAATGTAGGTGGTATAGACAAAGTTCATATCGAATGGCGGATCTTTACGCATCAACACCACGTCATAAGCTGCAATGGATTCTTTCTTTTTTTCACCCAGCTCATAATAGTGATTGTAATCTTCAAATACTTGTAACGGCGCAATTAAACCAAACGCTTTACCCTGCTCGATATATAAATCTTGTTGTAATGCATAACCCAGTTCATGCCCGCGACGACTTGCCGCCCACAACATGGCCATAGTTGAGTCTTTTTTCAAATTGACACTTTCGATGGGATCCATCACAACAAGTACACGCATAATCAAAGCTCTTTTTTAAAAAGTATAATCTACAGGGAGTATAACGGAGATTATTCAGTTCTATTTCTGAATTTCTATTTTCGCTTATGGATAATTTTGTATAACTTGTTGAGGATTCTGCTATGCAGCAAGCCATTATTGGTTTCCATTTAGATGATGAACAACATTGGGTAGCCGATTTAGCCTGTGGACACACTCAACATGTCCGCCACACGCCCCCTTGGCAAAATCGCCCATGGGTCATAACCGAACAAGGGCGGAAAGAGAAATTAGGCGTGATGCTAGAGTGTAAGAAATGTGAGGTGCCTGATACTGATCATTAAACTAAGCAGCTAACTTTTCTTGAATATAGTGGTCTAAAATCATAAAAAAAGTGGTCATATTAGGAATAGCTGCAATGGGAATTTTAAAGAAATTTCCATTCACACCTTGCTTCTTAACAAAAAAAGATCCATTTTCAATACCAAAATCAGTTATTTCAGCATAAGTCAGCATTTTGTTTTTATAAGCAAGACCTGTAGCCGACACTTTCATTACGCCAAAACTTAAACTACTTCTTTCTTGTAAGGCTTTTTGAATTTGTGGCTCCAAATTTTGAACTTCAATCTGAATTAATTTTGTATATAAATCTTCTATATTTTTAATATTACTATTTGCCTTAATAGACTGATTACCATTTTTAACCGTAATATAAGTATGCTGACCCGCATTTACACCTTGCACCCGAATCTGAGTAAACTTATAAAAATACTCAGTTTTTGCGTTTAAATTTACTACCTGTGTGCCAAAAAGACTTTGTTTTTGTAATTGATTTGGATACAAAATTATTTTTTCCTTAAATCCCCAAATCCATACAAGCATAAGTAAACAAAAACATAATCCAACAATAGCTCTCTGTTCACTACATAAGAATGCAATAAACAGTAATACTGCTGTTGCCATAGCTCTTAGAATAAAGGTCTGTCGGTATTGTGCAATTATTCTTCTACTCATCTGTTCTCTCGTAAAATATTTTTTTAATGATAAAATTAACTTATAATCTTATAGATCATAATTAGTAAGATTAAGTTATACAATTTAAAGTTAATAGGCATAAAATAATCTAATTATTATAATTAAACACTTAAATTAATTTAATAAAAAAGGAAGCCATCGCTTCCTTTTTCAAGTCCATATAGACTTAGATGCCGTATTTCACACGGTAAGCTTCCATTTTTGCTAAAGCCTCTTGCTCACCTTTCGCATCTAAATAATTCATTAAATCTTTCATGGTGATTAAAGCATGTACAGGAATTTCCAATTCTTTTTGTACTTCTTGAATCGCAGATAATTCACCCTGACCTTTTTCCTGACGGTCTAAAGCCACCAATACACCTGCAATTTGTGCACCCGCATTTTTCAGAATGGTCACCACTTCACGAATGGCCGTTCCTGCGGTAATCACATCATCAATGATCCAGACTTTTTTGCCTGCAACCGCTGCGCCGACCAATACACCACCTTCACCGTGGTCTTTGGCTTCTTTACGGTTAAAGCCCCATGGCACACTCACACCATGATTTTGCGATAAAGCCACAGCCGTTGCTGCGACAAAAGGAATCCCTTTATATGCAGGACCAAACACCACTTCAACATGATCACACTGGGTTAATTTATCTGCATAACCAGAAGCCAACAGCGATAGAGCCTCACCATCATTCAATAAACCTGCATTAAAAAAATAAGGACTCACTCGGCCTGATTTTAAAGTAAACTCACCAAATTTAAGCACACCACGTGATAAAGCGAGTTCGATAAATGCTTGTGGGTTAAATTGAGCTGGCGTTGACATGAGGTGCTCCGAAATTCATACATTGAGGTTATGACTGCGCATGATACCAAAGAGTAGCTACCCAAGTGATCAAAAAATTTTACGAGTGGTTTCAATTAACGTAAATGGCTTACGTTCATCCGTAACCAAAGGCTTATTGGAATGGTTAGAACAGTCCGATGCCGATGTGGTGTGTATGCAAGAAAGCCGTATCACGCATGCACAATGGACGGATAAATTTAAACCTGAAGGCTGGCACACACATTTATTCCCTGCGGAACGTGCAGGTTATGCCGGTACGGCCATTTATAGCCGTTTACCCTTTGTGTCAGTCCAAGATGGTTTAGGTTTTGAACTGGCTGACTCTCAAGGGCGTTTTATCAGTGCAGAATTTGATTTAGGTTTAGATCAACCCGTACATATTTGCTCTTTGTATTTACCTTCGGGTTCGTCAGGTGACGAAGCGCAAGCACGCAAAGATCATTTTTTGGAAAATTATCAACAGATTCTCAAACAATGGCGTGCTGAAAATAAATCGATCATTGTGTGTGGCGACTACAACATTGTGCATAAACGCATTGATATTAAAAATTGGTCAGGCAATCAAAAATCTTCCGGTTGTTTACCACATGAACGTGCTTGGCTCGATCATATTTATGATGAACTCGGTTATGTCGATACCTTCCGCGAAGTACGCAAAGAAGCTGAACTTTATTCTTGGTGGTCGAATCGTGGACAGGCCCGTGCCAAGAACGTGGGTTGGCGTATTGATTACCAAGCCTGTTCACCCGACTGGAAGTCACGCACAGTCAATGCTTGGGTCTATAAAGATGAATGGTTTAGTGACCATGCACCCGTCATTATTGACTATCAAATTTAATGAATTGGTTTATTTGAGTGAACAAATGTTCACTCAATATTATCTTTTTGCTCACAGCACATGACGTATTTGTGGTCTTTTTATCCTTAGGCAGAAACGGCATCATAGCGGCACGGCACAGGGACATGTCAGGATGACAGCAAAGGGATAGGAAGCCGTAGGATGGAATAAAACACAACTCATTTTGAGTTTGTTTTCAAGGATGTGACAATGGACGTTGTAATGAGACCCGCATAATCAGGATGATTAAATGCGGGTTTTCTCTTTTTTTATTGCTTATTTTTATTTAAGCGCTGATGTTCTGATTGTTTTAACATTCTTGTTCTTCATGAACATAGCATGCCAAGTTTAGATTGCAATTCGATGACAATTCCCATGGCACTAACATCTTTCGCCTAATTTTCCTGCACTGCTAGAGAAAGCGGATTTTTTTGTTTACCCTATGCTCAATCATTATCTTCGGGAATTTATTCTGCATGCTTAAAATTTATGGCATTAAAAACTGTAGCTCTATGAAAAAAGCCTTTGATCTATTGACCGAATTGGGCTTGGCGTATGAATTTCATGATTATAAAAAGCAAGGGATTGATGCCGAAACACTCAAAATTTGGCTAGAACAAGTCGGGCAAGCGCTCATCTTAAATAAGAAAGGCACTACTTGGCGTAAACTCAGCGAAGCAGAACAACAACACGCTCTTACTTCCCAAGACCAATTAATTGAAGCATTGATTGCACAGCCCAGTTTAATCAAACGCCCCGTTTTACAAACCGCACAAGGATATATTGTCGGTTTTGATGAAGCCGCCTATCGAGCAATTTCGGCTTAAAGCACCAATTTTGATCATAAAAAAAGCCTGATTATCTATCAGGCTTTTTCACATCTCTTTACCGCTTTAGTTGACGCGAACCCAAGTTTGGTTACGTCCTAATACAGCTACACCCAAATAACCACGAAGCTCAAGCTTTTTGCCGCCAGAAGTTAATTCACCTTTCAAGCTATAGGTTTTGCCATTTTTGGGGTCTAAAATCGTACCTTCATCATATTTCGTACCACCAGCATTTTTTAGACCACGAACAATGGTGAGGCCTTTTAGTGATTTGTTGTGATATGGACCTTCACATTTACTGCAGGCATTTTCTTCGCCCGGCGTTAAAATGCTTTGAATACTGGCAGTCAAAACACCATTTTTTTGCTCAGTAAATTTCACAACCGCACGCGGTTGTTTGGTTTTATCATCAATTGTTTTCCAAACTGTACCATTTAACGGATCAGCCGCATTGGCAAGTACGGTGAATCCGAGCAATCCTAATGCAAGTGCAATCTTTTTCATTTTTGTTGATTTCCCTAGTCTGTTCTGTAGACGCCTTTCAGTATTGTAAAGCCACAACAAATTTGCAATTCTTGAATGTGACTGTTTAGTGTACCCTTGTAATTATTGGGGGTAAATAGATCACTATTTAGGCATAATTTATAACAAAATGGAACAACCATGAAGATTTCAGCACCGTGGAAACAATTCATTACAGAAAGCCTTTTAAAAACGACCATCCGTACGCCTAGCCAATATAATCTTCCCCCGAATATGCTGCGACAGGGCTTAGAACAACTCTGTAAACTTTTTCCGACTCAGGCAGATGTCCAAGTTCGCCCCTTACGTTTAGGGCAATTTCATGCTGAAGAGCTCAAACCGCAAAAGGAATCAACCCAGCTCATTTTTCATATTCATGGTGGCGTTTTTTTTCTGGGCTCACTTAAAACGCATCGTGCATTTTTAAGCCAGATTGCAGCACGAACACAAATGCAAGTTTTGCATGTCGATTATCCACTCTCACCAGAACACCCTTTCCCAGAAGCAATTGATGCTTTATTTGAGATGTATTTAAATTTGCTGGATCAAGGTGTTCTAGCCAAAGATATTATTTTATCGGGTGATTCTTGCGGAGCAAACCTTGCAGTTGCTTTGGCCATTAAAATCCGCCAAGCACAACTCGAACAAGTCAGCGGCTTAATTTTACTTTCGCCATTTTTAGATTTGACCCTGACCAGTGAATCGCTGCGCTTTAACCAAAAACATGATGCTTTGCTCTCTATAGAAGCCTTAGAAGCAGGCATTGATTACTATTTACCTGCGGGCATTGATCGTGGTGATCCACGCGTCTCGCCTTTATTCGATGATTTGACGGGTTTACCGCCTACACTGATTCAGGTCGGCTCTAAAGAAATTTTAATGGATGATGGACAACGCTTTCAGCAACAAGCCGAGGCTGCAGGCGTTCAAGTTGAATTTAAAATTTATACGGGGATGTGGCACAATTTCCAAATGTTCAGCGCTTGGTTTGCAGAAGCACAGCAAGCTTTAGCCGATTTAGCCGCATTCGCGCACCGCCTAGATAAAAATTAAATTGCCATAAAAAAGGTCAGCACATGCTGACCTTTTCGTTTCTAAATCTTCAAGCTTAGATGAGTTTAACCTGTGCCAAAGCGGCTTCAATGGCTTTATTTTTCAGTTCTTCACCCATGTTGACACCTTCAGCACGCACGACATCTACCTGCTCGACACCTGTAAAGTTAAACACAGTTTTCAAAAAGCCTTCTTGGAAATCTGCAGGACTATTGTCGCCATAGACACCGCCACGACTGCTAGCAATATAGACCTGTTTATTGCCAGCCAAACCTACAGGGCCATTTTCAGTGTATTTAAAGGTTTTACCTGCAACGCTAATACGATCAATCCATGCTTTTAAGGTTGAAGCCAAACCAAAGTTGTACATGGCTGCACCGACAACGACCACATCTGCGGCTAAATACTGCTGGATAATCTGTTCACCCAATGCTGCTTGCTCAGCATTCTGACCCATTAAAATTTCCGCTGTTAAATGCGGAATCGGTTGTGCGGCCAAATCCAAATACTCAACCTGCAAATTGTCGTGCTTCGCTTGTAATTGCTCAACAATCGCTTGGCTTAATTGGCGAGAAACCGATGCTGTACCTAAAATGCTTGAGTCGATATGTAAAACTTTCATGATGCCACCCTAATTTTTGCTCTCTTGGAATAGGGCTAAGTTTAGGCTATCTATAAAAATAGAATAATTATCTCAGTTAATACACTATGTTCTATTTTTAGAACAAATTTAACTCACAGAAAAAGGAAATGTAAAGCAATCGATAGATTGTTTAAAATTTATGCTATGGTTAGCAAAAACAATTCTCGCTTTAAAACAACAAAGGAACTGTTGATGTCGAGGGAATAAAAATCAATGACGACAAAATCATCTTCCCCATCTACTGCATCGCCTAAACATAGACTCAAGAAAATTTTGCTTGAATATGGGATGATCATGAATTGGAATACCTTGAATAAATGTATTCTGATGTTAATTTTAGGCTGTGTGACCCACCTGATTTGGATGCTCTGGAAAATCTTTATTTTGTTGAACCCTAACCTATGGAGCATGACCAATTTAGTCCTAATTAAACAGCAGATCATATTAAATCTGGTGTTTATTGCAGTGCTCAGTGGCCTGATTTATCCTTGCGTTTACTGGCAACACAAAGCTTGGGTCAAGCGCTTTGTTCCCTATATTGCAGTGTGGTGTTTTATTACCTCTTTATGCCGAGATGCCTATTTGATTGGTACACTCAGCCCTGCAACCTTAAGCTCCTTTGTCAGTTTACTCACAGTAGGTTTGGTATTGTTACCGCGCTCAATTGTCTATAGCGCATTAATCCCTTCAACCTTATATTTATTTGTCTGTAGTTATTTGAGTTTACATGGCATCTTGCCTTATGCCCCTATTTTTAATTTACCCAATGATGCCTATGCCAATTCATTTTGGGTTGGGAGCATGCTGTATTTCATTACCCCTGTGGTCATGATCTGTCTGATCTTATTTGAAATTTTACTTAGCCAATGGCGCAATCGCGAACAGCTCATCCAACAACTCAGCAAAATTGATCCGCTGACCAATACTTATAATCGACGCAGTCTGAATCAATATTTAGAGCAGATACAGCGTAAGAAAAATCAAAATTACGCCTTGGTCTTGCTTGATCTGGACCATTTTAAGTCTATTAATGATTGCCATGGGCACCATAAAGGCGATGAAGCATTGATTCTGGTCGGACAACTGCTCAAACAGCATTTACGAGAGAGTGATGTCGTGGGACGATTTGGGGGAGAAGAATTTTTATTGCTGCTGTATCACACCACATTCGAACAGGCGTATCACACTGCAGAACGTTGTCGCGCCGCAATTGAACATTTAGAATTGTGGGATGATGATGGCAGCCGTATTGCACTGACTGCCAGTTTTGGAATTTCAACCGCACAATCCCCTTTAACGCCCTTTCAGTTACTGACCCAAGCCGACAAAGCCCTGTACTCAGCCAAGGCATCTGGACGTAATCAGGTGCATATTTTCCAAGCGCAAACGGAAAATGCGATGCCTATCAGCTAGCTTTCTTTGTTTTCACTTACTCAGCTTCGGTTTGATAGGCTTCCAAATAATTGACCCAACGCCCTTCCAACATGGCTGCTTCAACCCAAGCTTGTACCGCAGGATGTTGTAACATATTTTGCATATAACGCTGACTCGATGCAGACACGGGCAAAGCATAAGTTTTAAATCGCATCACCACAGGCGCATAAAATGCATCGGCGATACTGAATGCTCCACATAAGAAAGCATCGAGATCGGGACGCTCTGCCCAAATTTGCTCAATGCGTGCTACATCCTGTCTCAACTCGCTATCTTCAGCCCAAAGCCGTTGACCCACGTCTGCCAATTGTGCCCGAATATTCATGCCACACAAGGTTCTTAATTGGGTAAAGCCACTGTGCATTTCTGCACTGATACTTCTGGCTCTGGCACGTTGTGCTTTATCCTTGGGCCAAAGAGCATACTCAGGAGATTGTTCTGCTAGATATTCACAAATGGCCAAAGAATCCCAAATTTTTAACTCTTGATCATACAAAATCGGGACTTTGGCATTGGCTGAAATGGCCAATAACTTTTGCTTAAATGCTCCAATCGAGCGTTCCCGATCAAAATAAATCATGTGTTCTTGAAAGGGAATTTCAAAGGCTTTTAACACCAACCAAGGACGCATCGACCAGCTGGAATAATTTTTATTGGCAATATAAAGTTCTAACATGATTAAGGTCCTAGATCTTGTTGGAATTGTTTTAATTGTTGCAATAGCTCAGCTTCGCTAAATGCCCCTGTTAAACGGAGCCCACGAACTTCCTGTTGTTGAGCATTTAAAAATAAATAGGTTGGCGGACCTAAAATATCCCATTGATTCAATAATTGTTGATGACTGGCATCATAATGACTTAAATCCAGCTTAATTAGCGTGTATGGACTGAGTGCTTGCTGGACTTGGGCTGACTTTAAAATGCGATGCTCAATCGGCTGACATGCCACGCACCAGTCTGCATAAACATCAATCACAATGGCCCGATCTTTTGGGGCTTGTGTCAGAATTTTCTGGAACTCTGCGGCGGTTTGTGCCACATGCCACTGCATCTGTTGCTGCCCCTGTTTCACAAAGAAACGCTGACTTTGCTGATACTGGCTATATAGCATATAAGGCACAGCCAAAAGTAAAATCACGAGATACAACGGACGTAAGGGCGATTGTTGCCATAGCGCACGATACAGCACATAACCTACAAAACTAAGACTCAGCAGCAGACTTAAACCCTGCATCCATCCTTCTGATAACAATGGGCGAATAAAATAAAGTGCTAAGGCCAACATTAGAAAAGCAAATAGCATTTTAATCTGGTTCATCCACAAGCCCGCTTTCGGCAAGGCTTTTGCACCAAGAATACTGGCCAACAACAAAGGTAAGCCCATACCAAAACCCAGCGTGAACAACAGTAAAGCACCTTGCCACTGATTCTGAGTTTGAGAAATAAATAATAAAGCACCTGCCAGTGGCGCTGTCATACAAGGACCGACCAGCAAAGCTGAAATCATACCCATAACAGCCGCACCAATCAGACTACCGCCTTTTTGCATCGACTGCCAATGGTCTAGACGATGCACCATTGCTTGGGGTAAACGTAATTCAAACAGTCCAAATAAATTGAGCGCAAACACCACAAACAATAAGCTAAATGCTATTAAGGTTGAGGGCTGTTGTAACCAACGCTGAAAGTTCAAACCTGCCGAAGAGGCGACTAAGCCCAACACGGCATAGACCATGGCCATACTGCACACAAACACCAAAGCAATCATCCATGCTTTAACTCCGCGCCGATCACGTACAATCAATGAGCTAAGAATCGGGATCATGGGTAAAGAACAAGGGGTAAATGCCAACAAAATACCCAAGCCTAAAAACAGCAATAAGCCATAAATGGGGGAGCGCTGTGCCAATTGTGTAGACCAATGTTGATCCTGCGCCGTTTGTGATGCAGATGTTGCGTTAGCCTGGTCTAAAACATCTGTATTTTCTGCGGCAGCACCATTATTATTCGCGGTTAAATCTAACAACCGCTTCGGTGCAGTAAATTGATTTTGCAAAGCCACTAAACCATCTGCATCGGTTTTAAATTCAATGGTTTGTGGTGGATAACAAATACGGTCTTTGGCACAACCTTGCCAAGTCACTTGATACGTTTGTGAAGCCTGCGTTGGCACATTAAATTGTACCTGCTGATAATAAACTTGAGTTTGACCATAGTTGTCATCATGCAGGTTCTCTGCCTTTGGCAGTTTTAAGGGCAAAATATGTTGCCCTTGCCGCACCTCAAATTTGTGCTGATACAAATAATAATGTTCGGGAATATCCCAATGTAACTGCACTTCTTGTGCAGAAACCGATTCGACTTGAACAGGAAAAGCCTCTTCGGCAGATAATAAGGCTTGCTGCGCATGCAGGAAGGTTGAACAGAATGCCAACAAAACAGTACACAGCCAGAGCACACTGCGCCCATAAGATTTTGAAAGCAGCAGAGACTTTTCCATAAACAAGACTGACACCCTTAGAATAAGTACGAAACGCCTAAACCTGATTGATAACTTTTATCTGCACCACTGAGTACCACACCAACACTGGCATCCAACTGGGTACGGTCATTTAATGCATAAATGACCCCCGAGCCCAGTGAGTACTCATAATCTTGGCTTTCCGCCTTACGGTATACAAATTCAGAAAAACCAGACCATTTATCAGACAGCTTATAGCCAATGGTGGGGATTGCCGTCACAGCCCAATCGCCATTTTGGACTTCATAGCGCATGGTAATGGACGTGTCGACTAAGTCATTTTGCTTATAAGAAACGGCTGTCGCCAAGGCATAAATATCATCATGCGCGGTAAAGCCATCATTACCAGTTGCTAACACTGCTTCCAAAAGCACAGCCATAGCCAAGTTGTCATCATTCAGATCAATTGCACTTTTTAAACCAATGCTGACATCACCTAAACCATCTTCATCAACCGTTTTACCCGCTTGCTTAACCTGACTCCATGAAGGACCTTGCCAACCCAGTTGTAATTCTAAGTTATGTGCGATCCCCGTACGAAGTAGCATGTCGGCATTCAGCGTGGTTGTTTTTTGCTGCACACCATTGACCGTACTTTCTTCATAGTTCGCGCTCGGTAAACCTTGTTCCCAAGCCAGTTGTCCAACAGGAGTAATACCTGTTCCAATGCCTGAACCTGGACGTTCAAATGAAAATTCCGTGGCAAAAACTGGCGATGCCATAGCAAGCGTCAGTGCTAAGACACCATATTGTTGTAAATTTTTCATAATTTGCCTCGGTGATTAAGTCAATTCTTTCGACATTTTTGCACCCTGACTACGCAATAGCTCTAAGGTTTGACGTTCTTCAGGCAAAGCTTCACCCCAATTAATTTCATCAAAGTCGCAATCAAAAAATAAATCACTAATTGAAGATAAAATCGTCTGACCTTGCTCATCACGGGTATTTGGGTCAACCTTAATTGCCAACAACCGTTGCACAGCAGGTACACACGCTGAACTTGCTGCATCCCAAAGTGGACCATACAACTCTTCGCTGTCCCATAAATGAAAATTGGCTTTGGCTTGAATTAAGGCTTCCAAAATATCTAAATGAACAGCTAATTCTTGCTGTTTTTGTTCTTCGCTGAGCCCTTGACCTGCTTCATAGGCTTCGCTGACATGTTCCCACCATTGAAATAAACCATCTGACCACACTGAAACTGCAGGTCCTTTTTCAGCATCAATAAAGTTTGGATCTAAACCACCAGCCAAAAGATGTTGTACTTGTGGCAGGTCTAATTCTTCTATCGCCTGCACAAAGACTTGTTGTTGTGCTGTTAACATGGAACATACTCTTTCATCAGTTTTAGAATATTATGCCGAATTCTCGGTGTTTTGTTTTATGTAAATGTATATCTAAAGTTTTTAATTCATATAAAAAAAGCCCCGCAGGGCTTTTTTTCCATGATTGGCTCAATCAGAGCACTTCATCTTCTTCATCATCAATCACATCTTTGTCTCCATCAGCATATTCTAATGGCCCACCTCGGGGATTTTCTCTTTTTTCAAACACATGCTCAAGACTGCGTTTCAAACGATCCATAGCGCCATGAAAGGCGGTATCCACGTTATGAGCTTTATGATTCACAACCACAGGTTTTAATCCTGCTGGACGTGCTTCAATCATACATTTAATGTCATCATCGCCGCCTTTTACGCCATTTTCATCACTTAAATGCACTGAAAAATGGGTAATACGTTCACTATGACGTTGAAATTCTTGATTCAGTTCTGCACGCACATAACTAATTAAACGATCATTATTTTGAATGTTTTTATCTGTACGGATTTCAATGTTCATAATCTCATCCTCTTTATTTATCTGAATCTTTTTTGTGCAAAACTTTTCTATCTTGGCACGCTTGTAGCTTGCTGTTTACACAGCATTCGAACATCTTTAATCAATTTTGGAACCAACCTCCTCATTGAAATGATGAACACTTTTGAGTCTGCAGAATCGTGTCCTTGTCCTTTGAATATCGGGCTTAACTCAAAAATATGCAAGTGCTATTTTAAAAAAATTATCAAAAGGATAACCAATTGTGACAACTCCTTACTTGCGTGGTCAAGAACTCATCAACTCGATACGTAGCACCCCTTATTCCCGTGATTTAATTGGCTATCATGGTCAAATTCCTGATGCTGAATGGCCAAATCAGGCCCGTATTGCAGTGCAGTTCGTACTGAATTATGAAGAAGGTGGAGAAAACCACATTGAGCATGGAGATGCAGGTTCGGAACAGTTTTTATCCGAAATTTTTGGCGCTGCCAGCTTCCCCGATAAACATATGTCGATGGACTCGATGTATGAATATGGTTCTCGGGCAGGGTTCTGGCGTATTCATGAAGAATTCCAGCGTCGTCAGCTTCCCATGAGCATTTTTGGTGTGGGCATGGCATTCATTCGCAATCCTTATATCGTCGAAGCCATTCAAGCGGCGCAGTACGATGTGGTCTCGCATGGGCAACGCTGGTTACATTATCAACATATGGATGCGGCCACTGAACGTCAGCACATGGATCAAGCCATCAGTGTTTTAGAAGCCTTATTTGGCTACGCTCCTCTCGGTTGGTATACCGGGCGAGATAGTCCTAAAACACGACAATTACTGGCTGAGTTTCCACAAATTCAGTACGACAGTGATTACTATGGTGATGATTTACCTTTCTGGACCACATTGACCAATACTGCAGGTGAACGTCGCCCGCACCTTATTATTCCGTATACGCTGGATAGCAATGATATGAAATTCAGTGCTGCCAATGGATTTAGTACCAGTGAGCAATTTTTCCAGTATTTAAAAGATTCTTTTGATGTTTTATATGCTGAAGGGGAACATCGCCCTAAAATGCTCTCGATTGGTATGCATTGTCGCTTGCTTGGTCGTCCGGGGCGCTTTAAAGCCTTACAAAAATTTTTAGATTATATTCAATCACATGAACAAGTCTGGATCTGCCGTCGTGGCGACATTGCACAACATTGGTATCAACAACATCCACCGACGACATAAATACAGCAAGCCTATTGGTAATGTTGAACATGCCCTACACCAAAGCATATGAACTGAGCATAAATTCATTGGGGTATAGGGCATTTACGTCAACTACTCTGTATTCATCAGTTTTATGGCGTAATCGTGCCTTAAAGATTGTTCATCTCAATAAACAATAGAATACGGCCCGACCTCCCTTCTTATATATGCTCTGACTCGACTCAAAGCTCCCCATAATTGACCACTCGGTTAATTATTTATCACAAAATCGGTTCAAATATTTGTTGCATATCATTTTTATATTGATGAATAAATAGCCAGTAAATTTAAATCATATTTTCACTGCCTAAAAAAACCAATAAAACATAAACCACTTGGTAAAATGATCAATGTTTTCAATAACATTAACTATCTTTTTACAAGCTATTTTTCAATGGCTAATTTTTTAAATTATTGGTCAAATTTGGCTTTATTTTTGCTAAAGAATCTGTATCCTTTATACGCTTTCTCGGGGGAGATATTTTTAATGAAACTGACTCAAATTGCGGCGACATGTGCATTGGCTACTGCAGCAACTTTTACTCAAGCTGCGCCAATCTGGCAAGATTTTAGTATCACAGGTTTATATGGTGAAGATTATCAACTGATTGCACGTGAAGATGAGCAAACAACGGTAACTTTTGAATACGCCGCAAAATTGCAATACGGTGATTTTTTCGCTTTTGCTGACCGCACCAACAATGATGTTGATGGTAATCAAACCTATTTTGAAGCTTCTCCGCGTTTGAGCCTTGGTGCAGTCTCTGGTCAAAAACTTGAGTTAGGCCCAATTAAAGATGTATTGGTTGCAACGACTTGGGAAGGTGGCACAGGTGGAGCAGATGGTAAAGGCTTCAATAACTACTTATATGGTATTGGTGTAGATTTAGCGATTCCATATTTCCAATATGCACAAGTTAACCTTTACAAAGCCGACAATGATTTGCAAAAAGATGACTACCAAATGACTTTGGTTTACGGTGTGCCATTTAAAGTGGGTTCAGAAGACTTCTTGGTTGATGGCTTCTTAGACTGGTCAACTGCTGAAAAAGGTGATCACGCGAGTGAAATGAACTGGACCACGCAGTGGAAATGGAATGTGGGTAAACACATTTCTCCAAACACACGTTTATACCTCGGTACTGAATGGTCAGTATGGAACAACAAATACGGTATTTCGGGTAAAGACGAAAATAACGTCAGTGCTTTAATTAAATACCATTTCTAAGGGTTTAATAGGCGTTAAAAAAGCAAGACATCGGTCTTGCTTTTTTATGGCTAAATGAAAAGTTCCATCGTTTAAATTAAGCGTTTTGGACGTAAATTCTCTGCAATGAGACTGATCACCGCATGATTTTGTTGCATGGCATTTCGATAAAAGCTTTTTAATTGAGTCAACAATAAGGTCAATTCAGCTTGATCCAATTGAGCGGTATTATTCCCCAATAACTGAGCAACATCGGAAGTAGGACGGTGTTGCAGACAATATTTTTGCAAATCTTCTGTGCTGATTTGTTCGAGTGCCTGCGTTAATTCCATGACATGAACCGCAGGGTTATAACGTGCAACAGGTTTTAATTTTGGATGTTCTGAAATTGGATATTCCGCATAAATTAAATCATGCAAACTCAAACTTGCTGAACTATGTTGGCTCAAGATCTGATCCAACACCGGCCACAGTTTCCCCAAATCGATTTGTTGCTGTAAGTTTGGTGCATGTTCTATATCCTTCATGCTGTAGGCATCAAGCATCAAATTTTCTAAATCATTCGGGGCAATGCTAAAAAGAAACGCGTCCATGATGAGCACCTTCTTATATTTATTGAAATTAGCTTAGCTCGATTTGCACGGCAAAACACTCGCTAAAATGTGTCAATTCAACAGTAGTTTGTAACCCAAGAAGCCAACGATTTTATTTCTGGTGGTCTTATTCAATACTCGCTGTGTCGACACAGGCCATGTCGCTACAACCATTTGGAGATTTCAATTCCTACGGTTTGCCGTAGAATAATCCTGACTCTATTCTTCTATTTGAATAACAATGAATATTTTTAAAATTTTAGCACTTGGCTGCACAATCAGTGTCTTTCTATCATTTTCCAGCACTCAGGCTGCGGAATGGAACTATGAACAAGAATTACAACAAGGCTGTGGCAAGCTGAAACAATACGCCCGATTGGGTAAGCAATATTACGACCAAAAACAATATGCCAAAGCCCTAACCCAATTTGAAGATCAGGCGGCTTGGTCTCACTTTTGCCAAATCAATGCCGAAGAGAGTGGTGTTAATGTTACAGATCGTGAGATCGAAATTGCCAACAACAATGTCGGGCTGACCTATGCCAAACTGAGCAAACCCCTTTGGGCACGTGCATGGTTTCTACGTAACCCCGATTCTAAAATGAGCCAGTTTAATTTATCCCAATTACCCAAAATGCAACAATCGACATCATTGGCAGGAACTTATGTGGCAAAAAATGGGTTCGGACAATGGGACACCATCACCGTAAAGAAACTTAAAAATGCTTATCAAATTGAATTTGAAGGTTATTACTTCGGTTTACGCGGTCTGATTTATGGTCCCAATCTCGGCAGCTTTGAGGTAGAAATGCCGTTAAATCAGAAACATGCTGTGTACCATTATGAAGACTGTCAGATTGATTTAACCTTTGCCTCACACCCACAGCAGGGACAGCAAATTGTGGTGGAAGAACAGCAAAATACATCGGGCTGTGGCTTTGGGCACAATGTTTCAGCCAGTGGTACGTATTTGAAGGTAGAAGCTAAATAACCTACATCTTTTTCTTTATAATTTTTTTGAGGGTAATAAAATGGCGAAATTCTTAAATACCAGTGCAACTAATTTTTTTCTAGAAGAATTAATAAAAAATGCCAGAGAACGTTTGATTCTGATTAGTCCCTATTTGAGGCTCAATGATCGTATTAAAGAATTACTCGAAGATAAGAACCGCTTAAAAATTGATATTCGTATTATTTATGGCAAAAGTGATTTGCATCCTGATGAAATTAAATGGATGCAACAACTGGATTATGTTCGAATTAGTTTTTGTAAAAATTTACATGCTAAATGCTATCTCAGTGAAGAGACCTGTATTGTTTCAAGCTTAAACCTTTATGAGTTTAGCCAAGTCAATAATAATGAAATGGGCATTTTAATTTCTAAGGATGAGGATGCCCAAGTCTTTAAAGATGCTTATGAAGAAGCACAAAGAATTATTCGAATTAGCGATGAAGTTCGAATTTCTTTAGATGAAGTAAAATCCGAACAAGCCAAAGCTGAGATGACTCAAGAAGATTCAGATCACTCGACTAAACTTACCTCTTCAAAATTAGCCGCAAAGCATAAAATTAAGACAGGTGAGCTTTTAGAAATTTTTGTCGAGAAAGGGCTACTGCAATTAAATGAAACCGGTAAACATTATTTAACTGAACAAGGTAAAGCTGTCGGTGGAGAATTCAGACCAAGCCAATATGGCGGTTATTTTTTATGGTCGGAAAATATGAGTATTTAATTAGAATTAAAACCTCTTAAACTACCCAAATAGCTTAAGAGGTTATTTTTTAAATCGCCACTAAATCTTTAATGCCTTTTTCAGGCATTTCTGTGCCCCTTCCCTGAGCAATCACTTGACCACGTGCCATCACGGTATAGCCATCTGCCAGTTCTTCAGCAAAGTCATAAAACTGTTCCACCAAGATGATGGCCATATCGCCACCATCGGCCAGCTTACGAATCACCCGACCAATATCTTTAATAATGGACGGCTGAATACCCTCTGTCGGTTCATCCAAAATCAAGACTTTGGGTTCAGAAGCCAGTGCACGGGCAATTGCCAATTGCTGTTGCTGTCCTCCCGATAAATCCCCTCCACGGCGATGCTTCATTTCATGAAGTATAGGAAAAATGTCATACAGATATTCAGGTACTTTTTTGGTTTTGGCACCAGAGAACTTCGCCATGCCAATTAAAATATTTTCTTCTACAGTTAAAGTCGAAAAAATATCACGTCCTTGTGGGACATAAGCTAAACCCGCCCGTACTCGCTGTTCAGGACTCAATTTAGAAATGTCTTTGCCATCCAATACAATCTGTCCCGACTTAATCGGTAAAATCCCCATCAGACATTTCAGCAAGGTGGTTTTACCGACACCATTGCGCCCCAAAACCACCGAACATTCTCCTATGGGTGCCTGAAACGATACATCACGTAAAATGTGGCTGCCGCCATAATATTGGTTTACTGCATTCACTTCTAACATGTGCTGCTCCTTAACGTCCCAAGTATTTTTCAATCACGTCTTCATTGGCTTGGACTTCTGCCAGCGTGCCTTCTGCCAGAATTGCACCCTGCGCCAACACCGTGACTTTTTCACTGATGGTGTCAATAAAGCTCATGTCATGTTCAACCACCACCAAGGTATGCTCTTTTTTTAGTTCCAGACACAGTTCCGCAGTACGCTCAGTTTCTGCATCGGTCATACCCGCCACGGGTTCATCCAGTAAAATCAGTTTCGGACGTTGCATCAATAACATGCCTATTTCTAACCATTGTTTTTGACCATGCGACAACAAACCCGCAGGTTTCTTAACCAATTCTTTTAAACGAATCTGTTCAAGGGTTTGATCCAGTGCCATCTGCACCTCTGCATCTAATTTACTGAAAAAGCTTTTTTTCACTCGCTTATCTTTGGGTGCAGCCAACAATAAATTTTCCAGTACAGTAAAATTTTCAAATACGGTGGGTTTCTGGAATTTACGCCCAATGCCCGCTTCAGCAATTTGTTCGGTACTCATCTTGGCCAAATCATAAGTTTGACCAAAAAAGGCTGAACCTTCTGTAGGACGGGTTTTACCTGTAATCACATCCATCAACGTGGTTTTACCTGCCCCGTTGGGACCAATAATGCAGCGCAATTCGCCTTGTTCGATATACAGCGACAGATCGTTGAGGGCCCGAAAAGAGTCAAACCAGACACTGACTTTTTCCAAATACAGCGCTATCCCGTGGCTAAAATCGGCACCTTGTTCTTTGGGCCGCCCATAACCTTCTGAAGCATGTCCACCGTGGGGCTGAATAATTTCACTCATGCATCATGCTCCTTTTTAAAACGATCAAATAAACCAATCACCCCTTTCGGCAGGAATAAAGTCACCACAACAAATAAACCACCCAGAATCAACAACCACGCTTCTGGATATGCCACGGTAAAGTAAGTCTTCACCGCATTAATTAAACCGGCTCCCAGAATTGGACCAATTAAAGTGCCACGTCCACCCGCTGCGACCCAAACTGCCATTTCAATCGAGTTCACAGGGTTCATTTCACTTGGATTAATAATTCCTGCTTGTGGTACATAGAGTGCCCCTGCAATGCCTGCAATCACGGCAGATAAGACCCATGCCGACAGCTTGTACCATAAGGTTCGGTAACCTAAATATTGCAGGCGGTTCTCGCTGTCACGAATTGCACCCAATACCCGACCATAAGGCTGATGCATTAAATAACGTAAGCCCAGATAACACAGCAGCAATACCAATGCCGTTAAAAAACAGAGCGTCGCCCGCATAGGAGCCGAAGTAATATCCATGCCCAAAATGGTTTTAAACCCCGTGAAACCATTGTTGCCGCCAAAGCCTGTTTCATTACGGAAAAATAGTAATGCAGCAGCAAAAGTCATGGCTTGGGTGATGATGGAGAAATACACACCTTTAATTTTAGAACGGAACGCAAAGAAGCCAAAAATGAATGCGATCAGACCTGGAACCATCACCACCAACACCAAAGCCCACAGGAAATGTTCCGTGCCGACCCAATACCACGGTAATTCGGTCCAACTTAAAAAACGCATGAAGTCCGGAAGCGCTGACCCCGCCGATTCACGCATCAAATACATGCCAAACGCATAACCGCCTAAGGCAAAATACAGTCCATGCCCCAAGCTTAAAATGCCTGCATAGCCCCAGACCAAATCCAAAGCCAATGCCACAAGCGCCAAGCACATAATTTTGCCAATTAACGTGACCCAATAAGCAGAGAGATGCAAAGCTGATTCGGCGGGTAATAGATGCAACCACGGTAGAATCAGCATCACAGCAAAACATGCCGCGATCGCAAAGGCGCTATAAGATTTATCGGCAAATAAAGTTGTTATTTTCATCTGGTTTACTCCACGAAGCGCCCTTTAATGGCAAACAAACCTTGTGGACGTTTCTGAATAAACAGAATCACAAGCACCAACAGAATAATTTTGGCCAGTACTGCACCTAAACCAATTTCCAACACCGTCCCACTGATGCCCAGACCCAAGGCGGCCAGTACGGCACCCCAGACTTGTCCAACACCGCCAACCACAACCACCAAGAAGGCATCAATAATGTAGTTTTGCCCCAAGTCTGGACCGACATTCCCCACTTGCGCCAAGGCGCAGCCTGCCAAACCAGCTAATCCCGAACCCAAACCAAATGCCAACATATCAATGCGTGCCGAGCGAATGCCCACCGCACGAGCCATCTGACGGTTTTGTGTCACCGCTCGAACAAATAAACCAAAGCGGGTTTTATTGAGGAGATAGACCAACAGCAAGAGCACTGCGACGGTAAAGACAATGATGGCAATGCGGTTATATGGCAGCATTAAACTTGGCGTTAAAGAAATACCGCCTGAAAGCCATGAAATATTAGAGACTTCAACATTTTGTGCACCAAAAATCATCCGCACCAATTGCATCAGGATGAGGCTAACGCCAAAGGTTGCCAGCAAAGTTTCCAGTTGTCTGCCGTATAAGGGACGAATCACAGTGCGTTCAATCAACATACCAATCAAGGCACTCACCAAAAATGCGGCTGGAATAGCGATCACTAAGTACCAGTCTAGATATTGTCCTAAATGGGTTTTAAATAGGCTTTGCACCACATACGTGGTGTAGGCACCGATCATAATCAGCTCACCATGTGCCATATTAATCACGCCCAATAGACCATAGGTAATCGCTAAACCCAAAGCCGCCAACAGCAAAATACTAGCGGTACTGAAGCCTGAAAAAATGTGTCCTGCCCATTCACTGGCTTGTAAGCGAGTTTTAATACTGCTTTTTGCAGCCTGCAAAGCCGCTTCAAGCTCAGGATTTAGGTTCGCTTGGGTGAGCTCTTGCTCCATCACGGCTAAGACATCAGGACGATCCGATGTGGACAAAGTCTGCACGGCCTGTAGCTTGACCAAAGCATCGGGACTGTTTAAATCCATCCGCGCTTTTAACTGTGCTAAACGCGCTTTGACTTTGTTGTTCTGTTCTTGCAGATAGAGTTGGCGAATCCAAACTGGATCGAGTTCATCTAAATTATTTTCTAGAATATCAATCGCTTCTAAACGTTGCGTCGTTTCATCCGATTTCAATTTTACTTTAGCTTGCCCAAAACTGAGTGCTTTACGCAACGTATTCACCAAAGTGACTTGAGATAAATCGGCAGGCCACGTACTTAGTGCTTGCATGGCAGGATATTGATATAACTTCTCATCATTTTTTAAGAGATAGGTTTGACCTGCGCCATCTCGATACAGTTCATTTTGATCAATATACGCCACCAATTGATCGAGGCTTTCAATACTGGCAGGCCATTGGTTTAACATGGCACGGCGTTCAGCAAAATCAGCCTTAACAAAGCGCTGAATCGGATCAGCCTGTTGCACTTGAAGCGGCGCATTGGACAATGATGTTTCGGCCCACACAGGATGGAAGAATAATTGCAGGCAGGCGCACAGCAGCGCTACACAATAGCTTTTAATCGACATGAAAAGACTCCCCCTCACAAGGCACATGGTCTGTTATCGGAATGAATAAAACGAAAAGACCTGCTGCCGTAACAGCAGGTTGAGGGGAGTTATTTTGGAATGTACGGGCTCCAAGGCTCCGCTTTAATGGTATTGGCGGTTTTATACACCACATCAAACTGACCATCGCCACGAATCTCACCAATCATGACTGGCTTGTGTAAGTGGTGATTGCTTTCATCCATTTTTAGGGTATAGCCTGACGGTGCAGCGAAAGTTTGACCTGCCATGGCATCCCGAACTTTATCAACGTCGGTTGTACCCGCTTTTTCTACTGCCTGCTTCCACATGTTAATCCCGACATAGGTCGCTTCCATGGGATCATTGGTCACCAATTTATTTGCATTTGGTAGTTTGTATTCCACCGCATACTGCTTCATTTTGTTCACGAACTCAGTATTTTTCGGATTTTTCACCGACATGAAGTAGTTCCATGCCGCCAAATGACCTACCAAGGGTTTGGTATCAATCCCCCGTAATTCTTCTTCACCGACCGAGAACGCCATGACTGGAATATCCGAGGCTTTAATACCCTGATTACCTAACTCACGGTAGAACGGCACATTTGAGTCGCCATTAATGGTGGAAATGACCGCGGTTTTCTTGCCTGCTGCAAATTTCTTCACATTACCGACAATGGTTTGATAGTTGCTATGACCAAATGGCGTGTACTCTTCCATAATGTCCGCATCGGCAATGCCTTTCGACTTTAGGAAAGCCCGTAAAATTTTATTGGTGGTGCGTGGGTAAACATAATCGGTGCCTAACAATACAAAACGTTCAGCTTTCCCCCCTTCTTCACTCATTAGGTATTCCACGGCTGGAATCGCTTGTTGATTTGGGGCTGCACCCGTATAGAAAATATTCTTCGACTGCTCTTGCCCTTCATACTGTACAGGGTAGAACAACAGACCATTCAACTCTTCAACCACAGGCAACACCGATTTACGTGATACCGATGTCCAACAGCCAAAAATCACTGCCACTTTATCTTGGGTAATCAACTGACGGGCTTTCTCTGCAAACAACGGCCAGTCCGAAGCAGGGTCAACCACCACAGGTTCTAATTTTTTACCCAATACCCCGCCATTGGCATTAATTTCATTAATCGCCATCAGTGCCGTATCTTTCAGCGAAGTTTCGGAAATGGCCATAGTGCCTGACAGAGAATGTAAAATACCCACTTTAATGGTGTCGCCACTGGCTGCAGGTGCTTTGGCTTCTGATGCCGCAGTTTCGGTTTTTTCTGCCGGTTTTGAACAACCTGTTAATGCCATGCTCCCTGCTATTGCTGCCGCCAAAAGGGTTTTGCTCAATAATTTTTGTTGGAACATCTTCAGTTCTCCACGCATTTTGTGATTTTTGGTTATGTCTGCCCAGAGTATTCAATTTCCATGCCAACTGAATAAGATGTTGTTTTTATTATATTAAATATTAAAATTCGATTTATTTCATTGATCTTGTATACATCATTGCATACAAAAAAATGCTTACCGACCTAAAATGACGCAAATTTGTTCATCTTTCCATCATAGGATTGGTTGATAAAGAAATGATTATGATTTTTAAAAATAGGTTTACTCTTCTTGCCAATATTGTTCTAAAGCGTCCAAGATATCTGGATAGTGATAAACCTCATCTGGTTCATCCAGTAAGAACAAAAGATAAGATCTGACAGCAGAGCGTTGTTCAGCATTGAATAAGCTGAATTTTCTGTCCGTATGAGGATCTAGTCGTGTTAGCTTAAAAATTAAGTCAAATCGATACTCATCATTTAAACTTGCCAATAAAAAGGCAGGCAAATGAAATAACATGCCCTGAGCATCAAAAAAAGATAGGCTGCTGTTACAGCGATTCAAATCATCAACCGAGATCTTTTGCCAATTTAATTTTTCGTCTTTGGTACGATAAGCCAAGCGTTCTGCTTGGCTAACATAATCATCTATCGCTTGCGCCTCATACAAGCCAATACCCTCTTGTAAGGTGACTTCAGCAAAAGCACTACTAATCTTTTGTTTCACTTGGTCTAACTCTTGCCAGCGTGGCAAGAGTTCTTCAGCTTCTACAATCGTGACCAGATCATAGCCCTTGTTACGCATTGCCTGAATATCATCGGGTGAAGGATACTTTTTCATCAGACTGCAATATCTGCCAAATTTCCCTTTTGTTCTAACCACTGCTTACGGTCGCTTGAACGCTTCTTGGCCAATAATTTGTCCAATAAAGTTGTGGTTAAATGACTATCATCTAAGTCCAATTGCACCAGACGACGGGTGTTCGGGTCCATTGTGGTTTCACGCAATTGGCTGGCATTCATCTCACCCAAGCCTTTAAAGCGAGTAATTTGCGGATTTTTGGTTTTGGCTTTCTTGAGAATTGATTCAAGCTCTTCTTCATCCAAGGCATAATGCACGTCTTTGCCGTCATCAATACGGAACAAAGGTGGCATCGCCACATATAAATGTCCTTCTTCTACCAAGGTCAGGAAATGTTTCACAAACAGCGCACACAACAGTGTGGCAATGTGCAGACCATCTGAATCAGCATCCGCTAGGATACAAATCTTGCCGTAACGCAATTCGGATAAATCATCACTGCCCGGATCAACTCCGATCGCAATCGCAATATCATGCACTTCTTGGGAAGCAAGCACCTCATCGGAAGAGACTTCCCAAGTATTTAAAATCTTGCCGCGAATTGGCATGATGGCTTGGAAATTTTTATCGCGTGCCTGTTTGGCCGAACCGCCCGCAGAATCTCCTTCTACAATAAACAGTTCAGAATCTTCTCGGGTTTGCCCGACGCAATCCGCCAATTTACCCGGCAAAGCAGGTCCCGATACGATTCTCTTACGTTCCACTTTTTTCGCAGCTTTTAAACGACGACCAGCTTTGGAAATCGCCATTTCTGCCAGTTGCATAGCAATTTCAGAATGCTGGTTCAACCACAGTGCAAAAGCATCTTTGGCAATGTTCTGTACAATACCCGCAGCTTCACGGCTAGAAAGGCGCTCTTTGGTTTGCCCTGAAAATTGCGGTTCTTGGAATTTCAGTGACAAAATATAGTTCACACCATCCCAAACATCTTCTGCAGAGAGTTTTAAGTTGCGCGGTAATAAATTACGCAGCTCACAAAACTCACGTAAAGCATCCGTGACCCCTGAACGAAGACCGTTGACATGCGTTCCGCCTTGCGCCGTTGGAATCAGGTTGACATAGCTTTCCTGAATTTGCTCGCCACCTTCTGCATTCCAGCAAATGGCAAATTCTGCACTGGCACGTTCGGCATCCCCTGTAGCCACAAATGCAGGTGCAGGCACAATTTCACGGTCTTCCAGTTCGTCCATTAAATAATCGACCAGACCATTTTCAAATTGCCACTCAATTTTTTCGTCGTTGATTTCATCGACATAAATAATTTGTAGCCCTGCCGCTAAGACCGCTTTGGCTTTTAAATTATGTTTCAGCGCTTTTAGGGCAAATTTAGGAGAATCAAAATATTTCGTTTCTGGCCAAAAGTGTACCAAGGTTCCTGTGGCCCGTTTCGGGGCTTTGCCCTCTAAAACTGTCAAAGGTGCAACAGGTTCACCCTGCTCGAATGCCATTTGGTAGAGGTTACCCTGACGCTGAACTTCCACTTCTACACGGGTTGATAAAGCGTTCACGACAGAAATGCCTACACCATGTAATCCCCCCGAAAACTGGTAGTTATCGGTACTGAATTTTCCACCTGCATGCAGTTTGGTTAAAATAATTTCAATCCCGCTTTGCCCATATTCAGGATGAATATCCACGGGCATACCGCGGCCATTGTCCGCAACAGCCAAGGAGCCATCTTTATATACCGTCACCGTAATTTTATTGGCATGCCCCGCCAGCGCTTCGTCCACCGCATTATCAATGACTTCCTGAGCCAAATGGTTCGGACGAGACGTATCGGTATACATCCCCGGACGACGACGGACAGGGTCCAAACCAGATAAAACTTCAAGCGATTGAGCCGTATATTGAGACACGTTGTACGATTTCCTTATAATCTGGAAGACGAAAAAAATTGTAAAATCATGGGGATTTTAGCAGCAAAATCATCCATAGCATGGTTGCCATGCGCTTCGGTCATAACCAAAGCACGCGGTTGCTGCGACGCATAATAACGTTCCGCTTCACGATAATCTAAAACATCGTCGCCTTGTTGTAATAACACCAGCACTTTGTCTGCTTGCTGAACATTTGGCACGGCAATTTGCTCTAAATAGTCTAATTGTGCCTCATCTAAGATCCATTCAGGATGAACCTGATAGGGAAGTTGCTGTTGCCCAAATAAATCACGGAACAATTGCCATGGTCGCATAGCAGGATTAATCAAAACAGCAGGCAGCGCATACCTTGCGACCAATTGTGTCGCATAAAAGCCTCCCAGACTACTGCCGACCAAAGCGACATCCTGATGGGCAAGTACCAAATCTTGTAACACTTGCAGGGCTTGCTCAGGTGGCATATTTAAGTCGGGCACATGGACAGTCAAAGTGTCATCTTGCACACAATACTGTTGTAACTGCTGTGCTTTGATTGATTTTGGACCACTTTGAAAGCCGTGGATATAAATAATATTCATATTTTCTGGTTACGTAGGTTATCCCTTCATCCATTTTTCATCATTCTGACGCAGGATTATTCTAAATTCGTCGAAAGGCTCGAATTGTTAGACAAAATAAGCCCTATTTCAGGATATTCATCGGTATTTTAAAATTATTCGAGCTGTACTCGATATGATGAAAACTGAAAAAAGTTATACCTCTATCTTAATCAAAATGAAAGCGTTGAGATGAGACAAACAAAGCATAAAGGATAACAACAAATGCCGAGTTTAACACCGCTGCATGAAACTTATTGTAAATGGGATCGGACGCCACCCAGCCAAGCTGATTTGCTGGAAGGTCTGGCTCAGTTACTGAGTACGCCCTTAAACAATGTGGTGCAAGATTTTATGCGTACCATTCAGCGGGAAATCTTCTCAAGTATTTTTGGTCTCGATGAGCAAGAATTCAGAAATTTGCAAAACCGACCGCAGATTGTTCAATTTAACCGCTTAAGCATGAGCATATTAGAAAATTATGGACATTATCTTTTAGCACCAGGCTTACGCCAAATTATTGAAAAATATCCAAAACTGCATGAAAAACCGCTTACTCCGACTCTGCATTTCTTAGTGGGTGCGGTGAATGGGGTATTGGGTGACTATTTACTGAAATATCATAATCCAATGGCACTACCAATGGTGCTCTATGATCACTACGGTGAAATCCAACGCGGGGATTTATCGGGACGTGTGGTGATTTTTGTGCATGGTCTGTGTATGAATCATCTCGACTGGACCAACCGTAATAATGGCGGTTTTGGCGAAAAACTGTTGGCGCAACGAGACCATAACACCATGTTGTACTTGAACTACAACACAGGACGTCGTATTTCAGCCAATGGCCGCAGCTTGGCCAATACCTTAGAAGACCTGATTCAGCGTAACCCGCGCATTACCAGTCTTGATATTATTGGGCATAGTATGGGCGGACTGGTTGCCCGCAGTGCCTTATTCTATGGTAAGCAAAATATGCATCAATGGCTGCACATGGTCGAAAACTTGGTCTGTCTAGGTTCACCGCATCATGGCGCGGTACTGGAACGTTTTGGCTTTGCCGTTCAAGAAAAACTGGGGCGCTTTCCAATTGTGAAACTGGTCGGGCATCTGGTCAATATTCGTAGTAATGGTATTTTAGATTTACGTTATGGCAGTGTCCGTGATGATGATTGGGAGCATAACGAAGCGCGGATTGGCTTCTTTGACGATAACCGTAAACCTGCGCCGCTACCTTCGCATATCAATACCTATTTGGTCGCGGGCACACTCGAATTGGAACACCGTAAAAACAAAACCTTAAAAGTGATTGGCGATTATTTGGTCAGTGTAAAAAGTGCTTTGGGTGAACACCCTAATCCGCGTTTTCAATTGAAATTGCCCGAATCACATAAAGCCATTTTTTACGGTCTGAATCATTTAGAAATTCAATATCACTCCAGCGTGGCAGAACAAATTGTGCATTGGTTCTATCCTGAAAAAGCGCAGCATCACCAATTACATGCACATGAACATATGATTGGTTTAGATGATTTTGAAGGCATTGCCCTGACCTAATACCACATAAAAAAAGCCAACAACTGTTGGCTTTTTTATATCTATTGAACAATAGTCGCTATTATTTTTTAGCTTTCGCTGCGGTTGGATAACGGCGCACCAATTGCCATAGACTCACCACGGCCAAGACCACGAAAAATAACAATGACCATACAGGCAAAGACTGTCCCAAGAATGTCCAGTCAATCACAGCACACTCGCCTGAACCTGTGAGCACTTGTGCCAACACGTTTTTCAGTGGCAAAGCATCTATCAGATAGTTTAAACCCGGACCACAGCTCGGCACCTGATCGGGTGGTAAGTTCTGTAACCAGACATGACGTGCTGCAACACCTGCCGACCATAAAATAGACAGGCTACCCAGTAAGGCATAAATGCGTTTTCCTGCCGTAGACTTTGGGTTATGAATCAATGCAATCAGGGAAATAAAGCCCAATCCCATTAAACCTACACGCTGAAAGACGCACAGCGGACATGGAGATAAGCCTTGGACATGTTCAAGATACAGCGCAAACGCCATACCCACAATACTGGCAATCACTAAAAACCCGCTCACGAAGCGAAAACTCCATTGCATGGTCAAACCTCTTAATTTTTATCGATAATGTGCAAGATATTCGTCAAAACTGATGTCGGTATCTTGTTCAAGTTGTTGTTGCTGTTGTAGCGATGTCTGTGCCAATTCATCAAAATAAGCCTGTGTTTCAGGGTTTAATTGATGCTGTTCATACACTGCCGTATGTTGTTGAGCCATCATGCTACCAAAATTCCATGTCCCACCATGTGTGAGGGTATCCGCAATCACTTGTGCTGAAAGCGTATGATCTACCTCATCAATACGTTGTTGCATCAGCTGTAAAGCTTGAACATACAACTGCGTGGTATTGGCTTGATCCAGCAATTCTGCGAAGGGCTGCATCGCATCCAGATGTTTTTGACACCAAGCTTCAATCTGGTAATCCTGTCCATCTTCCACAATGTGTGCATTCGGTGCACGCCCCCGATTGACCACTTCAGCCTGATTCTGTTCAATCTGCTCTTGCTCAGCATCTAACAGCGCAGGACTGTCTTGTAATAAACAATACAATGCCAAGACTTCCAGAAAACCAGCGCTGCTTTCATCAATTCCAATCGGGCTATACGGATTCACATCCACCGCACGCAGCTCGACATAACCCACACCACGATTCGCTAAAGCGTCTGAAGGTGTTTCACCCGCCTGAGGCACCTGCTTTGGTCGCACTAGACTGTAGTACTCATTTTCAATTTGCAGGACATGGTCATTAATTTGGGTTGGCTCACCTTGCGCATCATTTAACCCTAAACGGCTAAAGTCTGCATACGGAGTTTTGACCGCTTTTTGTAATCCGTCTAAATAGCCCTGAATGTCATTATAGTGAATGCCCAGCTGCTTCTGCGCTGAATTCTGATAACCAAAACGTCCCATACGCAAAGCAGTGGCATAAGGTAAATATAACGTCCCTTTTAACAACGGCAGCAAATGATGCTCACGCCCCGTCATAAAACACTTACACACCGATGGACTCGCACCCAACAAAAACATCACCAACGGCGTTAGACGAATGAAATTGCGAATGAGGCCAAAATAGCGATGGCTACGATAATCTTGTGCAGACAGTTGACGTAAATCAGGATCGGTTTCTTGTTGTTGTAATGTGCTGAATAAGCGGTCTGGGAAAGATAAATTATAATGTATCCCAGAAATAGTCTGCATACGGCGACCGTAACGGATACCTAAACCATGACGGTATAGCGTCTTAAAACGACCAATATTGGAACTGCCGTATTGTGCCAAACGAATATTGTCTTCTTGATTGTCCAACATACAGGGCATCGACAAAGGCCAAAGTTTTTCTTCATGCTCTAAATGGCGATGCACCACAGCGTGAATATCGGTCAGATAAGACAAGGTTTTGGCAATACTCTCTAGTGGAGGGGTAATAAACTCCATCAAAGCTTCTGAATAATCAGTAGTAATATGCGGATGGGTCAATGCCGATCCCAAAGCTTTAGGATGATCGGCTTGCGATAAAAAACCATTGCTTTGCATCCGCAAACTTTCACGTTCTATACCACGTAACATCCCGTGTAACAGCGAAGAATCCACCCAAGTCGGAAGTACAGCTTGAGAGGTCGATTCGGGTTGACTCATTATCATCTCGCTTTTTGGAAGAACTACTAAAATAAAATCATCAGTTTATATCAGTATACTGTGATTTGATGCCGCCATATGACCCGCTGTCTATTTTTCCAACAGATTCACAACATTTGTTGTTGCTGCCGAAAAGGTTCAGTAAATCAGATAAGTAGCCTTAATATGGGTTACATCGGCCATGTTCAACAGCACGACATGAAAAATTATTAAAAAGTATGCGCTATGCGGCAATTTTTTATCACAAAGTTACTCTATAAGACACCCAAAAAATATGATTTTATGGAAGAATAAGTGCTAAGGATCTGTAATAAAAATGAATTATCAGGATATTTTAAGCTTTTGGTTTGCCCCTGAAACTCAACCAAACTGGTTTGCCAAAAGTAGCGAATTTGATCAAATGTTAGCAGAAAAGTTTGCTCAGATACATCAACAAGCCGCTTTAGCTGAACTGTGGGAATGGCGCCAGCAGCCTGAAGGACGTCTTGCCGAAGTGATTATTCTGGATCAGTTTTCGCGTAATTTATTTCGTGATCAAGCACAGGCTTTTGCACAAGATGGACTTGCGCTCTGCTTGGCACAAGAAGCCATTTTGGGGCAACATCACTTACAGCTTAGCCCTGAACATTGTTATTTCTTATACATGCCCTTTATGCACAGTGAGTCGCAACGTGTACACGAATTTGGGTTAAAATTATTTGAACAATTAGGGCATCCAATTGCCTTAGAATTTGAACGACAACATAAAGCTATTATTGACCGATTTGGACGCTATCCACACCGAAATCACATTCTAGGACGAGCGTCTAGTGCTGAAGAATTAGAATTTTTGACAGAACCGAATAGCCATTTTTGACCCTGAGTGGTGTGTCGTCTTTCTCTCCCCTATTTCATCAGCAGTTTGCGGAGTATAAACATGAAAACTAAGCTTATTGCCCTGACTCTTCTCACACTCGCGCTTGCGGGCTGCGCCTCTACGCCTTCCAAACCTCGAACCTTCGATCAATTGGGGCGGTTTAATACCTACCCCATGAACATGCAGACCTATCGGATTAGTTTTGAAGCTGACCCGAATATGAACTATGGCGTCGCGGAAGAAATTACCTTGGTCAAAGCAGCACAAACCGCGCTTCAAAATGGCTTTCGCTATTTTAAAGTCCTAGATGACCCCAGCAATCTGACCAATAAACCACCCCGTCAGGCTGTCGTGTATCGCTCACCGTCTTTCTACCCTTATGGTTACTATCCACGTGGCTATTACCGCCGCTATCCAGGCTATTGGCCAGACCCATTTTATGACACGCCGCAAGTGGTGAATATTGACCCTGTACAAGTGTCCTATACCATTGAGTGTTTTAAAGAAAAAGGTAAAGTACCGAGCGATGCTTTTGATGCCACACTCATCTTACAGTCTTTGGGAAAAAAATATGGACTTACGCCGACAGGTGAAGTGATTCAACCCCAACCCGAAGTATCCGCTCCAACTCAAAAATAAAATTAGGACCATTCTATGCCTGTAGCGACCACCAGTTCTGAAAGCTTGCAACGAAGTAAACGCTTCGCAAATATCGCTTTATTGCTGGCGGTCATGACATGGATTGTCCTTATGGTACTTGCCAAATTCATGCCTGAGTACGCTTGGCTGATTCATATTCTCATGTTGTCCGCAGAAGCAGGTATGGTCGGTGGATTGGCAGACTGGTATGCCATTACGGTGCTGTTTCGCAATCCTTTTGGGAAACTGCCAATTCCCAAGTTTTTACGTGACCATACCGAGATTATTCCACGTAATAAGGCTCGCATTGCCGAGTCTATGGGGCGTTTTGTACAAGAAAATTTTCTCTCTCCCCACGTGGTTGAACGCAGTCTTCAAAATATCGACTTGAGTCTGGCCATCGGTCAATGGTTAGCCAATCCGCATAACAACACGCAAGTCACGCAAGTGATTCAGCAAACCGTCCCGAAAATCTTTGACTTTGTTGGGCAAGAGCAGATTGGTCGCTTTATTCAAAACAATAGCGTGCAATGGGTTCGCAACACCAATATCAACATGCTGGCCAGTGAAATGCTGCGTGCAGTGATTGAAAATGATTTCCATCAAGATGTATTGCAACGTGGCTTAGATGTCGTACATGACTGGATGATCCACCATCCAGAGCAAACCCGTGAACTCACACAAAAGCTGTTTAAAGAACTTGGGGTCTCTAAATTGGCCAAAGGCGCCAGTTGGATTGGCATTGATGTGCAACAACGCACCATTGACTCACTGATTGAACGGGTCGAATCCATGCTCGCCAATCCAGAACATCCTTGGCGACAACAGATTGAAGAAACTGCCCAAGAACTGATGCTGCAATTAACCGATCGGAACAGCGCAGCAAGCCAACGCCTGAATCAGGGTAAAGATGCCTTACTGGATAGCCCTCAAGTATTGAATTTTATTCGCGGTGCGGTGGTGATTTTATGTGATGCCATCAAAGCCGATTTAATGCAGCCTGATTCTGGCATTGCAGCAAATCTACGCGTGGCGATTCAACAGGTCGGGGAAAACATTATTGCCAATCAGGCCGTCCGCCAGTTATTAAATGATCGCATGAGCGGTTTGGCGGTCAATTTGAGTGATCAATACAGTGAAAAAGTGATTCGTTTTATTAGCGAACGCATTCACGAATGGGACTCCCGTGAAATGATTGGCAAAATTGAAAATGAAGTGGGTGGCGACCTGCATATGATTCGCGTGAATGGCGTGGTGGTGGGTGCCTTTATTGGTCTCGCACTGGGGATTATTCGTGCTGTGGTGGATTTTCTGCTTTAATTTACGGCAAAGTTCAGATCGAGAAATAAATGGATTTAAACTTGTACAAGCCCTGCAACATGCTAAATTAAATCGGTTTATTCTTCCTTGAGTCTGCGGTCATGCTTGAAATTCATTCCAAACTTCCTGCCCAAGGGGTCACGATTTTTAGCCAGATGACGGCCATGGCACAACGGCTGAATGCGCTGAATGTATCACAGGGCTTTCCCGACTTTGCGCCCCCGCAAGCCTTGCTCGAAGCCTTAAGCCATGCGACCTTACACGGATCTAATCAATATGCAGCAGGTGATGGTTTACTGGACCTACGCCAACAAGTCGCACAACAGTTTCTACAGCGCGATCAACTGAATCTCGATCCCGTCCATGAAATCACCATTACACCTGGGGCGACCATTGCTTTATTTAGCGCCATTCAAGCCCTTGTAAATGCGGGTGATGAAGTCATTGTGTTTGATCCGAGCTATGACAGCTATGCGCCAAGTATTGCCTTGGTCGGTGCAAAAGCGATTCATATTCCTTTAATTGCACCGCATTTTCATGTGGACTGGAACCAAGTTGCCAACGCAATTAATGCCAAAACCCGCATGATCATTGTCAACACACCACATAATCCAACGGGAGCGATTTGGTCCAAGCAAGATTGGCAACAGTTGATTCAACTGATCCAAAACCGCAATATTGTGGTGCTGTCAGATGAAGTCTACGAACACTTGGTTTACGATGGACAACAGCACTATTCAGCCTTGTCTTTTCCAGAGCTGCGTGAACGGTGTTTTGTGGTCGGTTCATTTGGAAAAACCTTCCATGTGACCGGTTGGAAAACAGGCTATTGTGTGGCTGCCCCTGAGCTGATGCGGGTCTTTCGTCAAGTCTATCAATTTGCCAATTTTTGTGGGGTCACTCCAGTCCAAGTCGCTTTAACACAGTACATGCAACAACATCCTGAACATATTCAGCAGCTTGCTCATTTTTATCAGCAAAAACGTGATCTCTTCAATGCAGGATTAGCAGCTTCCCGATTTACATTGACGCCCTCTCAAGGCACCTATTTCCAAAATCTGGATTATCGTGCGATTCGCCCCGATTTGAATGATGTTGACATGTGCCACTTCCTTGCCGAACAGCATGGCATTGTGGCGATTCCTATTTCCGTGTTTTATCAGCAGCCTCCCGCAGATTTACGTCTGATTCGCGTCTGCTTTGCCAAAACTGAACAGACCTTGACTCAAGCGACTCAAATTCTCAGTGCGGTATAACCGCGCTGAGGGATTAAAAATCTAAAGCCATCATTGCTGCCTTTGCTTACTGAAATACATCATTTTTTCCTGAGCGAACTATGCTAGGGTAAGCTGAAGAAACACGATAAAAGAGCGCACAGGATCATCTATGTCGGCACAAAACCCTTTGGTGCAACATCAAAAGCTATGGAAAGCATTTTTCATTTTCCTGATGCCGTTGATTGCTACCAATATTCTGCAAAATCTATCAGGGACAATTAATACGGTCTTTGTCGGGCAGATGATGGGAGTGCAAGCGATAGCAGCAGTGGCAGTATTTTTTCCGATTTTGTTCTTTTTAATGGCATTTGTAATTGGGTTGTCCGCAGGTTCAACCGTACTGATCGGACAGGCATGGGGCGCGCAGAATATAGAAAAAGTGCGGGCGGTGGTTGGCTCAACCCTATTTATGACCCTGATTGGTGGAAGCATCATTGCCTTACTGGGGGTACTGTTTGCCCGCCATGTGTTATTGGCTTTGGGCACAGATGAAGCCGTCATGCATCTGTCACTGCCTTATGTACAGTGGATGCTCGCGGGTAGCCCCTTATTATTTATCTATATTATTTATACCTCCATTTTACGCGGTGTGGGCGATAGCACCACCCCTTTAATCGCCTCAGGCATGACCATTTTAGTAGGCCTTTGTGTGACTCCTGTCTTGATTGCAGGCTATTGGGGCTTTCCTCGACTGGGAATTGTTGCACCTGCAATTGCATCGACCTTAGGGTTTATTTCTGTTCTGATTTTTTTATATTTTTATCTGGCTTATAAACAACACCCGCTCAGACTCGACGCGCAAATGCTGCGCCATATTCGCTTTGACCGCCAACTGAGTCAAATTATTTTACGCCTCGGCATTCCGACTGGAGTACAAATGGTCACGACTTCGGTTGCAGGATTGGTGATCGTGGGGTTGGTCAATCGTCATGGTGCCAATGCCACCGCTGCCTATGGGGCAGTGAATCAGGTTCTGAATTATATTCAGTTTCCTGCACTGTCTATTGCCATTGCAGCATCGATTTTTGCAGCGCAAGCGATTGGCGCAGGAAAGTCAGAATTACTCGCCAAAGTCACGCGTACGGCATTGGGGATGAATATTGTGATTACAGGTTTATTGGTGGTTTTAGGTTATCTATTTTCGAAATATCTGATGGCGCTTTTTATCACAGATCATGCTGTGGTCGAACTTGGGCAACAACTTTTATTTATTGTGTTATGGTCGATTTTATTCTTTGGTGCCAGCGCAATTTTCGCGTCCATTATGCGCGCCAGTGGCACAGTTACCGTTCCCATGATCATCAACATTGTTGCCATTATTGCGATTGAAGTCCCCTGTGCTTATTTGTTTAGTGACTGGTGGGGACTGCAAGGCATATGGTATGCCTATGCGCTTGCCTTTGTGTGCTTATGTATGATGCAAGGTCTGTATTATCAATTTGTCTGGAAAAATAAAACCATACAAACCTTAATTTAATGGTTGATCGGCTGAAAAAACGTGCTGATCCTCAGATCAACACGTATCACCTTTTATTTGAAACGTTTGCTCAACGTCGTCGCCATGGCTGTCACTTTTTGATAGCCTGTTGGCAAAATACGCTGAATCAGATCTAACGATTTTGCATCGTTGCCAATGAGCACACGACGCTTATCTTTTTGCACCGCAGCTAAAATTTGACGTGCAGCTTCTTCTGGTGGAATACGTAATAACTTGTTAAATGTGCGTGCCGATTTTTCGGGATTCATTCCCAAACTACGCAAGCTGTCATTCATACGGGCATCATTGGCAATATTGGTGCGAATACCACCTGGATGCACACACAGCGCGCTAACCCCACAGTTTTCAATATCCAGTTCCTGACGTAATGATTCGGTAAAACCACGTACTGCAAATTTGGTGGCATTATAAGCCGATTGGGTGGGTTGAGCCGTTAAACCAAATAAGCTAGAAATATTGATGATATGACCATCGCCTGTTTGCTTAATCAAAGGCAAAAACTCTTTGGTGCCGTATACCACACCCCAGAAATTAATCCCCACAATCCATTCTAGTTCATCATAACTCGCACCTTCTACTGTCGAGCCTAATGCCACCCCAGCATTGTTAAAAATCATATTCACTGAACCATGATTTTGTACTGTTTCTTCTGCCCAAGTACGCATTGCCTCACGATCCGCCACATCCAGTTTTTTGGTGGTCACTCGCACATTACTGTCTTTGAGTAATTCTACGGTTTTTGCCAAACCTTGCTCATTAATATCGCTTAACGAAAGGTGACAACCTTGTTGGGCTAAAAGCACTGCCAACTGTTGACCAATCCCAGAACCCGCACCTGTCACAGCGGCGACTTTATTGTTAAATGTTTTCATTTTCTATCCTTATTGGTTTCTCAGGCGGTATGACAAAGCTACCCCCATTCTTTTATGCATGATGCGAATGACACTCTCAATATAAATTTGACAATATTCATTGTCAACAATTGTCTGATGAATCTCCTTTCGGCCAAATCCCGCGTTTAATTTAGGTTTTTGCCGTATTTATTGCTAAACTATAGGCGGTCTTTGCTACGTTTTATCTTTATGACTTATTCCAATACTGACGATGCAGGAAAAAATAACCAACCGTTAAAAAATAAAGAACGCCAGTTTAAAGGACTCTCTTTGACTGAGCGTCAACAGGCACGTCGTGAAAAACTCATCGAAGCGGGGATTGAAGTTTATGGCACCTATGGTTTCTTTGCCGTTACGGTCAAAGACATTTGCAATGAAGCCAAACTGACCGAACGCTATTTTTATGAATCCTTTAAAAAAAGTGATCAACTCTTCCAAACTATCTTTTTAAAACTGATTGATGAACTGCAACAGAACGTTATGCAAGCGATTATGCAAGCCTCGAACAGTCATGAAAAAATGGTCGATGCTGGCTTAACCGCCCTACTCACCACGCTCAAAGACAATCCGCGGATGGCACGTATTATTTATATCGATGCCATGCTGGTACAAGAACTACATAACCAAGCCACCATTCATGAAACCATGTTGCGTTTTGACCGTATGATTCATGCTTTTGTCATGTTGATGATGCCGAATATTCCCCATTCAGAACGTGAAATTTCATGGGTTTCTACAGGCTTAAATGGTTATGTCACCCAAATTGCGATTCGTTGGGTCATCAGTGGCTTTAAACAGTCTTTGGACGATGTATTGGCGTCTTGTCGAGTGGTTTTTGTGGCTTTACTCGAATCATTTTCTGAGAAAAAAAATTAAATTACAGCGATTTAATTTTTACAAAAAATTGACTCTGATTTTACGACCGCCTCTACGCCTGTCTAAAATTGTTCATGAATTCGACTAAAAATTGTCACAAAACTTTGCGAAAATCGGCATTCTGCCCTATTCTGCAATGATACTGTCATAATTAATCTTTGTAATAAGCCTGTCATAAATAAAAAACGGCCTACCGTTATCATCAATAGGATATTGCGTTGTGAAAGATGACTACATACTAATCGTCGATGACGAACTTCCAATTCGAGAGATGATTCATACCTCTTTGGATATGGCGGGCTTTCAATGCTTACAGGCAGAAGATGCAAAACAGGCGCATCAAATGATTGTCGATCAACGCCCAGCGTTAATTCTGCTCGACTGGATGATGCCAGGTGGCGTCAGTGGCGTCGATCTCTGTCGTCGCCTCAAACGCGATGAAAACTTATCTGAAATTCCAGTCATTATGCTGACTGCACGCGGAGAAGAAGACCATAAAGTCCAAGGTCTCGATGCAGGTGCAGATGACTACATGACCAAACCTTTTTCGACGCGTGAATTGGTATCGCGCATTAAAGCAGTGCTGCGTCGCGCCAATGCTCTAAGCGGCGAAAAAACCATTGATGCCAATGGTTTATTGCTTGATCCAGTCAGCCAACGCGTCAGTTTTAGCAATAATATTCTAGAAATGGGGCCAACTGAATATCGTTTATTGGCCTTCTTCATGACACATCCTGAGCGTGCTTATACCCGCGCACAATTGCTTGATCAGGTTTGGGGTGGCAATGTCTATATTGAAGACCGTACTATTGATGTCCATATCCGCCGTTTACGCAAAGTATTAGAACCCTATGGTGCAGACCGTTTTGTTCAAACCGTGCGTGGAACAGGCTACCGCTTCTCCACTCGTGCCGATGTTGCTTTAGGTTAATTTTAGTTTTATGTATGAACCCTACCCTGTCCCCGAACTCGCGCGTGAGCATCAAAAATTCCGTTACAGCAGTTTATGGATATTTGCCAAACAAGACTTACGTTTACTGGCGTTTCTACTGCTCATTGCAAGCTTAATCGGGTTTGGCATCGGGTATTTTTGGGTTTGTATTTTTACTGCTTTTACCATTTTTTTCGGTTTCCAACTGCGTTCTTTGTACTTGGTCAATGAATGGATTTCCAACCGTCCTTATGATGTTCCACCCAATTTAAATGGCATCTGGGGAGCATTATTATTTAATGTCTATCGTGCACAGCGCCAAGAACGTATTGTTCAAGCCGAAATGGTTGGCTTGATTGACCGTGCACAATCTTCATTGGTGGCACTGGCAGAAGCGGTGGTATTAATTGATGAGTCGCATCAAATTGAATGGTGGAATCCCGCGGCGGAAAAACTACTCGGTATTCAGTCACTAGATCGTGGTCGTAACATTATGACCATTTTGCGCCAACCAAGTTTTATTGAATATTTCAAACAAAGCGATCAAATCCCTGATGGGATTAAAATGAAATCCTCAGTGTTTGAAGATCATTACGTACAAATCAAAATGACTCGCTTTGGTGGTGAAAGCCGTCTTTTAGTGGCGTATGACGTGACACGCATGCACAACCTAGAGCAAATGCGTAAAGATTTTGTCGATAATATTTCACATGAATTACGCACGCCTTTAACAGTGCTCAGTGGTTATATTGAAACCTTTACCGATCAAGAAGATTTAAATCCGCGCTGGAAGCGTGCGTTTGAGCAAATGCAGGCACAGACCAAACGCATGAATGCCTTGGTCAATGACCTTTTGCTGTTATCGCGTTTGGAAAATAATAAGCAAATTGCCAAAAACCAGATTATTGAAATGCCAAGCCTGATGAATCAGTTGTTTGATGATGCACAGGCGTATAACGTGGATTATGGACATACGCTAAACTTGGATATCGACAGCCATTGTGATCTTATCGGTTCCGATACCGAATTGGCCAGTGCGTTTAGCAACCTCATCACCAATGCAATTAAATACACCCCTAAAGGCGGCACCATTACTATGGGTTGGCATGACGATGGTGAACAAGGTTATTTCACCGTTCAAGATACGGGTATTGGTATTGATCCGAAACATTTGCCACGTCTAACCGAACGCTTTTATCGTGTGGACAGCGCACGTAGTCGTCAAACGGGTGGAACAGGTTTAGGACTGGCGATTGTGAAACACGTACTGATGCAGCACAACGCACATTTAGAAATTGAATCCAAAGAAAATCAAGGCTCAATCTTTAAAGTGGTGTTTCCGAAAGAACGCCTGTATCACATGAGCTAAACAGATTTTTATAATATTTTAAAAAAGGTCGGGATTGAGATGGTTGCATACGACAACCACCTCAAAGGCATCATTACAGGGTATGACCCAATGCCTCGCCCATCACCACCGTCGAATTGGCTTTAAACTGTGCATCCCACTGCATTTTATTGTGTTCAAATAAAACAATCGCGGTTGAACCTAAGTAAAAACGCCCTAGCTCTGCGCCTTTTTCAAGGAACAGATTGTGCTGGTTTAATTCTAAACGCCCAGTCGGTTTCACTTTGCCTGTCGCAACCGTTTCAATGCCTGCCACAATCATCGCACCGACTAACACCACGGCCATACGACCCAATTCGGTATCGAACAGGCACACCATACGCTCATTACGTGCGAACAAACCTGGAATATTTTCTGCCGTGGTTTGGTTCACAGAGAACAGTTCACCTGGCACATATAAGGTTTCAGTGAGCGTACCTGCAAATGGCATATGGACGCGGTGATAATCACGCGGTGATAAATACACTGTTGCAAATTCACCCTGTTTAAATGGCTCTGCCAACTGTGGATCCGCAATCAACTTTTCTACAGAGAAACTTTGACCTTTGGCCTGAAACACTTCACCAGACTCAATATGCCCCAGTTGTGAAATTGCCCCATCCGCAGGTGACACAATGCTCGTCACATCCGCATCAATCTCACGCACACCATCTTGCAAAGCGCGGGTAAAAAACTCATTGAATGACTTGTATTTCAACGCATTTTTTTGCTCTGCAATTGACATATCAATGCCATATTGCGCTTTAAATGCAGAAATTGCCGTGTTTTTAATCAATGGATGTTCACTGGCAGCAATCTTACCTACCACACGCGAGAGTTGATGTTGTGGCACAACACGTTGCGCCTGAATAAAGAATTGTTTTGTTAAACGTGAGGTGAGGCTCAAGACGGTAACTCTCCAGTAACGATTGGACTATCGAGGCGATTGCCCCATTCACTCCACGCACCATCATAAGCTCGAATATTCCAACCCAATACACGACCCAAAATATAAGCCAAACCTGAACGATGATGTGACTGACAGTACACCACGACAGGTTCCTGTAAATTGAAACCTTGTTGTTCTAAGCGTTGTTGTGTGCGTTCTAAAGGATGCAATTTTAAATGATTTTCACGATTAAGTGCAGTACTCCATTCAAAATGGCGTGCATTTGGAATATGCCCCCCTCGGCGAGCGGCCAATCTTAAACCGGTATATTCATCTTCGGTTCGACAATCCCAAAGCTGAATCGCTTGCTGCTGTACCAAAGACAGCAGCTCGGGATATTCAATTCGAACTTGCTCTTGTGCAGCCAAATTGACTTGCACTAAGGATTCTACAGGGGCGAATTGCTCCTGCTCAGAGGTGGTTGGTAAACCTTGTCCCAACCACGCATGAATACCACCATTCAGTAATGAGGTATTGTAAAAACCTAAGCAGTGTAAATTCCAAATGAGGCGTCCTGCCCAAGCCCCACCTTCATCATCATAAACCACCACATGATGTTCAGGGCTAATATTCAAATACTGAATCAGCGCAGTCAAGCCTTCAGCATCAGGTAATAATCCCGTGGCATTTTCTTCTTGACGCAGCAATTGTGCGGGCTTAAGTGGAATGGCATGAGGAATATGTAGCTGCTCATAAACTGAACTTCGACTTAAATCCACGATCCGTAATTTTTCATTGCCTAAATGTGGAAGTAACTCTTCCACTTCGATTAATAAACCCAAATTTAGCGTAGATTCCGTCATCATTTTTACACGTTTTGTCCTAGCAACAGCTTGATCTTAGCATAAGCCCATGCCGACAAAATGCCGATTTTTCTAGAGAGCTTTGCAGAAATTCAGCAATATAAATCAATTAAGCAGGCTCAGTAATTTGAAAAACCTGACGTAAGTAAGCCAAGAAAGTATCGTTATCGGTCATGGTCTTGCCTGGACTATCTGAAATTTTCGCCACCGATTGTCCATTACATTCGACTAACTTCAATACTATATTCAGTGGGGTCTGCCCCATATCATTGGTCAAATTGGTGCCAATCCCAAAACTGACTTTGAAACGGTCTTTGAAATATTGATGTAATGCCCAAGCCTTTTGTAAATTTAAACCGTCACTGAAGGTCAGCATTTTGGTTCTGCTGTCAATTTTCAAGGTTTTGTAATGTGCGTAGGCTTTATCACCCCAAACAAAAGGGTCACCACTGTCATGTCTTAAACCATCGAATAATTTGGCAAAATACAAATCGAAATCGCGCAGGAAAGCATCCATTCCCACTACATCGGTCAGGGCAATGCCTAGATCCCCACGGTATTCTTGCACCCAAGTCTCTAATGCGGCTTTTTGGAAATCCCGCAGACGCACATCTAGCGCCTGAAAAGCTTGTAAAAACTCATGCGCCATGGTGCCAATCGGTGAAATGCCCAATTCTTTTGCCAATAACACATTACTGGTGCCACGAAAAACATTCGGTACAGCATGGTGAAATGCCTGAATGACCTGTCTTTGCCAAGTCAAACTATAGCGACGACGGGTGCCAAAATCCGATACCAAGAAAGGCGGATCTTCTGGACGCTGCTGCTGTTCGCACTGTTGAATAAATTCAATTTTGGCTTTGAGGCGACGTTCGCCTTCTTCGAGTACTTCTGGCGTACGAATGCGTTTGAAGTACAGTTCATTCACAATCGCCAAGACAAAAATCTCGAACATCATGGCTTGCACCATGGGGCCTTCTACCCAAATGTCCAATCGACCTTCTTGATCGACATCTGCATGAATAAAGCGGCGTTTTAACTGGAATAATTCTAGATAATCGACAAAATCGCTTTTAATAAAACGTAAACCACGCAAATATTGCAATTCATCTTCTTTAAACCGAAGCTGACACAAATAATCCAGCTGCTCATTCAAATCTTGCAAAATATCCACCAAGGGATACACCGTTTCATCCAAATTACGGCAACGGAAGTGGTAAACACTATGTGTTTGTGGGAACTGGTGCAGCACCACTTGTAACATGGTGAACTTATATAAGTCAGTATCCAGCAAGGATTGAATTATTGGTTGCATAGCCTATCCGTTCGGAATGTTCTTCATTCACGATAAATCACTGAATCCATTGTTACATAACATCCAGCGTCATTTATTCTTTTTTCTTATCCTTTTAACAAAAAAATAATGATTCCAGTTATGGAAGGCCAATAGATCGCCGTGATCACATGTGTATGTGATTATCATAATATTATAATAAAATAATTTTTTATTAAATTTATATTAACATTTATTGAAATTTTATTTGCTTTAAATTACCATGAAATTTCAAATAAAAAGTAATATTATTCACTATCAAAATTAATAATATTACCCAATAAATCATGCTGGTATGGAGAATAACAATGGCTAAATTAGATTTAAAACCGTTAGTTGAAATCGACGGTTTTGTTGCTGCTGCACTCGTTGATAGTTCAAGTGGTTTATCTTTATCTGGGGTAGGTTCTGGAATAGATTTAGAACTTGCAGCTGCGGGAAATACAGAGGTTATTCGTGCAAAGCGAAAGGTCGCGAGTGCTTTAAATTTAAAAGATAATATTGAAGATGTATTGATTAGTTTAGGTAAGCAATATCATATTTTACGCCCACTAGACCGCAATGATGAACTGTTTCTCTATCTAGTCTTAGACCGTCACAAATCAAATCTTGCGATGGCTCGCCATGAATTAAAAGCGTTTGAAAAAGAATTAGATTTCTCATAATTTTTGCGATGAGCAAAAAAAAAGCCATCTTTCATAGATGGCTTTTTTTGCATCATTTTTCTGATGAATTTTGCACATTATTTTTCAATTTTGTTGCGTAATCTACACCATGCGTATGTAAATATTCACGAATAAGCTGTCGAACCACTTGTGAGGGTTTTAAATCTTGCTGACTACATAACACTTCAAAAGCTTCTTTTTTTATAGGGTCAATCAAAATTGTCAATCTTGCAGTTTTATTTTCCATAACCATTTTCTATCATATTATTAACATAAAATGATAATATTATTATCATTTTATTATTGTAAGGCAAGATTTAAATTCATCCATGCCTTTTTAAATTGAATACTGATTTAGCATAACTTAATCTGTAAAATAAAACCATATTACTTTTAAGGTTTTAATAATCACTTATTTTAATCTTTCTCAGCATAATATATGAAATCAGTTATCTGCTTTTGATAAACTGATTTTGATTGTTTTGATATCAGTTTTTTATATGCGTGCATTATTACAACGAGTCCTTGAAGCCAAAGTGATCGTCGACGGTCAAGTCACGGGTGAAATTCAACATGGGTTGCTGGTCTTTTTAGGACTGGGGAAAGAAGATCAACTTGAAAAAGGCAAAAAGCTGATTGATAAAATCCTCAAGTACCGTATTTTTGATGATGAACAAGGCAAAATGGGCTGGAACGTGGTACAAGCACAGGGTAGTTTACTCTTGGTGTCACAATTTACCCTCATGGCACAAACGCAAAAGGGTTTACGCCCAGATTTTGGTCCTGCAATGCCACCCGATGCTGCCAAAGTCTTGTATGAACAATTGGTGGACTATGCCAAATCTCAGTTTGAACAGGTACAAACAGGCATTTTTGCAGCAGACATGAAAGTGCATTTAATTAATGATGGCCCTGTGACTTTTCAACTTGAAGTCGAATAATACTTTCAGCCACAAAAAAGCCTACAACACACGATCTGTAGGCTTTTTTATGGCTTCGCAATTTAAGACTTATCGGCCTGTTTTTTCTTTTAAGAATTGACGCGCCAATTGAATTTTCTCTTTGACTGGTTTTGGTAATTTTGGTGGAATCAATTTTGCAACTTTGTTAAACCAAACCAATAAGCTGAAGTCACCTTCCATTTTGATGCTGCCATTTTGCATCCCAGTCATGAATGCCGATGGATCACCTTTCAGTAAGGTTTTCACACCTTGCTCGCTGTCTACAAATTGCAGGATAAAATCGGCTTTCTCTGCATCACCTGAAACTGTATCAATTTGTCCATTGTTGATAATAATTTGACGAGCTACACCTTGGTCAGTCCCAATTTGGATGCGAAATTGACGCTCATGAATCAACTCAATAAATTTTGGGCTGGTACGAGCCAGTTGTTTCATGCGTAACACTAAACTCGCCACTAAAAGATCAAGTGGATCCGTGCTCACATCGACCAAAGGTAGTTTGACAACTGGAATTGAAGACAGTTTCATGACGTTTAAAGCCTATTGTAATTGTAGAAAAATTGACTGCTCCATCCTACCATAACTTAATTCTGATGGAAGCTAGGCTTTGTATAACAATCCCAATCTGAGCGCTAAAGTCACAAACAAAAATTTTATGTTGATCACAAAATCACAGTCTTTTTGTCGCATGCGTAAATCAGCACCTAAAAGTTTAAACCCTTAGATTGACTAAATCGGAACTGTCCTGACTAAAAATCAAAACTTACCTATTTCTACATGTATGAACTGCATCATCAGCATTCACCCTAGTATGGTAATACTTATTGTTATTTTCTGATTATCCAAGCCACCTTGGAACTTGGCTCCCTCCCATCTTGGCTGAAAAGGAGCAGTAAACGCTTAACGGCTACTGTACTGTTGATCATCTTCATATACAGGGGTATGTTCAATGTAACGGCGCTTTGATAAAGCACGTTCAGCACGGCGATCTTCTCGAAACAATAATAGCGTCACCATCGTCATGGATAAGCTCACCGCAGCCAAATAACTATACGCCATAGGCAAATCAAACACGACCTGAATGCTCAGTCGAATCATTTCTAGCAAGCCCCAGAACATCATACCTGCGAACATAAAGCTCAGCCAACGACGATAAGGCGAGAAGAAAACAGCAATCAGTGCAACAGCCACACAACTCAAGCCAATTATGGTTGCTAAATTCGCTGTGACCATAAAAACCTCCGTCTTCAATGGAAATCGTGTCTGGGCAGGGACCCGACCAGTAATTTTCACGACCTATATTAATTTTGTGAAATTTGTTTATCTGTATCTCTATGCAAGCATTATGAGCAGTTTTAAACAGAAAAAAAGGCATGCTTTTTTATTGAACGACATACCTTGTCGCAATATTATTTTGTCATTACATTTTTTGTCATTTCGACTTGAATGGAAGCAAGATATGCCATGAGTTGGCGTGTCATTACAAAAAAACAACGGGGTTTTTCAGCGAAAAAAATATTTTTTGGACACCCGATATGAAGCAGATTGCGACCAATCTTTAGATGATTTTTTAATACAAAAGTCACGCAGAAGAAAACAAAAAACGCAATCCTAAGATTGCGTTTTTTCATGAAACCGTAATGGTTACGCGCAGTTAAGATCCTTATCATGCACACCCAACAGGTATAAAACACCATCCAGCCCCACGCTTGAAATCGCCTGATTGGCATTCTGACGGACTAAAGGTTTCGCACGGAAAGCAACCCCTAAACCCGCCAAAGACAACATGGGTAAATCATTGGCACCATCCCCCACCGCAATGGTTTGCTCTGGTGAAATTCCCATGTTGTCTGCCAGTTCACGCAATAAAAATGCCTTACGTGCACCATCGACAATATGTCCTTTGACTTCACCTGTGACGTAGCCATCTTGCACATCTAGTACATTGGCATGCACTTCATCAATCCCGAGTTTGGCTTGTAAATACTCTGCAAAGTACTGGAAACCACCCGATAAAATCGCAGTTCTATAACCCAATGATTTTAATGTTGTAATTAAGCGTTCTGCGCCTTCCGTAATGGTCAAACGTTCCGCAATTTTAGGCAATACCGAAGCATCTAAACCTTTTAATAAAGCCACACGCGCACGGAAGCTTTGTTGGAAATCCAACTCCCCTTGCATGGCACGTTCGGTAATTTCTGCAACTTGCTCACCCACCCCCGCTTCAATCGCCAATTCATCAATCACTTCTTGTTCAATGAGGGTCGAATCCATGTCAAAACACACTAAACGACTGTTGCGACGGTAAGCATTGTCTTCTTGCACCGCAATATCAATACTGAGTTCTGAGGACAAACGTAAACAAGCTGCACGCATTGCCGTTGCATCTAACATTTGCCCGCTCAAACCAAACTGTACACAAGAACGTTTTGGTCCTTCTGACTGGTTTTGTAGCTGTGGACGACCCGATAAACGGATCACTGTTTCAATATTAAAACCTTGGTTCGACACAATATTGGTAACAGCTTGTAAATGCTCAGCAGTCAGTTCTGGCGCCAAAGCCGTGACAATATAGCGTGTCCGTCCACCTTCACTTACCCATTGATCATATTCTGTTGCAGAGATCGGTTTAAAGCGCACTGTTAAGCCGATATCATGTGCTAGAATCAGAATTTCCTTCATGGCTAATGCTGTTGCAGTCTGGTCATCTGACGAAACAACAATACCTAGAGTCAGTTGATTATGGATGACGGCTTGTCCAACATCTAGAATTTGTAAGGAATGAGTGGACAAAACCTGCATTAATCGAGTGAATTGATTAGGTTGGTCGGGTCCTAAAAATGATATAAGAATGATTTCTCGCATGAATTGACTCGAGTCTGAGCTACAACTATTGTGAGAATCATAATCGAATTTGAATAGAATTGCCTTGGAAGTTTACGTTGAATGCGCCTAGACAAGGGCTATTTGCTAGCCTACTGATAATAAGTTTTGCACTTCATACCTTTTTATTGGTGATTGCAACCACTCACCAACTAAATGAAAACCGTGCGAATCAGGGACAGTTGATGACCAGTCAGTTGGTCACAGACAGTTTATCGGAACTTGAACCTGCCAATACAGTATCACTGGCCTTATTGGTAAATCGTTACGCCACCAATCCAAGTGTCGCCTCTATTCGAATTTTAGACGGTACGAATCAGGTTTTGGCAACAGGCGGTTTGTCCAAAACGCGTGATGGTGAAGTGTTTGTTCGCGATGCTTTACAAAATGAGAAAAAAGTCGGCACCATTGAAATTACCCTGATCAAACCTAGCATTGGTGAAATTTTACGGACTCAATGGCTGGCCATTTTATTCTCGTTCTTTATTCACGGCTTACTCTGGTTAGGTTACCGTGCGATTGCACGCCCAAGCCGTACAGAATACTTAGCACGTATTAATAATGAATCCCGCTTAAAACACGAGATTCAGGCCTTAACTCAAGCGCTAGAGCAAGAGAAACATAATGCTGCGTTAACCATTGCTCAAGCGCAACAACAGTTCCAGAATAAAAATAAAGCCAAAGAAATTAAACCTGTGATTTTGGATGATTGCTCGGTCGCATTAAACATTCAATATTATGATCCGAAGCAACTGCTCGATTCTGTCAATCAGACAGTGTCTGTACCATATTTCAATTTGTGCCAGATTTTCTTGAATAAAAGTATTGAGCTTGCTGTTCAGCACTATAAATTGAATCGTTCTGACATTACTACGGTGCAACAATTCAGCGCACAAGGGGCAACCATTACCCTATCGGCTGACATGCCTGATGCCGTGCCTTGTCTGGTGATGATTAGTTCAGTGTTCCAATTATTGTCGGAAGTTTTATATAAACGCTACCGTGAAGAAAAACGTTTCGTTTTACAAACCCGCAGTGCTATTTCTTCGTCGGTAGACGCCATGCAGTTGTCTGCCGTGCAAGCGGCTGAGCGTTTGGTTCATCAACTGTCTGCCAAAGAAAGCGCAGTGCATTTGAACAATGAATTGTTACAACACATCAGCGAGCATTATGACTTGGTGTCTTTGCCGAATCCGACCAATGTATTGACTCGTCATGCCTTTATGGTCAACGGCATGGACAGCAGCATGGCTGAACTGGCTCAAAGTTTAAGAACAGAAATTCTCAAAGGCAAGCAATCTAAAGCCTCATAAGCTTGCTGCAAGCAAAAAAGCCTGACTCGTATCAGGCTTTTTTATGCTGTCTTAAAAGATTAAATTTTCTGTAGGCTTTTGCTGATTAAAAATTCTTGTGCCGAATGCGGCACTTCATCTTGAGCTACACATGCTGGAATCCACTCTCCAGTAGACTGCAACTCCCATGTACCCTTTTGATCCGACAAATAATTGAGTAAGCCATCTTGTAAAATACGCTTTTTGATTTTCGGGTCTAAAATAGGAAAGCAGGTTTCAACACGTGAAAATAAATTACGTCCCATCCAGTCTGCGCTGGCACAGTACAGTTTCTTTTCGCCACCCTGTTCAAAATAATAGACACGGGTATGTTCCAAGAAACGTCCCACAATGGATCGCACTCGAATATTTTCGGACATCCCCTCCAGTTGCGGAACCAAACAGCAAATTGAACGAATAATCAGTTCAATGTTCACCCCGGCCTGCGAAGCACGATATAAAGCTGCAATCAGTTGTGGCTCTGTCAGAGCATTGACTTTGATGATAATGCGCGCATTTTTCCCCGCTTGCGCGTATTGAGTTTCCTGATCAATCAACTTCAGCAATTCTGTATGCAAAGTAAAAGGTGCATGTAGCAAAGTCTTTAATTTTGCCATCTTGCCCATGCCCGTCAGCTCTTGGAACATCCGATGTACATCTTCACAAATATCAGGCTGCGTGGTCATTAAGCCATAGTCAGTATACATTTTGGCATTACCTGCATGATAATTGCCTGTGCCTAAGTGGGCATAACGTACCAATTGCTGATCTTCACGGCGCACAATCAGGATCATTTTGGCATGGGTTTTATACCCCACAATGCCATATACCACTACCGCCCCCGCTTCTTGCAAGACATTGGCCACGGTAATATTCGATTCTTCATCAAAACGTGCCCGCAGCTCAATGACCGCGGTAACTTCTTTGCCATTACGGGCAGCTTCTGCTAAGGCTTGGACAATTTCCGAATCTGGTCCACTGCGATAGAGCGTTTGCTTAATGGCCAATACATTCGGATCTTTCGCCGCTTCACGCAATAAGCTGATCACTGGTTGAAATGAATCAAAAGGATGATGCAGTAACACATCTTCTTTTTTCAAAATTTCAAAGATGGACTGTTGCTTACGAAACACCTTCGGAATAACAGGGTTAAATACAGGATATTTCAAATCTGGGCGAGCAAAACTGGTGGTTAAGCGCGATAAATTGATGGGCCCCGAAATCGAATATAAATGCTCTTGATCTAAATCAAATTGATTCAGCAAATAATCCGTAATTTCACGAGGGCAATCATCTTCAATTTCTAAACGTACTGCACGACCGAACCGTCGCGAAGACAACTCATCTTTCAATGCCACCGCCAGATCATCAACATCTTCCGACAAAATTAAATCAGCATTGCGTGTCACACGAAACGCATAGCAACCTGTCGCTTTCATACCCGGAAATAAATCACTGATATGTTGCTGAATAATGGCGGTCAGGAAAATCTGTTCTTGATGATTCCCTACCACACTCTCGGGCAAATGAATCAAACGTGGTAAAGAACGCGGCGCAGGCACAATCGCCATTTCGATTTCACGTCCAAAGGCATCTTTACCTTCTAGGCTGACAATGAAATTTAGACTTTTATTGACCAAGCGAGGAAAGGGATGTGATGGATCTAAACTGATTGGCGTCAACACAGGCTGGACTTGTTTGGCAAAATAGTTGGCAATCCACGCCTTATGCTTTTCTAAAATATCTTGATATTGAATAAAATGAATTCCAAAGCCTTGCAGCTGCGGCAAAATGGAATGGTTGAAAATCTCGTATTGCTCTTGTACCGCCTGATGCACAATAGTCGAAAGTTCTGACAAAACCACATCGGTTGGAATCCCATCAGGCATTCGGGTAATGGCGTTTAAATCCTGTTGCTTCATTAACCCTGCAACTCGAATTTCAAAAAACTCATCTAGATTACGGGAAAAAATAATTAGGAAGTTGAGTCGCTCTAAAATGGGTAAATCGGGATTTCTCGCCTGAGCCAGAACACGCCGATTAAATTCAATTAATGCTAATTCTCGATTAAAATATGTTGCTGATGAATGCTGAAAATTTTTCATTTTGACTCAATATGGTTGATTTTTTAACCAACTCTTTACCCTCTGTGTCTGCATGTTATGCAGTGTTTATGACGTTTTTATTACAAGCCTGAACTCAACTTAAATATATGAACTTGCTGTTTGTTTTATCAACACTTGATCAAATTTTTATTAGAAAAATCCACTGATTTCATTCAGATTTTCGAGCGTCTAACTCTGATTCAGCAACCGATTCATGCTGTCGACTTGCCCAATAGGTCGCCAAAATCGGTCCTGAAATATTATGCCATAAACTAAAAATTGCACTGGGTAAGGCGGTTAATGGTGCTGTCGCAAAATGTACTGCGGCTAAGGCCACACCCAAACCTGAGTTTTGCATTCCAACTTCAATCGCTACCGCCTTACTGTCTGCATAATTTAAATGAAATAAACGGCTGCACCCAAATCCCAACAGATATCCTAGGCCATTATGTAATGCCACCACCAGAAATATAAGCAAGCCTGAATGGAGTAGCTGCGCTTTACTGCCACCAATAATGGCCGCCACAATCAACACGATAGCCAACACCGAAATGAGGGGCATTACGGTGATGTACTGCTGAATCTGTTGTTTCAATAAACGTCGTAAAATTAAGCCCACCACAATCGGCAACAGCACCACCTGTAAAATAGAGCTCAGCATGGACCACGCATTAATTTCAATCCATTGACTCGCAAGTAGATAGAAAATAAATGGGGTAAGTATTGGAGCCAATAAGGTCGAAACCGCAGTGCAAGCGACAGACAATGCTGTATTGCCCTTGGCCATATAAGTAATGACATTCGAAGCGGTTCCCCCGGGACAACAACCGACTAAAATCACCCCGACGGCCAATTCAGCAGGTAATTGAAAGATCAGACACAGGACATAAGCCAACAACGGCATCACCACAAATTGTGCCATCACACCAATACAGACTGCTTTCGGCGTTTGTGCTATGGCTTTAAAGTCCGCCAGCTGCATGGTCATTCCCATGCCCAGCATAATAATCCCGAGCATCCACGGGATATAGGCTTTTAACCAGACAAAAGCTTCAGGCAGAATCAACGCGATCCCTGCAAACAGAACCACCCACAAAGCAAAGGTTTTCTGAATCCAATGGCTCAATTGCAATAATACAGACATCGTCAGTCCTCAATGGGGAATCAAACTAAAAAAGGTAAAAGGAGATAACACCCATTATGCCGTCATGGTCGCAACAATATCTTTGATGTAGATGCGTTGTACACCAGCAGCCAGCATATCTTGCCAAGCATGTTGCAAAGAACCATTCAAATCAATCGCTTTGGTTGCATCGGCAATCACATAGGTTTTAAAACCTAAACGACAGGCATCTATTGCTGTCCATGCCACACAGAAATCGGTCGCAATGCCCACAATATAGATGGTGTCTATGCCACGTGCATTTAAATAGCCAGCTAAACCTGTGGTAGTTTTTCGGTCTGCCTCCATAAATGCCGAATAACTATCGATATTTACATGCATGCCTTTACGAATAATCAATTGGGCTTGGGGTAAGGCTAAATCAGGATGAAAATCGGCATCATAGCTGCCTTGTACACAATGTGCTGGCCAGAGCACCTGTGTGCCATAAGGCAGTTCAATTTGATCAAAGGCTTGTTTGCCCACATGATTGTCTGCAAATGAAATATGCTGTGCGGGATGCCAGTCTTGGGTCAGAATAATCTGCTCAAAATAATCCCCCAATTGATTTATTTTGGGAATAATTTGGTCGGCATGGGCAACTGCAAGATTTCCTCCCGGGGTAAAACCATTTTGTACATCCACCACAATCAACGCTTTTTTGTTTTGTATCTGTTGCATGTCCGTTTCATTCACTGTTCTTATTGATTGTTCGCTAGCATATAACAAAAGTCTAAGAATGTAGTAAGCGCATCCGTCTCACTGGCTTGATCTACAGCAATTCCTGCTGTTGCCGATTGTTTATTCCCCATAAAAATAGCCCGTAAATACGGGCTATTCATAGACTATCCGCTGTTTAAACGGTGACTTTCTGTAGACGTTGAACCAAAATTAACATTAATACAGCAGAAATCACAATACAAGGAATTGCCGCTGAAACCACGCCAGTCGCACCAAAACCTGCTGCTAAAAGCTGTCCCGCAATGGTGGGACCCAACATCGCCCCAATACGCCCAACAGCCGAAGCCATACCCACACCCGTACCACGCAGTTCAGTCGGATAGACAATACTCCCAAATGCATAGAGCACGCCCTGACAACCAATCACAAAAGCCCCGACAAGTGCAGATGCCAAATACATTTGAGTCAGTGAAGCCGCAGTATTTAAGGCAAATAAACCCGCCAAAATTCCGCCATACATCAACACAATCACATAGGTTTTTTTCCAACGATCTGTCAGCATGCCCAAAATCACCGTGCCCACTGTAGCACTGAGCATGAAGTAGAATTGTGCCGTACTGCCCTCTTTACGTGAGAAACCAAGCTCCATAAATAACGAGGGCAACCAGCTCAGCATGATATAAACCACCATCAGGGTGAAGAAATAACTGAACCAAATTAAGCCCGTACGCATTAAGTTATGGCGATTAAACAGATCCCGAAAAGAGACTTTCTGCTCGATCTCAGCGGTTTCAACACGTGTTTGGGCTTTTAAGAATTCACGTGATTCAGGCAAGAACTTGATCATTATCGGCAGCACAATAATAGGTAACAAGCCGCCCAGATAAAAAATATTTTTCCAGTTCGAACCAAAATCTAAACTGGCAATATAGGACAGAATGGCAGCTCCAACAGGCATACCACAATACATTAACCCTACCGCTTGCCCACGCTTTGCAGGAGTAACCGCTTCCGATGCTAGCGTAATTAACAATGGCATCGCAGCACCTAAGCCCGCGCCAGCCAAAAAGCGCACCAGCAATAAACTGTAAAAACTATTTACCCAGACGGTACATAAAGTGAATACTGCAAATATAGCAACAGACCAAACCAAGACTGTTTTACGCCCGATACGGTCTGCAAAACGTCCACCCACCAATGCCCCAGGTAATAAGCCTAAAATCCCTGCGCTGAAAAATACGCCCAGTTGGGAACTATTTAATTCAAAATGTTCTCGAATGCCTGCGGCGGCTATACCCGCAGCCTGAATATCTAAACCTTCAATCACCGCAATCAAAAAACAAATGGCGACCGTAATCACGGAGTGCCTACGTGCTGACAATGTATTCATCTCAAATCCTTGTTTAAACCGCGTCCAAAATGAAGCTCATCATCCGTGAAGCAGAAATTTAAATTAACTCACCTTAAGTGGAAGATTTTTGGTGTTTTTTTATAAATTATGAGATAAATCACATTTTCGTTGCCGAGCATAAATAGTCTTAAAAACAATTAATCAGAAATAAATTTGACTAAAACAGTCAACAATTCAATTGAACTTGAACGACTTAGCCGTTCATCAAATTACACTGCAATCCATCAGTTATTGTTCAAATCAATAATTGACGGCACATTTTTAGAATGAGGTCTCCAATTTTCTTGCCTATGACCTAGAGCTATAAGCTCTTTATTAAGTTCTATAAGCTCTTAATCTTATTTATTTTTCTGAATTAAATTTATTGATCTGTGTCCTTTTCTGGCATTCTAAAGCGCGAGAGATATCCTCTGGCGATAAATTATTTTTCACTTTTTTAAAGTTTTGAGTTGCTTTGACTAAAGCATATTGTTCTTCATCGTTTGTTCAGTCATAATTTGCGTAAGCATTATTCAATTCGACACACTCTAATTGAACCTGCTATAAATCAAAATGCGCACCCATCCAACCTCATGTTTTTCACTTCACTGGATGGAAAAATAGGATATTTTTTTAAAATGACTCAGCAAGCACAGATCATTCAAGGCTCAATAGTCGCAATCGTCACCCCAATGTTTGAAGATGGCAGCGTAGATTGGAAAGGTCTTGAGAAGCTCGTTGAGTGGCACATAGAACAGGGAACAAACAGTATTGTTGCAGTTGGAACAACTGGTGAAGCGTCTACATTAAGCATGGCTGAACATACACAAGTGATTAAAGAAGTCGTTCGTGTAGCCAACAAACGTATTCCAATTATTGCTGGTACTGGTGCAAACTCAACGCGCGAAGCAATTGAACTTACAAAAGAAGCAAAACGACTCGGTGCTGATGCAGCCCTATTGGTCACACCATATTACAATAAACCGACACAAGAAGGCTTATATCAGCATTACAAAGCAATTGCTGAAGCTGTTGATTTACCTCAAATTCTGTATAACGTACCAGGCCGTACAGGCGTAGACATGGCAAATGAAACTGTCATTCGTCTGGCTGATATTCCGCAAATTATCGGCATTAAAGATGCAACTGGTGATGTTCCGCGTGGTCAAGCTTTACTTGAAGGTCTTCGTGGTAAAGACATGGTGGTTTATTCAGGTGATGATGCAACCGCTTACCAGTTAATTGAACATGGTGCGAAAGGTAATATTTCGGTCACTGCGAATGTTGCGCCTAAGCAAATGAGTGAAGTATGTGCGGCTGCCATTGCGGGCGATGCTGCACGTGCACAAGAATTAAATACTCAAGTTGCAAATTTACACAATATTCTATTTTGTGAATCGAACCCAATTCCTGTGAAATGGGCACTACACGAAATGGGCTTAATTGGTACAGGCGTACGCTTACCATTAACACCTCTTGCAGAACAATACCGCGCACCGCTTCGTGAAGCATTGGTGGCGGCAGGTATAATCAAATAAAGAGCACTACATTATGCAGTTACGTTTAGGTTTAACCCTTGCACTTTCAGTATTGAGTTTAGCGGGTTGTAGTTCCCTTGCGGTTAGCAACAAATCTTTGAGCTATAAAGAGACAGCAACCCTCGAACCGCTTCAATATCCTGAAGGATCAATGGTTCGTCCAGTAACGCCACTGTATCCAGCACCAACGGTTGAACCTTTAGCGATTCAACATGCACCCAAGCTCGAAAATAGCAAAGGCAACCGTTTTGCTTTACCTCGTCCAGACGTTGCTACACCAAATAGCGCAGCAACTGCTGCTGAACAAAGCACTGCGATAGGTCGTCCTCAATTACTAACTGATGGAAATCAAAATCCATTACTCAAAATTGATGGAAATTCTGATACAATTTGGCAATATACACTTGCCACACTCAGCAGCATGAACCAGAACATTGTGGGTCAAAGTAAAAACCGTTACGAAGTAACGCTTAAAATTGATCAGCAGATCTATGTACTTCGACTCACTTCCGCCGGTTCAAGTCATAATTTGGCAGTGTTTAATGCCGATAATAGCTTTGCAGATCAACAAAAAGCTGCAGAACTGTTAACCCAGATTTACCAAAACTGGCCGGCCTAGATCACACTAGGCATTTTTTTTTGCAAAAGGTTCCCCCATGTTAAAACAAACCTTGCTCTATACTGGTAAAGCGAAATCTGTGTATGAAACAGATAGTCAAGACCACCTGATTTTAGTATTTCGTGATGATGCCTCTGCGTTCAATGGCGAAAAAATCGAACAACTAGATCGTAAAGGCAAGGTGAACAACCGTTTTAACGCCTTTATCATGGAGCAACTGGCTGCTGCTGGCATTGAAACTCACTTTGAAAAATTACTTTCTCCAACCGAAGTGTTGGTGAAAAAATTAGACATGATTCCTGTGGAATGTGTCATTCGTAATTATGCAGCAGGTTCACTCTGCCGTCGCTTAGGCGTTGAAGAGGGTAAAGAACTTACACCTCCAACTTTCGAATTGTTCTTCAAAGATGATGCGCTTGGCGATCCAATGGTAAATGAATCTCAAGCCATTGCTTTAGGTTGGGCAAATGCTGCACAACTCGAAAAAATGAAAGAGCTTACTTACCAAGTGAACGATGTGCTTAAAGCATTGTTCGACAAAGGCAACATGATTTTGGTTGACTTCAAACTTGAGTTTGGTGTGTTCCATGACCGTATTGTATTGGGTGATGAATTCTCTCCAGACGGTTGCCGTCTATGGGATAAAGACACCAAGAAAAAACTTGATAAAGACCGTTTCCGCCAAGGTTTAGGTGGTGTGGTTGAAGCTTATGAAGAAGTTGCTGCACGTATTGGCATCAACCTTTCAGACATCTAATTTGGTCTGAAGCTTTGAACTAAAAAACCGAGCCGATAGGCTCGGTTTTTTATGTTTGTAGGAATTGAATGGCGCTGTATTTAATAACTCCCACAAGAAAACCTGTTCACATGCTGGTATCACTTACTTATTATAAAAATTCATTCGAGTGACCAATCAATCGCTTTATATCTGCAACCGTAATGGTGTGACACTCAATAACCTCTGGTACAGTCACAATCACCTCGTCAAAATGTTATAAACATGCTTTGGGCTTTAGAGAACCCTGCCTTTAATTTTAGGCATTGCCTTTGAGGTCATTGGTCTGGGACTTCATCAAATATTCCAACCTTTTCAGCAATTCCAGTTCATCTTCAGCCGGATAGGATCCGCATATATCATTTGGTTGGCATGGAAAAATTTTCGCCAATTATTCATGCAACTCCCATTTGCCTTGCTTTTTAATCTGCGTATAGCAATTGCATTATCCATCTCAGTTTTACCCACATGTTTTTACTTCATCACATTACAGCACCCATACTTGGTCTACATTTTTCTAGGTTAGGACAACCATGAAAAAAACTGTAAAAAAAAGCAGCAACTGTGTACGCCATAGCGCACAAAGCTTCCCGAGTTTTTCCACTATGTGCTGTATGAGCTTTTAAATATGATGAAAGATTGCGAATAGGATGCTGCAAAACAAAATTATTCTGAACCGTAGAAAATACCCAAATTTCCACCATTACAAATGGTGTAAGCTGAATAAATCACCAATAAATGGATATTTTGGTATATATGTTGCTTTTATTTCAAAGCAAAAGGTGGAGTAAATTTGTCTTCGTCTTATTTTTTGAAATTTGATTTTTTACGGATGCTAATATTTACGATGAAAAGCTGGCAAAAGAAAGTATTACTTTCAACAACGTTAATGCTGACAGCGCTTGGCAGCACAGTGCAAGCCAAAGAATGGAAAGTCATTCGTTTCGGTACTGAATCTGCTTATGCTCCTTTTGAATATAAAACTCCTGACAACAAGTTGGTGGGTTTTGACATCGACCTAGGTAATGCCATTTGCGCCAAATTAAAAGCCAAATGTGTCTGGGTGGAAAACTCTTTTGACGGGATGATTCCTGCACTCAAAGCGAAAAAGTTCGACGGCATTTTGTCTTCAATGACAGTCACTGCGGATCGCTCAAAACAAATTGCTTTCAGTAATAAAATTTACAACACCCCAACCCGTATGGTTGCGAAGAAAGGTTCTCCATTAGTACCCACCCCTGTATCTTTAAAAGGTAAGCGTGTAGGTGTGCAACAAGGCACCATTCAAGAAAGTTATGCAAAAGCCTATTGGGCACCTAAAGGTGTCAATGTGGTTCCTTATCCAAACCAAGACGTGCTTTACCAAGACATGGTGTCAGGTCGTCTAGATGCAACATTACAAGATGCCATTATGGTTGATGGTGGTTTCCTTAAATCACCAAAAGGCAAAGCATTCGGCTTTGCAGGTGGCAACGTGGTAGATGCCAAAACCCTTGGCGTAGGTGCTGCAATTGGCTTACGTAAAGAAGATGTTGATTTGAAAAAGGACATTGATAAAGCTTTAGCGGCCATTATTGCCGATGGAACATACAAAAAACTCGAGAAAAAATACTTCTCCTTCAGTATTTATTGATGACAAAAATGTCGGTTTTAAACCGACATTTTTTATACACAACTGAATTTCATCAATATTCTATTTATAGTTTCTGTTCGGAGTAGATGAGTATGTTTTTGTCTGGTTATGGTCCCGTGTTGCTTGAAGGCACTTGGATGACCATACAGCTTGCATTGTTATCGCTATTACTATCCATCATGATTGGATTGATTGGTGCAAGTTCTAAACTCTCTAGTCTTAAATTTGTCCGCTATATTGCGACTGCCTACACCACGCTTATTCGAAGCGTTCCCGATTTGGTCATTATGCTGCTGCTATTTTATAGCCTGCAACTGGGACTGAACTCGATTACCGAATCGTTGCAAATGGAACAAATTGATATCAATCCGTTTGTGGCAGGCGTAATTACCTTGGCATTTATTTATGGTGCGTATTTCACCGAAACATTTCGCGGTGCATTTCAAGCAGTACCCAAGGGACAAATTGAAGCTGCCTATGCCTATGGCATGACTTCATTTCAAGTCTTTCGCCGTGTTTTGTTTCCACAAATGATGCGTTTTGCCTTACCCGGTATTGGCAATAACTGGCAAGTCCTAATTAAAGCTACCGCACTGGTCTCACTCATTGGTTTAACCGATATTGTGAAAATTACTCAAGACGCAGGGCGAAGCACCATGCAGGTGTTTTATTTCAGTGTCATTGCCGCGGTGATTTATCTCGCAATTACCACCGTCTCAAATTTAATTTTGATGTGGTTAGAACGTCGTTACTCGGTTGGCGTGAAAAAGGGACAACTATGATTGAAATTCTTCAACAATATTGGCAGTCATACCTTTGGACCGATGGTTTTCAAATGACAGGCGTTGCCATGACCGCATGGCTATTGGTGCTTTCTATTGCCATTGGCTTTGTCTTGGCTGTACCTTTATCACTTGCCCGCGTATCAGAAAATCCATTTTTACGCCTTCCTGTTTGGTTCTATACCTATATATTTCGAGGCACGCCACTCTATGTACAACTACTGATTATTTACACGGGTATTTATAGTTTCGACTTTATCCATGCTCATGAACATCTGGATGAATTCTTTCGCGAGGGACTCAACTGTACCATTCTGGCTTTTGCATTAAATACTGCGGCGTATACCACTGAAATCTTTGCAGGTGCCATTCGCTCCATTCCCTATGGTGAAATCGAGGCTGCCAAAGCCTTTGGCATGTCTCCGTGGAAACGTTATACCCGTATTATTATTCCATCCATGTTACGCCGTGCATTGCCATTTTACGGTAATGAAGTCATTTTAATGCTGCATGCCACCACCATTGCCTTTACCGCAACCGTGCCTGATATTTTGAAAATTGCACGAGATGTGAATGCGGCAACCTATGCCACGTTTGATGCTTTTGGCATCGCGGCAATCTTATATGCATGTTTGGCATTTATCTTGATTTGGATTTTTCGTAAATTGGAACAACGTTGGTTAGCATTCTTAAAACCATCGAATCATTAGGAGAAACATAGATGGAAAACTCAGCAAAACTGGTGATTCGTGATTTACATAAAACCTTTGGGGACAATGAAGTCTTAAAAGGTGTATCCCTTAATGCGAACGCAGGCGATGTCATTAGTATTATTGGTTCTTCAGGGTCAGGTAAAAGTACATTCCTACGCTGCATCAACTTCTTAGAACAACCCAGTCAGGGCTCCATTCAACTGAATGGCGAGCAACTAGATACTGTATTGGACAAGTCTGGTAACTTGAAAGCCACCAGCCCCAAACAATTACAGAAAATGCGTACCCAACTGATGATGGTATTTCAGCATTTTAATTTATGGTCACATATGACTGTACTGGAAAACATCGTTGAAGGCCCTATTCATGTTCTGGGTTTAAAACGTGCCGAAGCTGAAGAACGTGCCCGTAAATACTTAAGAAAAGTGGGGCTGGCTGAAAGTGTAGAAGGTAAATATCCGTCCTTCTTGTCGGGTGGACAACAGCAACGGGTCGCGATTGCACGTGCATTGGCGATGGAACCCGAAGTCATGTTGTTTGATGAGCCGACCAGTGCTTTAGACCCTGAACTGGTGGGAGAAGTATTGAAAGTCATGCAAAGTCTGGCAGAAGAAGGGCGAACTATGATTGTGGTGACCCATGAAATGGGCTTTGCTCGCCATGTCTCCAACCATGTGATTTTCTTGCATCAAGGCAAAATTGAAGAACAAGGTGACCCTAAAGAAGTCCTGATCAATCCCAAAAGTGAACGCCTTAAACAGTTCCTCGAAGGCAATTTTAAGTAAGTATTCTGTACGCCAAAGCTTACAAAGATTCGGGAAGATCTCCTCTATATCAGCATGAATATTTTTCATATGATGGGGACATAGAGAACAGGATGTTCCAAAACATAAAACAATAATGATAAGTGACAGCACTAGGACGTGAGGTACGACAGGAGTTATACCTAAGCAGCGCATACGAAAAAGCCCGACAGGATGTCGGGCTTTTTTATTTGGACTACACAACATTATTGCTGCTGTTGTTCTTGCATCCAACGGCGTTGCTGTAAACGCTCCCCTTCCACTTCACGTTTATTACGCGCAGATTCGTACAACTTGGTACCTTTCAATTCTGGTGGCAAATATTCTTGCAGTACAAAATGTTCAGGGTAGTTATGCGGATATAAATAGTCCACACCATAGCCTTGCTGTTTCATCAGTTTGGTTGGTGCATTGCGTAAATGTAACGGCACAGGTAAATTCGCCGTTTTTTCTGCCAAATCGAGGGCTTTGTTAATTGCCAGATAAGTGCTGTTGCTTTTGGCACTGGTCGCCAAATACACTGCACATTGTCCTAAAATAATTCGTGCTTCCGGCATACCGACCGCTTGAACTGAACGAAAACATTCCCCAGCCAAGAGCAAGGCATTCGGATTGGAATTACCAATATCTTCCGAAGAGGCAATTAACATACGACGTGCAATAAATACGGGGTCTTCTCCCCCTTTCAGCATTCGCGCCATCCAATATAAAGCCGCATCTGGATCACTGCCACGAATTGACTTAATAAAGGCCGATACCAAATCATAATGTTGCTCACCCGATTTGTCATATCGCGCAATATTTTGCTGAGCAACACGTACGACAATGGCATTGCTAATGACATTTTCAACGTCCGCTTCAAAAGTACTGGCAATTAAATCGAGTAAATTAAGCGCCTTGCGTGCATCACCTGCGGCAAACTGAAGTAAGGCATCAAATTCTTCAATTTGAATATAACGTTGCTTTAAAAAAGGATCTTGTTGTATCGCACGTTGAATCAGTTCCTGAATGGCCTCATTGCTAAGCGTATTTAAGGTATAGACCTGACAACGTGACAGTAAAGCACTGTTGACTTCGAAGGAGGGATTTTCTGTGGTCGCACCAATCAGTGTAATCTTGCCCTTTTCCACCGCATTCAATAAGGCATCTTGCTGCGACTTGTTGAAACGGTGAATTTCGTCAATAAACACCACAGGGGTGAGTAAATCACCACTTTCAGCAATGATTTCCCGTAATTCTTTCACACCCGTATTTAACGCCGACAGACTGACAAAGGGACGATCAACGGCTTGTGCCAACAATAAGGCAATCGTGGTTTTACCAACACCCGGCGGTCCCCAGAAAATAATCGACGGCAAGTGCCCCTGATCAATCATTTGACGTAATGGTGCTTGCTCTCCCAATAAGTGATCTTGCCCAATAATTTCCGACAAATCACGAGGGCGAAGACGTTCTGGAAGCGGAATCTGGGTGTCTGACATAGGGTTATTTCAGCCAATAAAGGTGGTTCTAGTCTACACTGGAATGCCAAGCAGACTGAATAGCTGAATGCTGAAGATCCCATTAGAATAGACGGTAATTTAAAATATCCAACAATGACGCTGCAAACATTTGCCCATGACTTAAATTTGGGTACAGCAACAGTTTACTCTGTACGCCTTGCTGTGCAAAATGTGCAATCACATGGCGGTTATCTTGTACCGTATTCGGATTAAAATTGGGGCTTTTTGTGGCAGGATGATGTTGTTCTAAATCCCCTTCCATGATCCATAAAGCTTGGGCCTGATCATGCGACACCGTCTTAGTTTGCATATTTTTCAGAATCCGCCCATCCGCCCACGACAAAGAGGGACTTGCGGCAAAATAATGGCTGAAGTATTGAGCCTGCATCAAACTATCCAATACAAATAGCCCACCATAAGAATGCCCCCATAAAGCTTGCCGTTGAGGATCTAATTTAATCTGTCCTGCCACCCAAGGTTGAATTTGGCTTAATAACACTTTACGGAATTCTGTACTGCCACCACTTAAGCGCTCAGGTTGACGGGGATCTGCTGTGATTTTTCCGGTTTCATCGGCTGGGGTATAATCCAAAGCACGGGCTGTTGTATCAAAAGGCAAGTTGGTGTCATAGCCAATTGCAACCAAAATTGGCGCTTCACGCGTTGCCAATTGCTGCAATACATCTTCCGACAAATAGGACATTGCCGAATTACCATCAAGCATAAACAATGCAGGAGATACTCCTGTTACTTGACGAGGAAGACCTAACCAAACTTTATAACGGCGTTGCTGATCGGCAGATTGGAAATACTTGACCTGAAACTGATAGTAGGCGGAGCCCTGTTCTGTAATATTGGCTTTTAAGGGAGCTAAATTCGGTTTGGCCTGTACTTCTGCATGGATCATTAGGTTAAAGCCACACACCAGCAATAGTGCAGACTTGAATGAGAAATGAAACATTGGCAGACCTCTCTAACCCACAAAGAGATCAAATACTACTTTTATTAAGAATCATTATCAATTGAATGCATCTTATTTTATCTGGCTGATTAACGCACCCAACGCACAATATATTCATCGATCTGTTCTTCATCGACTTCTGTTTCAGAGATACAACGACCTGCTGCCGACTTTCTGGCTTTAATGACACTCTGTCGTGAACCTGTATTTAAATAATGCCATGAAGGTAAGCTTTTCCCTTCATTTAAACGTCGATAAGCACAACTCGCGGGCAACCAATGAATCTGTCTTAATTTCTCTGGCGTCAATTGAATACAATCTGGAACATAATCCAAGCGTTCAGGATAGTTGCTACAACGTGCGGTTGTACAATCCAATAGCTTACACGCGACTTTGGTATACGCAACTTCTTGCGTATCTTCGTCCTCTAGTTTCACCAGACAGCATAAGCCACAACCATCGCATAAAGCCTCCCACTCTTGAGCGTTCAGGGCTTCAAGCGAATATTTTTTCCAGAACTGTGGTCTTAATTCACTAGACATATTTGGCAAAAACTTAAAATAACTCGACTATTATATCAATAATTTTCAGCAACAATGCAGCAATCTCTTTTACGTTAAATCATAGACTTACTTCAATAGAAGAACATTTTTTAGACAAAAGCTCAACATTTCCTCGCTCATTGCGGTTTTATACTGAGTACAAGACAACAACAACATGGAGAAGACTTATGTTCCGTTGGGCTATTATTTTTGCAGTGATTGCATTAATCGCGAGCTTACTCGGCTTTGGTGGTGTTGCAGGACTGTCCAAAGACTTTGCGGTGATTTTATTGGTCGTTGCCGTCATTTTAGCCATTATCGGCTTTATTTCTCGAGGGAAAGCTTAGTATACGGTCATGAAAGGATCTCAAAAAAAGAAGGAATTTTCCTTCTTTTTTTATACCTTAATCTGCAATTTAAAACATCGAAATATGCAGTACTGTTCAAGCTTTATATTTTCAAATGTTCAAAACTCCTCTTAAATAGTATTTAAATTTCATTAACTTATTGTTTTAAAAACGCATATAAAGATATTTTTTACACTTCTTCACCAGCATGACGTCATTTTTTCAAAATCATCGATTATTTTATGCTTTAATCATTCAATTCTCGTACTCAATAATACTAAGGACAAAAGGATGACCAGCAACATTCAAACCCGTGAAATCGAATATACTGCTGCAGATGGTACGCGCTTAATTGGATATTTTGCTGCACCAAGCAGTGCCGAACCTGTTGCAGGTATTTTGGTCTCACCTGAATGGTGGGGGCGTAATGAATACACAGAACAACGTGCCCGTGAACTGGCAGAACATGGCTATGCAGCCTTCGCCATTGATATGTACGGTAATAAAAATGTGACCACATCTGCGGCGCAAGCCAATGAATGGATGATGCAAACTTTCCAAGCCCCAGACACCATTGTGACTCGTGCGTCAGCAGGTTTAGCCACCTTGGCTGCACAAACCGAAGTAAATCCAGATAAACTGGCTGCAATTGGCTTTTGTTATGGCGGTAAAGTCATTCTAGATTTGGCACGTTCGGGTGCTGAACTGAAAGCTGTCGTGACCTTCCACGCCAATCTGTCAGCACAAACACCGGCCCAAGCGGGTCAAGTCAAGGCTGAAATTTTGGTCTTACATGGTGAACTCGACAGCATGGTTAGCTTAGATGATGTTGCACATTTCCGTGAAGAAATGTATGCCGCTCAAGTTCCGCATGAGGTGATCGTGTTTGAAGATGCAAAACACGGTTTTAGTAACCCACAAGCAGATGAAAGAGCCCAAGCCAATGGTGTAGACTTAGGCTACAATGCTGAGGCTGAACGACAAGGGCTTGAAGCCATGTATGAACTACTGCAACGTCGTTTAGCTGAATAAAAAAATAGAAAAGTGGATGTTGGCTATATCCAGCATCATTTTTAAATTTCACTACTTTTTTCAGAGGATAAGATAATGACTGAGAACAACTGCCCATATTGCAATTTCGATGAGTTTGATATCATTGATAAAAATGAGTTTGGTGTGATTCTACCTGAGCCAAATGCACTATCTAAAGGACATTGCGTCATTATCCCTCTACGCCATGTCAGCTCGTTCTTTGATGTCACTGACAAAGAACGTAAAAGTTTAATGTCACTTTTAGAACTGGCTCGCAATGAACTACAGCTTCGTCATCAACCTACAGGTTTTCACGTCGGCTTTAACGATGGCTCGGTATTTGGTGAAGCATCTGAACATTTGCACATCCATATTATCCCTCGTTATGATGACCAACCGCTAAAACTCGATGCACGTTGGGGAATGTTAAGCGAAGCTTAATCTGTCACCATAAAAAAATGATGCGATCGCATCATTTTTTTATGCCTCAATTTCTTGCCAAGACTCAGCAAAAATCAGTATGGCTCCGCTATACTAAGTCGCTTGAAATTGTATAGAGTTCACATGTCTTCGTTTTCTTTCTCAGATGCCCTATTAGACTGGTTCGACCTGCATGGTCGACATGACTTGCCTTGGCAAGTGGCAGACAATCCCTACCAAGTATGGGTTTCCGAGATTATGTTGCAACAGACTCAAGTCAAAACCGTACTGCAATATTTTGAGCGCTTTGTGCAACGCTTCCCCACAGTTGAAGATTTAGGCCATGCCTCTTGGGATGATGTCGCCCCTTACTGGGCAGGTTTAGGCTACTATGCGCGTGCGCGTAACCTACACAAAGCCGCAGCAATCGTGGCGCAGCAAGGTCATTTTCCGAACAACTTAGAAGATTGGATTGCTTTGCCTGGCATTGGCCGCTCCACAGCGGGTGCATTGATGTCCCTAGGACTACGCCAATATGGCGTGATTATGGATGGTAATGTAAAACGTGTTTTAGCCCGTTTCTTTGCCATTGAAGATGATCTCAGCAAGCCTGTACATGAACGTGCTATGTGGCAACTGGCAGAACAACTGTGCCCAGAACAACGGAATCATGACTACACCCAAGCCATTATGGATTTAGGGGCAACCATCTGTACCCCGAAAAAACCCTTGTGTTTGTATTGTCCCATGCAGCAACACTGCAAAGCTCATCAACAGGGCTTAGAAACTGAACTACCGTATAAAAAGCCCAAGAAAGCGGTTCCTGTAAGATCGGCACAAGTGATGGTGTTGCAGTGCCAAGATCAATGGCTGTGGTTACAGCGCCCCAATACTGGGTTGTGGGGAGGATTGTGGAGTCTACCCATCTATGACGATGGTGCCGAATTGAGCCAAACCACGCAAAGGTTGGGTCTAAAACCGAACAGCCATCGCACTCAAATCTCACATAGTTTTACCCATTTTACTTGGTTACTTGAGGCGATTTGTTTCCACGTGGAACCAGAACAAAAAGAACATATTGCGATTGAACTCTCAGGCACATGGTACACGCCACAAAAAGCTACACAAATGGGGCTGCCTACTGCCATGAAAAAATTGATCTCGTCCTTATAGATATGACATAGTCAGAAACTGAAAGTTTAGCTTCTTGAAAATCACAATAATCAAAAGGAAAAATTGTGCTTCGTCAGTTTGCGATTAGCAGTTTAACAATCGGTCTTTTGGCACTCACCGCCTGTACTTCGACACCAAAGAAAACAGGCTCAGGACTGCCTCCATCTATCGTGCAGGACTTACAACGCACGCCCCTCAAATCAAACTTCCCCATTCCTGTACAAAATATTAAAACCAAGCAATTGAGCGATACATGGGGTGCTTCACGCAGCCAAGGGCGTCGACATGAAGGCATCGACATTATGGCTCCACGTGGAACAAAAGTGTATAGCACCACCGAGGGATTAATTGCTGACTTACGCGATAACAATTTGGGTGGTAAAGTAATTTGGGTGTTGGGGCCGAGTGGCTCTTGGCATTATTATGCACACTTAAATGAGCATAAGCGCGGACTGGCCGTTGGAGATTATGTCAAAAAAGGCGATCTGATTGGCTATGTAGGCAACACGGGAAATGCCCGACATACTGCACCCCATTTGCATTATGGCATTTATTTAGCAGGTAAAGGTCGCGGTGCGGTCAATCCTTTTCCATATTTACGTTAATTTTTTAGGAAATACACATGTCTGAAGTGTTGATGAATCGTCTGGTTGAATTTGCAGAATCAGGCAATCAACAAAAAATTGTGGTTGCAGGACAAAGCTATCAGGGCTGGGTCATGGAAATTACCGAAGATGCCCTGTTGATCAGTACGGGTTTTGCAGACAAATCAGGCAAAGATTTCTGGATTTCGTTTAACGACCTACAACATGCCACCTTATTCTATTGGAACAACAAAACAGACCAATGGATAGATTTCACTTTATAAATCGACAACAACATAGAGAGGAACAATGACTAAACAACGCTGTGGCTGGTGTACCGAGGATCCTCTCTACATTGCCTACCATGATCATGAATGGGGGCAACCTGTACATGATGAACAACATTTATTTGAAATGCTTTGTCTAGAAGGACAGCAAGCCGGTCTCTCTTGGATTACGGTGCTGAAAAAACGAGAAAGTTATCGTCAGCATTTTTTTCAGCATCCGATTCAACAGATTGCCGAACTCAGCGACGCAGAGCTTGAAGCCAAATTACAAGATGCAGGACTGATTCGACACATTGGTAAACTACATGCCATTCGAGAGAATGCCCGGGCTTGGCAAAGTCTGAAACAACAAGAAAATGTCGTGGATTGGTTGTGGGGTTTTGTCAGCCACGACCCTATTCTAAATGCTGTGCCCAACTATAAAACAGCACCTGCACAAACTGAAATTAGCCAACAAATGTCCAAAGCCTTAAAGAAAAAGGGCTTCAAGTTTGTGGGGCCAACCACCTGTTATGCCTTTATGCAAGCCGTAGGTATGGTCGATGATCACGAAGACCATTGCCCCGCCAAAAATACAAAAAAATAGCCCCCTATAAATAAGAGGATGATGTCATGAGTAATAATCTGATCAATGGCTATGCTGCCCTACATGCAGGCGAAGCACTGGTACCCTTTCAGTTTGATGCGGGCGAACTTCTGCCACATCAAGTTGAAATTAAAGTGGAATATTGTGGGCTCTGTCATTCTGATGTTTCAGTGATTGGCAACGAATGGGGCAATGCTGTTTACCCTGTAATCGCAGGGCATGAAGTCATTGGCACTATTTTAAGAATGGGTTCTGAAGCCAAAGGATTACAGATGGGTCAACGCGTAGGGTTGGGTTGGACTGCGGAAAGCTGCCAATACTGTGATCCATGTGTGGCTGGACAGCCTGTGTTATGTAGCAGTGGCAGTACTGCGACCATTGTGGGTCATGCTGGTGGCTTTGCCGATAAAGTCCGAGCGGCATGGCAATGGGTCATTCCGCTACCAGAAGACTTAGATCCTGAAAGTGCGGGTCCTCTGCTCTGTGGAGGGATTACCGTATTTGACCCTTTGCTTAAGCATAATATTCAAGCCACCCATCATGTCGGTGTGATTGGTATTGGTGGCTTGGGGCATATCGCGATTAAGTTACTCAAAGCGTGGGGCTGTGAAATAACGGCCTTTACTTCAAGTCTGGACAAGACTGATGAACTTAAAGCGATGGGTGCAGACCATGTCGTAAATAGCCGCGATGTAGATGCACTGAAAACTCAACGAGGCAAATTTGATCTGTTGCTCAGTACGGTTAATGTCACACTGAATTGGCCTGCTTATATCAGTACACTTGCACCCAATGGCACCATACATCTTTTAGGGTTACCACTAGAACCCATCAAGTTTAATGCAGGCAGTCTGATTGGCGGAGCAAAGTCAATCACAGGCTCACCCACAGGTTCACCTGCTGCATTACGTCAACTGCTTAAGTTCGCTGCGCGTAAAAACATTGCGCCACAAATTGAACTGTTCCCGATGTCACAACTCAATCAGGCGATAGAGCGTTTGCACTCAGGTCAAGCCCGTTATCGGATTGTGCTTCAAGCCGACTTCGAATCAAGCACAACATAATCCAATTGTCGCCGAGTCCAAGCTGCCAAGCACTCAATCGCTTGGCGGATCTCGGCGGATAATTCATGACCTGCATTTAACCGTATGCAATTCTTATAACGCTGCTCTTCTCCAAACACAATGCCGGGTACAATACTGATACCTTGCTGTTGTGCATAATGATACATATCCAAACTATGAATGGCTTCAGGCAACTGTAACCACAGCGCATAGCCTCCTTTAGGCTGATTCAAGCGAATCTCGACACCCGAAAAAGCCTGAATCAAAAATTGCCGATATTGCTCAACTTGCTGCATTAAACAGGGTTTTAAACGGTTTAAATGCTCTCGATAGGCGCGGCTATAAATCAGATCAGCCAAGCCCAATTGCAAGGGCGTATTCACCGCAACATGTCGAGTCAGAAGTTGTGCACGTAAATGGTTTAAACGTGACGGCATGCAAAACCACCCCACCCGATAAGCAGTAGATAAGGATTTGGAAACCGAACCACAGTAAATGACATAACCCTGTCGATCCCAGTATTGAATCGGCAATGGACGTTTTAAATCAAAACTGCATTCGGCATAAATATCATCCTCAATCACATAGCACTGATATTGAGCTGCCAACTGAGCAATTTTTTCCTTTTCTGTGGGGCTTAAACAAAAGCCCAGAGGGTTCTGAAAATTGGCAGTGAGTAAGCACGCTTTCGCCCCCGAATCACGCATCGCCTGTTCAAATCGATTCAGGTCAAAGCCATTGGCATGCGCTGGAACTTCAACAATTTTACGATTCAGACTCGCCAACAATTGCAACTGCCCGTTAAAGTTGGGTGTCGGTACAATAATGCTATCGCCTTCTTGGGTCAGGGTTTGAATCACCACCGACAAAGCTGGCATGCAACCATTGCTGATATAAATATCTTCAGCTGCCATGTAAATGCCATCTTCTGCCCAATGCGCCGACAATGCTTCTCTTAAACGTCGATGCCCCTGTTTATCACTATACAAAAAATCTTCAGGTTTACTGTGCTTCAGCGCACGTTGAATAGAACGGCGGAGTGCCTCTACAGGCACTAAATTTGGCGAAAGCTGAATAGATCCCAAATGAATCATTTGATCATGGATAGAGGCTTCTTGAATTTCTATTTGTAGTTCTAAATTAGACACTTCTCGGGCAGTCACCGCAAAATCGACATGCTGCGGCACAGCGACTGCCAAAGCTTGTGGTTGCACAAAGTAGCCTGCTTGAGGCTTGGCCGTAATTAAACCTTGTGCCTCTAATAGTTCATAACAACTTTTGGCTGTATTGAGGCTGACCTGTTGCGATTGGGCAAACTGACGCAATGAACTCAAACGCTGCCCTGCTCCCAATTCTCCTGCATAAATTTTCTGTGCTAACTGGTGTGCCAAATCACGATACTGAATGCCCATTACTGTACTCATTTTTTAATATATTTTGTATCTGTAACCAAGAATACACCCTGCCTATGCTAGGCGTACAGTTCATTTTTATTTGGGGAAAATCAATATGTATCGTCTTAGTCTTGTCGTCCTTACCCTGTTTCTTACCGCCTGCCAACCCAGCACATCAGTTTGGCAACAGCAACATGATTTTATTTGTCAGTCTTTAATCGAAGGCTTTTTAAAAGCATCTGGACAACAAAACTTTGAATTGAACCAGAAAAGTGATGTCGTGGATAGCGTCATCCCGCAGCGCCTGTTTAGCTATCAATCTGGTTCAACCCGTACCACCTTAATCGGTGAAACACAACGAAAAGAGTTACGCTTTGTCTGTTGGAACGACGCACAGCATTTTGCGATTGCTGAACATGATCCGAATCAAGCGCCACGACAAGCCTTGCTCACTGTACAGCTTCACTTGCCCAAAACTACAGATAAATTGCAAGTTTCTGCGCCAAAAACTCAATGAACAAGCGAACCCGTTTCGGTAAGTGTTCTTGTTGATAGTACACCGCATGGATTTTTTGATATTGCAGTTCAATCTGATCTTCAAACAGGGCCACCAAACGTCCTGCACGGAGATCATCTTGAACCAAAAAACGCGACAAGCAGGTAATCCCAGTACCGTTAAGCACCAACTGACGTACGGTTTCCCCATTCGATGCCTTGATTTTTGGATGAATATTCAGATGTTGTCCCTGCAACATTAAAGGCCAAGTATTTAAATGTGTAGGCTGGGTAAAACCGATCAAGGGGTGCTGCAACAACTGCTCAGGCTGGCTCGGCGTGCCATGTTGGGCTAAATAGTCAGGACTCGCCACAATATACAGGCGGCTATGACACAACAGCTTGGCATGTAAGCTGGAATCATTTAACTCGCCAAAACGAATCGCCACATCGGTTTTATGTTCCAGTAAATCAATAATCTGATCGTGATTATTCAATTCAATTTCAATCTTCGGATATTGCTGCATAAACTCCTGAATCAGTGGCACAATCACATGCAGCACAAAGGGCGTCGCTGAATCGACCCGAATGAGACCTGAAATATCATGATCAGATTTTAATAACGCATCTTCAGCTTCGGTCAAATCATTCAAAATCTTACGTGATTTTTCCAGAAACAACTGCCCTTCTTGCGTCAGTTTCAACTTGCGCGTAGTCCGTTCCAGCAGGGTCACATTGAGTTTGCTTTCCAAGCGCTGCAAGGCACGACTAACGCCAGATGTGGTTTGTCCTAATTGCTCCGCAGCTTTCACAATCGAGCCACTTTCAACAATCTGGACAAAAGCATTTAACTCTTCAATGGTCGATTTCATCGTCATTTTATTGATTATTGGTCAACAATATTTTGCAAATTCCTAGATTTTTCCACAACAGTTATTTCAGCAAAATAGCTCCATCTTTAAAAAAGTTCGGTTGAGAAAAACATGATTGTTCCAAAAATAGGAATGGGGACCTTTCGTTTGACGGGTGCAACAGTAATTGATGCTGTTCAGATGGCACTTAAGGTCGGCTATCGTGCCATTGATACAGCACAAATTTATGGCAATGAAGCTGAAATTGGTCAAGCCATTGCCAACAGTGGTGTACCACAACATGAATTATTTTTGACCACCAAAATTTGGACTGAAAATTACGCTCCAGAGCAATTGATTCTGAGCTTAAAACAGAGCTTGAAAAAGTTAGGTACAGATGCAGTAAATTTGACTTTAATCCACTGGCCTGCCCCACAACTGGGCGTTCAAATTGAGGAAGTCATGCAAGCCTTGCTGCATGCCAAGCAATTAGGATTGACTGAACATATCGGGATTTCTAATTTTAATATTGCCCTGACCGAGCAAGCAATTAACAGTATTGGACTCGAGCATATTGCCACCAATCAAATTGAACTGAGTCCTTATTTACAAAATCGTCGCTTGGTCAGTTATCTGCAACAGCAACAAATTGATGTGACCTCTTACATGACTTTGGCCTATGGCAAAGTGTTGCAAGAGCCTGTCTTACAGACTATTGCCCAGCAAATCAATGCCAGTCCCGCGCAAGTGGCATTGGCGTGGGCGCTGCAACAAGGCTATGCCGTCATTCCATCTTCTACACAACGGGCGCATTTGTTGGCAAATTTAAAAGCGCAAGATTTACAGCTCGCTCCTGAGCAGATGCAGGTAATTACTGAACTCGACCGAAACTCACGTGAGGTAAATCCTGAACAACTCGCTCCCGAGTGGGACTAGGGCAATCAAATGAAAATGAATTACCCCTTATTGGCGCTGGCAATAGGCGCCTTTGCAATTGGAACCACTGAATTTTCCCCCATGGGCTTTTTACCTGAAATTGCCCGTGATCTGAGTATTTCTATTCCACAAGCAGGTATGCTCATCAGTGCCTATGCCATTGGGGTGATGTTGGGCGCCCCACTGATGACCCTGTGGTTTAGCCGTTATTCCAAACGGCGTGCCCTGATCCTGCTCATGGTCATTTTCACGCTAGGCAACCTGCTGGCTTATTTTGCCCACAGTTATTCAAGCTTAATGCTGGCACGTATCTTGACCAGCTTAAATCATGGTGCTTTCTTTGGCATTGGTTCCGTGGTCGCCGCCAGTGTGGTGCCCAAAGAAAAACAAGCCAGTGCCGTCGCAGCCATGTTTATGGGACTGACTCTGGCCAATATTGGCGGTGTTCCCTTCGCCACTTGGGTGGGACAACATATTGGTTGGCGCATTGCTTTTCTGGGAATCACGCTACTGGGTGTAATCACCATGCTATCTCTCTGGAAAGCACTTCCCGAAGGTCAAGCCAGTGCTCGTCCCAATATTGCTCAGGAACTCAAGGTACTCCGTCGTTTACCTGTGGTTTTGGCATTATTGACCACAGTCATGAGCTCAGGCGCAATGTTCACACTGTATACCTACATTGCCCCCAGTTTGCAAAACTTCACTCAAGCTACACCAAGCATGATTACCTTTATGTTGGTTCTGGTCGGGATTGGCTTTTCGATTGGCAATCATCTGGGGGGCAAATTCGCAGATCGCTCACTGGATCGGACTTTATTGGGTTTTCTCAGCCTACTTAGCATCATGATGTTGCTGTTTCCATGGTTGGCGCAAACTGCCTTTGGCGCCGCCATCGCATTAACCCTTTGGGGAGCCGCCGCATTTGCAGTGGTTCCCCCCTTACAAATGCGCGTCATGTCGGTTGCACATGAAGCCTCAGGACTTGCCTCTTCGGTCAATATTGGCGCCTTTAATTTAGGCAATGCCTTGGGCGCACTGGCGGGTGCCAGTGTACTCAGTTTTGGACTCAGCTACACGGCGGTGTCTTGGATCGGCGCACTATTAAGTGGTCTAGCCTTGCTGTTAGTCGGCTTACAAAAAATGTTACTGAACAAACAGCTTGTACAAAGCCAAATACAGAAAATAGAACCTCAATGTCTTGAACACTAAATCCATGTCAATTTTAACATCGCATTGACTAGCGCAATGTCACTGGCAAAGCTGCATAATTTCGCGGTTTTGCCAATTCATCCTTCATCTTCAACAACATTTGATAGGGCTGCTGCTCGACAAATAAATTCACAGCGCTAAGCGGAATAGAGCCGTCAGGATCGGCATAGCCATAGGTCGAGACTTTCACTTTCTGCTTCCCCAGTTTCTGAAAAGTCCAGTCGCCTTCATAACGGGTTAAACGTACATAATTGGGATTTAACGGATAGCCTTGATTCACAGCCTTGTTTTGAATATGAATCATGCCTTGGGCGTCTTTACTCATTTTCCCCTTTACCACCAAATCTCGGTCTTTTAAAGGAAAGGGAAAATCCAGCACCATATACAACAGAAACTCGCCTTTGCTGTCGTCACGAGATAACACTTTGACACTGCCCATATAAGGCACCCATTTGGGGGCTTGTTCCACATCCAAAATCAGAGCAGTGGCCTTTTCAATCGGGACATCAAAATGAGTTTCGGCTTTATACAACACCACAGGGTTTTCAGTATTTTGGTAAGTCCAAACTTTAATATTTTGCTTGTTAATACTGAGTTTGGCATTGTCGATAGACTTGGCCTGTGCTGTAGCAAATAAGGCTACAGCACAGCAAGTGATCAGTTTTATTTTCATTAAATTCAGCTTCTTATTTTAATTTTATGCAAATGTTTTCGCAAATTCAGGCCGTGTTTTACACCTGAATATCGTTAAAACCTAGTACATCTTTCATGTCATATTTACGTGCCTCACGCCCAACCACCCATGCTGCGGCACGAACGGCACCCGAAGCAAAATTCATGCGGTTGGTGGCTTTGTGGGTAATTTCCACACGCTCACCTTCACCAATAAACATTGCAGTGTGTTCACCCACAATGTCACCGCCACGAATCGTTTGAAAACCAATGGTTTGACGTTCACGTGGACCAGTATGGCCTTCACGGCAATACACAGCATCTTGTTTCAAGTCGCGACCTAATGCATCTGCAATGGCTTCACCCATCATTAAAGCAGTACCCGATGGAGCATCAACTTTATGGCGGTGATGCGCTTCAATGATTTCAATATCGACTGTATCGCCAAAGACTTTTGATGCCAGTTCCAATAATTTAATCGATACATTCACGCCTACAGAATAGTTGGCTGCATAGACGACTGGCGTATGAGTTGATGTTTCATCAAGAAATGCTTTCTGCTCATCATTCATGCCTGTGGTACCAATGACCATGGCGACACCCGCTTCACGGCAAAGCTTCAAGTGCTGTTCGGTGGCAACAGGCGCGGTAAAATCAATCACTACATCACATACAGGTAAGATTTCTTGCAGACTACCTACTATCTTCACACCAATGTTGCCAATGCCTGCAAGCTCACCTGCATCTGAACCCACTAAACTGCTTTCTGGTCGCTCAACTGCAGCAGCCAATTGATAACCCGCTTGTTGTACGGCTTGAATCAGAATGCGCCCCATACGACCGCCTGCACCCAATACCCCAATACGTGGACTTGTAGACATAATCCGTTCCTAATCTCTCGAATTTAAAATTGCCTTTACTATAGCAAAACTCTGGAACACGACTAAGTTGTAATCTAATTTTTTCGCAAAAATCTTGGTTGAATCGATTTAAACTTCAGATTGCCCAATCTGAACGCATCGAGATAGTGAAGAATTAGATCGTGACATGCATTTATATCGAAAAAAATCTTTAAAAATTAAAATGAAACCTCTGCTTTTTCACACAATTTACATCTTGCTTACGCAGACTAGCCGTCACGAATCATCAAGATAAAAATTGTCAGAGGAGACTTTCTATGCATTCGAAAAAAATAATACTTGCCTTACTGTGTACTGTTGCTGCTCATGTTTATGCCGAACCTGCTGCCCAATCTAGCGACAGCATTGACAGTTTGGCAGGGGTTAAAATTATGACCAAGGTCAACGGTCAACCTGGAAGTTTGGCCGAGCGTGTTGCAGTAAATACAACCCAAGCATCGGTGAATGCAGCGCAACAACCCGTTGAAGAAACGGTGAGTGTCGAAGCGATTGATGCCCCTATCGCGCAATAATCGCAGACATAAAAAAAGGGCATGTTTTACACGCCCTTTTTTTGTTGGTTTGAATTAGTCAAACAAACCAAAGAATGATTTCTTCTTCGGAGAAGAGTTATTTTCTTCGCCATCTAAAGTCACTTGCAGTTCTTTCAACAGTTCGCGTTGACGCACCGTCAAGTTCACAGGTGTTTCCACCACAATGCGGCAGAGTAAATCACCCTGCATACTGGTACGCACAGGTTTGACCCCTTTACCACGTAAACGGAACATTTTTCCAGTTTGCGTACCTTCAGGAATTTTCAAACTGACACGACCTTCCAGTGTTGGAATCTCGATTTCTTTACCCAAAGCGGCATCCGCAATGCTCACAGGCACATCCATATACAGATCTGCACCATCACGTTGGAAAATTTCGTGTTCACGTACCACAACTTCTACATATAAGTCGCCAGATTGACCATCACGAATGGCTTCACCTTTACCGCTTAAACGCACGCGATCGCCATTGTCTACCCCAGCAGGAATAGTCACTTCTAAAGTTTGCTGACGGTCAGAGACACCTGAACCATGACATTTTTGACAAGGGTTTTTAATAATCTTGCCTTGGCCACGACAGGTACCACAAGTTTGCTGTACCGAGAAGAAACCTTGCTGCATACGTACTTGACCTGCACCATGACAGGTTTTACAGGTTTCGACGTCATTCGGGTTTTTAGAACCTTTACCGTCACAGCTCTCGCATGGTGCTGGCGCTGTAAAAGTAATGGTCTTTTTTACCCCTTTGACGGCTTCTTCTAGGGTAAGTTCCATGACATAACGTAAGTCGGAACCACGGCGCTGACGCTGCTGACCACGTCCGCCCCCACCAAAAGCACCACCGAAGATGTCACCAAACTGGCTGAAAATATCTTCTGCACTGAAACCGCCGAAGCCACCTCCACCGCCGCCACCGAAACCGCCTTCAAATGCACCATGACCCATGCGGTCATACATGCTGCGCTTTTCGCTGTCGGAAAGAATTTCATACGCTTCCGAAGCTTCTTTAAACTTTTCTTCAGCTTCAGGATTGTCTGGGTTACGGTCTGGATGATATTTCATCGCCAACTTACGGTAGGCTTTTTTAATTTCATCATCACTAGCGGTTTTAGCGACACCTAAAACCTCATAATAATCACGTTTAGCCATAGCTGGCGATGCTCCTCACGGAATTTCATTTGATACTGAACAATGCTCTGAAATTGGGGGTGAAACGTGATTTTACAAGGGGAAAATGCTAAAAAATTTACAAATTTTAGAAAACTGCTTTATTTTTTATAAACTTAGAAAGCCCTTTAATCCAAGCATTCAGTAAATATAAAAAGGCAATTAGTCCGAATACCACACCCGCAACGGCACAACCCGTGACCCAAAGCGCGCCATTCCAAGTGAAAAAACATAAAGGAATAAACCACAGTGCGGCAAATAAACTGAGTACGGTATAAATAATGATATTTCGCATGACCCAAAAGGCTTGGGCTTGTAACCAGACTTCAGTGTCCATTTGGGTAACTTTACGAGCAAACCAATAAGCAAAAATACCGCTGATGACGGTAAATAATGCCAAAAACATGAAGACATAAGAAATCGCAATAGAGCGGCGATACTTGGTTAAACTGTCTTGCTTCATGTGCGATTAAACCTCATTACTACATCTGTGATTTTTTTAATATGTAGCAAAATCCCTAAACTGAAATTTAATAAAAATATAAGGTGCTACTATATTGAAATTTTCAAACTTTCGCACCTGATATTACTAAAATATTTTGTACTAAACGGTCTTTTTCACCTTAAACCATTGTGCATATAACGCTGGTAAAAAGAATAGTGTGAGCAAAGTCGCAACTATTAGCCCCCCCATAATGGCCACAGCCATCGGCCCAAAGAAAATACTGCGTGATAATGGGATCATTGCCAGAACGGCTGCCAGCGCAGTTAACAAGATTGGACGGAAACGGCGTACTGTCGCTTCAATAATCGCCTCCCATGTAGTTTGTCCTGCCGCGCGGTCTTGTTCAATTTGATCAATCAAAATCAAAGAATTTCGCATAATCATGCCCGAAAGAGCAATGGTGCCCAACATCGCTACAAAACCAAATGGCTTATTAAACAACAGCAAGAATAATACTACCCCAATTAAACCGAGCGGTGCCGTCAGCAAGACCATGCTGGCGCGGGAAATACTTTTAAGTTGAATCATCAGTAAGGTCATGACCACGGCCAAGAACAGTGGCACGCCAGCATTAACCGATTTTTGTCCGCGTGCAGATTCTTCGACGGTCCCCCCGACTTCTAACAAATAGCCAGCAGGTAATTCTGCACGGACTTGTTGCATGGCATCGGACAATTGCACCACCACCGTTGCGGGTTGTAATTTCGTACGAATATCCGCGCGTACGGTAATGGTCGGTAAACGATTACGATGCCAAATCAAACCCTCTTCAAAACGGTATTCAATTTTGGCAATCTGGGCCAATGGTACGAAAGTCCCTCGGGCGGTCGGTACTGCCAAACTGGCCAGTGATTCAACACTCAAACGCTCCGCTTCATCACCGCGTAAACGAATATCAATTAACTCGCGCTTTTCACGGTAGGGCTGCAATACCGCGCCCTGAATTGAACTATTCAGAAAATTGGCTAAATCTAAACTTGATACTCCCATTTGGCGGGCACGGTCTTGATCAATCTGCAATTGAATAATTTTGCTGGGTTCACCCCAATCTAAATGCACATTGGTGGTATTCGGATTCGCCCCCACTACGGCAGCAACTTTTTGCGCCGATTGGCGAACCGAATTGAGATCTTCCCCCGAAATACGATACTGGATTGGGTAACCTACAGGTGGACCATTTTCCAATAAGGAAACCCGTGTCCGCACTTCAGGCAGTAATTGACGAATCTGCTGTTCCAAAGAATGGCGAATATCATTGCGATCATCCAAAGAGGATGCCAGCACCACAAACTGAGCAAAACTGGCTTGGGGTAATTGCTGATCTAAAGGTAAATAAAAACGCGGCGAACCTGTTCCCACATAAGCCACATAATTTTCAATCCCGTGTTGCTTCGAAAGGAAATGCTCAACCTTTTTTACTGCTGCTTCGGTGGCCTTTAAGGATGCTCCTTCTTCAAGTTTTAAATCCACCAAAATTTCAGCACGATTCGACGATGGGAAAAATTGTTGGGGCACCAATTTAAACATCAACACGGAAAGCACAAACATGCCCAACGTCGCGGCAATCACGGTTTTACGATAGGTCACACACCAGTTGACCCACGTGCGAAAGCGCTGATAAAACTGGGTTTGATAAGGATCATGTTCTATGCCATGCCCCATAACAGGCTGTGGCTCAGGTTGTTTTCTAAAACGTGCCCAAAGCCTTTGATACCATGGTGCACGAACTGGCTGTTGTTGAAAATCAGGCAGTAACTTATCTCCCAAATAAGGGACAAACAGCACTGCTGCAACCCATGACACAATTAACGCAATAGTCACGACCTGAAAAATGGAACGGGTATATTCACCAGTGCTAGAAGCGGCTGTAGCAATCGGCAAGAATCCTGCTGCGGTAATTAAAGTCCCCGTCAGCATCGGAAATGCCGTGGTTTTCCACGCAAACCCCGCAGCTTGTAAGCGGCTGTAGCCTTGTTCCATGCGAATCGCCATCATTTCGATGGCAATAATGGCATCATCGACCAACAAACCGAGGGCTAAAATCAGTGCGCCTAAAGAAATTTTATGCAGCCCTACATCAAATAAATTCATGCCCGCAAAGGTCATGGCCAGTACCAGTGGAATGGAAAATGCCACCACCAAGCCTGTGCGAAAACCCAAAGAAAAGAAACTCACCAACAGCACAATAATCACGGCCTCGGCCAAGACTTTCATGAATTCATGCACACTACGCTCAACCGCAACGGGCTGATCGGAGACTTTTTGTAAATGCATCCCCAACGGCAAGCTTTTCTGTAAGTTGGCAAACTCGGCCTGCAAGTTTTCACCCAAAGCCAGAATATCGCCCCCCTTACGCATCGAAACCGCAATACCAATGCCATTTTCCCCCATAAAACGCATGCGTGGCTGGGCAGGTTCACTAAAGCCACGGTACACCTCTGCCACATCGCCCAATTGAATGGTTTGACCATTGACCAGTAATGGCATATTTTTCAGGTCTTCGACGTTATGCAGCTGACCGCTCACTCGAATTTGAATGCGGTCGGTTTGGGTTTCAAAATAACCTGCGCTGGCCATGGTATTTTGTTGCTGCAAAGCCTGTTGAATGGCAGTAATTGGAATACCCAATTGTGTGGCTTTGGTGTTAGATAAATCTATCCAGATTTTCTGATCTTGCAGCCCAATCAAATCTACCTTACCGACATCTTGGACCCGCTGTAATTGCAGTTGTAGTCGGTCGGCATATTCTTTCAAAATGGCATAATCAAAGCCCTTTCCTGTCAACACATAAATGTTGCCGAAAGTATCGCCAAATTCATCATTAAAAAAAGGACCTTGCACATCACTCGGTAGTTCATGCCGAATGTCATTGACCTTTTTACGTACGTCATACCAGACATCAGGAATTTGTGCAGATCGCAATGAATCCTTCGCAAAAAAAGTTACCAACGATTCCCCCGGACGGGAATACGCCATAATGCGCTCATAATTGCCTGTGCTCATGAGCTCTTTTTCAATGCGATCGGTCACTTGTAGCGACACTTGCTTCGCTGTTGCACCCGGCCAATAGGTTTGCACCACCATGACTTTAAAGGTAAACGGCGGATCTTCGCTTTGCGACAATTTGGAATAAGACACCATGCCGACGATGCCCAGCAAGATCATGAAATATAGAACCAAGCCTTTGTTTTTCAGTGCCCATTCCGACAGGTTAAAATTCATTATTTTGCTCCTGTCGGTTGCTGTGCGGTAGACAAGGCTACAACGCGATTTTCTCGATCAATTGGGCGAATTTTTTGTTGCTCATGCAGCAGATGTACGCCGCCAACCACCACATAATCCTCTGGTTTTAATCCTGACAGTACAGACACTGTATCGCGCCCATAAGCCCCTAAGGTGACTGATACTTTATGGATTCGCGAATCTGGATAAACCACCCACACAAAGGCCTGTTGTTCATTCGCCGAAACACTGGATAAGGGCACACTTAAGATATTGTGTTGCAAGCTACTAAAAAATACCCGCGCACTTTGCCCCAATTGAATATCTTGACTCTGGGTCTTTAAGGCAACTTTTACGCTAAAGGTACGTGACTGATCTGCCGCAGGGGAAATTTCACGCACATAACCCGCAAATTTATCCTGTGGTTTTGACCATAAAGTCACCCATGCTTCCTGCCCAATACGGATGTCATTAATGGCTTGCTCAGGCACGCCAATGAGCACTTCACGCTCACCCGAAATCGCCAATTGATAAGCCGCTTGCCCTGCTGCAACCACCTGCCCCACTTCAATATTACGTGCGGTAATCACGCCACTTTTGTCTGCAACGAGTTGGTTATAACGGGTCTGGTTTTGACTAACTTCATGGTTGGATTGCGCCTGTTTCAGACTGGCCAATGCAGCTTGATACTGATTATTTATCGCATCGTATTGTGAACGGCTCACGGCGTTCATTGGCAACAATTGCTTAAAGCGTGTCAGCTCCTGTTCTGCCACTTTCGCTGCGGACTGAGCACTTTCCAATTGCGCGCGGGAAGCATTTAATTGTAATTGAGCATCTTTTACATCCAGTTTGGCCAGAACCTGCCCGACTCGCACCTGATCGCCAACATCGACAAAACGTTGCATGACCTGCCCAGACACCCGAAATGCCAAATCAGTTTGTTGTCGCGCTTTGACTTCACCCGCATAACTTTTTTGTTCAGTTAAAGCGGTGGATGGTTGTGCCACCATAACAAAGGGAACTTGTTCTGTTGTAGCCTGTTCTCGACTACAGCCCCAAAGGGTCATACTGGATAAAATTATAAGACTAGCAATTAAGGTCTTGGCAGGGTTCATGCGTTGTGCTCTTATCTAAATGTCATTTTTAGGGCAAAATACTATGCTGTTCTTTGAACAAATTTTAATTAATATACCACGTGGTACATTAATTAAAAGCCCTGTTTAAAGTAAATGACTTAACTAAGCGAAAGTGGAAAAATTTGTGCAAATGAATGTCGGTCGGCCCAAAGATTTAGAAAAGCATAAGCAAATTCTGCTGGCTGCCAGAAACCTGTTCCTAAAACAGGGCTATCATGGTTCGAGCATGAATCAAATTGCCCAAGAGGCTGGAGTCACTAAGCTAACGATTTATAATCATTTTCAAGACAAAGCCAGTCTATTTACCTGCGCTATTGAACTGACCTGCGAAAGTTTAATGGCCACACGTCCTTTTGAATTACATGCAGACAGCGATTTTGTTGAGGCTTTTGCTCAAGCCTGCCAAATCGCCTTGAACATTGTGTACTTACCCGAAGCAGTGAAACTGGAACATTTGCTGATTGAACTGGCAGCCGAACAAAACCCCTTGGCGTTGCAGTTTTATAATGCGTCTCATCAAAAAATGTGTGATGGCTGGGAAGAGTTTTTTCAACAAGCCGCAGCATTCGGTTTTATTCAACATGGGGATATCGAAGAGCAACGCCTATTGCTGCTGTCTTTACTGCTTGGACTGCGCCATTTAGAAATTTTACTGGGGATACGTGCCATTCCAACCCCTCAACAACAGCAGGAAATCATTCAACAAAGTATCGAGTTATTCATGCTGAAGTATGGATCGAATGCCTAGCGCCCATTTTGATTGTCTCTCAGCTTCATTCCATTATCCAATTGCTAGTTTTATCAACAAAAGCTTGCGACTTTTGTAGCCCTGCTACTTGGCATTCAATTAAATCGGGGTATAGTCAAAAAGAATAAGAACTGGAGAATGGAAAATGATTCAACAAATTGATGCTCCACTACGCGAAGACGTACGGTTACTGGGTAATTTATTGGGTGAAACCCTAAAAGAACATGCCGGGCAAGATTTGTTTAATCAGATAGAACAGATTCGGGCGTTAGCCAAAGGTGCACGTGATGGACAAGTTGAAGCCGAAAAGCAACTAGAGCAGCTTTTCCTCAGCCTAGAAGATAATGAAATTCTTCCGCTTACCCGTGCCTTCACACACTTTTTGAACTTTGCCAATATCGCCGAACAATACCATGTGGTGCGTAGCCGTCGCCAAAGTGAATTTAATCCTGAAGCCCCATCCCCTAATCCACTCGATCATCTGTTCCAAAAATTTAAAACCCATCAAGTCTCAGCCGAACAACTCTACCAACAACTGTGTGAGCTCAAAATTGAACTGGTGTTGACTGCACACCCGACAGAAGTGAGCCGACGCACCCTGATTCAAAAATATGATGGCATTAATGACTGTTTATTTAAATTCGATCAGCAAAAACTCACCCCACGCGAACGTCAAGCGGTATTAGATGACTTAAAACAACTGATCTGTTCCGCATGGCAAACCGATGAAATTCGTCAACATCGTCCGACCCCTATCGATGAAGCCAAATGGGGCTTCACCACCATTGAGCAAACCTTGTGGAATGCCGTACCCAAGTTCATGCGTGAACTGGATGGCATGGTGGAACAACATTGTGGTCAGCGTTTACCGCTGCATGTGGCACCTGTCCGTTTTGCCTCTTGGATGGGGGGCGACCGTGATGGCAATCCGAATGTGACCCACAATGTGACCCAAGAAGTGCTGTGGTTGTCACGCTGGAAAGCGGCTGACTTATATTTACGCGATATTGAAGACTTGCGTTGGGAATTGTCGATTCAAAACTGTAGCAATGAGTTAATGCAGGCTTTGGGGGCACCTCATCCTGAACCCTATCGTGAATATTTACGAGACACTCGCGAACGCTTAAAAATTACCCGTGAATGGTTGGCCCATAAGCTCCAAGGTCAAGATCAGGTTTTGGATGACAGTCGCGTGATCAAAAGCAAACATGAACTGTTACAGCCTTTGTTACTCTGCTATCGCTCTTTAATCTCCTGCAATCTGCCTGAAATTGCCAATGGCAAATTATTGGACTTCATCCATCGGGTCAATTGCTTCGGGATTGAATTATTAAAGTTGGATATTCGTCAGGAATCAGGACGTCATCGCCAAGCCATTTCTGCCATTACCGAATATTTGGGTTTAGGTAATTTTGAAACATGGACGGAACAAGCCCGTCAAAACTTTCTATTGCAAGAATTACAAAGCAAACGTCCGTTGCTGCCCAAGCATTTAAATGAACCTGAGCAAAGCCTGATTCTGCATCCTGATGTACAAGAAGTATTTGCCACCATGCGGACCTTGGCAGAACAGCCTGCTGAAAGCCTAGGTGCCTATATTATTTCCATGGCGGAATATCCAAGTGATGTGCTTGCTGTCCTACTCTTACAAAAAGAAGCTGGCATTCAACATCCTTTACGTGTAGTGCCGCTGTTTGAAACCCTCAAGGACTTGGATGGTGCAGCGCACACCATGCAAACGCTGTTCAGTATGCACTGGTATAAACAGCACATTCAGGGCAAACATGAAGTCATGATTGGTTATTCAGACTCGGCCAAAGATGCTGGTTTTATGTCTGCCAATTGGGCGCAATACCGTGCTCAAGAAGAACTCACCGCAATTGCCAAACAACATGCGGTCCAACTGACCCTATTCCATGGTCGCGGTGGTTCTATCAGTCGTGGCGGTGCTCCAACCCAACAGGCGTTATTTTCTCAACCTCCAGGTTCAATTTCTGGTGCTATTCGTGTGACTGAACAAGGGGAAATGATCCGCTTTAAATTCGGACTGGAAGGTATTGCTCTACAAAATCTGGAAATTTATACCGCAGCAACGCTCGAAGCAACCTTACTTCCGCCCCCAGAGCCTAAAGCAGAATGGCGTGAACTGATGCATCGCATGACCGATCTTTCGGTACAGGTCTATCGTCAAACGGTACGTGAAAATCCACACTTTGTGAAATATTTAAGAACGGTCACGCCTGAACTGGAACTGCAAATGTTACCTTTGGGTTCACGCCCAGCCAAACGTAAAGTCAGTGGCGGGATTGAATCCTTACGCGCCATTCCTTGGGTGTTTGCTTGGACACAAATTCGCTTAATGCTTCCTGCTTGGTTAGGCACAGGTGCGGCCATTAACCAAGTGATTGAACAAGGACATAAAGCGACCTTAGAAGAAATGTTGCAGCAATGGCCTTATTTCCAAACCCTGATTGATATGTTGGAAATGGTCTTGTCTAAAGCCGATGGGCATGTGGCATTGTATTATGAAACTCACCTGACTCAAGATGAAGACTTAAAAGCCCTAGGTACAACATTACGTCAACGTCTACAAGATGCGGTTGAAACCTTACTCACTTTAAAAGATGAATCGAAACTGCTCAGTAGCAATGAAGTGCTGGATCAGTCGATGCGTGTGCGTAAACCCTACTTGCTGCCTTTACATTTGCTGCAAGCAGAACTGATGAAACGACGTCGTTTATATCTGGCTGAACGTCAGGCTGAACATACCCCTGTCGATCATGCCTTAATGGTCAGTATTGCCGGCATTGCCGCAGGTTTACGTAATACGGGTTGATGCACGCACCTACGATTGGCAACCCGAAGTTTTTCGGTGTTGCCAATACGGCATTTAATTTTGCATCGATTGGCAAAATAGTTCTTGCTACATTCAATTTTCAGCAGTTTTTTTTGCATTGTTAAAAAAATTTGAAAGATTGATAAAAAATATTTATTGCTGAGTAAAGCGAATAAATTGGATTTATTGACTATAATTTATAGAATAATATATTGATTTATTGCTAATTTAAAAAATATAAAATTTTACCACTTGGTATAAAATTATTATAAATCAGACTTCTACTTAATCTAAAATTAAAAATCAATGATTAAATCACTCGAAAAGAAAGAGTATGATGTGCACAATTTATTTCTAAAGCGATCAATTTATGTCCAATTGGTTTCCCAAATGGCGCCCTTATTCAGGCAATGTCGAGACACGTCCTGTCGGAACAAATGAATATCTTCCGCCTGTTCAGAGTGCTGTGCTGGGCATTCAGCATGCCTTTGCCATGTTTGGTGCGACAGTTCTTGCCCCATTTTTGATGGGTTTTGACCCCAATCTCGCAATCTTCATGTCGGGCATCTGTACCATTCTGTTCTTTTTCATGACGGGTGGACGTGTTCCAAGTTATCTCGGCTCAAGCTTTGCTTTTATTGGCGTGGTCATTGCTGCAACGGGTTATGCGGCCTCAGGAACGGGTGCACCCAATGCCAATTTAGCCGTAGCCGCTGGCGGGATTATGGCATGTGGTGTGTTGTATGCCCTGTTTGGTCTCATGGTGATGGCAACAGGTACCCAATGGATTGAAAAGCTCATGCCGCCTGTCGTGACTGGTGCTGTGGTAATGATTATTGGTTTAAATCTGGCACCTGTGACAGTGAAAGGCGTGGCGGGCAATCCCTTTAATATGTGGATGGCACTGGTGACAGTGCTTTGTATGGGATCTATCGCGGTCTTCACTAAAGGCTTATTACAACGCTTACTACTCTTAATTGGCTTATTATTGGCTTATCTCATTTACTTTATCGTTTCGAATGTCATGGGTTATGGCACAGCCATTAATTTTACCCCAATTCAGCAAGCGGCTTGGTTTGGTCTCCCAACGTTCCATTCACCTCAGTTTGATGTGAACGCGATGTTAATTATTGCTCCAGTGGCTTTAATTTTAGTGGCTGAAAATTTGGGGCATATTAAAGCAGTGAGCGCCATGACGGGTGAAAATCTAGACCCACAGATTGGTAAAGCCTTCTTGGCAGATGGGATTGCAACCACGCTTTCTGGCGGTGTTGGTGCACCAGGTATGACCACTTATGGTGAAAATATTGGAGTCATGGCGGTTACTCGCGTTTACTCTACCATCGTCTTTGTCATTGCCGGTGTGTTTGCCATTTTCTTGGGTCTATCTCCGAAGTTTGGCGCCATTATTCACACCATTCCAACGGCAATCCTCACCGGTGCTTCCATTGTGGTCTTTGGTTTAATCACCATTGCAGGTGCCAAAATCTGGATTGAAAACAAAGTCGATTTTTCTAAAAATAAGAACCTCATGGTTGCTGCTGTAACCATTATTTTAGGCACAGGCGACTTTGCCTTACAATTTGGCAATTTCAACTTGGGTGGCATTGGAACGGCAACCTTCGCAGCCTTGGTTTTAAACTGGTTCTTCAGCTTAAAAGATCAAAGCGAATAAATATTGCTACATTTTATAGCAGCCTACGGGCTGCTTTTTTTATATTTTCAGGCTTTAACATTGCCTCTTGGCGATCAAGTTTTTAAGATGGAAAACTCAATATAAGATGAATTTATGGCTATGCGCCTCGATTTTTTTGATTTAACCTTATTTCTAAATATTGTAGAAACAGGCAGCCTCACCAAAGGGGCAGAGTGTTCTGCAATTTCCTTACAAGCGGCAAGTGAACGAATTAAAAAACTCGAACAACAGTTCTCTGTCTCACTCTTTACCCGTCATGCAACTGGCGTCAAACTCACGTTGGCAGGTCAAACGTTTAATCAACACGCCCAAAGTTTAATTCAGCAATGTCAGCAACTCGAACAAACAATGTTGCCTTTTTCACAAAGGCAAAATAGTAGAATGACCCTGTGGTGTAATTCTTCAGCACAAAGTGAATATTTACCCTTGGTGCTGCCTGCTTACCTCATGGAAAACCCACATTTACAGATTGAACTACAAGAAACAGAAACCAATGACATTATTCAAGCCTTAAGCAAAGGTAGCGCCCAACTGGGCTTAATTTCGAATTTTTTTAATGCCCAAACCCTACAAACCTTAGCATTTGCAGATGATCCTCTGGTTTTGATTTGTCCACGCCAGCATCCTTTAACACAGCATCCTGCATTAACCTTGGTCGATACTTTGGAGCATGCCTTTGTTGGGTTAATGCAATATCACTCCTTACAACAATCGATTGAAACGCAAGCCAGACTACTGGGATGCAGGATTCAATATCGCCTCCGCCTGCCTAATTTTGCTGCAATCGCGCAGGTTGTTGCCAATGGTGTTGGCATTGCCATTATCCCGAAGCGAGCTGCACAACGCTTACAACAGCTATATTCATTCCAGCAGATTCAATTAAAAGGCGCATGGGCAAACCGTAAATTACTCTTGGCTGCACAAAACTTTGATGCTTTACCTCTGGATTATCAGCATTTTAGTCAATTTTTAATTCGACAACGTCCTCAACTCGAGAGCCTGTCTGACCAATTTAATGACTAAGTAGCATGTATCCCCCCAAGGCAATCAAACCACAGAAAAAGACTTTGCGAAATTTCTGCTCTGCAATTTTATAGCGTATCCGCGTACCCAACCACATCCCGAGCAATGCAGGAATCAACGCCATGACTGACCACATATAATCAATGTCGAGGTGAGCCACAGGATTTTGCTGCAAAAAAATGGCCAAGCACATGGTCGAAACGGTAAATGCCATACCCAACGACTGGACCAGATCATCACGCTGCAAATGTAGAGACTGTAAATAAGGCACCACAGGAATGACCACGACCCCAGTCGCCACAGTCAATGCGCCGCCCAAATAGCCTATTAATGGAGATAAGATTCCCGCATAACGAGACAAGTTCGGGATTTGTTTTGCAGCTAAACCATATAAGCCATACAGCAATAACATACCGCCTAAAAGTGCTTCGCTGTTAAATTCACTTTGACCTAAGCGAGGGAAAATACTCCAAATTGAACCTGCAACAATGCCCAGCAAAAGTGTCCAAAACCGAGCCAAAACACGCAACACCTGCCCTTCAGCAAACAATTGCCAAATGTTGGTCACCATAGAAGGGACTATCAACAATGCTGCCGCTTGATAAGGACTAATCAGCATGGTCAATAGGCCCATCGATACGGCAGGCAAACCTAAACCAATCATGCCTTTCACCATCCCTGCCAGCAGAAAAACCACCACAATAAAACTCAGCACCATGCTCTTCCTCAAATGATCGTAGTGCGATGCTAAGTCAATTCAGTACAAAGAAAAATCAGGCTTTTTTGAAGTCAGCCTCAATTTTTGCTTGAGGCCTCATCCGAGGATTTCACGATACAATCCCTATTTTGAAACAAAAACAGCAAGCAGCCCCAGACCTCTCAACCACACGGTTATGATCTAAAATCATGACCATTAAGGTGCCGTCAATTGAAATAAAGCTGCATTTTTACCATCTTCGACTCCCCAAATTGAACCATCCTGTGCTTCAACCAAAGCACGAATCCGCTGTTTCATGGCTAATCGTTGCACTTCCTGTACAGGCACAGTTTGCGTATCCACCACAATAATCGCCTGTGAAGACAGTCCACCAATCAAGGCTTTATTGGTCCATTTTGGGAATTTAGAACCTCGATAAAACATTAAACTCGATGGAGAAATGACTGGGGTCCAACTAATTTCAGGGGCCTGAAACTCGGGACGGGTATCATGATCCGGAATGTCCCTTCCGCTATAATGATCACCATTCGACACAATTGGGTAACCATAATTCGCAGCTTTACGAATACGGTTGAATTCATCTCCACCACGGGGTCCCATTTCAGCAACCCAAAGCTGCCCTTGTGCATCAAAAGCCAGCCCCAAAGGGTTTCGATGGCCTAGGCTCCAAATTTGTGCCGCAATCGAACCTTGAGCCATAAATGGATTCCCTACTGCTGGCGAACCATCTTCATTCAATCGAAGAATTTTACCCAAGTTACTTTGCATATCTTGTGCAGGCTGAAACTTTTGCCGTTCACCAGAACTAATCCATAATTTTCCTGCCGAATCAAATGCCAAGCGATGTGCATAATGCCCATGACCTGCTACTTTAGGAACTTGTTGCCAAATCGATTGTATCTCGGTTAATCGTGGTTGATTGGGCAGATGTTCATCTAAAACTGCACGGGCAACCACTGCACCATAGCCGCCTTTACCTTGTTCGGCGTAACTGAAATAAATCACATGATTCTGCTTAAAATCAGGATGTAGCGCTACATCACCCAAACCACCTTGCCCCCCATAAGCAACCTGTGGCACTCCTTGTACGCTTATTTTTTGCTGTGTTTTAGGGTTAAACGCCAACAGCTTTCCTGATTTCTCAGTAATTAATAAGCGCTGATCGGGCAACACGGCTATCGCCCAAGGTTCATTAAACTCCCCGATTTTTCTGATTTTATAAGACTGAGAAAGCGTGGCTTTGGCGGCTTGCGAGTTTGGTTCATCTGCTGCCTTATCTTGTGCATGACAGGCTACAATAGACACCGAGCTAAGGAATCCGAGCCACAAAAGCAAACAGTACTTTGAATAGTTCATTATGCCCTCACTACAGGTCTTATTTCTATTCAATCTAACCAAACCCTCTTCCGATAAATAGAGCGAATATGTAGCTTTCAAATCTATCTAAGATTGAATCCATGTCAGCTAAAGCGTACAAGGAATTCAGCAAACACGCCTACACCCAAATCCGCTTTCAGGGTACATTGAACTCATACAGAAACAGGATGTTTCTTAGAATAACAATAAAGAGACGACAATAGGACGTTGAGGTATTACAGGAGTTTTACCTTTGATGAAATACGAAAAAGCCTCGATAGGATATCGGGGCTTTTTTATTTTTATCATGTCTATATCTCAATAAAAAGAGCCTCATCAAGAGGCTCTTATCAACATCTTAACTATAGGATCTTTGTTTGGTCGCTTGAGATGTTGTAGGCACTTCAGCCACTTCTTCTGCTTGATTCGTTTTAATAAAAGAAACTGCAAAAGCCGCAATAATTGCAGGAATCGCAACCGCAATGAAGTTCATTTTATGCGGAAGCTCCATTCCTAATAACATACCAATCACGATTGGACCAACAATAGCTCCGACACGACCAATACCAGATGCCCATCCTAAACCCGTAGAACGAACTGCTAGTGGGTAATATTGCGCGACATAACTATACAGCAAGATACTACAGCCAATCGAAGCTGCACCTGCCAATGCCACCAATAAATAAATCACGGGTTGTGGAGAATTAAAACCTAAACCAACAAGTGCCAATGCCCCCACAATCAGCATACTGATAATCACTGGTTTTAAATGGAAGCGATCAGCAAGAATACCGCCACCTGCTGTACCAATAACTGCACCAATGTTCAAAGAAAGCAGGAACATTAAGCTACTGCCCAATGAATAACCTGCAGCCATCATGAGTTTTGGTAACCAGCTACCTAAGGCATAAACCATCAGTAGGCACATGAAGAAACAGCTCCAGAATAAAATGGTCCCCATGGCACGACCATTTTTAAACAGTGCTGCAACAGAAGCATCCGGGACTTTCGCTTCATTGAGCACTAAAACTGTATTTGAAGTTACTGTTTCGGCAGGTACAAGACGTTGAATAATATCGCGTGCTTTTTCCGTTTGCTGAGCCTTGACCAAAAAGGTGACTGATTCAGGTAAGAATTTCCATAAAATTGGCACAAATAAAAGCGGGATACCTGCTATGAAGAACATAATTTGCCAACCAAACGTAGGGGTAAATGTAGCACCCAATAATGCTGCCATAATGCCACCCATCGCATAACCGCTAAACATAGCCGTCACCAAGGTACTACGAAATTTTTGTGGTGCATATTCTGAAGTGAGTGCCACCAAATTAGGCAAGACACCACCAATTCCTAAACCTGCAATAAAACGTAAAACACCAAATTCGGTTGGGTTAGATGCGAAACCACCCGCAAAAGTAAAACTACTAAACAATGTGACACAGATAATAATGACTTTTTTACGACCAATTTTATCGGCCAACATACCAAATAACATGGCACCAAACATCATGCCTGCCAACGCAGTACTGGCCAGCATTCCCGCTTGTACTGCTGTCATTCCCCACTCTTTCATTAATAAAGGTAAGGCAACGCCATTAATCGCCAAATCATAACCATCAAATAAAACTACAAATAAACACCACAAAACAACCGTTAAATGAAAAGGTTTAAATCTAGCCTGATCAATTACAGCATTTACATTCATTGTTGTCGCTGTCATTTCTACTCACCTCCAATTGTGAGATTTTTATTGTCAACATACAATGAATAGCGGTTCATTTTTTGTCTAAAACCTCAAGGGTATAAAAATATACCTATTAGGTATTTAACCTATCAAATGGAACATTTCATCAATGTTTTAAGTGCTGAATAGATTCTAAAACCTAGTAAAAGCGTTACTTATATTGCAATCATTAACAATTATTTATTTAAAATCATAGTGTTAAAATTAAACTACTAAACAATAAGACCAAAGTTAACTTGCTTTGTAAATTGATCATCTTCTTCGAATAATTTTCATCCATTATTTTATAATGTGTAATAAAGAAACACCCCCTAACGTTGGTTAGGGGGTGTTTGAATAATGAGCTGGCGATGACTTACTCTCACATGGGTAACCCCACACTACCATCAGCGCTAAGAGGTTTCACTTCTGAGTTCGGGAAGGGATCAGGTGGTTCACTCTTGCTATTGTCGCCAGCACAACTGTTTATGACTATTCGTTATGGTCTTATTTACACAGCGTGTATGCCTAACTTTCATCAAATGAGTTATTAACAGGTATATTTGAGTTGGATATTGTATCTAGCTTTATAACTAAATCAAGTTATTTGCAGTGATTTGAACCACAACACCAACTGTTTGGGTGTTGTATAGTCAAGCCTCACGAGCAATTAGTATTGGTCAGCTTCACATATCACTATGCTTCCACATCCAACCTATCAACGTCGTAGTCTTCAACGGCTCTTTAGAGGACATAAAGTCCTAGGGAAATCTTATCTTGAGGTAGGCTTCCCGCTTAGATGCTTTCAGCGGTTATCCCTTCCGAACATAGCTACCCGGCGATGCGACTGGCGTCACAACCGGTACACCAGAGGTTCGTCCACTCTGGTCCTCTCGTACTAGGAGCAGATCCTCTCAAATTTCCAGCGCCCACGGTAGATAGGGACCGAACTGTCTCACGACGTTCTAAACCCAGCTCGCGTACCTCTTTAAATGGCGAACAGCCATACCCTTGGGACCTGCTTCAGCCCCAGGATGAGATGAGCCGACATCGAGGTGCCAAACACCGCCGTCGATATGAACTCTTGGGCGGTATCAGCCTGTTATCCCCAGAGTACCTTTTATCCGTTGAGCGATGGCCCTTCCATACAGAACCACCGGATCACTAAGACCTACTTTCGTACCTGCTCGACTTGTGGGTCTCGCAGTTAAGCGCGCTTTTGCCTTTATACTCTACGCGTGATTTCCGACCACGCTGAGCGCACCTTCGTACTCCTCCGTTACTCTTTAGGAGGAGACCGCCCCAGTCAAACTACCCACCAGACATGGTCCTCGTCCCGGATAACGGGACAGAGTTAGAACCTCAATATTACCAGGGTGGTATTTCAAGGACGGCTCCATTGGAACTAGCGTTCCAACTTCAAAGCCTCCCACCTATCCTACACAAGTAAGATCAAAGTTCAATGTCAAGCTGCAGTAAAGGTTCACGGGGTCTTTCCGTCTAGCCGCGGGTACACCGCATCTTCACGGCGAATTCGATTTCACTGAGTCTCTGCTGGAGACAGCGCCCCCATCATTATGCCATTCGTGCAGGTCGGAACTTACCCGACAAGGAATTTCGCTACCTTAGGACCGTTATAGTTACGGCCGCCGTTTACTGGGGCTTCGATCAAGAGCTTCGCTTACGCTAACCCCATCAATTAACCTTCCAGCACCGGGCAGGCATCACACCCTATACGTCCACTTTCGTGTTTGCAGAGTGCTATGTTTTTAATAAACAGTTGCAGGGGCCTGGTTTCTGTGGCTGCCAATAGCTCATCCCGCAAGGGGAATCACCGTCAGCAGCGTACCTTCTCCCGAAGTTACGGTACCATTTTGCCTAGTTCCTTCAGCAGAGTTCTCTCAAGCGCTTTGGTCTACTCGACCTGACCACCTGTGTCGGTTTCGGGTACGATTCCTGTGTAACTGAAGCTTAGAGACTTTTCCTGGAAGCATGGTATCAGCCACTTCACTGTACAAGTACAGCTTGCTATCAGTTCTCAGCATAGAGTACCCCGGATTTGCCTAAGATACATGCCTACAACCTTTCACCTGGACAACCAACGCCAGGCTGACTTAACCTTCTCCGTCCTCTCATCGCATTACACAGAAGTATTGGAATATTAACCAATTTCCCATCGACTACGCCTCTCGGCCTCGCCTTAGGGGTCGACTCACCCAGCCCCGATTAACGTTGGACTGGAACCCTTGGTCTTTCAGCGTGCGAGTTTTTCACTCGCATTGTCGTTACTCACGTCAGCATTCGCACTTCTGATACCTCCAGCATACTTCTCAATACACCTTCATCGGCTTACAGAACGCTCCCCTACCACTTGCAATAAATTGCAAATCCGCAGCTTCGGCATATAGTTTTAGCCCCGTTACATCTTCCGCGCAGGCCGACTCGACTAGTGAGCTATTACGCTTTCTTTAAAGGGTGGCTGCTTCTAAGCCAACCTCCTAGCTGTCTATGCCTTCCCACATCGTTTCCCACTTAACTATAATTTTGGGGCCTTAGCTGGCGGTCTGGATTGTTTTCCTCTTGACTACGGACGTTAGCACCCGCAGTCTGTCTCCCGGATAGTACTCATAGGTATTCGGAGTTTGCATCGGTTTGGTAAGTCGGGATGACCCCCTAGCCGAAACAGTGCTCTACCCCCTATGGTATTCGTCCGAGGCGCTACCTAAATAGCTTTCGGGGAGAACCAGCTATCACCAGGCTTGATTAGCCTTTCACCCCTATCCACAAGTCATCCCCTGGCTTTTCAACGACAGTGGGTTCGGTCCTCCAGTTAGTGTTACCCAACCTTCAACCTGCTCATGGATAGATCGCCTGGTTTCGGGTCTACACCCAGCAACTAAACGCCCTATTAAGACTCGATTTCTCTACGGCTCCCCTATTCGGTTAACCTTGCTACTGAATGTAAGTCGCTGACCCATTATACAAAAGGTACGCAGTCACCGAACTAGTCGGCTCCCACTGCTTGTATGCATGCGGTTTCAGGATCTATTTCACTCCCCTCACAGGGGTTCTTTTCGCCTTTCCCTCACGGTACTGGTTCACTATCGGTCAGTCAGGAGTATTTAGCCTTGGAGGATGGTCCCCCCATATTCAGACAAGGTTTCACGTGCCTCGCCCTACTCGACATCATCATATAAGCCCTTTCGTGTACAGGACTATCACCCACTATGGTTGCACTTCCCAGAGCATTCCACTAGAACTTATATGACTTAATGGGCTTTTCCCCGTTCGCTCGCCGCTACTAAGGGAATCTCAATTGATTTCTTTTCCTAAGGGTACTGAGATGTTTCACTTCCCCTCGTTCGCCTTGCAACACTATGTATTCATGTTGCAATACCTACCTTATAGTAGGTGGGTTTCCCCATTCAGAAATCTCCGGATCACAGGATATTTGCCGCCTCCCCGGAGCTTATCGCAGGCTATTACGTCTTTCATCGCCTCTGACTGCCAAGGCATCCACCACATGCACTTAATTACTTGACTATACAACCCCAAACAGTCGTAGCACCTACAAGTAGTACTAAGACAGATCGATTACTCGATCATACAGTTTGTTGCTCTGTGTACTTAAACACTGTACAGCTTCAATTCAAATTCACATACCAAAACGCTTGATTCAGTTAATTTCGCTAGTAACTCATTTCTTGCAATTGCTTGCTTGAAACGAGTATGAACAAATTATTTCAACTCAAATATATTCTGTTAATGATTCTTCCAGCCTTCGTCAGGTCAGGAAACTGTGATAAATCACAGAACTTAATAAACTTTATGTTTACTAAATTCTATAATCTAACTACTTAGCTTATATATTGATGTTCAATATATGGTGGAGACTAGGAGAGTCGAACTCCTGACCTCCTGCGTGCAAAGCAGGCGCTCTACCAACTAAGCTAAGTCCCCAGCTTATCAATAAGTTAATGTCTCTGTTTTTCTGTATTCAGCATTCCTTCAAATGCTTCGTTAGTCAGATTTGGTGGGTCTGACAAGACTTGAACTTGTGACCCCACGCTTATCAAGCGTGTGCTCTAACCAACTGAGCTACAGACCCTCAGATACATCGTCATGAAGAACAACTTGTTGTGGATTCTTACCAATCGTCAATCTTTCGTTAAGGAGGTGATCCAGCCGCAGGTTCCCCTACGGCTACCTTGTTACGACTTCACCCCAGTCATCGGCCACACCGTGGTAAGCGTCCTCCTTACGGTTAGACTACCTACTTCTGGTGCAACAAACTCCCATGGTGTGACGGGCGGTGTGTACAAGGCCCGGGAACGTATTCACCGCGGCATTCTGATCCGCGATTACTAGCGATTCCGACTTCATGGAGTCGAGTTGCAGACTCCAATCCGGACTACGATCGGCTTTTTGAGATTAGCATCCTATCGCTAGGTAGCAACCCTTTGTACCGACCATTGTAGCACGTGTGTAGCCCTGGTCGTAAGGGCCATGATGACTTGACGTCGTCCCCGCCTTCCTCCAGTTTGTCACTGGCAGTATCCTTAAAGTTCCCACCCGAAGTGCTGGCAAATAAGGAAAAGGGTTGCGCTCGTTGCGGGACTTAACCCAACATCTCACGACACGAGCTGACGACAGCCATGCAGCACCTGTATGTAAGCTCCCGAAGGCACCAATCCATCTCTGGAAAGTTCTTACTATGTCAAGACCAGGTAAGGTTCTTCGCGTTGCATCGAATTAAACCACATGCTCCACCGCTTGTGCGGGCCCCCGTCAATTCATTTGAGTTTTAGTCTTGCGACCGTACTCCCCAGGCGGTCTACTTATCGCGTTAGCTGCGCCACTAAAGCCTCAAAGGCCCCAACGGCTAGTAGACATCGTTTACGGCATGGACTACCAGGGTATCTAATCCTGTTTGCTCCCCATGCTTTCGTACCTCAGCGTCAGTATTAGGCCAGATGGCTGCCTTCGCCATCGGTATTCCTCCAGATCTCTACGCATTTCACCGCTACACCTGGAATTCTACCATCCTCTCCCATACTCTAGCTGACCAGTATCGAATGCAATTCCTAAGTTAAGCTCAGGGATTTCACATCCGACTTAATCAGCCGCCTACGCACGCTTTACGCCCAGTAAATCCGATTAACGCTCGCACCCTCTGTATTACCGCGGCTGCTGGCACAGAGTTAGCCGGTGCTTATTCTGCGAGTAACGTCCACTATCCAGTAGTATTAGTACCAGTAGCCTCCTCCTCGCTTAAAGTGCTTTACAACCAAAAGGCCTTCTTCACACACGCGGCATGGCTGGATCAGGGTTCCCCCCATTGTCCAATATTCCCCACTGCTGCCTCCCGTAGGAGTCTGGGCCGTGTCTCAGTCCCAGTGTGGCGGATCATCCTCTCAGACCCGCTACAGATCGTCGCCTTGGTAGGCCTTTACCCCACCAACTAGCTAATCCGACTTAGGCTCATCTATTAGCGCAAGGTCCGAAGATCCCCTGCTTTCCCCCGTAGGGCGTATGCGGTATTAGCATTCCTTTCGGAATGTTGTCCCCCACTAATAGGCAGATTCCTAAGCATTACTCACCCGTCCGCCGCTAAGATCAGTAGCAAGCTACCTCTCTCCGCTCGACTTGCATGTGTTAAGCCTGCCGCCAGCGTTCAATCTGAGCCATGATCAAACTCTTCAGTTTAAAATCAGTAGCACCTATAAGGGTGCCAATCTTGGCTCATCAATTTTCTGACAAATATTTCTCAAATAAACTTCGAGTAATTTCTACCATCAATCAATGAAAATAATTTCGATCAATCAATCAGTAAAAATCCACACAAGTTGTTCTTCATAATCTCTTAATGATCTTCTTGATGACTCGTCATCATCAAGCTAGGTCGGCTATGTTACTCTAATCTAAGTTAAAGTCAACAGGTTTTGTTAATTATTTTTAAACTTATTCAAGACTTCTAGATTCTACCGCTTGGGCTAAATCCTTGTTTCTCAACAAGTTTTAATCAACATCACCGCCGATGGATGTGCATTCTACAGCATTTCTAATCCCTTGCAATACCCTTTTTAGATTTTATTCGAAAATAACACCCACATGGTTATTTAATACTCAAAATCTACTTTTTTCTTCATTTTTTGAGCATAAAAGGTACAGTATTAACTAAATCATCCAGTATTTTTTCATCTTGATTTTTTTCTTGCCATTTTAATGCACGACAATCGACATATTCACAATAGCCAGCTTCACCATATTCTTCTCGGGCATTGATTTTAATTTGATATTTAAAACTCCCTACATAACCCGCAGCCAATCCAAATTTAAAATCTCCTCGGCTTTGTGCTTGTATTTGAATGGTATCGCCAGTTTTATTTTGATAGTTCCATTCAAACTCTCGAGGTAAATACATCGCTTGCCCATTTGGGGTCACCACTTTGGGATAAACTCGATGCACTTTGAACTGTACGTGTTCATCGAAAAGTTCTGTGCGTTCAACATTGGCATATTTAAGATAAATACGAGATTGCACAATACGATTAAAGTGATCTCGTGTTTGCGCTATCAACACTTGATCGCCATTATTAAGTTGAATAATTTGGTAAGTAAAAAATGCCAAAGGTAAGTAAGGAAGCTGGACTGCACGCGCAAACTCAAATACGCCATGCTGTGCAATCGGAAAAACTTGTTCTTTATAAGTAATTTCTCCCTCACAAAAACATCGTGTAGACCAATGTTCACCCAGCCCCAGACGCATTTTATTGAAATAGCTGACTTGCGCGGTTGTGTGAATAGAAAGCTGACAACTTAATTCATCATCATCGCGTTGGATTTGAAAGTTAGGTAAACTTCCTAAAATTTGCTCATGATTTGAAAACTGCCACAAGTTTTTAGAAAAATGACAATCTCGTTGTATGGCATAACTGTGCAATTGCCCCACCATGTGTGGACTGCTACTACACAAAATAGTTGCCGTATCTATTGCGGTGCTATGAATTGCGCTCTCATTACGTAACATCGGCGCATGAGCAGCCCCCATTAGTCCAATAAAATTAAAATAATGCAGAGGTGCTGGAAGATTTGGCAAAATAATGCCGAAATAGATGAATTTATATTGATGCGTAGGGATATGAAAGTTTAAGCGTGACTTTTTCGGAGCCAGATTCAATTGTTTGGATCGATCTAAAAAATCTTGAAACAATTGCATAACCTAGCTCCTCATCACAACTATCTCATATTTAGCTCACCGTCTGTTTGCGAGCAAGAAAGGTAGTGACAAAACCAGAAAGCGCATAAATAATTGAAATCACTAATATACCTACAGGAATATTGTAAGTCATCGCAGCGAGGATAAAGACAGCAATAGGTAACACTGCAAATGGAACGCGCTTCCGGTCTACCGTTTTAAATGAATAATACTTGATATTAGAAATCATCAGTAGCCCAACTGCCACAATAATGGCAGCATTGACAATCTGAATACCTAATTCATTTAAATCAAAGATATTTGGAAAATCACGACCAACCCACACCATTGAAATAATCATGATAGCGGCTAATGGACTGGCCACCCCAATGAAGTAGCGCTTATCGACTACCCCAATTTGCACATTAAAACGCGCCAGACGAAATGCAGCACACGCAGTGTAAATAAAACAACAGGCTAAACCAATACGACCCAAGTCATGCAGACTCCAGCTATACATGAGGATGGCAGGCGCAACACCAAAAGCTAATAAGTCGGAAAGTGAGTCAAATTGCTCTCCGAAAGCACTTTGTGCACCAATGGCACGTGCAACACGACCATCCAAACCATCAAACAAAGCGGCGATAAAAATGGCATAAATGGCTTGAGTAAACTCACCGTTCATACTGGCAATAACGGAATAAAAACCTGACAGTAATGCGGCTGTGGTAATTAAATTCGGCCACAGATAGATACCACGACGTTTGATCTTTTGCCCTTCTTGAGTATGCTCCTCTTCAACAACTTCGAAGGTAATTCCATCGTAGTCATGGTCTGGAGCATGTAACTCACCTTCAGGTTTAGAGCTATTTGTCATTGTTTTATATCCTAATCTGCAACCTAATTTATTCTATCTACGGCAATTATTCGCCAACTAACCAACGTACTGCGGCATGACCACCATGCTCTTGCATGCGCAAATGTGGAAATAACCATTGTAATGCTTCATCGGCATCTTCAGAGAACTTCCAAGGTGGATTAATCACCAATAAACCACAACCATTTAAGCCTACAGGGGTATCATCTGGCCAAACGCAGACTTCACAAACCAATTGGCGACGAATACCTGTTTTAAACATTTTTTTCTCAAAACGCTCAATCATGGCGCGATCTTTAATTGGATACCAGACCGCAAATACTCCTGTTGGCCATTTTTTATAAGCAGCAACTAAGAGTTCAACCAATTGCGGAAAATCTTTACGTTCCACTTCATAAGGTGGATCGATCATGACCAAGCCACGCTTTTCTTTCGGTGGAATTACGCCCAGTAAACCTTCATAAGCATCACGCTCATGCAAGCCTGCGCGTTTGTCATGAATGTTATGACGTAATTGCTGAAAGACATCACGCTGCATTTCAAAAATGGTCGCTTTATCTATGTCACGCATACCTTCTAGCGCAAACCACGGCGAACCAGGATATGCCCCTTTACCAAAATTACTACGCATTTTTTCAACAATTTTTAAATATTGCTGAACCCCTTCAGGCGCAGTACGTTTCACTGAATCATCCAGCTTAACTAAACGATGAATACCATTTAAAAATTCACCAGATTTTTGTGCTTCTGAAGTCGATAAGTCATATTTACCCGCACCACCATGCGTATCAACATAGCGATATGGTTTATCTTTTGCATTGAGTCGCGTCAAAAGCTGCAGCAATAAAACATGCTTCATGACATCGGCAAAGTTGCCTGCATGGAAATGGTGGCGGTAATTCATTTCTATTTAATTCCTAAAATCAACGGTTATTTTAGCATGAAAAATAGTTTCATTCCGACGGATATGTTGTTCTAGAATAAAGCAGTTCTGTTTTCTTGTTTTGAGTTGTGCTTCTATGCTTGTTTCCAAGCTTCCTGCATCGTGGAATATCGATCAAGTTCTCAATGATCTTGACCAACATGGTTTTGCACTGATTGATCACGCCTATGCTACTGAATATGTCACTGATTTAATATATGAATGTACCTCTCATTTAAATCAATTTCGTGAAGCAGCAATTCAAAATGGTGTGGTTAGTCAAATTCGTAGTGATCATATTTTATGGATTCATCCAGAATTACAAGTTGCACAACGACATGTCGAAACCTTATCACTCTTGTCCGAACAACTGAATCAGGCGTTTTATTTAGGAATTCGTGAAGTTGAAGCGCATTTTGCTTGTTACTCTGCGGGTGAGTTTTATGCGCTCCATCGTGATAATCCGCAACAGAAAAATGATCGCGTTATTTCCACGGTTTATTATTTGCATGAGCAATGGCAAGACGATTGGGGCGGCCAGCTTCGGCTTCAGGATAAAAATGGCGAGTGGCATACTATTCAACCACAACCAAATCGGATTGCCTTATTTCGCAGTGATTTACTACATGAAGTGATTGAAGCCAAACAACAGCGGCTTTCGATTACTGCATGGTTAAGAAGTGGCAATACCATCTGGTAAACCTTTAAATCTTCCCGAATGACCCTATATAGTAGGCTTAACTAGAGAGGACTGCACGAATGCTAAAAGATGCAAAGCAAATTATTGCGAGAATTGGCGAAACTGACCAAATGTATTTGGAAGGTAATACACCCGATTTAGCGCTTGAACGTGCAGACTTACGTTTGGCATTGGTGACGTTGAGTCGTGTTCGTCAGGAGCAACTCCACTTTTTACAAGAAGCCATTGTGTTACTTGAACAAGGTCGTATCGAATTTGAAGAAATACCGCTACGTACTTATTTAGACTTGTCCTTGCTTTTGGCCAAGGCCTACATGCTGTACTTTGAAATTACCAAAGAACAGCGTTTTGCTTTAATTACCCAGCAGATCCTAAAACCCTTAACTGTGCATGAGCATGGTGATGTCTATTTCTTTCTTGCCTACGCCAGCGCATGTAAAAATGACACTGCCCTAAGTCGCCATTGGTTGAAAAAATATAGTCAAACCTCTGAATTTGATGCTTTCTTATTACAGCAACACTCTGCTTTTGCACCTTATCGTGAAACGCTATGGTTCGTACAACTCACACAGCCAAAACCACACTAAACATCGAAAATTTGTATTAAAAAAAGCGTCCTGAGAGACGCTTTTTTTAAAATATACATTGAGTAAACACAACAACCGTTCAGGATGTTAAGCCGTTTGTAATTTATAAGCATCCATATGAAGTTGTTGATTTAACTCATCAATCCAGATTGCCCAATCATCATCCTGTACCAAATGACTAATGAGAAAATCGCGTTGTGAACGATTCCAAAACGGTGCTTCATGTAAAGATAAATGTGCAGGCAACTGATGTGTACGCACATACAGCTCTATAGCGGCCAGACTGTTTGCCAGACCTAATTGCGAAAACAGTAGCTCTAAGGATGGATTATTTTTCATCGTTTCCCGCCCCTTATCAGTTTATCTATAATTTATTATTTAATTAACTTATAAGAATTGTGCAGGCAAAAAAAGGGGCTATCGCGACTTTGTTGTAGCTTTTTGTGAACTACAGGAAAGTGCGACAGCCTACATTTATTTGTTATTAACCTGAGAAATTCATGCCTCCAGCATCTTCATGCAATTGCTCATTTAAAGTATCAATCACGATTGCCCATTCATCATCTTTATCCCAGTGGCTATGTAAAAATTCACGCTGTGCATCTGTCCAAAAGCTTGCTTGATGCAGTACGACATCTGCCGCCAGTTGATGCTGACGTATAAATTGATCCATTGCACTTTCATTGGAATCTAAACCCAACTGGTCGAAAAGCAGTATTAGGGTTGGCTGTACATCAAACATATTACACCCCTATCTCATTGTTCTCTTTTTAAGGTAACCGAATAGTACGACAAAATCATTCTGTATATTTTTTCAGCATGTTATTTTTTGTTGATTCTATTCCAGCATAAAAAAAGCACCCCTAAATGGAGCGCTTTTTTAACTTAATCAACAAAGATTAAATTAGTTCACCATGTCAGCAATTGCTGCACGTTCTTCTTCTAACTCATTAAGCGTGAAGTTGATACGCTCACGGCTGAATTCATCGATTTCAAGACCTTGAACGATTTTGTATTCGCCATTTTCAGTTGTAACAGGGAAACCGAACATTACGCCTTCAGGAATTCCATAAGAACCGTCAGAAGGAATACCCATTGTTACCCATTTGCCGTTTGTGCCAAGAGCCCAATCGCGCATGTGGTCGATTGCAGCGTTAGCAGCAGACGCAGCAGAAGACAAACCACGTGCTTCGATGATCGCAGCACCACGTTTACCAACGGTAGGAAGGAATACATCTTTATTCCATGCTGCATCGTTGATTTTGTCTTTTAAGCTTTCACCGTTTACTTTTGCAAAGCGGTAGTCAGCATACATTGTTGGAGAGTGGTTACCCCAAACAGTCATGTCTTCGATGTCAGAAACTGCAACACCCGCTTTTTGAGCAAGTTGAGTTAACGCGCGGTTGTGGTCAAGACGTAACATTGCAGTGAAGTTTTTCGCTGGAAGATCTGGAGCAGATTTCATTGCGATGTAAGCGTTGGTGTTCGCAGGGTTACCTACAACAAGCACTTTAACGTCACGGCTAGCAACTTCGTTTAATGCTTGACCTTGACCAATAAAGATTTCGCCGTTCACTTTTAACAAGTCAGCACGTTCCATACCAGGACCACGTGGACGTGAACCAACCAATAACGCGTAGTCAGCATCTTTAAATGCAACTTTCGGATCATCAGTACCGATCATGCCAGCCAATAATGGGAAAGCACAGTCATCTAATTCCATCATTACGCCTTTAAGCGCAGCTTGAGCTTTCTCAAATGGAACTTCTAACAATTGCAAAATAACAGGTTGGTCTTTACCAAGCATTTCACCGCTGGCAATACGGAATAATAAGCTGTAACCGATTTGACCAGCTGCACCAGTAACGGCAACGCGAACAGGTTGCTTCATGTAAGTATCTCCAATTGAGGATCGTTAATATGATTAAACGGGTCTGTCCGTTTTCATCGAATTATCATAAACGGCAAAGATTGTACTCCAATCCTTCAGGATATGCATAAAAAAGAGCATCAATTTCAACAAAAGTCTGATAGGAAATATAAATTAACCGTCCCAAAAAACTTAGTATGACCCTTTAATCGTGATCTGATTTGGGCAATTGCCAACAACCGCAGTAGAGCACTGTTTATATTGCCCATTGGTTTTATAACAAACATTCACTTTGGTCAAAAAGTTTTCACCACGATAACTCTGGCAACCCAACTGAATTCCTGTACTGGGCAAGGTCGGATTTAAACGTAAAAACTGTAATTTAATCTGATTTTGCGGCAAAGTTCGTGTTTCTGGACTCGATAACTCTGCTGGAATCTTTAAGCGTTCTGCATAATTAATAATGGTGCGGAAATACTGACTCGCTCCCATTGGCACGCAGCCTCCAATCGATTGCCAAAGTTGAACACGTGCATTTTCGTCAGGCATGACTCTAGCCACGACTTTGGCTTGCAGAGGAGACAAGGTTGCAGAAGATGAGATTTCACAGTCTCTCTGTGCAGTTTCAGGTAATAATCCGACAATATTCAGCGAATATCCTTCTAAACATTTGCGTCGTTTACTGCGTTGACTATCCATCATACACGCCGCGGGTGTCATTTGTATTTCCATAACATAACCATGCGGCGCAACAGAAGGAGCAGCATGGGTAAGCTGAGTACAAACAGCCAGACCTAACCCACCCATTGCTAGGTAAGTCGCTTTAATCTGTTTATTTTCAACTACATCAAACCACATGAATGCTCGACCTTCTCATGCTGCTTATTACACAATAAATTTATGGCGTCCCGCGATAAGGAATCACTTGCATACGATTCCCAATAGACTGAGCCCCCTGTCCCAACAAGACCCCATAATGCGTGGCATTGGTCATAACTTGTTTGACATAGTCTCGGGTTTCATTCAACGGGATGGTTTCCGTATATTGATCTGCGGCAAGGGGACGATCATCAGGCTGCCAACGACGTGCCCGATTCGGCCCAGCATTATAGCCCGCAGTCGCCAACACGGGATTACTGCTTAATTGGCTATTAATCATCGACAGATAAAATGTTCCATAACGAATATTGGTATTCATATCCGATAACGCGGCAGGATTATAAGTTTCACCCATTTGCTTGGCAACTAATCGTGCTGTATCTGGCATGATCTGCATTAAACCACCAGCACCAACATGTGAACGAGCACTCGAAACAAAACGACTTTCCTGACGCATTAAGCCATATGCCCATGCAGGGTCAATCCCCGCATTCTGACTATGACTGACCACATAACTTTGATGGGGCATCGCATAACGATACGCATAGTTATGTTTATTTTCCGTACGATCGGCTGCATAAATAGCGCGGTCATACCACCCCATATCGGTTGCACGTTTAGCAGCCGCCAGCAACAAACCATCATCATGTTTTAAATAAGCTTGTCGTACTGCCCAGTTCCATTCACGATTCACATAATTGTCTGGAGCATTGACATTACGCAGTGCAAAAGCACGGTTAAAATGAATATCTTGACTCAAACGCTGCAAGTCATTGTTGGTCGGCTGAACATTACTTGGAATCGTACTGTATCGCTGTCCTACATGGTCTTTGGCTAATAAATTATGATACTGGTCGCCTTGAGCCAATTTACGGAAAATTTCCTGTGCGCTACGTTTCGCACTGGCATCATTACGTTGCTCATAAGCACGGGCCAACCAATATTGCCAACGATCTTCTTGTTTTTGATTGACACTCATGGCATCAATGGCACGAATTAAACTTTCCCAAGCACTAAAACGAATGGCTTGGCGCGCATAGATTTCGGCTTCTTCTGGGCTAAATGGTAAGCCATAACTGGCATCCAAATTATTGAGCACTTCACGTTTGAAGTTATTCTTCATGACCGTTGTAGCGCCCACATACCCCACTGCACGGTACAAGGCTTTTTGTACTGCTTCTGGTGTTCCTTGAGCAGCACGTTGCACAGAGGACATCGCGGCATCCAGATCACTATCTGCCATACGCCCCATCGCAAAGATTAAATAAGCTTGCTCTTCTGCGCTCGCTTTAGGTGCAGACCAAACATAGTTTAATGGATCGGCTTGAATCTGATTCAACTGAGCTAGGCTTAAATTTAATCCCAACGACTGTGCTGTTGCTACTGCTTGCCCAGATTGACCTGCACGCAACAATCCCCATAAACGTTGTTGCCTATCTTGCTGAGTCATTAAAGGACTCGATAGCATTTGTCGTGCTAAACCTGTACAAGACTCTGGTTGTGAATTGGTTGTCAGCCAAACATCTTTATATTCTGCAAAAACCAATGCATCCCCAGTTTTTGCACGCACTTGGGCAACTGCACAACTTTCTGCCTGATCGGGATTGGTCACATAGGGTAAAACAGGCTGTGCACTATTAAAATCAGCTTGCTTGACCTTTTCTTCGACATAATCTGCCGCTAATTTTTCTGCCATCGCCGATTGAGGATAACGACGGGCAAAATTAACAATATTGTTTGCTGGCTGAAAGCCCAAATTGGCATTTAAAGCCCAATATTCTGGGTAGTAGCCCAAAGCATCATTTTGCATGGACATTTGGTATTGTTGTAATAACTCAGTGTTGCCAGAATTGGCTGCCTGCAAAGCATCATTAAATTGTTCATCTGCTGCATAGGCATGCCCGAATATACCTATTGAAGCCACACTCCATGCAAGTACGTGATAATAATTTTTTTTATCTAACCACCGATTTAACATATGTGTGCCTTCATCCTTTATTTTAACCTATTCGACTCAATCTCAATGTAAACACTTCGTTCGTGCGGCTAGTTTAGAATATTCTCTAGCCGCGCTGTTGTTGTGTTATGTAACCTTCTGATAAGGCAATATTAATTTTCAAGCATTTTTGCTTCATAAATCAATATTTTTGCTTCAATATTTAAAGCTGTCCGTTTTTCTGTAAATCCTGCTAAAATACGCGCCTTTCTTATACTGCTATCGTGTTTAACCCTTGTTTCTGTACGTGTAAATGTTGAATAGTTTTTTATTATCAACCCACAAAACAGATACAGTTGTTACACGTTTCTCCGTTTTATCCTGTTAGGAGCCTACATGACGGTTCAAACCTTCATTCCAAATGGTGCCCAAGCTGCCTCAGAAAACACTGTTACCCAGCCACAGCACACCCCAGCCAACGGTTCAGTTAAAAAACTGTATATCGAAACGCAAGGGTGTCAGATGAATGAGTATGACAGTCACCGTATGGCAGACTTACTTGGCGACTCGCACGGCTATGTGCTGACTCAAGACCCGAAAGAAGCCGATATTCTACTGATGAATACCTGCTCGATTCGTGAAAAAGCGCAAGAAAAAGTGTTCTCTGAGCTAGGTCGTTGGCGCAAGCTGAAAGACAAAAATCCTGATCTGATTATTGGTGTTGGTGGTTGTGTAGCCTCGCAAGAAGGCGACAACATTCAAAAACGTGCCAATTATGTCGATATGATTTTTGGCCCGCAAACCTTACACCGTTTGCCGCAAATGCTCGATCAGCATTTCGATCAAATTGAAAAACCCAAGAAAGAAAAAATCAAACTGGTGGATATTTCTTTCCCAGACATTGAAAAATTCGACTTTTTACCTGAACCGCGTGTTGAAGGTTACAAGGCTTTTGTTTCAATTATGGAAGGTTGTTCAAAATATTGTTCATTCTGTGTGGTGCCTTACACCCGTGGTGAAGAAGTTTCACGCCCACTCGATGATGTTTTAGCAGAAATTGCCACCTTAGCCGAAAAAGGCGTACGAGAAATTTCTTTGCTCGGTCAAAACGTCAATGGTTACCGCGGTGAAACTTTCGAAGGTAATATCTGTACTTTTGCAGACTTGTTACGTCTGGTTGCAGAAATTCCGGGGATTGGGCGTTTGCGTTATACCACCTCGCACCCACTTGAATTTAACGATGACTTGATTGAATGTTACCGCGACCTACCGCAAATGGTGTCGCATCTACATTTGCCCGTACAAAGTGGCTCAAACGATGTTCTGCAAGCCATGAAGCGTAACCACACGATTGATGTGTATATCGACAAAATTGCCAAATTACGCAAAGTTCGTCCTGACATGCATTTATCCAGTGATTTTATCATTGGCTTCCCGGGCGAAACTGATGCTCACTTTGAAGAAACCTATCAATTCATCAAAGATATGGACTTCGATCACTCTTATAGTTTCGTTTATTCAAAACGCCCAGGTACACCTGCATCTGACCTTGAAGACACCACCCCTGACGAGGTGAAAAAAGAACGTTTAGCCAAAGTTCAAAAGTGGATTAAACGCTCAAGTATTGACAAAACAGATGCCATGCTCGGCAGCATACAACGGGTATTAATTGAGAAAGTTTCGGATAAAGATCCTAACTTACTGATTGGTACAGCAGACAACACCCGTTACGTGAGCTTTATCGGCGATGCAGCATGGGTTGGACGTTTCGCTGAGATCGAAATTACCGAGATTAAAACTTTGAATTTTGTTTATGGTGAACTCTTGAATCTTGAGCCTGACGTGGCGTAATGTAAGGGTATAGATTCAAGCTACCATAAAGGAACTCTCTTGACTGCAGCGATTCGACGTACAGTAACTTTTCCTGGTATTTCAATGGAGCGTTTAAAGAGCATGCTCGGTGCTTATAACGGTCACTTGAAACAAATTGAACAACGTCTAGATGTCCAAATTTCCCATCGAGGTGATTATTTCTACATCGATGGGGAGATTGATGCAGTCGAAAGAGCCGAGACACTCTTGCAACGTCTGCATGAAGAAGCTGAAACCTCTCAACAAATTACTGCCGATGTCATCCACATGATGATTCAAGGCAGCCAAACTGACCGTGAAATTCAAGACGACTTTTCTGATAATGACCACACAGGTTTAGAAGATGTTTATCTACAAACCCGTAAAGGTCGTATTAATCCACGCGGTGCAAACCAACGACGCTATGTTCAGCGTATTCTACAAAGCGATATTTCATTTGGTATTGGCCCCGCAGGTACAGGTAAGACTTATCTTGCCGTTGCCGCAGCAGTCGATATGTTAGAACGCAACGAAATCCAACGTATTTTATTGGTGCGCCCTGCAGTCGAAGCAGGTGAAAAGCTCGGTTTCCTACCGGGTGACTTAAGTCAGAAAATCGATCCATACCTCCGCCCTTTATATGATGCCTTGTATGAAATGCTCGGTTTTGAAAAAGTGGCTAAACTGATTGAACGTCAAGTGATCGAAGTTGCCCCACTGGCTTACATGCGTGGTCGTACCTTAAATCATTCTTTCGTAATTCTGGATGAAGCTCAAAACACCACGCCTGAACAAATGAAAATGTTCTTGACGCGTTTAGGCTTTGGTTCACGTGCAGTGATTACGGGCGATGTCACGCAGGTCGACTTGCCACGTGGTCAACAATCAGGTCTCGCACATGCACTGCGTGTCATTGAAAATGTAAAAGAAATTCACATCACCCGCTTCCATTCACGTGATGTGGTTCGTCATCAACTGGTTCAAAAAATCGTAGAAGCTTACGAAGGTTGGGACAGTGAACAACAACGCCTGAGTGCCGAAGCACGTGCAGAACGTAAAGCGCGTCAAGAAGCCTTAATTGCTGAAAATGATGCTGCTGCGGATGCACAAGATTAACCACTTTAAGGATTCATTTTGAAACTTAGTCTTTCTCTACAACAGTCGTTTCAGTCCCCAGAGTTGGTACTGAAACGCGCTTATATCAAAAAAATCGTGGAAACCAGCTTACGCCATATCGATACACAAAGTGACTGTGAAATAGGTATTGCCTGTGTCGACAATGCTGAAAGTCATAAATTAAATTTGGAATACCGCGGTAAAGACAAGCCAACCAATGTATTGTCTTTTCCAAGTGACCTGCCAGATGAAATGGCACAAGTTCTTGATTCATTTCCGCTTGGTGATTTAGTGATTTGCATTCCTGTTGTGCTTTTAGAAGCGCAAGAGCAAAACAAAGCACCACTGACGCATTTCACGCATATGCTGGTACATGGCACTTTGCACTTAATGGGCTACGACCATGAAACCTCTGAAGCAGATGCTGAGGAAATGGAAGCTCTAGAAATCGAAATATTAGCAAAACTAGGTTTTGACAATCCCTATTTAGAACAAGATTAAATCAGAAAAATGCGAGCTTCGGCTCGCTTTTTTATGCACTCCACAATGACAAATCTCAACGAGATACAACAGGATAGCTATGAAATACGTGGTCATTTTTAAAGCCAAAATTAAAGCCTTAGATGAACAATATTCTCAAACGGCGCAGTTATTACGTGAAAAAGCACTGAGTCAGTTTAATTGTCAAAAGTTTGAAGCCATTTCCGAGCAAGACTTTGAAATTGCATTGTCTTACTGGGACTGCTTGGCAGACATTCAGGCATGGCATCTAGATGCAGAACACCAAGTGGCGCAGCAATTAGGCAAAGAACAATGGTATCAATCGTTTAGTGTAGAAATTTGTAAGATTGAACGCCACTATTCTAACGCACCCCATTCCCAAGCAAACACTATTTAGCCCACAGAAATGTGATGATGAGAATGGCGTTCTCCCTGCAATTTAATGCACTTCAAACTCGGCTTCCGCAGGGTCAAAACGCCAAGTTCGAACAATGCGTAACTCAGAGATATCTTTCATATTACGATCAAATCCAGTAAATGGCGCTGCTTTACGTACCGATGCTTTCGCTGCTTCATCGAGTAAGTCATGCCCAGAACTTTCAATTAAACGAATGGCCCGAATCCCGCCATTGCGGTTCAGAATCACCATCAAGCGAACTTCACCCGCTAAACGCTGTTGTTTTGCTTGCTCTGGATAATAACGGTTGCCGTAAAATTCCACTTTCTGTCTAAATTTTTCTAAATATGCCGCGGTAATATCTTGCTTGGCTTGAATACCATCGACCGTTTTAATTTTCTGTTGGCGGCTGAAATTTTGTTGGCGCTGTAAATATTGTGCTTCCAGACTCGCTACCATAGCGGCTTTGGCTTGGAACTGACTGTTTAATTCATCCATCGCCTTTTTCCGACGAGTTTGTTCAGCCTGCTTTTGCCAACTGAGCGTGGTCATCAAGACTTTTTCTTCAAAATTCAGTTCACGCTTTTGTTGAGTTTTTTGCAACGTTTCCATCTGCTTTTCGCCCGCACTTTGTTCCAACATCGGTGCTGGCATGTCACTCGATATCCGATGCGCTTCGCGGAATGTTCCCGAACCTTTCTGATCTGCTTGCGCCAGAAAGTCAGCCTGTTCAACCTTCTGTTCGCTCGGTCGTAACGTTACCGCAATTTCCTTCACTGCTGCATCCTGTTGCGTGGGCGCAGCAAATTCAATGGCTAAAACAGCAAGATGTAAGGCCAGCGCAAAGCCCACCGCAGTTGTAAAAATCGGGTCTTTCCACCACGCGCGCAATAAAGGCGTATAATTTATTTTATTCAGTATCATAACTAACCGACAAACTGCCTTCCCCACACTGCATATACAGTAAAATTTTGACTTGGTTGCTATTATGTTGATAAAAACCTGACGTTCATCAATACAACAGAATCACTGCCTTAAAATACTGAAAATGGTGCAATTAATTTTGCTAAACTGCAAGATTGAATTTTTGTATTTTAAATACAATTCGGCAAAATTAATCAAAAGCCAGTAGATTCACTTGCTAGGATGCCTTTATGCAAACGCTACTTTCCAATATTTCTAAACGGCTACATCAAGTGTACCAAAAAGCGGAAGGCTTTATTGAAGATGAACGTGAATTTCCACTCTCACAAGTCTTTTTAAATGCGACTTTCCAACGCTTTGTCACTGACAATGTAAAAATGCTGAAAGATTTGCATGCAGACCTACATGATGACTGGTTACGTCTCTATGCCACTTTAGAGTTTAAAGGGATTTATACTACCCTCTCTGTCGATCTAAAGCTGGTTCAAATGGAAATGAACAAAGATATTCAACTGATTGTGTTCGAGCAAATTAGTGATACGCAGGTTATAGAAGCTAAATTCAAAAATGGGTTCCATAAAATGGGTTTTAATGCTGCCCTGTTTTTCTATCAAAAAATTCTGAATAAAGATCCTTTAGGCATGATTTTAGAAAAATTGAATGTGATTAAAGTAAAGGATGATTTATTACATTTAGATCTGAATCGTTGGCTAGGCAAAAAACGTTCAATTCTGGATACACTCAATAAGGTGCATGTCAATCATGCGGTTTTGCGCGAAGCTGAATTAGTGGTTTTAGGCAATGTCAATTTAGCCGCCTTATTTGGCAGAATGACTGAAGATGAAATTGAAGATTGGGCACATGAGGGAATTCCTGAAAACCACGTCACACCGATTAAACAAAAGCGCACATAAGCACAGATTTCATCGCTAACTTGGCGTGAAATACCAAGAAAAAAGGCTACAGGAAAGATACATTTTGCACAGAAAAGCAGATTTTATCTTCATAATGCTTAGGCATAATAAACGGGTGTAATTTTACAATACACTTATTTTAAACTTCACAGGAACACTTTCACTAATGGCTAAAAATGTTTTGAAAACAATAGCAATGACTACGGGTATTGCCTCTACATTGTTATTTACTGGCTTTTCCAGCCAAGCATTCGCCATGAGTCCCTTCCAAGCAAGTTATCAATTTAACTACAATGGCAAGAACATGGGCTCGGCGACTCGTACCTTAAGCAACTCAGGAAATAACTGGACCTATGTTTTCGCAGCCAAAGCAGGTTCGATCGCTTCTGCTTCTGAAACCAGCCGTTTCGGTTTCAATGCTGGCAAAATTAGTTCCAATAGTTTCAGCCGAACCAGCAAAATTTTGGTGCATAACAACACCATGACTATCAACTTTAATCCAAATAGCAAAACCATTAACACCAAAAAAGATGATAAAGCACGTTCGTTTGCTTGGAAGGCTGGCGTACTGGATGAGCTCAATGCCGAATTGCAAATTCGTGAAGACTTGAAAGGTGTTGGCATGAAATCGACCTATCTGATTGCAGATGCAAAAGAAGTCGAAGCCCGCCAATTCATAAAACAAGGTTCTGAAAAAATTAAAACCTCTTATGGCACTTTCGATACCGTTAAAGTGGTGATGAAACACGATAAACCTGGTCGTGATACCATCTTCTGGTTAGCTCCTAAATTGGATTATCTTCCAGTGAAAGTGACCCATCAGGATGGGAAATCATCTTATGGTTTATTGCTGACTGGATATAAAGGATCCACGAAGTAATTCATTTTGACGATTTTTACTTGATTTTTTTCAGGTGCTTTCTAAAATACGCTTTTGCTTGAAAAAGCACCTGCCCCCGAGGATTCTCCCGTGCACGCACTAGAACAGAAAATCTTAGCAGAAGGTATCGTTCTCTCTGATCAAGTTCTGAAAGTCGATTCTTTCTTAAACCACCAAATTGACCCTGTTATGATGCAACAAATTGGTCAAGAATTTGCGCGTCTGTTTAAAGATGCGGGAATCACCAAAATCATCACAATTGAAGCATCAGGTATTGCACCTGCTGTTATGGCTGGTTTAGAGCTCGGCGTGTCTGTCATTTTTGCACGTAAATATCAGTCTTTAACTTTAAAAGATGATTTATACCGCTCAAAAGTCTTCTCGTTTACCAAGCAAATTGAAAGCACCATTGCAATTTCAAACAAACACATCAGTGCTACAGATAAAGTATTGGTAATTGATGACTTTTTAGCCAATGGTCAAGCTGCTTTAGGTCTTGCTGATTTGATTCACCAAGCCCAAGCTGAAGTTGTAGGAATTGGCATTGTGATTGAAAAATCATTCCAGCCTGGTCGCGCGTTGTTATTGGAAAAAGGTTACCGTGTTGAATCTTTGGCACGTGTAAAATCTTTAGCCAATGGTACCGTTGAATTTGAACGTGACTAAGTTCAAATCCTGTATTTAAAGAGCGCTTAAGCGCTCTTTTTTATTGGTCTATTCCTGATGTTCTAAATACTCACGTCACTTTTGTCCTGATCAGTTTGATATTTTTTTAGAAAAACTCAGAAAAAATGCTTAGTATGTAAGTGTAAGTACATGTATTGTCTGATGTATTCAAACTAAATTACCATTGAAATGCGACTACAGAATCACTGATTTCATCAACAATTCAACTCCAATAAGTATACCGCTTCAACTGACCATTGAATTTAGAGAATATCTGGCAATGAACAACAATACTGCTGAACGGGTTTATCCCCCAAATCAACTGAAGCCACTAAATGAAAGTGATTGCATTCAACTTCCAATCAACTTCATTCATGATCTTGCACAAGCAGATTGCTTACGAAGTCTTTTAGACAAAATTGCCTGCTGGCTTTCTCAGGTCTTTCAAGCTGAACGTGTCAGTATTACCCTGTATGATCGACCTAATTTTCTCAAACTGTACTCCATATCGGGCAATCAGGCGATTCCTCTTGATTTTAAACTGCCCATTCAAAATACCTTTGTTGGGCGCGTTTTTAGTACTGCCACACTCCGTATTTGTGATGATGTAACTTTATTTGAAGAATTGGATTGTCAAATGCTGGCTCAAAATGGCATGGGATCATGCATGGATGTGCCTTTAATACATAATGGAAACTGCTTGGGTACATTAAACGTTGCCGACCACGCCAAGTTTCATTACACCGAGCAACAGGCCATCTTCTTACAATGTTTGGCAAACTGGATTGCGTTAAACATTAAATTGCACTTACAGGTGCAGGAAATGCAAAAACTCACCTCGACCGATGAATTAACTGGCACTTTTAATCGACGCATGTTTACACAACAAAGCAATCACAACATGTCGCTCTTTTCTAATGCCAACACGCCCTTTAGTATGGGTATCCTCGATATTGACTATTTCAAAACTTTAAATGATTTTTATGGTCATCAAGCTGGTGATTATGTGCTCCAGCAGATGTGTGAATGCATTCAAACTTATTTAAGTGAGCATGATTTTCTTGCACGAATTGGGGGAGAAGAATTTGCCATTATCTTACCAACCCACTCTGCCAAAGACGCCATCAAGCGCTTTAAACAAATACGTGCGGCAATTGAAGATCTGAAAATTCCGTATCTAGAAGAAATCATCTGTTTTACCGTTAGTATTGGGGTCGCTGAAGCACACGCTACAGACTTGAGTGCGGAAACGGTATTGAAACGTGCCGACAAAGCTTTGTCTCAAGCCAAGCAAGCAGGACGCAATCGGGTTCATTTAGACATGCCTATTTATAAAATATAAACATCAAGATGAAATAGAATATACGTATCTGTGCTTCATATTTACTTCACAATGATATGTAGAAGGACAAGCTGTTTACAACTCAATTAAACACATGACTGTTCTTTTTCGCTAGAATTCACTCTAGATTTACGGACTTAGCGAATTCATCCAAGTCGAAGCAGCACATGGTGGTTCTGCTCACACGTAAATCTTGACAAAAATTGCTGTATCTCGTGATTGAGTTTACGGCACGCAAAGGCAAATCATCTATGGAAAATACGATTCTCTGTCCTAAATGTGGTTCAAGTGAAGTTGAAAAACGCGACCATGACCAACACCTGAAAAAAGCCAGTGGGATTTTACTGGGTTCTGCAGGCGTTGCAGCAGGAACTGTGGGTGGCGCTGCCACTGGAGCATCAACAGGTGCCGCGATTGGAGCTGTAGCTGGGCCACTGGGCGTTATTGTGGGCGGTACAATAGGCACTTTTATTGGTGGAATTAGTGTTGGAATTACAGGAGGCTTTCTAGGCAATTATTTTGGCAAGAAAGCAGGTATTGTGATGGATAAGAATATTTTTCTCGATTACAAATGCTCAAAATGTAATTATCGCTTTAAGCAAAAAATTGAGAAATCATAAGCCTGTACTGGCTTAGATTTAAAAACAAAAGGTCAACATCATCTTGATGCTGACCTTTCAAGTTAAACCAGCGGAGTCTGCAACTTTTGTACGATGGTGGCTAAACGGCGCCCTTGTTCCGTACAGAGCACTTTTTCATCTTGACTCAACTGCTGATCATGGCGTGGGCCACTCACATGACTTGCACCATAAGGTGTTCCACCTGTTTTGGTATTCGATAATGCGGCTTGTGCATTGGTTAATCCCATCACCATCATGCCATGATGAAATAATGGAGGAAGCATCGTTAATAAGGTACTTTCCTGTCCGCCATGCATTGAACCTGACGCGGTAAAAACACAGGCTGGCTTATTATGCAAAGCACCGTTTAACCACAAACTGGTGGTTTGATCCCAAAAATATTTCATTTCTGATGCCATATTGCCAAAACGTGTGGGTGAACCTAAAGCTAAACCCGAACAATACTGCAAATCTTCTAAAGTACAATAAATATCCCCTTCAGCAGGAATACTTGCAGCCGCTTCCGTCACGACTGTAGCCAAATTAGGCACAGTACGAATCTTGACAGCCATCCCTGTCGACTCGATGCCATTGGCAATTAAATGCGCCATTTCTTTGGTAGAGCCATATTTGCTGTAATATAAAACAAGGACATAAGGTTGCATGACATTTATGATCTAAGCTAAAAATGAAAACTATACGGTATTTTGCCGACTTTTTGGTTAAGCTTGTGCTTGAAAATTATATAAAATGATCAAAAATTGAGACTAGAAACGCATGATAGAAAAGTATTTAGTAAGACTGCCTTTTTACAGCAAAACTTGGTTTCAGTTTGTTTTATTTGTCCTTCGACGTTTTGAAGCAGACCGATGCCGCGAACAAGCAGGTTCTTTAACCTATACCACACTGTTTGCGGTGGTTCCGATGTTAACCGTATTTTTAGTGATTATTTCTTCAATTAAAGCTCTAGAGCCTGCGCGACAACAGCTACAGCAGTTGATTTATAGTAATTTTTTACCAAAAACCACCATCGCTTTTGACAAAGTACTGACCGCATTTACTGATAAATCCAATAATTTGACCATCATCGGGATACTATTTCTGTTTGTGACTACCGTCATGATGCTCACCAGTATTGAAAATGTGTTTAATCGTATTTGGCGTGTTCGGGAAAAACGTGGTGGTATGATTGGCTTTATGCGCTATTGGACCATTATTTCTTTAGGTCCAATTATACTGGGCAGTGCATTTGTCCTATCTTCTACCGTAGCGTCCATGAATCTGCTGAGTAGCCATTTGGCAGGCTATGAAGTCGATGGTGCCTTCCTGCTCTGGGTCATCTCCTTTACGCTCTCAATTCTAGGTTTTTTTATTTTATATTGGACCATTCCCAATCGTAGCGTTCCAATTAAAGCTGCCCTCTTTGCAGGCATATTCAGCGCCAGTATTTTTGAATTATTAAAAAACCTATTTGGTTACATCATGTCTAATTTCACCAGTTATGAAATTATCTATGGTGCATTTGCTGCGCTCCCTATTTTCCTGTTATGGATTTTTCTGTCTTGGAATATTGTGCTGCTTGGCGTCGAAATTAGTTATGCACTGACCGCTTTCTATACAGGAAAAGAACAACGGCGCCATCCTGTGATTATGCTGTTGGATATCCTGCAACTTTTCCATATCAAGCAACAAAGTGGTGAAAGCATGTCCGACAAAGAAGCGCTGGATGTTTTAGGTCGGGAAGAAATTGGGCACTGGCCAAGCTATGTTTTATTATTAGAGCAGCAAAATTTAGTGAAACGTACCGATAACAATGAATATGTGTTAGTCCGTAATTTAACGCAGGTCGATTTTTGGAGTTTTTATAAATCACTTCCCTATCCTCTGCCACGCCGTCCCGACGTTAAAAATATTCATACCGATGACCATGAGTGGATGCAGCGGATTGGTCCTATGTTTGAAGAAGCGGATGATTATCTGGCAGCCAAACTCTCTCTACCCCTAGCAAGCATTTTTGAGCAGCGCTAAACCTATTTCAACACCGGGAGATGGAATATAGTCCATCTCCTTAAATTAAGACCATGCAGTCGTGTCATTTTTTTATTTTAACAATAAGTTCCAGCAGCAAAATCTGTCGTTGAATGATTTTAATTATCTAAATTTCACGCTACAAAACGATTAAAAAAACAGCTAAAATTAGCATTAGACCAAACGATAAAATCATCTAAAAGTATAATTTAACCAATAATATCCACAAGCAATGCTTTTGTTTGCGTGATTCAATCGAGAATTCGCTATGACAGACAAAAAAGAAACACCCACTATCATTATTGATGACAAACCCGAACAGAAACAGTTTGAGAACCTCAAAGAAAAGCTACGCTACCAGCAAGCAGTACGTGAAAATTCAAGGAAAATCGACCACAAACAGGTGCGTCTCAATATTCAGACCGATGCGCTTCCGAGTAAAACCTTTTTCATTATGAATGCACTCGCTGCGATTATTGCAGCCTATGGCCTGCTGAGTGACTCCACTGCCGTGGTCATTGGTGCAATGCTGGTTGCCATGATGCTCGGACCAATTTCAGGTATTTCTTTAGCCTTAATTGATAGCCGCTGGATTTTATTTCGAACAGCCCTACAAACCTTGGTTTTAGGTATTCTGATGATTTATGGGATTGGATTTCTACTCGGTATTCTATATCCCAATATCAGCATTACCAATGAAATTTTGGCACGCACACATCCTAACTCTTTGGATCTGATGATTGCCCTTGCAGGAGGGGCCGCAGGTGCATTTGCATCAGTTTCTCCCCGCCTGTCTGTCGCCGTGGTCGGGGTTGCCGTCGCAACTGCTTTGGTTCCCCCTTTAGTTGCCAGTGGTATTTTATTATCTCGTGCTGAATTTCGGCTCTCTGCCAATGCCTTCTTGCTCACTTTTACCAATATTATTGCTATTCAAGTCAGTTCTGCGATGGTACTTTGGATTGCTGGATTCCGACGTGGCTCGAATGAAGAAGTTTCTAGCAAATACCTAGAGTTCATCAAACGTAATGGGGTCAGCCTCGTTATTCTTTTAACCCTCGCTATTTATCTCAGTTTCAATTTATTTTATACCGTTCATAATGAACTGTATAAATCTAAAATTACTGATCAACTCAGCCAAACGTTAAACAATGAAACCAATATTATTGATACCGTTGAGTTTGATCCACACCCTAACTTTACGCTTGCACGTGTCTTTATTCGTGGTGTTACGCCTCCTTCAACCCAGCAAATTGATGAGTTAAACCGTACACTTGACGCAGACCGGAATGGTCATCCCACTTATGTGCAAATTCGATTTATCCCAATTCAAATTCTTCAAACCCAACCTACGAAAATCGTTCCTTTAAATCCAATAACAACAGAACAACCAACCATTAAAATACTCAAACAACAGGATCCCTCATGACAAAAAAATTACTTTTTATTGCAACATTAACCAGCGGGCTTTTGATTCATTCATCGCTTCAAGCCTGCACCAGAGTAGTGTTTCATGGGAATAATCAAAACATCATGACTGCTCGCTCAATGGACTGGAAAGTCGATGTTGGCACCAATCTATGGATTATGCCGCAAAACATCGCCCGTAATGGTTTGGCAGGGCCTCAATCCATTCATTGGACGGCTAAATATGGCAGTGTGATTGCGACAGGTTATGACATTTCAACCACCGATGGGATCAATGAAAAAGGACTGACAGCCAACCTACTTTGGCTGGTCGAATCTGAATATCCAGAAGTAAAAAACAATAAAAAGCCCACTTTAAGTATTTCACTTTGGGCACAATATGTTTTAGATAATTACGCAACTGTCAATGAAGCCATTCGGGCACTGGAGAAAGAGCCTTTTGTTGTAGTCACGGATAATGTGCCTGGGGAAAAGCGTCTTGCGACCTTACATCTTTCTCTTTCAGATGCATCGGGAGATAGTGCCATTGTGGAATACATCGATGGTCAACAAGTGATTCATCATAATGCCAAGTATCAAGTCATGACCAATTCCCCCACTTTTGATGAACAGTTGGCACTGAATCAATATTGGAAGAACATTGGAGGAACAACTTTCTTACCCGGCACCAATCGTGCTTCAGATCGTTTTGCCCGCGCCTCATTTTATGTCAATGCCATTCCTAAAAATGCCAATAGCAAACAGAGCCTTGCCAGTGTATTTAGTGTGATTCGAAATGCGTCGGTTCCCTTCGGTCTAAATACGGAAGAAGAACCAAATATTTCATCAACACGCTGGCGTACGGTTGTTGACCATAAGAATTTGTTATACTTTTTTGAATCGGCAGTTTCACCCAATACGTTCTGGGTAGATTTAAAGCAAATTAACTTTAAATCTACGCCTTTCAAGAAACTGGACTTAGGTGCAGATCAAGCCAATATCTATGCTGGAGATGCCACAACACACTTTAAGACCACGAAAGCATTTCAGTTTTTAGGAAAAGAATAAATACTGCATGGTACATAGCGTTCATTTATGAAAAAGATGTGTCGTCAGTTTTCTATCGATATCAATAAAGGTTAAACATGAATATTTTAAAAATCAGTCTATTTGGAATAGTAGCGACTATGGGGCTTGTAGGCTGTGCAACTTCAAGCACACAACCTCAAAATATCGCATCGACAGGGTTGTTAATCTGTGCACAAAATGAACTTTGTCCTGCGGTGAAAGTCACCCGGAACGAACAAAATCGTAGCAATTTAAAAGTCACGGCATATTTGCCAAGCGCCAAAGATGATTATGATATTCAGCAGTTTGTGTTCTTAATTGATCAAAAAACCTATAGTTATGCCCCTACGGCAGCAACCACACATGAATACATCAGCCGTATGGTTCCTCATCGCTCATCTAACTATATTGTGGTGCCGAGTTCCTTCTTAAGCACGTTTAAAAATGCCAAAGATATTGAATTAAAACTGGTGACAAACAAAGGCAATATTACCCGTCCTGTATATCGTAATGGACAACAATCCGCTGCTTATCGTGCTTTTATTAACTTATACCAACCTTAATTTTTTGACCTAATTAAAAGCCTGTCGTTATGACAGGCTTTTTTCTAAATATTTTAAGTGGAATTAATCCGATTTTAAGGCTTTTGCCAAACTTCGTGATTGTACCCAGCCTTGTAAACTCACCACCATAATGCCCACCATCACCAATACTGTACCGACAACAAAGTTCAGTTCAATTTTTTCATTCAGCAAGACAACCCCAAATAACACCCCAAACAACGGGGTTAAAAAGGAGAACACCCCCAAACGAGAAGCCAGATACTCTTTTAACAGCCAAAACCAAATCAGATAACTGGCAAAAGACACAATAATGGTATGAAACAGTAAACTACCAATCGCAAACGGCGTCCAATCAATACTGGCTTGCCCCATTGCAAATGCCAGTGGAAATAGCAGAAGGAAAGCAATCAACAGTTGATAAAATAAAGTCTGGGTTGCAGGTGCTTCTGCTAGCTTGGTTAAACGCACTGCAATCGTGGTTGCCGCCCATAAAATCCCCGCCAGTAATGCCAAGGCATCTCCCCACAAAATAGTGCTCGATGCCGCTACCGAACCAGTTGGATGAAATAGAAAAGCAATGCTAATACCGACAAATGCAAGCACGATCCCAGACCACTGCAACATACTCAACCGCTCAGACGGAAGCTTCCAGTGTAGCCCCAATGCCACAAAAATTGGGGCGGTATACAGCAGTACCACCGTATGTGATGCCGAGGTAAAACGTAATGCTTGTGCCACCAAAAAGAATTCCGAGGCAAACAGAACCCCCACCAAAATACCTGCTGCCAAATAATCTCGACGCCACAAAGAGACGCCATCTGCAAGCTTAATCATGGGGTAAACCATGAGTGCGGAAAGACCTGAGCGTAATGCAATTTGCATCACAGCGGAAATATCTGGCGCAGCCATTTTTAAAATGACTTGCTGCAAACCCCAAATAATACACAGCACAAACATAATGCCCGATGCTTTACTGTCTAATGCCCGACGCTCACTCACGATCTACTCCAGCTCAACTCATAAATCACCACTATAGACCTGTCACTTTTAAAAGATATACTTCAAAACAGACAACCCATACTATTATTCAGGCAAAATGAGCAGCGGGAGAAATAGATGCATACACGTCAACAACATGACTATCATCCCATGCCCACCAATGATGATATTCCTGCACCGCTATGGTTTCGCATTTCCGATGCACCCGCAGAATCTTGCTATCCCACGCATGAACATGCTTGGGGAGAATTTGTCTATGCCCTCAACGGCGTGCTCGAAGTCAAAGTGGATCAGATTCATTTTCTGACCCCGCCCCCTTATGGCATTTGGTTACCTCCACATTTAAAACATGCAGGCATTAACCGTACCGAAGTGACTCATTCCACTTTGTATGTACATGAAAGTCTGTGTGAAAGACTGCCGAAACAGGCAGGTATTTTGCTCACTTCCGCTTTAGTTCCTGCGTTATTACATCATTTACGCTATCATCCTCTGCCTGATCATGACCCCGAACACTTGCGTTTGTTGCATGTGCTATTGGATCAACTGGAGCATGCCGAATGGGTGGGCAGTTATTTACCCTCGAGTCAGCATCCTGCTTTACAGAGTTTATTGGACTATCTACAACAATATCCAGCCGATCAAAGCACGTTGGCACAACTGGCACGGCGGATTAATATGACCGAGCGCACGCTGGCGCGTTATAGTCAGCAAGAACTGGGCATGTCCTTAAATGAATGGCGACAACGGCTTAAAGTGATTAAAGCCATGTCGATGCTGAATGAAAACAGAACGGTAGAAAGTATTGCACTTGATTTAGGCTATGCCAATGCCTCTGCTTTTATTAACCTATTCAAACGTTGGATGCGCTGCACCCCCGATCAATTTCGCAAGAACTACGCCGCGGAAAAACAATCCCAATAAAAAAAGGACTGTAAATACAGTCCTCTTTAAGTTCAACTTGACTTAAGCATGAACAAAAGTATTCCAAACATAGTCTTGTTGCTGACCTTGCAAAGTCATTTTCAGTTGATCACCCGCTTGTAATGCTGCAACGCCTGCAGGTGTCCCCGTCATGATCACATCACCCACTTCTAGGGTAAAGAACTGACTTATATCTGCCAATAATGTACCAATATCAAAAATTAAATGCGATGTATTGCCTTGTTGACGAAGTTCATCATTCACCTGCAAGGTGTAATGTACATCGTTCCAATCTTTAACTACATCAGCAACATTGACCCAATCTGCCACCATACATGAACCATCAAAAGCTTTGGCACGTTCCCACGGCTGACCTTTCTGTTTCAAATCATCCTGCAAATCACGTAAGGTTAAATCTAAACCCAAAGTCACTGCACCCACTGCTTGCAAGGCTTTTAATGGATCAGTTTCTGCTTTCAGTTCACGATCAATTCTGAGCGTCAGCTCACATTCATAATGACAACTGCCCCACGCCGAGTTCCACGAAATTCCATCTTCCAGTGCTTTTAAGCTGCTCGGTGGCTTAATAAACAATACAGGACGGTCGGGAATCGCATTTCCCAACTCTCTCGCATGGTCTGCATAGCTACGACCGACACAAACAATTTTAGATGGACGTGTACTCATAATCTTCCCTTCGACTTTTTTGTGACAATAAATCTTTTATTTAGAATGTTTAAATGTATTTTCAAATATGCTTTGATCTTCAGCTGTTGCAAAGGCACGTTTTGGCACAATCACCACAGTGCGATTTTTTAATTCCAGCATGTAGGTCAGCTTACCAGATGCAAAATTCTGTACTTCATGATAGTGCACAATTTTTTTACGCCCATTGGCATAAATATCGGCATGTTCCTGATACAAATCGATGCCTTGCTCGCTTTTACCAAATTGATATTTTACAAACTGACGCTTAAACATCATCGGCAAGAACCAATAGCGCAAAACCAGTTGTAAAACCAAGAAAAATACGCCCAGTGCAACGTAATAGCGTCCTACCCCAGTAAAACCTAAATAAATACCCCATCCAATGATGGCAATACTAATTAAAGGGGTAATAAAACGTGTGAACAGCTTTTTACCAAAGGTGGCTAAAGCAAAGCCATCCTGAGATTCCTCAAGATTTAAATAATAACGTAAAGATAAGGCAGGCTTGCTGTCTGACATAAATCCATCATCAATCTGAAAACGAGACTACAGCATAGTACACCAAATTTTAGCTTTTCTTTATGCTTTTCATTGTGACTTAGCAGCAACAGATTTTTATTTTTGTCACGAAATAGACATGCCTTTGCGTTACTTTAGGCACAAAAAAACCGCAAAAAATGCGGTTTCTTTTTTATGCGATAGAACAAATAAATGATCTATGCTCTCAAGTTGGTGCGCTCAGAGAGATTCGAACTCCCGACCCCTTAGTTCGTAGCCAAGTGCTCTATCCAGCTGAGCTATGAGCGCGACGTCTTGATGGTTGGGCATTATACGCACTTTTATCAAGATGCCTAGTCTTTTTTCAAAAAATGATTTTGAATGCTTAGTTATTAGGCAAACATTCCTTAAACAGACAACTAATTCGAAACCTTTATTTCCTGTCCCTGATAAAATTTATGGTCGGCTAACGCCAACATTGCATGATCATTCGGGCTATCTCCATAGGCATATACGGCATCAAAATCACTTAAGGCATACTTCTGTTGTATACGCTTAGCTTTTTCCATATACCCACAATCACCATGCTCTAACTCTCCAGTATAACTGCCCTCTCGTACTTCTAACTGATTACAGATCAGATCAATGCGCTGTTGCTGACACCAATGGCTTAAATAAACATCTAAAGAGGATGAGACCACCACAACTTGATCTCCTTTTTGTTGATGATTAGCGATTTGTTGAAGGGTATGTTCATTCATTAAATTGGGCAAAATTGTTTTCGAAAATTGCTGACCTTGTTGCTCAAGCATTATGGAAGGATAGTTTTTAAAAGCAGCACGACAAAGTCGGATTCGAATTTGTTGATCATTAACATATCCTAGCCGAAACCCAATGAGCCACGGCGCAACGCTTAAACCTCCGAATAACTGTTTTCGATAGGACAATGAATATTTTAAAAAATGACTAAAACTGTCGGAATGTGTAATGGTGTTATCGAAATCAAAAAGTGCAAGGTTCATATTATTTAATCTACTATTTTTATAAATTTCACGCACAAAAAAACCGCAACATGTGCGGTTAATTGTTCAAGTTGGTGCGCTCAGAGAGATTCGAACTCCCGACCCCTTAGTTCGTAGCCAAGTGCTCTATCCAGCTGAGCTATGAGCGCGTTACTTGTGTGCCAATTCAGGCGATACGTTACATACAGTTTACTTATTGGTGCGCTCAGAGAGATTCGAACTCCCGACCCCTTAGTTCGTAGCCAAGTGCTCTATCCAGCTGAGCTATGAGCGCGACATAAGTAAAGTTGGCGGTGAGAGAGGGATTCGAACCCTCGGTACAGTTACCCGTACGCATCCTTAGCAGGGATGTGGTTTCAGCCACTCACCCATCTCACCGTAACGTGCCGCCATAATACAAACTTCATGCTAGCACTGCAAGCAAAGACGCTCAATTTTTTGCTTTTTTTTGCTCATTTAAATACTTTTTAAGCAATTTATTCAAACTTGAACGGAATTTATACGGTATCTCAGGTTCTAGCATCCAAAACTCAACCCGCTCACTTGAATTGCGCTGTGAAAAACACATTATTGCAATCATTTACGTGCAGTCTGACGCAGCATGTCTTATGCTAATCCTATCTTCTGACACAAAACCAAATCCATGATGAAAAATTGGGTCGATCCTGAAGCTAAAGCGGAAGCTGAACGCTACGAAAATCCTATTCCGAGCCGTACGCTCATTTTAGAAACCATAGAACAATTAAACTCGCCACAATCACATGCTGATTTAGTGGAACATTTCCAAATTGCCGATCAAAAGAGCATTGATGCTCTAAGTCACCGCCTCATCGCTATGGTGCGTGATGGTCAACTCATGAAAGATGGTTTTAAATTTCAACGTATGGCCGATCAACCAAGCCATGAAGCTACGGTCTATATCAACAGTAAAGGCTTTGGTACAGCCAGTATCGCAGGTCATGATGATTTATTTCTACCTGAACGTGAACTGCGCCAAGTCTTTAATGGTGATCGGGTTAAAGTGCAACAAACTTCGGTTGACCGCAAAGGTAAAGCTTGGGGCTTTGTCTCTGAAGTTTTGCAACGTCGCGTCAAGCAAATCATCGGAAAAGTCTCACAACATGAAGGTGAATACTTTATTCAACCTGCCAATCCAAATGCACATCAACCCATTACACTAGAAAAAGAGTTGATTGAGCATGCAAAACTCAAACTGGGTGATTCAGTCCGTATTGCGATTGACGACTACCCAACTCGTGAAGAATTCGCAACGGGACACGTGATTCAGTCCATGGCTGACAAAGCGGATACCGAAATCATTATTCCGCAAACCATTCTAGAGTTTGGTTTGCCATATGAATTCCCAGAAGAAGTCCTGAAAGAAGCTGAAAGCTTTAAAGAACCCAATGCTAAAGACCGTGAAGGTCGTATCGATTTACGCGACTTGCCTTTAGTCACCATTGATGGTGAAGATGCTCGCGACTTTGATGATGCCGTTTATGCCGAAAAACGTTCTGGCGGAGGCTATCGTGTAGTCGTGGCGATTGCCGATGTCAGTCACTATGTCCGTATTGGCAAACCGCTGGATGATGAAGCACAAGAACGTGGCACCTCAGTTTATTTCCCGCATTTTGTGCTGCCAATGTTGCCTGAAGCACTCTCGAATGGATTGTGTTCTTTAAATCCGCATGTAGACCGTTTATGCATGGTCTGTGATTTAAAACTTTCCCGTGCAGGTCGCGTCACAAGCTTTGAATTCTACCCTTCAGTCATGCATTCCAAAGCACGTCTCACCTACACACAAGTTGCCCAATATTTCGATGGCGACAGTGCTGCAGTGCCTGAAGATCGTGAAGTACGTAAATCACTGAATACCTTACTCCAACTGTACCAAATCCTTAAAGACTTACGTGGCAAACGTCATGCTATGGAATTTGAAACCGTCGAAACCTACATGACCTTTGATGACTTGGGTGGTATTAATGAAATTCTGCCACGCACGCGTAACGATGCACATAAACTGATTGAAGAATGTATGTTGTTGGCGAACGTGGCTGCGGCTGAGTTTGCTCTCGAGCATGATATTCCAATGCTGTACCGTGTGCATGAACCACCTGAGTTCTCTCGCATTCAAAAAGTCCGTGATTTTGTTAAATTATTGGGACTGAAATTCCCAGACCAACCCACACAAGCAGATTATCAGGCAGTCATTGAAGCGACCAAAGATCGTATCGATGCACCAAGTATTCATGCAGTGTTGTTACGCTCTATGATGCAAGCTTATTACGGCGCGAAAAATGCAGGACACTATGGTCTGGCTTATGAAGCCTATACCCACTTCACTTCGCCAATTCGCCGCTACCCAGATTTACTGCTGCATCGTGCCATTAAAGCAAAATTAGCTGGAAAACCATTCCCACTTTCAGGCGCAGCACTGGATGATGCTGGTGAACATTTCTCTCAGACTGAACGTCGTGCAGATGAAGCCTCTCGCTCTGTAACCATGTGGTTAAAATGCCACTATATGCAACAGCATCTAGGGGATGAATTTGTCGGGGTGATTTCGGCTGTGGCTGAATTTGGTCTGTTCGTGACCCTGAAAGACCTGTATGTCGATGGTATGGTACATGTCAGTAAACTCGGCGATGACTTCTTTGTGTTTGACCAAGTCAGCCAAAGTCTGGTGGGACAAAACCGTGGACAAACGTTTGGTTTAGGCGATGAAGTCAAAATTAAAGTGGCTGGCGTGAACTTAGAAGAGCGCAAGATTGATTTTGAACTGATTCAACAACTGACCCACGCGGGACGTGCGATTCGTAGCCGTGCTCCACGTATTGCCAAAGCAGCAACGGTTCAGGCGAAAGAAGAAACTTTTAACCCACGTGCGGCGAAAGCTGCAACTGAAGCACGAGAATCTGGCGATCAACCCGTTGTGAAAAAGAAAGCCAAGTCCAAAGCCAATTCTTTCGCTAAAAAAGCCGATAAGAAAGCCTCGGGTAAAACTGAGACTAAAGGCAAAGACAAAGCCAAGAAAAAGAGCAAAGACAAAAAGAAAAAAGCCAACGCGAAAGTGCGTAGCGAATAAACCGATGCGGTGTTAAGACTTCTGGTCTTAACACCCTTTTTTTATAAAACTATAATGAAATTTATTCGACGTTTTATCCGTAAACCCATTAGCCAGTATCATCCGCTGTTTTATTTTTTATCGACCCGCACTCGACGGGCATTACGTCATTGGCAATGGAAAACTGATGGTCAAGATTATGCCCAGCAAAAATGCTCAACGCGCTTACCCTATCGGGTTAAAAAACATCAATCAGTCTTGATTCGAAAATTAGGCGACAGTGAACAGCACTGGCAACACAACAAAGTGATCAACTTAAAAATAGCCAGCCCTTGTATTTCAGGCATTCTTATTCATCCCAAACAAACCTTTTCTTTCTGCCAACTGGTCGGGCAACCTACACAAGCCAAAGGCTATGTTGAAGGGATGGAACTGAGTTTTGGCCAAGCACGCGGTGGGATTGGTGGTGGAATCTGTCAAATTGCCAATCTGATTCATTGGTTGGTACTCCATAGCCCATTACAAGTGGTGCAGCGCGCCCAGCACTCCTTTGACCCATTCCCCGATCAAGGACGGGTTTTACCTTTTGGCAGCGGTGCTGCGATCTTTTATAACTATATTGATTATCAATTTTATAATCCAACGCCACATAGCTTTCAAATCCGCTTGTGGTTTAGTGACAAATGTCTGGAAGGAGAACTTCGCTGTTCGGCAGACTTGGGGTATGTCTATCATGTGTTTGAGCAACAGCATGCATTCTTAAAAATTGGGCAAGACTATTATCGACAGAACGAAATCTGGCGCCATCGCAAAGAAAAATACAAAAGTGGTGAAATTCTGGAAACAGAATGTATGACCCGTAACTTTGCCAAGGTCTTGTATATTCCTCAGCGTATAGATCAATCCTTTACCTCTTGGGCTGAATTTAGGTCTGAACAGCAAACTCGATCAATTAAAACTTGATTTCCCGTGCAAGAGCCCCTACATCTAGATGAAGTTTAAAATGAAATGGCGAATGCACATGCACTTAGATCAAGCAACTCTACCTGTTCCTCAGTTTGATCAAATTCAACTTAGCGACTTAAAACAACAAATTGAACAAGCCATTCAACACGGTCAGCAATTTTTAGCCGAACTCACTGCAGTACCTGAACAGCACCCTGCACAACTTCAAGTTTTAAGCCAAGTCGATGAACTTGAAAATAATATGAGTGAATCATGGGGTGTTTTATCCCACTTAAATGCAGTGATGAACAATGCTGAAACTCGTGATGTCTATCAGTCTTTACTCCCTGCACTCAGTGAATATTATACGGCGCTTGGGCAACACACGGTACTGTACCAAACTTATCAACAGGTACAAGATTCAGCAGAATTTCAGCAATTACCTGCGGCACAGCAAAGTGCCATCAAACTGGCATTACGTGATTTCAAACTCTCTGGCGTAGCCTTAGAAGGCGAAGCGAAAAAGCGTTATGCTGAAATCTCAGCGCGCTTATCGCAATTGTCTTCCGATTTCTCCAACCATGTGTTGGATGCCTCTCAAGCCTATTTCAAACCCTTAAGCAAAGACCAACTTAAAGGTCTACCTGCCAGCAGTGTTGAACTGTTAAAACAATATGGTCAGCAACGTGAACTTGAACAAGCCGTTGCCACCTTAGATATTCCTGCTTATTTGGCGATTATGACCTACGCAGAAGATCGCGGTATCCGCGAAGAATTGTATCGTGCTTATACCACCCGCGCTTCCGATCAAGCAGAACAAGCTGAATTTGATAATACGATAGTGATGGAAGAAATCTTGAGTCTGCGTCAGGAAATGGCACAGTTGCTCGGTTTTAACAACTATGCTGAATTGTCCCTCGCCAGCAAAATGGCACCTGATGTTGACACCGTCGCCAACTTTTTAATCGAACTGGCAGAACATGCACGTCAACCCGCTGAACAAGAAATTGCTGAACTGAAAGCCATTGCACAACAAGATGGGGTTGAAAACCTAGAACCGTGGGATACAGGTTTTTACTCAGAAAAACTCAAAGTTCAGCAATTCAATCTATCTCAGGAAGATTTAAAACCATATTTCCCTGCTCCTAAAATTATACAAGGCTTATTCAGCATTGTTGAACGCCTATATGGCATTCAAATTGTGCAACGTGAAGCCCCTGTTTGGCATCCAGATGCACAATATTTTGAACTGGAAGATCAAGGTAAAGTGGTCGGTGGTTTCTATTTTGACCTCTACGCGCGGAGTGGCAAACGTGGTGGTGCATGGATGAGTGGCTTCCGCTCCCGTATGCAAACCGCACAAGGTTTACAAAAACCGATTTGCTACATGGTATGTAACTTTACTCCACCCGTCGCAGGACAAGCGGCTTTATTGACTCATGATGAAGTCACCACCCTATTCCACGAATTTGGGCATGGCTTACACCACATGCTGACCGAAGTCGATCATATTTCTGTGGCAGGGACGCATGGCGTTGCTTGGGATGCGGTAGAATTGCCAAGTCAATTTATGGAATTCTGGACATGGGACAAAGAAAGTTTAGATTTACTCAGCGAGCATATTGAAAGCAAAGCGGTACTTCCTGAATCCTTGCTCAAAGCCTTGCTTGATGCCCGTTTTTTCCAGTCTGGTATGCAAACCTTACGTCAAATCGAGTTTGCCTTATTTGATCTGAATATTCATCGTACTACCCCTGCTTTAAATTCAGCGGGCATTCAAACAACATTAGATCAAATTCGTCAGAACTATGCCGTTGCCCCAACAGCATCTTATAACCGTTTCCAACATAGCTTTAGTCACATTTTCGCGGGAGGTTATGCTGCGGGCTATTATTCTTATAAATGGGCGGAAGTTTTAGCCAGCGATGCCTTTGATCGTTTCGAAAAAGAAGGAATTTTCAATACCCAGACTGGCAAAGAGTTTCGACAGTTTATTCTAGCAGTTGGCGGAAAAGATACCGCACTTGATGCATTTATCAATTTCCGCGGACGTGAACCAAAAATAGATGCATTATTACGCCATCAGGGTTGGACGAACGCAGATAAAACCGCTTAAACTACGTCATTATTGTTCACAGGGTGTTATTAACTGACATGAAAAGACAGTTTATCGCAGGCGCAAAATGTCCTAAATGCGGAGCTTTAGATCGTGTGGTTAAAATCATCACTGTGGATGACGAGTGGATTGAATGTATAACGTGTGAATATACAGAAAAGCGCCCAACCCATGTCGAGTCTGCTGAACCTGAACATCCAGACGAAATTGGGGTCATTCAATTCAAACCTCGTCAGCCTGAATAACAGCAAGGTTTAAGTCATGACGTTAGATCAAAGACAAAATTCAAAACTTTTAATGGGGATTATTGCTGGACTGGTTGTATTGGTGGCTATTTTTTTAGCTTATCAATGGATGTCGAGCACTCAACCACAACATGAAGTTGAGCAGCAAGTGGTTCATGCACCTGCAAAACCCGTGGTGAAAGCGGCTGTACCTGTGGTGGACAATTCGGCTTCTACGGCGGCTGCAAATACGACTACTGAAGCACCGATTCAATTGGTCGATGAAGCCATTTTAAAACAAGATGTGCCGAAAAATGCCAGCTTGGCCAAAGAAGAAATTGCGAAACTGGATGACATTCAGACACAACTGGATGAACAAGAGAAAACATTGAAAGCGCAACATACTGATGCAGATGACCTAATAGCCTTGAAAGAAGAACAGGTGAAATTACTCGAAGCTCAGCTCGCCAAAGCGCAATAAAATATTCAAATAAAATTCGGCTAGAATGGATTCCGTTTCCCTCTATGCCGAATTTTCTAGCTGATCTGCTCGTGTTGCAGATCTAACCAATAGATCATGTATTCGTGCATATCAATAGATCTCTTTCATAACTCATTTTTCATTCAATTCTAAGTTGTAAATTCCAGCAATTAAATTGAATCTTAAACCGAGCCTTTTCCCTCTATTTCGATAGCGCTCTGAAAGTATTTTGAAGGTCTTGAGTACACCAAATACATGTTCAATTCCTATTCTTCTTTTATTGATTTCACGGTTGTGTTGTTTTAATACAGGATCTAATTGACATCCTCGTTTTGCTTTTATTGGTATTA
>NZ_SJNT01000007.1 GCF_004331035.1 Acinetobacter sp. ANC 4910
TTTCTCAAATAAACTTCGAGTAATTTCTACCATCAATCAATGAAAATAATTTCGATCAATCAATCAGTAAAAATCCACACAAGTTGTTCTTCATAATCTCTTAATGATCTTTCCAACACCTCGTCAGTGCTAGAAGCTGGACTTCGATAAACTTAACAACTCAGCGCTTCGCGCTTCGTTCGTTTCCGTCTATCTCGTCGGTATGGGGTGCATTCTATACGGTTTTATTACGAGTGCAAGCACTTTTAACCAATAATCGTAGAACACACCATCAAGCGACTAGTAATTAATCAAATCGAACATTTATAACGCTAAATTTAACATCAGAGCGTATTTTTACAGATTGCTATAAAGAAAAAACTCAGTACACATACATATACTGAGTTCATTTATAGTGAAAGATAGCTTAGTTTGCTTGTTCTGCTACCCAACCCATAAATTTTTGTCGTTCTACTTTATTTGCTTTTTTCCATAATTCAATTAATTGTTGATCTACAGCGATAGCATTTGATTTGGTATTTGTCGCAACTTGTAGTGTCGAAGACTGTGGGTTTACCACAGGCTGTGCATATACAGCTGGCGGCTGATTGGCGGGCGTAGAATTCTTTTGTGTTAAATCTAATGCCCCACCAAACATGCTACGGCTTAACCATGGTTTTTGTTCTGTATTTGCACCAGTTTGCTGAACCAAAATTTGTTGCTTTTTATCTAAAAGTGCGATTGTAGGTTGCTGTGCGTATTTTTTTGCATCTTCAAACGTTTTTGGTGCATTGATTAAAGCCAGTTGATAAGTTTCATTGTCTTGAAGGCTGGGTGTTTTTAAAGTAACAACACCCGATTTAACGATATCATGCTCACCAGACATATGTTCAAAATACTGAATGTAGCGAACGCTAATGTCTGAACTACCCGCATCTAATTTATAGGCATTATTTTCTGAACGGAATAAACCTGTATTCACTTCTTGATCATTTACCGCAAGAATCTTGATTGCTTCTGGAGCAGTGATTGTAACCGCTGAAAATACCGAACTACTTACCATTAATGCCGCTGTAGCAAATGTTAAACGTAAAGCCATTTTGCCTTCTCTTGATTCATTGTTAAATTTTAGTTGCACTATGCAAGTTCTAAATGACAATTTTATGACAAAGTCCTTTTTGAAATGCAACCGATATCTTTAACTTATTTTTATATTCTTTACAGAATAGATGATATTGGCATTTGGTCGAGAGCAAAGTCCAAATGTACATCGTATATGTACTTAAATATAGAAATTTGATCATTTAACGATACCGCAATCATCAATAGAGATGACTGCGGCAAAGACATTTAGCTAAATGTTTTAAAGCGAATATTATCGTCTAGATATGTTTTTTCGCCAGCAGGCACTTCGATTGAACCTAATACTAATTGGGCACGTAGTTTCCAATTGCTTGGAATGTCATAAGTTGCTGTAACTTCAGCATCAATTACAGGATTATAGTGCTGCAAGGATGCACCAATATTATGTTCAGCCAATATTGTCCAAACCGCATATTGAGCGATTGCAGATGAATGCTCCGACCATACCGGGAAGTTATCTGCATAAAGAGCAAATTGTTCTTGCAATGATTTCACAACATCTTGATCTTCATAAAAAAGAACAGTAGCGTAACCAGCAGCGAAACTGTCTATTTTTTTACTTGTATTTTCGAATGCTTCCGCTGGAACCATTTTACGCAAGGTTTCGCGTACAATTTCCCAGAACTTATGATGTGATTGACCAAATAAGCTAACAACACGTGAGGTTTGAGAGTTGAAAGCTGATGGGCTTTCACGTACAGCATCTTTAATAAGCTGTTCAACTTCAGCTTGCTCTAACTTTACATTCTTTCCAATTGCATAAATTGTACGGCGTTTTTTCATATGATCTAAGAATGCCATTATTTTGTCCTCATTCATTTGTTCGTTTAAATAGAGAGTTATATCTCAATTGACTTTGAGATATCTTAAGCCCTTTGTAAATTATATAAAGACCTATGATTGTGACAGTCTGTTTTATATTTAGAACGTTCAATGTCTTACAAAATATATCCTATTAAAAATCAAACGAAATTGTTTATTCTCTTACTTAAAAACCAAGAATTCTGCTTCTTTCTCAGTAACATCAACATACTCTGCATCTTGTTCGATAGAACCAAATACCAGTTGAGTTTTCAATTTCCATTTTGGACTTATTTTAAAGTATTGCGCGACTTTGTAATCAATTGACGGACTGTAATAATTAAAGTTCGCACCGATTCCTATTTCTGCCAAAGCCATCCAAACTGCATATTGTGCCATTCCTGAACTCTGTTCTGACCACAATGGTAATTCTGCTGAATTTAAGGGTGAATTCTTTTGTGAGTTTTCGATGGCTGTTTGATCTTCAAAAAATAAAACTGTTCCATAAGCCGCGTTGCATTTCTGAATCTTTATTGCAATTGCTGGAAATAAGTGTTCGGGTATTTGTGTTTTTTGAATTTCTTGAACCAAATGCCAAAATTCGGTATGTGCTTTGGAAAATAGAATAACAATACGTGTGGTTTTCATGTTCACTGCCGATGGGCAACTTAAAGCAGCTGCATGAATCAACTCGGTTAAATATGCTTGATCATATACTAGGTGCTTACCTAATTTCTGTATGGATTGGCGTTGTTGTAATTGTTGAAGATAATCCGATTCTTTTGAATCAGTTTCATTTTTTCTATTAAAAATTAAGTCCGTTGTAATTTCAGTTGTTAGCACTTGGCTAAGTTTATCGAATAGTGCCATTGATTACCCCGTAGAACCCAAATACACATATTTTTTTTAAGGCTTTTATTCTAACGTCAAATTTCCGGGAAATAATCATTTACTGTGGAAAGGCTGTTCTCTTTTAAATCAACTAAATACCCTAAAAAAGATAAACTCCGCATTTTGCGGAGTTTATGTGAAATATACTGCTTTTTATTTTTCTGTTTCAAATAAAGCAGCTACAAATGATTTTGCCGAGAACGGTCGTAAATCATCAATTTTTTCACCGACGCCAATAAAGCGAATTGGAACATGGGTACGACTTGCTATGTTAAACAGAACACCACCTTTTGCTGTTCCATCTAATTTGGTGATCGTAATACCTGTGAGACCAACAGCTTCATCAAACAGTTCTACTTGGTTAATCGCATTTTGACCTGTGCCTGCATCGACCACCAACATAATTTCGTGTGGTGCTGTAGCATCGATTTTTTGCATAACACGCTTAACTTTCGTCAATTCTTGCATCAAATGACTTTTGTTATGTAAACGCCCAGCAGTATCGGCAATTAAAACATCTACCCCTTTTGCACGCGCACTTTCAAAAGCATCAAAAATGACAGAAGCACTATCTGCACCATGACCTTGAGCAACCACGGCGATATTGTTGCGCTCACCCCAAATTTGCAATTGCTCAGTTGCTGCTGCACGGAAAGTATCCCCAGCCGCAAGCATGACTTTTTTACCCTCACCTTGCAAACGCTTAGCCAATTTACCAATGGTGGTAGTTTTACCTACACCATTTACACCCACGACCAAAATCACAAATGGGTTTTTGTTTGGATCGATATGCAAGGGTTTAACCCGCGGAGCCAACAAGTTAACCAATTCTTCTTGCAATGCTTTATATAGTGAATGCGAATAAATTAAATCACCGCGCGCTGTACGCTCAGTTAAATTAGCGATAATTGCTTTGGTCGCATCTACACCAATATCTGCAACCAAAAGCTGCTCTTCAACTTCTTCAAGGAGTTCATCATCAATTTCTTTACCACCGATCAAAATATTGACCATACCATCGGCAAAGTTTTTACGGGTTTTGGTTAACCCTTCTTTCATTCGGTTAAAAAAGCCGCCTGTTGACTTTTCGATAGTTTGCTCATCGGAAGTTTTTTGAACTGGAGTGTTAATTTCTTCAGCTTTTGGAGTCTCAATAATTGGCACATTTACCGCAGGTAAACTTGGTAAAGTTACATCATCATCCCCAATATCAGCATCAATCAAAAATTTATTTTGCCCAGTAGATTGTTGTTGCATGCCGAATCCTTTGAAAAGCAGCGCGTTAAAAGTTAATAATTTTAGCATAAAAGATAAGGATTTTCCTTATCTTGCCGTATCGTGTAAATCAGCTACAAAAAGCTACACCCTTACCTTGCATTTACAAATGATTTTCTTAAGAATGAATTTAAAGACCAAGGTTTGTGAGCCCCCTAAGTGTTTGGCAAAAATAATAATAAACGCCTAGAACAACGCACTATACTCTTGGGTATATTGATCTTCATTTGTCCGATTTATTGCCTTCCAGTTTATGCAAAACCTCAAAACTCCCTAACAAACTCAACCTCAGAATATACTTTAGACAATGGACTGAAAGTCATAATCCGCGAAGACCATCGTTCACCTATGGTCATGACACAAATTTGGTATGCTGTTGGCAGCAGTGATGAATCAGGAAACCTTTTAGGTATTTCTCATGCTTTAGAACATATGATGTTTAAAGGCACAATCAAAGTGCCCAATGATGAATTTACTCGTTTAAGTCGGCTGTATGGTGGCAGTGTGAACGCAGCAACTTTTACCAACTACACCTACTACTATCAACTCTACCAAAAAGACTTTTTACCCTTAGCTTTAGAGTTAGAAGCAGATCGTATGAGCAATTTACTTCTCAGACAGCAAGACTTTGACACTGAAATTAAAGTTGTTATAGAGGAACGGCGGCAAAGAATTGATGATAATCCTCGTGCTCTCGCATCTGAGCGGTTTAAATGGATTGCTTACCCAACCAGCCACTACAGACAACCTGTAATTGGGTATATGAGGAATTTAAATACTCTTCAATTAGACTCTCTTAAAAAATGGTATCAAGACTGGTACGCCCCGAATAATGCTATTTTAGTTATTGTTGGTGATGTAGATACCCAGCAAACACTCAATCAAGTAAAACAATTCTTTTCTGCTATTCCAGCAAAAGTATTAGCTCAAAGAAATGAAGTTCAGGAATATACAAATATTGGCTATCGCTACATGGAGGTTAAACTTCCTGTACAAGTTCCAAATCTCTTTTTGACTTGGAATGTTCATTCTTTAGCTACCGCACAAAATCCACAAGATGTCTATGCATTGATTATTATCAAAAATATACTAGATAGCGGTATAACTTCACGCCTTCAAAACAATTTAGTACGCAATCAAAAGTTAGCGACTTCAATTAGTGCATCTTATGATCCATATAATCGTGGTGATAGCCTTTTTAGTATTACTGCCTTACCCGTAGAAGGCGTTTCACTGGAGGAGATTGAAAAAGCTGTATTGGTTGAAATAGAAAATTTAAAAAACAGCCCTGTATCTGATGATGAGATAAATCGTGTAGTGACAAGATATATGGCCGATTTGATTTACAGCCAAGATGATATTGCGGGACAAGCTCGAATGATTGGAACATTGGAGGTGAATGGTTTGAGTTATCAGTTAATTGATCAATTACAGCAACATTATGAAGCTGTTACCCCAGAAGATATCCAGCGCGTAGCCAATACCTATTTCAACCAGACAAATCTAAGCAATATGCATATTCTTCCTGAACAACAAAAATAACCAAGGGATAAGTAAATGTGGAAATTTCATTTATGTATCATGACCTCTTTTTTATTTTTACCTGCCAGTTTCGCAGAGGTTATACAAAATACAGAAACAACAAACGGGTTCAGCTCAATTGCTCATTTACAGAGCATCAAAAATATTCAGGAAAATACTCATCAAAATGTGCCCTATGTGCATGAACTCAATAATCGCTTTCATGTTCGATCACTCTTTGTGGAATCGCCAACTTTACCAATAATCGACATTCAACTCACATTTAATGCCGGTTCAGCAAGAGACTCTGAAATTGGCACTAATCTTTATGGTTTATCCAATATGGCCGCACAACTTATGGATGAAGGAACAACCAACTACACAGCGCAGGAAATTATTTCAACTTTTGAAAGTGTTGGAGCCAAGTTCAGCGTGGCTGCATATCGAGATATGTTTATCATTAAATTAAGAACTTTATCCGATCCTGAAAAGTTACAACCCGCTTTGGCAATGATGCTTGAAGTATTGAATCACTCTACTTTTAAGACACCAAGTATTGATTTGATGTTAAGTAATACTGCTGTAGGACAAAAACAATTAAAAGAAAATCCAGATCGTATGAAAAATATTGTGTTTTACCGTACTTTATATGGCAAACACCCTTATGCCGAGCCAATTACCGGAACTCAATCCAGTATTAAACGTATAAGCCCTGAAAATTTGATACAGTTTCGCAAACAATTTTTGGTGCGTAATAATTTAAATATTGCAATTACAGGACAATTAACGCTTAAAGAAGCATTAAAACTGTCTGAAAAAATAGCCAAGCAATTCCCCGCAGGAAACAAGGCTGATCCCCTTCTAGCCCCCAATATTCGTACAGATTTTAACATTCGGCATATCCCTTATGCTTCAAGCCAAGCACATATTATTATGGGTGAAATTGGAATGACTCGAGATGATCCAGATTATTTAGCACTTCAAGTGGCTAATCGCATATTTGGAACAGGAGGATTTAATTCCATCTTGAATCAAGAACTCCGTGTTAAACGAGGTCTTACCTACGGTGCATATAGTAATTTTAATTTCATGCAAGTAGCAGGTCCATTTAGCTTAGGCTATTCAACAGAACAAGAACATTTGCTCGAAAGCATTCAGATTGCACATCAAGCCTTGATCAATTTCATTAACACACCAATTGACCAACAACAACTTGAAGAGACCAAACTCGGCATGATGCGAGCTTTTCCCAATAACTATAGTAGCAACGCAACGATTAATGCTCAGTTAGGCGCTATAGGGTTTTATCATTTACCTGCTGATTATTTAAATCACTACGGTGAAAAATTAAATGAATTAACCGCTATTCAAGTACAAAACGCGATCCGAAAGCATTTACATCCAGATCGACTAACTATTGTAATTTTCAGCAAAAACCTAGATAAATCCACCTTAGAACACATCTTGCAAGAAAATTTAAACACGAGTAAAAAATTAGCTCCACCCAAAACAACACTTCCTAAAATGGGCGAACAGTATCATCCGCCAAAGGAGGAAGCTCCTTTGCCTGATTCTTCTCTGTATGATATGCCCTCATCAATTTCAAGTAATGACCTATGGTCACCTGATGCTTATACAAAAGTTGATCTGCCATATCTTGAGTAGAAGGATAATAAGCTTGCCGAGATAACTGTTTAATTTGATGATACTGCTCTGGCGTCACAGGTCTAAATAAGGCAAAAGTAGCAAAAAAAAGAATCGCACCAATAATTAACACGACCAAGAAATAATATAAATTCTCTAATTTAAACTGATAAAAAAAATGAATAATTTTTTGCTTTGCGCTATGCATACACTACCTCGAATGATTAGGTAGTGTAGGTTGACAACAATAGAATCTCAAGTTTATTTGCCCAGTCTTAACTTCAAATGGCTAAAAATGGGCAAATTCTGTCTTAAGCGCTTGTAATATTACGAACTACAGCAAAATAAAGGATAAAAGCAATTAACGCTAATGCCAGTACAATGGTAAATACACCTACACCATGTTCTGCATCTGCAGGATGCAAGTCCTCATCATCTGCAATTCTACGCAGTTCTCCATCATACATTTTATAAAATTCAACACGCTGTTGTGGCTCCAGTGTTCGCGTAAAATCATACACACGCTTACGCTGAGCCAAACAATATTCCCCTAAATGAATTTCATTATGAAAAATAGCCTCGTCTAATTGTTGACGATGATAGTGAGCTAATTCAATAATTTTTTCCGCGTTCAGTGGTAAATCAAAAGTGAAACCATCTATTGTATTTGTCATATTATTCTCCTTTTAATTACAGTATCCTGTAGATCCATAATAATAAAAAAACTTTTTGACTATTGTTTAATCATGTAACTTGAATTTATTCGTACAACCCCCATATGTTATTTGACTTTTCATCTAATCTGTAATATTAGTTTAATAATACTTAGTTAAATTAGTATGAAGACTACAAAAGTCTAGCTGTGCAATCATAATTACAATAAGGAGTTATCTATGATTCAACAAATTTCTCATCATGAATTAGAACATGTGTATGCTAACGCGGTAAACACGATTCAATCGCAAAAAAACTTTGTCGAAGCAGTTCTACAATTGGAAGATGTCGCACGTGCGGGCCATGGTAAAGCTGCAATGTTCTTAGCTGAACTTTATTATCAAGGATTCCGTGTAGAGCGAGATTCTCTTAAAGCTCAATACTGGCAGAAAATGGCCACGATGCAAGCGTAATTAAACGTCACTTAGGTGGCGTTTTTTTGGGCTTTATTTTTTTAAAAAACATATTTACTTACGATTTTTCGCAAAGCTTACACTGAAGTTTAACCTAATCTTTTTACAATAACTCATGACTTCACAACGTTTGTCCAATATGAAACAAATTAGTCAATTACAACCAATCGCAAAAGACTTATTTTTTAAAATTACTGTTCTTAAATCCATGATGTACTGCGGTGTGTTATGGGGTTTATACAATCAAGGTTGGGCAATCATGTCTGACCAAGATGATTTTATTTTTCCGTTCTGGATGAATAGCGCTCAAGCACATAAATATGCAGAAGTTCATTGGCCAAGCTATACGCCCCGTAGGATCACACCTGCTGATTTTCAAAAGTCATTACTACCAACTTTAGCTCGACTCAACGTCATTCCTGCGCTATGTAATTCTTCTAGCCAAAAACTTAAACTAACCACTCAGCTAATGCGCCATTTTTTCTTTGCTGATTTACAGTTTCAACCAGCATAAGCCCAACTTTTAAGCGAAATAAAGTATTTTCTTCAAAGCCCTTATTTCGCTTAAATGCAATTAATGACTCTTCAGGTATTTGCATTTTTATTGTTTCGCGTTAAGTTAAATATCAAACAATAAACAACATCAGAGATGAATAATATGACTAAAGTTGCACAAGTCCTTCAAGATAAATCAGAACAGTCAATTTTTACAATTCGTCCAGATTCTACCGTATTTGAAGCAATTACACTTATGGCAGACAAGGGCATTGGCGCTTTAGTCGTTACACAAGACGAAAAAGTCGTTGGTATTGTTTCTGAACGTGATTACACGCGTAAAGTCGCCTTGATGGAGCGAACTTCTGCTTCCACGAGCGTGAATGAAATTATGACAGCGGCTGTACTTACTGTAACAACAAATACGAGTATTGAAGATTGCCTTGAATTAATGACAGTTCGCCACCTTCGTCACCTACCCGTAGTCGAAGATGATCATTTGATTGGATTGATTTCAATTGGTGACTTGGTAAAAGCAGCAATGGCAGATCAGAAAAATTTGATTGAACAATTACAACAATATATTTCTGGATAATGAAATATAGGTCAATATAAAAAAGGTCAGCGTATGCTGACCTTTTAAAATTCAAGTTTTAATTTAGACCGAGTTTGTCTGCAACATAGTCAGAATCTTTATCACCACGACCAGATAAATTCACCACGATTTTCACATCTCTTGGCAATTTGGGTGCTTCACGCAATGCCCATGCGACCGCATGCGAGCTTTCTAATGCTGGCACAATCCCTTCAACACGCGACAAAGTCATAAACGCATCTAAACACTCTTGATCCGTTGCTGTTGTATATTCAACTCGTCCTAAATCTTTAAGAAAGCTATGTTGTGGTCCCACGCCTGGATAGTCCAAACCAGAAGCAATTGAATGTACAGGTAATGGTTCACCTTGATCATCTTCCAATACATAACATGCCATACCATGAATTTGACTTGGTTTACCCAATGTTAAGGTCGCTGAATGCATAGCTGTATCCAAACCATGACCAGCAGGCTCAACACCCACCAATTTTACATCTGTATCATTTAAAAATGCGGTAAACGCACCGATTGCATTAGAGCCACCACCGACACAAGCAACAATATAATCGGGATTTTGTCCAAAACGGTCTTGAGTTTGTACTTTAATTTCTTTACCAATAATACTTTGAAAATCACGCACCATTTTCGGAAATGGATGCGGTCCCACGACAGAACCAATAGCATAAATATAGTTTTTCGGATCGTTCAAGTACTCCTCAAAAGCACTATCCACAGCATCTTTTAGGGTTGCTGTACCACGCGTAACCGAAACCAGTTTTGCCCCAAGAATCTTCATTTTCACAACATTTGGATGTTCTTTCTCAATATCCACTTGCCCCATATGAATTTCACATGGAATTCCAACTAGAGCACAAGCCGTCGCTAAAGCCACACCGTGTTGTCCCGCGCCTGTTTCCGCGATGACTTTGGTTTTACCCATGTACTTGGCAAGTAATGCCTCACCAAGACAATGATTAATTTTATGTGCGCCAGTATGATTCAGATCTTCGCGCTTTAAATAAATTTGCGCGCCACCCAATTGCTCAGACAAACGTTTGGCATGAAATAAAGGACTCGGTCGACCAACATAATTTGCAAATAAGTCTGCAAGTTCATTTTGAAATTCTGGCGTATGACGAATTTCTTCATATGCCACGTTAATTTCATCCATAGCCTCTTTAAGATGCGGAGGAATAAATTGACCACCATAAGGTCCAAAAAAACCTTCAACATTAGGTAGGTCAACTCCATTAATTTGATGATTCATCTCTTATTCCCCCTAGGCTACATTTATTATTTCTTACTTTATTGAATGCTTAACACGCGTTTAAAAACATGGTGAATTTAACGTGCCAAGTATTTGGTTAAATCCTCTACCCCTTTTAAGGTCATCGGATACATATGTTGTTCAAAAATCTGTTTGATTGCGCTAATCGTTTGGGTGTAATGCCAATAATTTTCTTCTTCAGGATTTAGCCATGCTGTTTTATCAAAATGCTGACGTAAACGATGTAGCCACACTTGCCCCGATTCATCATTCATATATTCAACAGAACCACCGACTGAATTGAGTTCATAAGGTGCCATACTTGCATCACCCACTACAATTACACGATAGTCACGTGCATAGGTATTGAATAAATCCCATGTGTTCATGCGGGTGTTGGAACGACGTACATTATCTTTCCAAACATAGTCATATAAACAGTTATGGAAATAGAAATATTCGAGTGTTTTAAATTCTGTTTTGGCTGCACTAAATAGTTTTTCACATTGTGCAATATGAGAATCCATTGATCCACCCACATCAAACAACATCAATACTTTAACGCGGTTACGGCGTTCAGGCACCAATTGAACATCCAAAATGCCCTGTTTGGCAGTTTCTTTAATAGTGCCATCTATATCCAGTTCTTCGGCAGCACCTTGACGGGCAAACTTACGCAAACGGCGTAATGCCAATTGCATTTGGCGTGTTCCCAAAATCTGTTCATCATCCAAATTACGGTATTTGCGCTGTTCCCAAACTTTTACTGCAGAACGCTTCCGCCCTGGCCCACCAATGCGTACACCCTCAGGATGATCTCCGTAAGCACCAAAAGGAGAAGTCCCTCCCGTACCAATCATCTTGTTTCCACCTTGATGTTTTTTATGCTGTTCGCGTAATCGCTCTTCCAACATTTTCATCAATTCTTCAAGGGAACCTGCTTTTTTCAACTCTTCACGCTGTTCTGGCGTGAGATGCTTTTCTAATAATTCTAGATCAAACCAATCTTTGGGTAATTGCTGAACTTGATTGAGTAATTCATCCAAATTAAAAGTAGAAATACCATCAAAATAGTCTTTCATACCCCGATCAAATTTATCGAAGAAACGCTCATCCTTCACCATGATGGTTTTGGCGAGCTGATAAAACTCTTCTTGATCGGCAAATACCAAGCCTGATGCCACCGCCTCATTCAGATCGATGAGTTCTCGTGTAGATACAGGCACACCATATTTGCGTAAGGTATAAAACAAGCGCACAAACATGCGTGTTTCTCCTTTAGCGACGCGACATAAAAGCTAAACGCTCAAGCAACTGTACATCTTGCTCGTTTTTAATCAATGCACCATAGAGTGGTGGAATCGCTTTAGATTTATCATGATTACGGAGTACATCTTCTGGCATATCATCTGCCATCAACAAACTTAACCAATCAATCAATTCTGAAGTTGAAGGTGGTTTTTTAAGACCAGGCACTTGACGTAATTTAAAGAAAACTTGAAGTGCTTCATTCACTAAAGCAGTTGAAACCTGCGGAAAATGCACATCAATAATTTCACGCATGGTTGCTTCATCTGGAAACTCAATATAATGAAAGAAACAGCGACGCAAAAATGCATCTGGTAATTCTTTTTCATTATTTGAAGTAATGATGACGATTGGACGCTGAGTTGCGGTAATGGTTTCGCCTGTTTCATACACAAAGAAAGACATTTTATCGAGTTCGTGCAATAAATCGTTTGGAAACTCGATATCTGCCTTGTCAATTTCATCAATCAACAACACACAGCGTTCTTCACTGGTAAATGCTTCCCACAATTTACCTGGTTTAATGTAGTTTTTAATGTCGTAGACACGGTCATCACCCAACTGGCTATCACGCAGACGTGAAACCGCATCATATTCATACAAACCTTGCTGTGCCTTGGTTGTAGACTTGATATGCCATGTGATGAGTTTTAGACCTAAGCTTTGTGCAACTTGCTCTGCCAGTAAAGTTTTACCTGTTCCCGGTTCCCCTTTAACCAATAATGGCTTTTGCAATGCACGTGCAGCCTTCACTGCAAGCTTTAAACTATCAGTCGCAATGTACTGACTTGTACCCGTAAATTGTTGAGCATCAACAGACATAAGATAACCTTATTTTTTATTTAAAGTGGTGAACTTTTCTTGTTAACTACAGAAATTTCGCGTCTATCACTATATTTAGACCAGCAATACCCCACGATCAACCCTAAACCAAGAACACATAAAATTGCAGATAAATTAAACCAGATGAGCGGGTTTTCTTTAGTCAGTATGCCAAACATTAGACCAAAAAATGCAGGTGCAATCGAAGCATTTGTCCCTTCAGAAACCGTTGGTGTCAACATAACAGCAAAAACAATCACCCAACTAATTCCACCAAACGGTTTTGGTAGGCGTTTCGCGATTGCATACCAGCACCATAAAATAATGATGCTGCCTAGCAAATACACACTGACTGCAATTGTATCTTCAGGAATTGTGTCTAAAATTGAAAGAAAATTATTCATAGTACAACTCCTGAGAAAAATTAAGCGCCACGTAAGCCTTCTGGGGCTACTGCATTCGGGTTAATTAACCCTTCTGGTGGCATTTGAATAAAGAAACCATTAGTTTCAATCGAATCTATCACGTGTAATACATTCACACGCGCTAACTTGCGTGTCTCGGTCAACTCGATATGCATAACAAACGTCGCGCGACCAAAAGCAATACGTAAAGCTTCTGGAACAACGTCTAATGGATTAGATGCTTCTGCATCATTTTCAGAGGGACGAGCAACATAAAGATACATCTCGTCTTTTTTGCTCGATTTATAGATTGAACAATGCATGCTTGGAACATTACTTAACTTAGAAAACACAGCGCCAAGCATACAACAAAAAATAATCTGATTCAGTAATGATTATTAACGCAGCAGTCGTCAATTTGTCTAAGTGTCAATTCTTTAAACAAATTTGAATGACTATTGTGCAACTTGCATTTGTGTAGATAAATATTGCTGATCTGCATGTAATACTTGAATGAGCGGCTTGGTCAAAAGCTCATAGCGCCATCCTAGTAAATAATTTGGCAAATCTTGTTCAGCGCGCCCAGACACAACATGCTGATACACAGCATTGAGCCACTTTTTACGCAGTAAGACTTCCTTAGGAACCATTGTTTCATTCACCACATTTTGAATGACCGCGTCGACCTTATTACCAATTTCTTTAGACGAGTGGCGAATTGGACGTGCCATGCGTAATGGCCATTCTTCTTGAGCTGGTAAAAACTTCAATAAATCTAAAATGGTTTTCCCGTGCTCACGTAAAATATTCTGACGAATATCTTTGATGTTGCACAATTGGAAATGATTTTTTGGATTCTTCTCAACCAAATCAATCATGCTTGAATTTTTAAGAATAAAACTACGCGGTTGATTTAGTGCTTTAACCATCTGCTCACGCCAAACTGCCAATTGCTGTAATTGCATGAGTTCACGGCGTGAATGTCGATAATTTCCAATATCTTGATAGAGCAAAGCCAGTGGAGTTTCTTGACCAATTTCATAGGTCAGATTTCGGCAGTCTTCCTGAGCAAAATCTAACAAGTGCTTTTCTTGCAACTCAGATCTAACTTTTTGTGCCAATGCCATAATATACAGCACGTCATTCGCAGCATAATTGAGTTGTTCCGGCGACAGCGGACGTGCCAACCAATCTGAACGGGTCTGATCTTTATCAATATCGACATTGAGCATTTGCTTCAGAGCATTTTGATAACTGACTTGCAAGCCATGACCCAAGAATGACATCCCAATTTGGGTATCAAATACATTACTCAGTGACTTATCTTTTGCGTAATGATAAATCAAATCAATGTCTTCACCACAAGCATGAAACACATTCAACTGTGCATTAAATATTTTTTTCCAGAACCCACTTAAATCTAAAGTTGTTCCATCTAACAAGTAGACTTGGTCAGCAACGTTAATTTGGAACACCCCAAGCTTTGGCCACAAGGTATCCACTTTAATAAACTCTGTATCAAGCCCATAAATGGAGTTTTCATCCATGATGGACAAAAAGTTATTTAAATCTGTTTGGTGCTGAATAAACTGAAACATACTGCCGAGTCTAGGAATAGATTCTCTAAAAAGGTATCTTACCTTATATATAACAATTATCTATAAAAATTTTAATTTTCTACTAAAGAATTAGTTCAATTTTAGTATATAAGCTCTATTTATCTGTTTATTGATACTTTTTTTATATCATTGATTTTTATAAAATATACCAAGCGTTAAAATAACATTCAAAAGTTAAAGTACCGCCCCTCTAAAATAAGCATGAAACAAGTATTCACTTATTTCATGCGCATCCGGTTATGTACAGCCTGACTTAAGGTATGGCTGTCGACATACTCAAGCTCCCCCCCTTGTGGCACACCTTGTGCAATTCTTGTCATATGCACTGGCAGATGCTTACAGGCTTCAACCAGATAATGTGCGGTTGCTTGACCTTCAACAGTCGCGTTGGTTGCAAGAATCACTTCTGTAATTTTGCCATCTGTTAAGCGATGTACCAAATGCGGTATACCAATTTCGTCTGGTCCAATACCATCCAGTGGTGACAAATGTCCACCTAAAACATGATATTTACCGCGAAAACTTCCGCTTTGCTCAATTGCCATGACATCTGCTGGAGATTCCACTACGCACAATAGCTGGTCATCACGCTCAGTTGATAGGCAAATATCACACACTTCTTCCTCTGTGAGTGAATGGCAAACACAACACTCATGAATGTGATTTGTCGCCTCTGTCAAAGCATGGGCCAAGCCCACTGCACCTTCCCTATTTTTCATAATCAGATGCAATGCCATACGTTGTGCAGACTTTGGTCCAACACTTGGCAAAATTCTTAAAGCTTGAACCAATTGTTCAAATCGATCACTAAACACTGTTATTCCTATATAAAAATACCTCCCTAAAAAGGGAGGTAAGCAACCACTTGGGATTAGAACATTCCCGCAAGGCCTGGTGGCAAGCCCATACCCGAACTCGCACCTTTTAAGCGCTCTTCAGAAATAACTTCTGCCTGACGTGCAGCATCATTCATTGCAGCCGCAATCAAGTCTTCAATCATATCTGGATCATCTTGCAACAATTCAGGATTAATCTCGATGCGTTTTACTACATTACGGCAAGTCATAGTTACCTTAACCAAACCACCGCCTGCTTCTGCATGAACTTCAGTCTGTGCAAGCTCCTCTTTGGCTTTTTTAAGATTAACTTCCATATCTTTTTGCATGCGTTGTGCTTGTTGCATTAGCATATTAATGTTCATAAAAATCTCCGAACATAAAATTAAAAATTAGATTAAGTCTAAACCACGTGCGATATCACGAATAATATCATCAATATCTTCTAAACCAACAGAAACACGAATTAAACCTTCACGAATACCCGCTGCCTGTTTAGCCTCAGCCGACATTCTGCCATGCGACGTAGTCGCAGGATGGGTAATCGTTGATTTAACATCACCCAAATTACTAGTAATCGATAAGAAGCGAGTGTTGTCGATAACCGTCCAAGCCCCTTCACGCTCGCCTTTCACCACAAAAGAAACCACACCACCAAAACCAGATTGCTGTTTCTTTGCCAGCTCATGTCCTTCATGGTTTGGTAAACCTGCGTAGTACACTTTTTCAACATTCGGATGTGCATCGAGCCATTCTGCTAATTTCTGTGCACTGGCACAATGTGCTTTCATGCGTAAACTTAAAGTTTCCAAACCTTTTAAGAAGATCCACGCATTAAACGGGCTCATAGAATTACCGAGTGTACGAATAACACCGTTAATTTCTTCAACCAATTTATCCTTACCCACAACCGCACCACCTAAAGCACGACCTTGACCATCAATATATTTCGTTGATGAATAGATAATCAGGTCTGCGCCGAACTTAATTGGTTGCTGTAAGATTGGGGTACAGAAAGTATTATCGACTGCAAACAAAGCATCATGTGCATGGGCAATATCAGCAATCGCCTGCATATCACCCACTTGAGCCAATGGGTTCGACGGTGTTTCAATAAATAAAAGACGCGTATTAGGACGAATCGCTTGTTTCCAACCGTCTAAATCTTCCAAGCCTACAAATGTTACATCGACACCAAATTTGATGACATATTTTTCAAAGAGCGAGATGATCGAACCAAAGACAGCACGTGAACACACGACATGATCACCAGCTTTTAAATAGGCCAAAGTTACAGCATGAACAGCTGCCATACCTGAACTAGTCGCCACTGCACGTTCAGCACCATCTAATACAGCTAAACGTTTTTCAAATGCCTGTACAGTTGGGTTGGTATAACGTGAGTAAGTATTGCCTTCAATTTGTCCTGAAAATTTGGCTGCTGCATCTGCCGCATTTTCACATACGAAAGAAGATGTTAGAAAAATTGGCTCACTATGCTCACCTTCAAAAGTACGTGTGTGACCGGTACGAATCGCTAAAGTGTCTAATTGATATTCGATGTCGTCGTATTGGCTCATTTCTACGATTCAGTTCTCAGAACTGCCTTTGTGAATAATTGCCAACATTTTGAGCGTCTACGGCATTTCAGGTCAAGGTAAAATGTAAAATTATCGTTTAGACTTCGAACAAATCTTCATGTAGGTCAATAAATATGCCCACGATGACAAAACTAAAACAACGGATCGCCAGTCAGAAAGTCCAACTCAAAAACTTATCTACCCGCATCTTTAAGCAACATTCACTTATTCTGTCTGAAAGCACACCTTATGAAATTGTCGCCTACAATGATTATGCTAAAGTGCGTTACTACCCAGCTATCTCAAAGCATTATCTAGAACCTCTAGTTTTTGTTGCCCCTTTTGCCATTAATATGGCGATATATGATTTGTTTCCTTATCGGTCTTTAGTAAAGCATTTTCAAAATAAAGGCTTTGATGTGTATTTAGTTGAATGGAAGCAGTTTCGCTTTCGTGACCGACATATTCATTTTCTTACCATCGTCGACTACGCACTGCCTGACTGTATTAACAAGATACGCAGTCATGCTCAATCTGAGCAAATTTCACTCCATGGTTGGAGTATGGCGGGCATTTTTGTTCTACTTTATAGTGCCTTGCAGCAGCCTAATTTTGTTAAAAATTTAATAGTTTTAGGCAGCCCAATCGATAGTTATGCATCAGGATTCATTGGTAAAATTAATCAAAATATGTATCAACTTATCCAAAAAAATGCATCACTCAATCAACTCTTGTTTTCAACCAATATTCCAAAAAAATTTACTCATACGCCAGGGCGTTTAAATTCTATTGGTTTTAAAATTCTAGATCCTAAAGGCTGGTATGCAAGTTATAAGACGCTTTTAAATAACTTGGATGATTTGGAAACCATCAGTGAAAATGCCACAATTAGCCAATTTCTCAATAATATGATTGATTACCCTGGTGGGATTAACCAAGACATGATTTTTAAGATTTGGCTGAAAAATGAACTAAAAAATGGGGTTATTCAGCTTAAAGATAAACAAATCAAATTAAATTCAATTACTTCGTCCTTATTGATTGGCGCAGGTCAAACCGATCAACTTGTTACAGAAGCAGCAATAAAACCATTATGTGAATTGACAAACAGCCAAGATGTCACGTTTACTCTTATCCCCGGAGGGCATTTGGGTTTAATGTCAAACAAGACAAGCGCTGAACATTTTTGGCCCAAACTCACTTCGTGGTTAGAACAAAGATCGACAAAGATATAAAGGAAAAATTATGATTCATTCAGTTGCTTTTATCGGTTTAGGTGCTATGGGCTATCGCATGGCAGCTCATCTCCCTAAACATTTTGAAACCGTGTTTGTTTGGAATCGTAATTTTTCCAAAGCCGAACAACATGCAACTGAATACGGAACCCTTGCCGTATCTTTACAAGATGCAGTTAAAGCAGACATCATTTTTTCTTGCCTTCCAACCAGCCAAGATGTTGAAGCGCTTATTTCTGGACTAGAATTAAAAGCAGGTAGTATTTGGATTGATTGCACGAGTGGTGTACCAGAGTCTGCTAAAAATCTGGCAGAAGCTTTACAGACACAACAAGTGACTTTCTTAGATGCTCCTGTCAGTGGTCAAACCATTGGAGCTGAAAATGCCACACTAACTGTAATGGTGGGTGGTAATGCTGAAGCATTCGAAAAAGCCCTCCCTGCCTTACAAGCGATTGGAAAACTCATTAAGCATGTGGGCAACTCTGGTGCAGGTTTCGCCGTGAAAGCAGTCAATAATATGCTTCTTGCAGTGAATCTCTGTTCTGTTGCCGAAGGCTTTACCACGTTAAAAGCACATGGTGTTAATTTGGGTGAAGCACTGGATTGCATTAATGCATCTAGCGGTAAAAGTGGAGTGACTGAAACCGTACTACCTCAACGCGTTTTAAACCGCAGCTTCCCTCTTACCTTTGCTTTACCGTTGTTAGCAAAAGATACAGGTATCGCTCTAGATTTAGTCCGTGATGCTAAACTTTCAGCACCTGTAATTGCATTGACACAAAGTCTGATACAAGCAGCAAGTGATCTTTCACCTGTAGAAAGTGATTTTTCTAGTGCTGTAAAATTATATGAATCTTGGAGCAAAATTACGTTAGAGTAATTTTTCTATTTAAAATAAATAACTTATACTTATTTTTATTCCATATCGTAAAGTATTTTGAGTTCTCTGGAATGCCTATGAATTTTTAGATTTCACTAGACATTCCAGAGAACCAAATCTTTCACTCTGTTTTTACGTCTTCATTATTGAAAATATTTTAGCAGGCACTCAAGATAAACCTACCGAAGATTTAAATGACCGTAAGTTAGCAGATGATTCAAGATTGGTTTGATATTATTGATAATCAGAATTATTGGTGGTGTAAATTTTCTTCTGTTTGGAATTATTAGCTTCAACTTCTAATTTATTAATATTAAGCAGTTATAAAAATTTTAAATACAAAATTGACCAATTAACCCATTATATTTAAGTCATTTTTAAATTTAAAAATGGTAATTTCTCGTGTTAGATCCGATTTACAAATAAGCATAACAACTTGAAATTAATAGTCACTTTACAAACCCCAAATGACTAAAGAATTTTAGCGCAATTAACTTACAAATAATGCAACATACCGTAGAACGACTAGATATAACTACAACCCCAAAATTAGCCCTTTGTTATCAATTTAACTTTACAAAACTATTGATACATATAAATTTTACCTATCATGTTGAGTAGAATTACGTTAGAGTAATTTATTGCCATTGAAGATGACAAATTAAACCCCAATATTGTAATCAGGTATTAAACATATACTGTTACAAACCATGAGGAAACTCTTATGAGTAAGTTGCTTATTGCTTGTCTTGCAGGTTTATCAACTTTTATTAGTGCGAATTCTTTGGCTGCAACGCCAGAGCAAGAGTGTCAGAAACTTAAAAATGATCATGATGTAATTTATGCATCTAAAGGTTTCTGCTTCAAAGACCCTGAAGCAAAAGCGAAGTTTGGTAATGACAACTGCTACACCACCAAACCTAAATTTTCAGATAAAGAGCAGCAACGTCTTGACGAAATCAAAGCACGTCAGAAAGAACTAAATTGTAAATAACAACTGAATTCCCTCCTTCAATGGAGACTGTTAAAGGAATAATTATGGCTTACGATGATCAAAATATTTTTGCAAGAATCCTACGTGGAGAGCTTCCTGCAATCAAAGTGTATGAAGATGATCAGGTTCTTGCTTTTATGGATATCATGCCGCAAGCTGAAGGACACACCCTAGTCATTCCTAAAACTCCAGCAGTAAACTTGCTCGATCTTCCAGCTGAAACCGCTGCTTACACCATTCAGGTCACACAAAAAATTGCACGTGCAATGGAAAAAGCACTTGGCGTAGATGGCATAATCTTAATGCAATTAAGTGGAGCTGCTGCCGGACAAACTGTTCCGCACATCCACTTTCACCTTATCCCAACCAATGTACATCAGTTAGGCAAGCATGCTGCACAAATGGGTGATCAAGAAAAGATTAAAGCGCAGGCTGAAAAAATTAAAGCTGCTTTAGAAGCATAATTTGATTATCTAAACAACAAATGGAGCCATTCGGCTCCATTTTTTTACTTAAGATAAAAAAACAAAATAAAACTGAGAGTTATCCAATCACATCGCGTCATCAAACTGTCATTTAGTTTTCACTTTGCTGTCACAAAGTTTACAGATACTGCATAGCAAGTTGGTGAGCTATGTAACGAATTGTACAGAAGCGAGCTGAAAATAAGAGTTTGTAGGCACTTGCCATAAAAATCGTGTTTTGGAGAAATCTCAATGAAAAAATTGCTACTTGCTGCAGCAGTCACAACTTTAAGCTTAAACGCAGCACAGGCAGCGCCAACATTGTACGGTAAACTAAATGTATCGATCGACAATGTTGATAACAAAAGTTTTGATGGCAAGAGTGATGTCACTGAAATCAACTCTAATGCTTCACGCTTCGGCATTAAAGGTGAAGAAAAGCTAACAGAAAAGTTATCTGCAATCTATTTAGCAGAATGGGCAATCGCAACTGATGGTTCTGGTTCAGATACAGACCTCAGTGCGCGTAACCGCTTCATCGGTTTAAAAAGTGATGGTATCGGCGCGCTAAAAGTAGGTAAATTTGACTCTTACTTCAAAACTGCTGCTGGCAATAATCAAGATATCTTCAATGACCACACAATTTTAGATATTACCAACACCATGTATGGTGAAGAACGCTCAAACAACGTTCTAGGTTTTGAATCTGACCCTAAATTACTTGCTGGCTTATCATTCAATGTAATGTTCCAACAAGGTGAAAGTTCTTCTAGTGTAACAGCTGGTTCAACAGGTAATGATGATAAACGTGATGGCTTTGGTGATGCTGTTTCAGCTTCAGTCAACTATGAAAATAAAGACTTAGGTTTGGCACTAGCTGTAGCAGGTAACTCAGGTATCCAAGGTAAATACAACGCTTACAGCTTAAAAGATATTTACTCTGATGCTTACCGTGTGACAGGGTCTTATGATTTCAGCACTATTGGTCTTAAAGGTCTTGTACTTGGTGGCTTGTGGCAACATGCTGAACCTAAAGATGACTTAACTGCTTATAACACGGGTAAAACAGATACTAATGGTAATGCTGTTACTGCAAACTACAAAGGCTTAGAAGAAGATTCTTGGATTACAGCAGTAACTTACAAAATCGGTAACACACCTTTTGCTGTAAAAGGACAATACCAATCGGCAAAAACTGCACGTGATGGTCATGACGATCGTACGATTGATCAGTATGGTATCGGCTTAGACTACAAAATTAACAAACAAGCACGTTTCTACGGCATCGTAGCACAACAAAAACGTGATTGGTTAAGTGATGACGACAAACGCACTGTAATCGGCACAGGTATGGAATACAACTTCTAATCCCAATCACTTTAAAAAACACGCTTCGGCGTGTTTTTTATTTGGGATTAAACCAATTTACCCAAGAACTCGTTCCTCGCGACTCAATTGGAACAGTATCAATCATGCGCTTTTTAAGCACATCAACTTGATCCACTTGCTGTGCTAAACGTGCTTTTACCGAGTGAATACACTCTCGATCTCCAAACTCACAACGATCTAAAGTTGTGCCTCCACAAGGACCATTTGCCAAGCCTTTAGGACAAGTTTCAGGACAAATATATAAAGTATCCGCAAGGCGACACTGACCACAACTTTCACAGCCTACAACGCCGTGTTTAGATAAGTATTCAGACTTTATAAGTAATTTATTGGCAAAATGACCAGACCAAAGCTTAGGATTAAAAAATTTGCTTCCTACGTTCCGTGCAATCTTGGAATCAAACATTGAATCATGCATAAACTGCATACTTTTATACTTGAGCACCTGTTCCGTAGATGGTTTTTCTTGAAACACATCAGGCTTAGACTTTAGTTCATCCCCCGACTTCAATTGATGCAGTTCACTCCAAATCTGCATACATTGATCAAAACTTAAATCCCTAAAACAAGTTAGAGCCTGTTCTAACTTTTGCTGCTCTTCGGGTTTATGGCAGGCAGATAAATGCACACCCGCAAATCCCCAAGAACGGCAAATTAAAATCTGCAAAGCGCAACGTGCATAGACATTTTGTTCTGCAAGCACAGCATCAATGCTCTGTTCTTGTTGAAGTAACTGCAAAAGATGTGGGGTCAAAACAATTCCTGCAACTTTTTGCTTGAACATAAATTCTGCACGTGCAGCAGTTAATGGCATTACACAAGCAAACAAATCAATCTTTGAATGCTGATTTGCTAAATATTGCTTCGCTTCTTTTAATGCATCCAAATCAAACCCTAATTGGGTTACAACATAGTCTGCCCCTGCCAACACTTTTTTATCCAATTTATAATATTGGGCATCATGCTCAGCTTTCGTATATTTAAATGGATTTAGCGCCACCCCAACTTTTATTTCAGGCGCGAGTTTTTTGGACTGCATCACAGCATTCACGGATTCTAAATAACGCGTCCGTGAAAAATTTATATCCTGACCATTTTGATGATGCTTTAATTTATCACCTGTTAGCAACAACACATTCGAATAACCGTGTACCTGTGCCGCTCGAATAAATTCATTAAAATCAGCTATATCTCGCCCTTTACCAGAAAAATGTAAGATTTTCGGAATCTCAGCAGCATAATTTTGAGCAATTACCAATGGCTCAGGATCATCATCGGTACGTACACGATCAGCAATCGTCATTGTGACTGGATAGCCACCTATGCACGATGGGACCGGCTGTGTATGCTTGGTCGGTAAGTATTCTAGAAAAATAGAAAATGGCTGATTTTGCAAGGAATCAGTAAGTAAAGGCATCATATCTGGAAGATGTGTGACAAATGTCAAAAAAAGGAAAGCAGCTTATTATAAAAGATGAAAATGCTCATTGGCAAAATAAATAATGAGCTTGTACAAACTTAAAAAGTACAAACCCATTTTTACAATTCTTTCCCAAATGTAGAAATTACCAGCGAAATTTATTCCAGTTTTCAGGATTCGCCCAATATTTCGAGTTAAACCAATCTGGGACATGTTTATAATTTAGAATATTGAATTGCCATATTGCCATATCATGACCCTGCGCTGACTTTTCAATGAGCTGAGTAAAACCAAGTGAACGCATTAATTTATGATCTTGCTCATTCGTGACCACAACTAACTTTTTCGCCATTAAATCTCGTAACTTTACTAAAAATTGTGCTTTGGTCGTATCTGATAAGCTGCTCATCTCTAGGTTATCGAGTACAACAAAACCCAAATCATAACGTTGCGTAAAAGGCAGACTTAGAAACTCAGTTACGTTAAAATAAGTCCAACGAATTGATTGATTCTGGTCATATTGCTCTAAATTTTGACCAATACACAATGCAGTTTGAATAGGCTGTTCCTGAGATAAATCGTCTAGCATAGAAGTGATGACATTCTGTTCAGCCATAACTGCATCCTTATTATTTGAGTGAGCTTTTCATGGAACTACAAGGCATTTGCCATAAAATGCATGCAGGTCTCAAGGACCTTAGTGTAACTGATCAACAGACTCGCAAGGCAAATGTTGAATATAAATTTATCCTAGATCGTGCAGAAATTGAGCTTCCATTCAGTCTAGGCCAAGAAATTGAGTTGGAATGGACTGGAAATATTTCTTGTGTTTCTTGCGGCAGCAAAACACCGAAATCCTATTCACAAGGGCATTGTTTTAAATGTTTTAAAACTAAAGCTTCTTGCGACATGTGTATTATGAAACCTGAGACATGCCATTATCATCTCGGAACTTGCAGGGAAGATAATTTTGCTCACGAAGTCTGTTTTCAACCCCATATTGTATATTTAGCCAATTCTAGCGCTTTAAAAGTAGGAATCACTCGTCTTGGACAAATGCCAACACGCTGGTTAGATCAAGGAGCTACCCAAGCCCTTCCAATTATGAAAGTTGGTTCTCGTCGCTTATCTGGTCAACTCGAAATCATGTTTGGAACTCAAGTTGCCGATAAAACTGACTGGCGCAAACTCCTAAAAGGTGAAGCTGAACCTTTAAATTTAATTGAAGTGCGTGAGCAATTGATTGAAGAATTTTCACCTAAAATTCAAACTATACGAGATGAATTTAGCCAAAATCTTGAATTCAACGAAACTGTTGAATTGCTTGAAAATGAACAGCCTCGTGAGTTCATTTATCCTGTCGACCAGTATCCTGAAAAGATTAAGTCACACAATTTGGATAAAACCCCAATCATTCGCGGCAAGCTGCAAGGGATTAAAGGACAATATTTACTGCTAGATACAGGTGTGATTAACATCCGTAAATATACGGGCTATGAAATTATTCTTCGCGCTGAATAATTTCATAGACATAAAAAAACCAGCCTAGGCTGGTTTTTTTATTACCGTATTTTTATTTAATCTTCGCTTGGCTTTTTAAATATTGAGTATAGTCATCAAGCTCTTGCTGACCACGGAGTTGCTGATAAAGCTTCGCTAACTCAGTCAACTGTTCTGGTGTCAAAGCATTTGCAGCAGTCTTATTCACATTGGAAATTGCAACCACAACAAATTCATTAGGTAAAGATGCAGTTGTTACTGACCACATACCCGCTTTAGGTGCAGGAACACTAAATGCTGCTCGCTCAATCTGACGCTTTAAGCCTTGCGAGCGGGTAAACACGCCAGCATCTTCAAAACTTAATTGATTTTTAGCCAAAACCGTTGCAGCAGGTTGAGTTTTAAACTCATCCAATGCTTTTTGGATCTTCGCTTTTGCAACTGCAGCCGCCTTCACTTCAATCAATTTTGCTTTCACACGTGCGCTTGCTTCAGCTAAAGTTTGTTCACCAGCTGCATGATAATCACGTACTTTTACCCAAACCACGTCACCATTAGCCAATTGAATGTTACTCGAAGCATTGCGATCGCCATTTTTCACATCATCATTAAAGAGTTTAGCTTTAACATTTGCCTGACTTAAAACTGGATGCTGCATGCCTAAAGTTAAACCTTTAATGGATTGAACCTGCACACCTTTAACCTCTTGAGCCACAGTATCAAGTGCGTCACTACCCACTACCATTTCATTCAAGTTATTTACAGTATCAGAGAATGCATTCGCCGTTTTTGCCTTTTGCACTTCAGCAATTAAACGCGGCTTTTCAGTTTCAAAAGATGGCAATTTCATTGCAGGTGCTTCAGCAGAAATAATATGATAACCATATTGGGTCTTCACTGGTGCAGACACTTGACCTGACTTTAATGATGCAACTGCTGTATCAAATGCAGCACCAAATACCCCTTTATCATAGGCAGCAATAACACCACCTTTAGATTTTGAGTCGGTGTCATCCGAATACTTCTGAGCAGCATCATTAAAGCTCATACCTGCTTTAATCTGTGCAGCCACACTGTCAGCTAATTTTTTCGCATCAGCATCTGAGCGCGAATCAGCTGTAATAAGAATATGTTTAACTAAAGGCTTAACTGTAGACTTCTGAGATTCAACAAACTTTGTATAAGCTTGTTGTAATTCTGCATCTGAAATTTGCACATTCGCCGCAGGTACATTAGTTGGACTTAAAACCACAAAATCAACATCTACACTTGCAACTTGTCTAAATGCATTTTTATGTTTGTTATAATAATCAGAAACTTCTTGCTGGCTAACTTGAATGCCTTTTTTATAATCATCAAGCTTGATACTTGCCAAATGAATCGTACGTTGCTCAGTTTGCAAATTCGCAATTTGTTGAAGATCAACCTTACTCACCAAGGTGTAATCCATCACCATTGATGTCATCATTTTCAATGCATGATCTTGGCGTAAATTTTCAATCAATGCTTGGCTTGTTAAACCTACTGATTTTAAATAATTTGCATAAAGTGCTTCAGAAAACTTGCCGTTTTCTTGCAAGCTTGGTTGTTGTGCAATCATTTGCTCAATTTGAGCATCGCTCAATGAAATGCCCAATTTTTCTGCTTGTTGTAATAATAAGTTACGGGCAATCAACGACTCTAAAGCTTTATCTTTAATAAAAGACTGATTCAACAATGTTTCATCGCCATTTACATAAGATAAGTATTGCTGACTATAAGACTTTGTCGCATTTTCCAGCTCTTTATTGCTGATTTCTTGCCCATTCACTGTTTTTGCAGTGTCTTTAGAACTACCACTACTAAAATATCCTTCAATACCTACAAGTGCTAAAGGGGTCAAAAACAAAATGAGCAGAACTTTGCCCAACCAGCCCTTAATAACTTTACGAAAAGATTCCATAAGTATTCCAATATTTTATTTGTGCCGCATTTTACCCGAAAACCTGATATGAATGAATGCGTTTAGCCATCAAATCAGCATTATTAATAAAAAACGCGCCGAGAAGGCGCGTTTGGTAATCTGTTAAAAGATTAAGCTACAGAATCTTTTAAACCTTTACCTGCTTTAAAGCTAGGAACTTTGCTGGCTTTAATTTCAAGAGTCGCACCAGTTTGTGGATTACGACCTGTACGTGCAGCACGTTCTTTTACATTAAAAGTACCGAAGCCCACAAGTGTAACTGTATCACCTGATTTAAGCGCTTCTGTGATTGAAGCAATTGTCGCGTCTAAGGCTTTACCTGCATCAGTCTTAGACAATCCCCCTTTTTCTGCAATTGCATCAATTAATTCTGATTTATTCATGAAGATGAAGTCCTCTAATATCGTTTATTTAAGGTTCAAGGATATAGTTTAAATTACCATAACGCCTTTATAGCAATGCTTTAGGGGAGAACGCAATACTCCTCTTAAGCTTTTCTATAAATTTAATCGTAAATTAGACTGGAAAAAATAGGAAACTCTCCAAATCTGTCACTTTTTTTCAATTTTTGCTTTCAATTGTTCATTTTCTAGAATTAACGCATCTACTTTGCTATGTAATTGTAAAATCAAATTTTCCAAATGTTGAATATCTTTTACTGTGACCAAACCAATTCGATTTAGCGAATGGTGCACACTATGATCAATTAATTTTTCCACCTTATCCTTAGTATCAACAACAGACTCTTTAGCTTTTTCAGAAACTTTTTCGACCGTTTGGTCAGCAATTTCCGTTGTTTTGGACTCAAGCTCTTCACCAACTTTAACCAAAGAGTCAAATAGCTTATTTCCCTCTTCTTCCGCTCTTGAAAAAGCACCCAAACCTGCCAGCCAAATTTGTTTGGTATATTTTCTAAAATCCAAACCTGACTTCGAGCGCTGCCTTAAAGCTGTTTTATTCAGAGTTTCCGTAGGAATACCAAGATCATCTTCGTCTATTTTTGTCGTTTTATTCATTTGAGCCACTCCTGCCTACTTTATGTCCTGTTCAACACTGTATTTATATAAATAGACTCATCATAGCAAACTTAACACTTGATCGATTTGCAAAACTGTTCTACAAAGCAGGTTTAATATGCAATTTATTTCAGTCCTCAAACACATACAATGAGATAGGACTTTTTTACCCGCAAGGATTAGGTTTTATGAGCGATTCGCAACAAAGACAAAATCAACCACATTTGTTGCTGACAACATCCATGATTGTTTTAGAAACGATTTTTACTTTTGTGGTTAAGCGTGATGCTGTGGTTGCACTTCAAGCCAAAAAATTCGTAGATCAAAAAATCGCAATTAAAATTAATAGCTACGTCCCTTATTTCGACTTTTATGTACAATTTAACGAACATGGTATTTTGTTTGACACTAAAGCTCCTGAAAAAGCTGTAGATCTAGATGTTAGAACTACGCTAATGGATTTAATTAAGATATTTGTCTTTGCCAACAGACGCAGCATTAAAACCATGCGTATAGATGGTGACATTACACTTAAAGATGAATTTCGCGATTTAGTACTACTTTTCAGTGCACCTAAAGTACTAGCCGACTGGAAACAATGGTTTTTAGAGCCTGTTGACGAAGAAAATATTACATCGTCAAATAAACGGGTTGCCCCACTCTTAGAAAAGATTGATCAGCAACGTTCTAAAATCAACTCACTCCAAGTTGAAGTAAAACAATATAAAAATCGCATACGTCGCTTAGAACAAAAACAAAAGCGCATTAACATTGCTTTTTTTGTAATCACAGTACTCCTGATTAGTTTATTTGTGTATAATATTTGGCTTCCATAAATCACTATTTTTAATATTAATTAAAAGAAAAGAATTGGTCTTAAAAAAACTTGACTATTTTAGTCAGGATTCATAGAATCTACACATCTAGTCTAAACATGTGTATCGAATCATGCGCTTAACAACTCGCGGTCGCTACGCGGTGACTGCTCTACTTGATCTAGCTTTGCAGCCTACTGAACAAACGATCACACTAGCCGAAATTGCAGCTCGCCAAACTATTTCCGTTGCATATCTTGAACAACTTTTTGCCAAGTTAAAACGCCATGGATTAGTTTCTAGTGTTCGTGGTGCGAATGGTGGTTATCACCTAGCTCGCAGCGCTGAAGACATCACTGTGTTAGAAATTATTGAAGCTGTAAATGAAACTGTAGATGCAACACGTTGTGACCACAAAGGCAACTGTCAAAATGGTGCAATGTGTTTAACACATGATTTATGGCAAGAACTCTCTCACCACATTGCCGATTATCTCGCTAAAATCACACTTGCTGATCTTGTAGCTCGTGACAACGTACAAACCGTTGCTATTCGTCAAAACACAGCATCTTTTGATTCAGCCCTTTTATCGGTTACAGGTAGTATTTGAAATGAAACGTCCAATTTATCTTGATTATGCAGCAACCACCCCTGTAGACCCTCAAGTTGCAGAACGCATGATGGAATGTTTAACTTTCGATGGTACTTTTGGTAATGCGGCTTCACGTTCTCATGCATACGGTTGGCAAGCTGAAGAAAAAGTTGAATATGCACGTGAACAAGTTGCGAATTTAATCAAAGCAGATCCTCGCGAAATCGTTTGGACTTCTGGTGCAACTGAGTCTGACAACCTAGCATTAAAAGGTGTAGCTCAGTTTTATGCTTCTAAAGGCAAGCATATCATCACCAGTAAAATCGAACACAAAGCAATTTTAGACACTTGCCGCGAACTAGAAGCTGAAGGTTTTGAAATTACTTATCTTGAACCATTACCACAAACAGGTTTAATTACCCCTGAAATGGTACAAGAAGCGATTCGTCCAGATACCATTCTTGTTTCACTGATGATGGTGAACAACGAAATTGGCACCGTGACTGATGTTGCTGCTATTGGTGAAATTACTCGCGCTAACAAGATTTTCTTCCATGTTGATGCTGCTCAAGCTGCGGGTAAAGTTGAAATTGATTTGTCTACCTTAAAAGTAGATTTAATGAGTTTCTCGGCACACAAAATTTATGGCCCTAAAGGCATCGGCGCATTGTTTGTTCGTCGTAGCCCTCGTGTACGCCTAAAAGCACAAATGCATGGTGGTGGTCATGAGCGTGGTATGCGTTCTGGTACTTTACCAACACACCAAATTGTAGGTATGGGTGAAGCATTTGAACTTGCAGGCAAAAACTTGGTTGCAGAACAAACTCGCTTACGTGTGTTGCGTGACAAACTTTGGAATGGTTTACAAGATCTTGAACAAGTATTCCTTAATGGTCACCCAACTCAAAACGTTGCCAACTATTTAAATGTGAGCTTCAATTTTGTTGAAGGTGAATCATTAATGATGTCACTCAAAGATGCTGCGGTTTCTTCGGGTTCTGCATGTACATCTGCAACTTTAGAACCATCTTATGTACTTCGTGCATTAGGTCTTTCTGATGAGTTGGCTCACAGTTCAATTCGCTTCAGCTTTGGTAAATACACCACAGAAGAAGATATTGATCATGTGTTAAGCGTGACCCGAGCTGCTGTTGATAAGTTACGTGAACTGTCTCCGCTTTGGGATATGTATAAAGAAGGTATAGATCTTTCTACAGTCGAATGGGCTGAACACTAATTCTACTCTTTCAATGAGATCATCTCGCATGAACTCATTGATTAAACCGAATTTAACCCCATATTAATATTAACGCTGACCCCGAGGTTTGGAGAAGCATCATGGCATATAGTGAAAAAGTAATTGATCATTACGAAAACCCCCGTAATGTTGGTGTTTTAGATAAAAACGCTGAAAATGTTGGTACTGGTATGGTTGGCGCACCAGCTTGTGGCGACGTTATGCGTCTTCAAATCCAAGTTAACGACGAAGGTGTAATTGAAGAAGCTCGCTTTAAAACTTATGGTTGCGGTTCTGCAATTGCATCAAGTTCTTTAGTGACTGAATGGTTAAAAGGTAAAACTTTAGACCAAGCTCAAGCCATCAAAAACATTGATATTGCAACTGAGCTTGCACTTCCACCAGTAAAAGTTCACTGCTCTGTACTTGCGGAAGATGCAATTAAAGCTGCTGTTGAAGACTATCGCAACAAGCAAGCCAAAGCTTAATTGTTTCAAAATCAGTGAAAGAATAATGGAGTTTTCATGATCAATTTAACTGAAAATGCTGCAACTCATATCAGCAATTACTTAAAGAATCGCGGTAAGGGTGAAGGTATTCGCGTTGGTGTGAAAACTTCTGGCTGTTCAGGCTTAGCATATGTACTTGAATTCGTTGATGAAGTTGATACACATGATGAAATGTTTGTACAGTTCGGTGTTAAAGTCTTTGTAGATCCAAAAAGCCTAGTCTATCTCGATGGTATGGAAATGGACTATGTTAAAAATGGTCTAAATGAAGGCTTCGAATTTAACAACCCGAATAAAAAAGGTGAATGCGGTTGCGGTGAATCTTTCACGGTTTAACCTCCTATTACCTTCTTCCTTAAAACAGTGTCTTTACACTGTTTTAATTCTATTTATTTACATGAAATTATTGCGGATCCATCTTCCATGAATCATTTTGAGTTGTTTAACCTCCCAGTAGCGCTCGATATTGATTTAGCAAGTTTAAAAAGTGAATTTTTAAAACTGCAGCAACAATATCACCCTGATAAAGCTGAAGATAAAGATCAAGCTTTGATTAAATCAAGTGAAATCAATCAAGCATTCAAAGTTTTATCTCATGTGGATAGCCGTGCTGGTTACTTGTTAGCGCTCAAAAAACAAGATCACCATTTAGATCAGTCGATTAGTGATTTTGAATTTCTTCAATCTGCGTTAGAAATACGTGAGCAACTTGATGAAGCATCATCAACTGAAGATCTCAGCTCTCTTAAAAAAGAAGTTTTTCAATGGATTGATGGTTTAATTCGAGAATTCAAAATCGATTACACGGATGAAGATTGGTCCGAAGCACGTGACACCGTCAGAAAATTACGTTTCTTTCAAAAAGTCATGCTCGACATAGACAGAGCTGAAGATCGTTTCTTGGAAGATGATAGTTTCGATCTTGATGATGATTTCTAATTTTTTAAATTTTGCTGCTCAAAGGATGTAACGCATGGCACTCTTGCAAATTGCAGAACCGGGGCAATCAAGTGCACCTCATGAACACCGTATCGCGATTGGAATTGACCTAGGCACAACCCACTCTTTAGTCGCAACTGTGCTTTCAGGAAAAGCCAAAGTTCTTAACGATGAACAAGGTCGAGTGTTACTTCCTTCTATCGTTCATTACACCCAGCATCAAGCCCATTATGGCGATGATGCAAAACCGTTTATTACCACAGATCCTAAAAATACCATTGTTTCTGTTAAACGGTTTATGGGACGATCTAAAGCTGACATCAAATTTCAACACCCCTACACACTTGTGGGTGAAGACCATCAAATGCCAGCATTTGAAACTGCACTAGGTCGTAAGACTCCTGTTGAAATTTCTGCTGAAATTTTAAAACAACTGAAAGACCGCGCTGAAGAAAGTCTCAAAAATCCAGTTAATGGTGCTGTTATCACGGTTCCTGCTTATTTTGATGAAGCTCAACGCCAAGCAACACGTGATGCTGCCCAACTTGCAGGCTTAAATGTTCTTCGTTTATTGAATGAACCAACAGCTGCGGCCGTTGCTTACGGTTTGGATCAAGAAACCAATTTAGCAACTGATCGCAACTATGTGATTTACGATCTGGGGGGCGGTACATTTGATGTTTCTATTCTTCGTTTTTCGCAAGGCGTATTCGAAGTTTTAGCAACAGGTGGACATACCGCATTAGGTGGTGATGATCTTGATCGTCTGATTGTGAAATGGGCAAAAAAACAACTCAACATCGAACTTCTTAATGATGCTGAATATGCACATTTTGTTGTAGCAGCACGTAAAGCAAAAGAAGCCTTATCAGATGCAAATGAAGTTGAACTTAAACTTCTTGATCAATCATTACAACTTGATCGCCCTACTTTTGAATCGATTATTCAAGTTGCACTTGATAAAACCATCAGCGTTTGTAAACGTGTCATGCGTGATGCTAAATTAGAACTCAATGACATTCAAAACGTGGTTTTAGTGGGTGGTTCTACGCGTTCTTATGCTGTTAAAAAAGCAGTTCAGAGCGTATTCAATCAAGAACCTCTATGCACCATTAACCCCGATGAAGTGGTCGCAATTGGCGCATCCATTACAGCCAACCAATTAATTGGCAACTCAACTGATGGCTCATTACTCTTAGACGTTACCCCACTTTCACTTGGCTTAGAAACCATGGGTGGCTTAGTTGAACGCCTGATTTCTCGTAATACTGCAATTCCTGTTGCACGTCGTCAAGAATTCACCACCTATCAAGATGGTCAAACCGCCATGTTGATTCATGTGGTACAAGGCGAACGTGATTTGGTCGAACATTGCCGTAGCTTAGGTCGTTTTGTATTGCACGGCATTCCACCAATGACAGCAGGACAAGCGCGCATTGAAGTAACCTTCCAAGTCGATGCAGATGGTTTACTCACTGTAGCTGCAAAAGAAACTACTTCTGGTGTACACGCACAAATTGATATTAAGCCATCATATGGTTTATCTGAATCAGACACTGAGCGACTATTACTTGATGGCTTTAAGTATGCTGAAGAAGACAAAAATCTTCGCCACCTTCAAGAAACTAAAGTAGAAGCACAGCGTGAACTTGAAGCTTTGGTTCAAGCCTTGAAAGTTGATACGCATCTTCTAAGCACCGAACAGCTTGACCTACTGAATACAGCAAAGACTCAGCTAGAGACTCAGCTACAAGGTGAAGATATCAAAGCAATTGAACAAGCAATTGAACAGCTTAAAATACACAGTGATAATTTTGCCGCATTACGCATGAATCAACATATTGATGCTGCATTAAAAGGCACTAAACTCGAAGACTGGTCAAACTCAAACTAATTAAGGTAAAGATTATGCCACGTATTAAAGTACTTCCACATGCGCAATTCTGTCCAGAAGGTGCTGAGTTTGAAGTTGAGCAAAATGCAAACTTATGTGAAAGCTTACTCAAGAACAATATCCGAATTGAACATGCCTGTGACATGTCATGCGCATGTACGACTTGCCACGTTATTGTTCGTAAAGGTTTTGATAGTCTTGAAGAAATGAATGATGTTGAAGCCGACTTGCTAGACCGTGCTTGGGGCTTAGAACCTGACTCACGCCTGTCATGCCAAGTCGAAATTGTTGATGAAGATTTAGAAATTGAGATTCCTAAATACACCATCAACCATGCTTCAGAAAATCACTGATCCTTTCTTATGTAAAAAACCACGCGAATGCGTGGTTTTTTATTATTCAACTTTTTTATTTTATATAAAAATGATATTAATTCTGCATCATTTAGATTTAATGAGTATGTGTATTTTCAATAGACTGAATCACTTCATCTTCAAGCTTTAGCTTCACAACACCCTGTGAATTAGTTAATTTTTGCTGAGTTTGAATACGCTTAATCATTTTATCTAACACAGTGATCAATTCAGGATACTCGAAGTTTTGCACTTCATCCAAGTTTAACAATAAGTGAAAACCTTTGTATTCATAATCAAACCAACGCTGGTAATCTGTTTTTTGAGAAGTATACTTCTCCATCACCTGCCAAGTTCTCACAGGACCCTGAATCCCTTTCAAATAAATGGGTGATTTAGGCGCACACAAATAATCATTTTTAATCAGGTTGTAGGTATCATCAGAAATTAAAATTTCATCAACTGCTGCGGCACTCTGTAATCGAGCTGCCAAATTCGCATCACGACCCACAATCGTATAAGCCATACGATGTGCAGCACCATAATTCCCTACGTGACAATAACCAGTACTGATTCCCATACGAATATGCAACGGAGGATAACCCATTTTAATCCAGCGTTCACGAAGCAATTTCATTTGCTGACGCATAACCATTGCCATTTCTACACAGGTTTTTGCATCTTGCTCTACACCTTGTGTATTTGGATCACCAAAGAAAATTAAAATAGCATCGCCCATGAATTTATCAACAGTACCTTCATATTGCTTGGCAATTTCGGTCATGTGACTTAAATAATCATTAAGTAAGTAGGCAAGATCATCTGGAATTAGCGTTTCAGATAGCTCAGTAAAACCCTGAATATCGGAAAAAAAAACTGTCATTTTTTTACGCTTGTATTCAATTTTGGCCTCCGACTCTCCTTTCATGATCGATTGCCATAGCTGTAGCGGCGCATAACGACTGAGTTGATTTGCGAACTCCATATAGCGATTCATTTGATTATAATAATATTCACGCTTGGTATGGATATAGCGAATGCGGCGGCTTTGATAAATAATTCCAACACCAAAATAGGTGATTAAACATAAAAATGAAAGAACCGTCAGTTCTGACGATGTATGTTCGAAATACTCACCAAACCCAAAAATAAAAATATTACCAAAATAAAAGACAGCAACGCCAAACACACAAGTGAGCATGGCCGAGAAAAAAGAAACTTTTGTATTAATAGATGAGAATAAAATTGCAAAAATTGCAGTAAAAGTCAGCACTAAACTTAAATGCACGGCCGACAACATAATTGCAATAACCACTACATCAATCGCAAATAATGTATTGCGCTTGGTATGATAACCAAACTTGAAGTCTAACCAATTCGAAAGCTTAGGAAGAATTAATGCCACAATTCCAAGCAGAATTGGTACATAAATTTGATATTTGGTTTCTGGGGATGTGTAGTGATAAACAACTAAAAGTAGAGATAGCATTGCATATCCCATCACACGATGAAGATATTCAAAATGCTTAGGGTCTCTATCTATCCAATTGCTTAATGATAGCACTACCTACTCCAGAACCCGAATCTAATCACAATTCATCCATAAACAAAGATTTTCTGGGATCAATCCATGCGCCAGTCAAATGGCATGTCACCTTGACCACGTAGAGCAAGCATTAATGTTTGACGCATATGCGCAAGAACTTCATTGGTATATGGAACTGCTGGTGTACCCCAAACTGGTTTAGGCCAAACCACGTCATTTTGATAACGGACAACATGATGAAAGTGCAACTGAGGAACCATGTTACCTAATGCTGCAACATTCATTTTATCAGCGCGAAATACACGTGAAAGTTGACTAGATAACCAACTTGATTCGCGCAAGAACTGCTCTTGATCTGCTTGACTCAATTCATATAGCTCAGTTATTCCAGGTACACGTGGAATAAGAATCAGCCAAGGAAACTGCATATCATTCATTAAACGACATGTAGAAAGCGGAAAATCGCCTACCAAAAACGTATCTTGAGCAAGTTGTGGATGCAAACTAAACATATCTTTATAAATGATGGAAAATTAGAATGATGGTTAATACTATCACATCAAACTAGAGCTGAGTATTCTATAAAAGGTGTTTCATTACAAATAAAGCACTATTTTATATGATATTGATCACATTTAACACTTTAATAATTTTTCTAAATAAATCAATTGCTTCTTCGGCTATCATTCCAATCTTACTTTTAGAAAGTCAAGCCAAAGAAGCGCGTTCTAGAGACTAATTTAACTCTTTAATCAAACTCTCAAGTAACTCATTAATAAATTGGATTCTTTTTTGAAAATCTTCCAACATCACCATGACTTTTAGGCGCTGACCACCTTCCATTCTGAAGAAGGTCGGATGTTTTTGCATCATACTAATGATACTCATCGCCTGCACAGGTGTATCTTGTGAAAATTCAATATAGCCACCATTGGTATTAATATCGATTTTAGTAATACCAAGGTGTTCGGCTTTCAGACGCAACTGATGCACAGCAAACAATTGCTTGACAGGTTGTGGTGGAATACCAAAACGATCAATCAATTCCATACGAATATTATCGAGTTTTTCTTGATGATCTGTATTACTAATACGCTTATAAAAAAGGAGTCGTTGATGAACATCCCCCAAATAATCATCTGGAATTAATGCAGGCATATGTAAATTGATCTCAGCCGTTAATGACAACGGTGCATCAAAGTTTGGTGTTTTACCCTTCTGAATGGCTTTGGTCGCTTTTTCAAGCATTTCCATATACAAGCTATAACCAATTGCTTGCATAGAACCACTTTGCTGCTCACCGAGTAATTCACCCGCACCACGAATTTCAAGATCTTCCGTCGCCAACATGAAACCCGCACCCAAGGTTGCAGCACGTTGAATGGCATCGAGTCGTTTTTCTGCATCACCTTTTAGTCCTTTAATGGAAGGCACTAACAAATAGGCATAAGCTTGGTGATGCGAACGTCCAACACGTCCACGCAATTGATGCAATTGTGCCAATCCCAACTTATCGGCACGTTCAATTAAGATTGTGTTGGCATTTGGGACATCAATCCCTGTTTCAATAATGGTTGAACAAACCAAGACATTATATTCTTTATGGTAAAACTGCTGCATGACTTGTTCAAGTTCACGCTCTCGCATTTGCCCGTGCGCTACAGCAACGCGTGCTTCGGGCACAAGTTCACGAAGATTTTCTGCCGCTCTTTCGATGGTCTCAACTTCATTATGCAAGAAGTAAACTTGTCCACCGCGTAGCAGTTCACGCAGAATGGCTTCTTTCACTGATTCGGACGTATGCTCCTGCACAAAAGTTTTTACAGCTAAGCGGCGTGCAGGTGGTGTAGCAATAATCGATAAATCACGCATACCACTAAATGCCATATTCAAAGTCCGCGGAATTGGCGTTGCGGTAAGAGTCAGCATATCCACATCGGCACGCATCGCTTTGATTCTTTCTTTATCACGCACACCAAAACGATGTTCTTCATCTACAATCATTAGACCGAGATTCTTAAACTGGACATTCTCTTGCAGAATCTTGTGGGTACCCACCACAATATCGACTTTACCTTCGGCTAAATCTTCAATGATTTTGAGATGAGTTTTACTAGAACCAAAACGCGACAATACTTCTATACGAATTGGCCAATCCGCAAAACGGTCTTTGAATGACTCAAAGTGCTGCTGAGCCAATAAGGTGGTCGGAACCAACACAGCAACTTGCTTATTATTTTGGACTGCTAAAAATGCTGCACGCATAGCAACTTCAGTTTTACCAAAGCCAACATCACCACAGACCAGTCGATCCATAGGTTTGGCAAGCTGCATATCATGCAACGTTGCTTCAATGGCATTCGCTTGATCTAAAGTTTCTTCGTATGCGAATCCACTCGCAAATTGCATATATAAGCTTTGATCTAATTCAAAACTGATCCCTGGTTTAGATTGACGACGTGCCTGTATATGTAGCAGTTCTGCTGCCACATCATGAATTTGTTCTAAGGCTTTACGTTTTGCCTTATTCCAAGCATCTGTACCCAGTTTATGTAATGGCGCTAAATCAGGATCACCACCACTATATCTACTGATTAAATGCAGATTCGTTACAGGAACATAGACTTTGGCCGCATCTGCATAATCAAGTTGCAAAAACTCATGTTCTTGCTCATCGATACTTAGCGTAATTAAACCTGCATAACGCCCAACGCCATAATCAATATGTACTACTGGTGCACCAATACTCAGTTCAGTCAAACTTTTAATTAAGAACTCTTCTGAAACTTCTTGCTGACGTTTACGTCGGCGCTGTACTACACGATGCTCATAGAGTTGATTTTCCGAAATTACACTCAGTTGACCTCGTACAACCAGACCACGATCAAGTGGTGCGTTGGTAATTGCAATTGCTTGTAAAGATTGCTGGAAATCAGCAAAGCTTTCGACACTTGGAATATCACCCAAAAAAGGGCGCAAAGCATCTTTTAAAGTTTCGCGCCGACCTGCACTTTCTGCGACAAGCAATACTGGATGGTTCACTGCATCTAAATATTGCTTTACAGCAGCAAAAGGTTTTTCTTGCTTAGGGTCAACCGCTAAACGTGGTGGAGTTTCAGTATCTAAATTGATTGCACCTGCGCGTTCTTCTACCGCTTCGGCAGACGCAATGACACGGGAAAACTTATTTAATTGTTCTATGACCACGTTTGGCGAAAGAAATAACTCTTCGGGTGGCAAGATAGGATGATCAACATTGTGCCGACGGTCTTCATAACGGCGTAAAACTTCTTTCCAGAAGCTCGATATCCCCTCGTCTAAGCCATTATCCGTAATGACAGTGCCATTCCGTGGTAAATACGCCATAAGCGTACTTTGGCTTTGCATCAAAGACTTATCAAAAAACAGCGGTAAATAAAACTCAATACCTGGCGAAGCAATCCCTTCGAGTACATCTTGATAAATTGGGTTCTTTTTCGGATTTGCCGTTGGAAAACTTTCCGCGTAACGGTCTCTAAATAAAGAACGTGCTTCTTTTAATGGAAATTCCTTGGCTGGGAGTACACTAAATTTTTCTAAATTTTGCGTGGTACGTTGGGTTTCAGGATCAAAAAATTTTAAGCTTTCAATTTCGTCATCAAAAAGGTCGATTCGTATAGGTGAATTTTGACCCGATGAAAAAATATCCATAATACTGCCGCGAACAGCAAATTCACCATGATCATATACCGTATCGACCAGATGATAGCCTGCCTGAATCAAGCGCAGTTTTTGCTTTTCAATATCAAATTTTTGTCCAATCTGAATATCAAAATGCTCCCCTAACACCCAAGACGTTGGCGCAACCCGCTGTGCCAAAGTCGAGGCGGAAACCAACAATACCCCTTGCTGCGGCATGTTGGATAAAATAGCCAAACGTTCCGAAACAATATCCTGATGAGGAGATAAGCGGTCATAAGGTAAAATTTCCCAATCTGGAAAAATAGTGGGTTTTAGCCCATAAAATTCAAGTTCACTTTCCAACTGCGCTAAGTGCTGACTATTTCGTGCAACAAGAATAAAAAGTTGCTGATGTTTTTTTGAGATTTCTTTAAATAATAGTGCAGCAGCTGAACCTTGTAATTGTCCAATCCAGCGTTTGTCACCTGCTTTCAACTTAGACAGATTGAGTTGAGCAATTTCTTGTTCGAACATGTAGATCGCTTTTTAGAGATAAGTCACTTAATTACAATCTTATCATGCAGCTAAAAGTACATAAAATTTTTATGCAGTTATATAGTCACTGAATTCAACCGAGCGATGACAACATACATGGCGATTACATTGAAAAATTGCATGCTTGAGGTAGAAAATTCTCCTTACTCATGTTCGACGCCTATTTATCTCGAATAAAATTACGATAGTAATCATTCAGCTTTTTCACAATACTCTTAAACTGGAGTAAATTTTCTTCAGTATTGCCTAAACGTACGACAAATTTCTGCTGTGTAATTTCCAAATCAATCTTTTCATTAATCAACATGGCTGCGTAATAAAGTGCTTGCAGATCATCAAACTTATTTAAACGACGGTTAGAAAAATATTCTAGCCGTTCGGACAATTCCTGATTTAGAACAATTTCGCCTACAATATAGCCCTGCTGTGGATCAAACTGAATCGCGTGTTCTAACAAGTAAGCTTCTTCTTCTTTCACTTTAGAACTTTTAAATACATCTTTAAGCTTGTTCAGCATCTCAGCACATCCCGCCAACCTTTTGAATGACTATTATATAGTGCAAATACTTAAGTCTTTCGTTCGGCACGATTTAAGAGCTAGTTTTTATTCACTTAGACCATCAATGCGCTATAGTCGTACCATGCAAATATTGTGTTCAATCTAATTTTCACCACTATAAATGGAAATAAGACGGGTACTTTTACCCTCCCAGTCTCTTCACTATTTTGAAGTAAAAAAATCATTGGTAAACTATAGAATAACTATACAAATGTAGAGTATAGAAGTGTAAAATCAAACTTGGCAAAATTTAATTGAAAAATATAGCAATATCAAAATTGCTCTAAAAAAGCTTAATTTTTAAGTTTCATGGCTTGATTGCTGCAAAAGAAAAAGTCAATTAAAGGTATCTAACTAATATTTCTTGCAAATAATGACAAATCTTATTGTTATTTTATGTAAACAAAATCATTTTTTTAAAGAAATCCCATCTTTATAGGCTAAATTACCATCAAATATGGTGAATAATCATCTTTTCAAAGCATTCATTCTTAAAAAAAGCCTTTTTACATATGCTCAGTATAATTTTTTGTCATTTTTAGTTTTGTAACTAAAATTACATTTCGCTACACAAAATGACTATAAACACCCTAGAAATGTAACAGTAAGTAATTTTGCTTTTATGATTGAATCACCTCCTCGCTATTGCAGCTCAAAAAATCATCTTGGATTGATGGTTTTAGTACAAAGGATGGGCATATGAGTCAAGTGAACCCTACATTAATCACCTTTATTTTTTACATTATCGCAATGGTCGGTATTGGCCTATATGCCTATAAGGCAACTTCAGATTTCTCTGACTACATTTTGGGTGGACGTAGTCTTGGAAGCGTTGTAACTGCACTTTCTGCAGGTGCATCGGACATGAGCGGCTGGTTGCTCATGGGTTTACCAGGAGCAATTTACCTCTCTGGTCTCTCTGAAGCGTGGATTGCTATTGGTCTAATTATCGGCGCATGGCTAAACTGGCTTTTAGTGGCAGGACGTTTACGTGTTCACACTGAATTTCAGAATAATGCACTGACCTTACCAGATTTTTTCACTGGTCGTTTTGGTGATAAAAAGCGTGTATTACGTATTATTTCAGCATTCGTTATTTTAATCTTCTTTGCTATTTACTGTGCTTCGGGCATGGTTGCTGGCGCACGTTTATTCGAAAGCTTATTCGGATGGAACTACTCTACTGCCCTTTGGATTGGTGCACTCGCAACAATTTCATATGTATGTATTGGTGGTTTCCTTGCAGTAAGTTGGACGGATACATTCCAAGCAGGCTTAATGATTTTTGCCTTGTTGTTGATGCCAATGATTGCTTATCTTTCTATTGATAACCATAGTCAACAGTTTGGTGTATTGCTTGAAACTGCTCGTCCACAAGCGTGGAATATGCTTGAAGGACTGAGTACCGTTGCCATTCTATCATCAATGGCGTGGGGCTTAGGCTATTTTGGTCAACCACATATCCTTGTACGCTTTATGGCAGCCGATTCTGTGAAGACGATTCCAGCTGCACGTCGTATTGGTATGGCTTGGATGATTTTATGTCTTGGTGGTGCAGTAGGTACAGGCTTTATTGGTATTGCTTACTTCCAACAACACCCAGAACTCGCAGCCGTTGTTTCTCAGAACCCTGAAACAATTTTTATGGAATTGAATAAAATTTTATTTAATCCATGGGTGGCTGGTATTATCCTTGCTGCAATTCTTTCAGCTGTTATGAGTACTTTAAGCTGTCAGCTTCTAGTTTGCTCAAGTACCCTAACTGAAGATTTGTACAAAGCATTTATCCGTAAAAATGCAACGCAAAAAGAATTGGTTTGGGTTGGTCGTTTGATGGTTATCAGTATTTCTATCCTTGCGATTACTCTTGCTCAAAACCCAGACAGTAAAGTTTTAGGTTTGGTGGCTTATGCTTGGGCTGGTTTCGGTGCTGCATTTGGTCCATTGATTATCTTGTCTTTGTTCTGGAAGCGTATGACACTGAATGGTGCAATCGTGGGTATTCTTGTCGGTGCAATTACCGTGATCGTATGGAAAAATACGATGGGTTATACTGGCTTGTATGAAATTATTCCAGGCTTCATTCTATCGTTCATCAGCATTATTGTTGTGAGCCTTCTTGGTAAAGCGCCAGAGAAAGAAGTTATTGACCGTTTTGAACAAGCAGATGCTTTTTACAAACGTGAAATGGCTGAATTGAAGAATAAATAATTCTTCGTACAGTTAAAAAATAAAGGGGCTAATGCCCCTTTATTTTTATCTACTCTTTTTAACTTTAAGGTTTAACTTCGCACTTTCTTTAATCACTTCCATAACAGGATAGCTTCGGGTTTCTTTAATACCGGGTAACTGCCAAAGCACCTGCCCTGATATTTTACGAAACTCTTCCATACTGGCGCAGCGGATCTTTATAACAAAATCAAATCCACCACTGGTCATGTGACATTCGACAATTTCTGGATACTGCATCACTGCCTCACAGAACTCATCTAATACATTTGGTGTAGTTTTATCGAGTAAAATCTCTACAAAGACCACAAAATTTGAGTTCAACATCGCAGCGTTTAACTTAGCTTCATAACCAAGAATAAACCCATCTTTACTGAGCTTCTGTACCCTTGCCAATACTGCCGTTGGTGACAAGTTCACTTCTTCTGCCAATTTAATATTCGATATTCGACCATCATTTTGCAGAATATCTAAAATTTTAATATCCGTTCGATCAAGCGATAAAATTTGGCTAGACATCTGAATTAATCTCTAAAAATAAGGGAAACTATAGTGAGTTATTCGGGTTTATTTCTGTGATCATTAATTATATACGGCAATTTGCTTAACTCAATCTTTTCAGTCACAGGAAGTTGGCATGAATACGATCATCTCCCCAATTGATGGAACAAAGCCTCATCAAGACTATATTACGCTTTTCAAAGAAAAGACTGCTTATGAAACAGAGATAAACACTGCGTGGCGCCGTGCCGAATCTGAATGTGTTGAAAATCTACTTGAGCATAGCAAAATTTCAGATGAATTGAATACGCGTATTCAAGACTTAGCGTTTAACCTTGCACACACTTTACGTGAACGTAAAAGTTCTGCGGGTAAAGCAGGTATTGTACAAGGTTTATTACAAGAGTTCTCTTTATCTTCTCAAGAAGGTATTGCGCTCATGTGTCTTGCTGAAGCGTTATTACGTATTCCTGATACTGCCACACGTGATTTACTCATCCGTGACAAAATTAACCAAGGTAACTGGAAAGATCACATTGGTCAAAGCAACCTAATGTTCGTTAATGCCGCTGCGTGGGGCTTAATGTTAACAGGTATGCTGATGGAAACACCGAAGCAAGCTAGTCTTTCGAGTATGCTGACTGGCTTAATTGCACGTAGTGGTCGTGGCGTAATCCGTAAAGCTGTAGACGTTGCTATGCGTATGATGGGCGAACAATTCGTTACTGGCGAAACCATCAAAGAAGCATTAAGCAACGCTGAACGTCTGGAAGATAAAGGTTTCCGTTATTCATACGATATGCTGGGTGAAGCTGCATTAACAGATCACGATGCAGAACGTTATTTCGATGACTACACCAACGCAATTCATGCAATTGGTCAAGCATCAACAGATAAAGATGTTTATAGCGGCCCGGGTATCTCTATTAAGCTTTCTGCTTTACACCCGCGTTACCAACGTTCACAGACTGAACGTGTACATAACGAACTTTATAGCAAAGTTTTGGAATTGGCTCGTTTAGCGAAAAACTACAACATTGGTTTAAACATTGATGCTGAAGAGTCTGAGCGTTTAGAACTTTCTCTTGAACTCTTAGAGCGTCTTTGCTTCGAACCAGAATTGGCGGATTGGAAAGGTATCGGCTTTGTTATTCAAGCGTACCAAAAGCGTTGCTTCTACGTTGTAGACTATGTGGTTGATCTTGCTAAGCGTAGCAACAAGCGTCTAATGATCCGTTTGGTGAAAGGTGCTTACTGGGACAGCGAAATCAAGAAAGCACAAATCGAAGGCATGACTGACTATCCTGTATTTACGCGTAAAGTACATACTGACTTGTCTTATATTGCTTGTGCGAGAAAATTACTGGCTGCACCAGATCAAATTTACCCACAATTTGCGACGCATAATGCTCAAACTGTTGCCACTATTTATGAATTGGCAAAACCTGAACAATATTATGTCGGTCAATACGAATTCCAATGCTTACACGGCATGGGTGAACCTTTATACGAGCAAGTCGTTGGTCCAAAATCTGAAAAGAAATTAGATGTTCCTTGCCGTATTTACGCACCAGTGGGTACGCATGAAACTTTATTGGCTTACTTAGTACGTCGTTTACTTGAAAATGGTGCTAACACCTCTTTCGTAAACCGTATTGCCGATAAGAGCTTGAAGATTCAAGACTTGATCGAAAATCCACGCGAAGCAATCTTAACTGCTGCGAAACAAGAACAAGCGGTTGGCTTAAAACACCCTGCTATTCCATTACCAAAGAATTTATATGGTGCATTGCGTCACAACTCTTCAGGTGTCGACTTAGCTAACGACAGCGAATTATTGAGTTTAGACACGACAGTTCAAAACTTAATGTCTCAGCAATGGGCTGCTCAATCAATGGGTCCTGGTTTAGCTGAAATTAACGCAGCAGCAGAAGTCGCTGTAATCAACCCTGCTGTCCATACAGACAAAGTTGGTAGCGTAAAAGAAGCTTCTGCTGAACATGTGAATCTTGCGCTGACTAATGCTGCGAATGCACAAGCTGCTTGGGTCAATACGTCGAAAAATGAACGTGCTGCATGTTTAAACCGTGCTGCTGACCTAATGGAAAGCCGTATTCAAGAGCTGATGGTTCTGTTATGCCGTGAAAGTGGTAAAACGTATGCCAATGCGATTGCCGAAGTACGTGAAGCGATAGACTTCCTTCGTTACTACGCTGCACAAAGTATGAACTTAGCTGCAAATGCACAAATTGAGTCATTAGGCACAGTATTGTGTATTAGTCCATGGAACTTCCCTCTTGCAATCTTTAGTGGTCAAATTTCTGCTGCGCTTGTTGCAGGTAATACAGTTATTGCCAAACCTGCTGAACAAACGCCACTTATTGCTGCTTTAGCCATTCAAATGCTTTGGGAAGCAGGTGTACCAGAAGCGGTTGTACAGTTAATTCCTGGTCGCGGTGAAACTGTTGGCGCACAACTCAGTGCCGATCCACGCATTCAGGGCATCATGTTCACTGGTTCTACTGAAGTTGCGAAAATTCTTCAGAAAACAGTTGCGAAGCGTTTAGCTACAAATGGTCAACCGATTCCGTTAATTGCGGAAACAGGTGGTCAAAATGCCATGATCGTTGATTCATCTGCTTTAACTGAACAAGTTATTTTAGATGTTGTGAACTCTGCTTATGACAGTGCTGGTCAACGTTGTTCTGCATTACGTATTTTATGCGTACAAGAAGACAATGCTGAAAGTGTAATTCGCATGCTGAAAGGTGCCATGAAACAGTTAACTGTAGGTAATCCTGCATTGTTAAAAACTGATATTGGTCCAGTCATTGATGCCGAAGCACAAACCAATATCCAAAACCACATTCAAAAAATGCGTGGTAAAGGTTATGCGGTTCATCAGTTCATGCATAACGACAATGCTGATGCGAGCCTGACTCAAGGTACATTCATTCCACCTACGTTGATTGAATTGCCAAACTTAAACGACCTTGAGCGCGAAGTCTTTGGTCCAGTATTACACGTAATCCGTTACCCACAAGGTAATGTGAAAGCTGTAGTCGATCAAATCAATGCGAAAGGCTACGGTTTAACCATGGGTCTACATACACGTATTGATGAAACCATCAACACTGTCATTAGCAACTCAGAAGTGGGTAACTTGTATATCAACCGCAACATCGTTGGTGCTGTTGTTGGCGTACAACCTTTCGGTGGTGAAGGCTTATCTGGTACTGGTCCTAAAGCGGGTGGTCCACTCTACTTGTACCGTTTAATGCAAGAATGCAGCGCGAAACAGTTAAGTACACCATTTGCAGTAGGTAAAGTATTACAGCCTGCACCGAAAAATGAAGTACATGAACAGTTCTGTGCATGGGTTAAACAGCAATTCCCACAAGTGAAATTGCCTGAAGTCCCTGCGCTTGCTTCTGGTCAAGTGTATGAACTGAACGGCCCTACAGGCGAAAGCAACCAATATACGATTGTTGCACGTCACTGTGTATTGTCTCTTGCAGAGCAAGAACAAGACCAATTGGTTCAATTAAATGCAATTTTTGCAGTGGGTAGCCAAGCTGCTGTACTTGCAGACAATGTATTTGCATTAAAACATATGTCTTCTATGCCTAAAGCTGTTGCTCAACAATTCAAAGTAATCCAAAGCATTGCAACGGGTGATTTTGATGCGGTTCTACACCATGGCACAACAACTCAGGTACTTGAGTTACAAGCAACCATCGCTCAACGTTCAGGTGCGATTGTGGGGATTACCCATTTACAGCCTGCGGAACAAAACATTCCAGTTGAACGTCTTGTGATTGAACGTGCAATCAGCATTAACACTGCTGCTGCGGGTGGTAATGCAAGCTTAATGACCTTGAACTAAGGTTTAAAGCATCCTGTTAAAGGGTTATCTTTCCCTTACCAAGCCATTACTGGTCTAATGGCTTGGTTTCTTTTTATTTGAGAAAAGCATATTTTCTCCATATTCATCTAACCGTTACCCAGTTCTTTAGATTTTCATTCGAAGTTGCCGAATTCGCTTAGTCTTCTTCAGTAAACTTTGTTACCATCCCTGTTTTCTACGTTTTATAATTTTTGACTGCATATGACTTCATCTTATCAGCAACAACTTGATGCCAAAGTTGAACGTATTTCTGCACAATTTGCCGAATTCAATCCTCCTTCACTTGCTGTATTTGCATCTCCAGAACAACATTTTCGTATGCGTGCAGAATTTCGTATTTGGCATACAGATGAAGATATGTTCTATGCGATGTTTGAGCGCGACGAACAACAACAAAAACAAGTCATTCGTATTGATGAATTCCCAATTGCTGATGCCAGCATTAATCAACTGATGCCAGTGCTTTTGGCAGAACTAAAAAGTCATGATGCCCTTTCAAAACGCTTATTTGAAGTTCATTTTTTAGCGACTTTAAAAGGTGAAATGCTTGTTTCACTGATTTATCGCTGCCCACTTGACGAACAATGGCAAGTTTTAGCTAAACAGCTTGCGGAAAAACTCAATATTAAAATTATTGGTCGTAGTCGTGGTCAAAAGGTTGTGCTTTCTGATGAATTTGTGGTCGAGGAACTGCAAGTTTTTGAGCGTAAATACAAGTACAAACAAATTGAAAGCAGTTTTACTCAACCCAATGCTCAAGTCTGCCAAAAGATGTTGGAATGGGCATGTAATGCAGCAAAACACACGAACAAAGACTTATTAGAACTGTATTGTGGTAATGGCAACTTTACACTACCGCTTTCAATGCATTTTAACCGTGTTTTAGCTACTGAATTAGCAAAATCATCTGTCTACGCAGCGCAATGGAATATTGAACAAAATCAGATTGATAACATTCAAGTAGCACGACTATCTGCTGAAGAGTTTACCCAAGCCTATAATGGCGAACGTGAATTTAGACGCCTACAAGAAGCACAAATTGATATCAGCAGTTATGATTTTGATACGGTGTTTGTCGATCCACCTCGTGCAGGTATTGATGATGAAACATTGAAACTGTTGCAGCGTTTTGAACGCATCATCTATATTTCCTGCAACCCAGACACTTTACATGACAATTTGAAGCAACTGACTCAAACCCACAAAGTGACTCAATTTGCCTTATTTGACCAATTCCCTTATACACATCATGTAGAATCGGGTGTGTTACTAGAAAAATTGTAAAAATTAATTTTACTAAAACATCATATCCTCAAGTCATTTAAAACAATAACTTGAGGATTTTTATTTGAAATAAAGTAGTTAATTTCACCATACATTTAGACCTGTCATAAAACCGTTAAATCTTGCCATTATGATTGAAATTTTGCGTGTTCAACTGCTGCTTTTATCACTTAGACCATCTTGCATTATTTATAAAATTGGCTATATTTCGTTCTATGTTATTCATGAATGAAGGCTCTATGAGTTTTTGGCAAAAATTGTTTGCTGCACCGCAGCAGTTGAATGAGCATAAAAATCAAATCGCGTGTGTCGAAAATGATTGCTCATGCAAAACAGATGAACAACTGTTAAAGGCTCTTGCTCAAGCCACAGATGACGATGTCATCATTGGCATTAAACGCGTTTTAGCCTCTCGAGGTTATAGCCGCAAAGAGCTAAACGAAATCACCCGCTCACCATTACAGTGATGCCGATTTCGTCATTAAAAAGCATTGGTTAAACCAATGCTTTTTTATTTTCAACTTCAAAATTTTCTAGCGGCAAGTCTGATCTTCAATATAGGCCAGCATCGGCCCAGACGGACTACTCTGAGTATTGATATCCTTCTCAGCCAGATACATCGCTGAAATTGAACCATCTAAATATAAAGCTTGCTCTAACTTGAGCTCGTTTTGCATAAAACTCGCCAAAGTATAAAAATTCACAGCTTGCTCAGTCAGCACAAAATACAATACTTGATCTTTTATCCCCACGGCGTTACGTATTTTCAAGGATGTGCTTTCTGCCATGAAAATTGGATTGATTCGTCGATTAAGCACCAACATCGGTCCAGACTGCGTCGCATAATCAGCGTTGAATTTCTTCTTGGTATATTGCGAACTACTTAAAATGATCGCCTGTTTACTGTTCCATGCCAGAACACCGTTTGGCTTTAAATAAAAATTTCCCCAACCTCGATGCAGATTCAATGGATATTGCGCCTGCCTTTTTTCAAGGTATAAACCAACAGGATTGAAATTCGAATGAAACATACCTGCATTCATTGCAAATAGCATGCCCTCACATGGTGCTAGTTGCATTGGTATATTGGTGAAATAATTAATGGGCGTTTTACGCTCCTGTTGATTTAAAAATAAACGTAGCTTTGCCAGATCATGCACTTCGACCACTGTAAAATTGAGATCATTATATTCACGCGTATAACTTTTAACTTGTGCCTCAGATTGTACCGATAACAAACTGAATAGGAGTATGAACACAAGCTGAATCCTTTGCCTGAATTTTGTATACATACCATCAAACACTCTTTAGCCGCTTATTTTTATTTTATTGCTTTTTGTAGCATTCATATTCAACTATTCACCTATCTCCATCATTCCAAGTAAACTACATGCTAATATACAGCCGTAGTTTATTCGTTTAGTGTAGCAATGCATCAACAGAAAAAACCGTTTCCTATTGGGGCACATTTGGTGGTAAAACACTTCGCCTACTCCCATCATGGGATTTATATTGGGCGTGGACGTGTTATCCATTATTCAGGTTTTGCCCACTTCTATAAAAAAAGACCGATTGAAATTACGACTCTGGCAGAATTCTGTCATGGTAAAAAAATTGATGTCGTCCAATACCAACAACCTAAATATTCAGGTCGCAACGTCGTGCGCCGTATGCGCTCACGTATGAAAGAAAACCACTATCACCTGATTATGAACAATTGTGAACATCTTTGCACTTGGGCAATTACTGGGGTAGAAAGCAGCCCTCAAGTGGTTCGTATGATGAACCGATTAACCACGATTGGTTATGTCAGTTCAATTATGAGTTATATGAACAGTATGCTGCTGACCATTACCACGACTTGTTTTGCACTTGCGCTTTACATTAAAAAGAAGCTGCGTGATAAAGCAAAAATGCAAACAAAAACCTATTTATTCCTTAAAGATCAGGAACACAAAAATCGTTAAGTTGATGTTTAAAAGTACCATTTTCTCGTTTCAAGCTATTTATCATATTTAATCCAATCTTTTGCAATCTCTATTCCCAAAAGCAATTGACATTAAAAAAGCCCCTCAACTCAGGTTCAGGGGCTTTTATATTTCAAATCAGGTTTTATTTGCCTGGTTTAAAACTGTCTTTTAAATCTAAGATACGGTTAAACACTGGCTTTTCAACTGTATGGTCATAACGATCTGCCACAAAATAACCTTCACGTTCAAATTGGAAACGTTGTTCAGGCTCTGCTTGTGCCAATGCAGGCTCAATGACTGCTTGTACAACTTGTAATGATTCTGGGTTTAGATTCGCCAAGAAATCATCGGTTGCGTCAGGTGCAGATTCAGTGAATAAACGGTCATAAATACGCACTTCAGCAGGAACACCTTTGCTTGCAGATACCCAGTGAATGACCCCTTTCACTTTACGACCTTCAGGATTTTTCCCTAAAGTTTCAGGATCAATTGAACATTTCAGTTCAACTACTTCACCATTTTCATCCTTAACCACTTCGTCACACTTGATCACATAAGCATGACGTAAACGTACTTCACCCTCAGGCACCAAACGCTTAAAGCCTTTTGGTGGAATTTCTTCAAAATCTTTACGATCAATATAGATTTCAGAAGTCAAAGGAATAACGCGCTCACCCATATCTACATTTGGATGACGTGCATGCACCAAGTCCAAAGCTTCAGGTAAATTCGTTAAAGTGACTTTTAGTGGATTCAAGACTGCCATACCACGACCAGCCGCATTTTCAAGCGATTGACGGATACAGAACTCAAGCATTGCAACATCGACAATACCGTCAGTCTTAGTCACACCTACACGCTTACAGAAATCACGTAAGCCCTCAGGTGTAAACCCACGACGACGCATACCGACGACTGTTGGCATACGAGGATCATCCCAACCATTGACATAACCGCCTTCAACCAATTTACGTAATTTACGTTTTGAAGTAATAGTGTAATCAATGTTTAAACGGCTAGATTCGTACTGACGTGGCACTGCGGCTGAATGTACTTTCTCAATCACCCAGTCATAGAATGGGCGGTGATCTTGGAACTCCAATGTACATAAAGAATGAGTAATGCCTTCAATTGCATCTGACAATGGATGAGCGTAGTCATACATTGGATACATTTTCCATTTGTCACCCGTTTGATGGTGCTCAGAATGCAAAACACGGTAAAGAATTGGGTCACGCATATGGACATTTGGAGATGTCATGTCGATTTTGGCACGTAAAACCGCTTCACCCTCTTTCGTTTCACCATTACGCATTTTTTCAAAACGCTCAAGGTTCTCTGCAACAGTAGCATCACGGTAAGGAGAGTTTTTACCCGGTTCAATAAAGCTGCCACGATTTAATTTAATTTCTTCTGGCGATTGCAAATCCACATAAGCATCACCTTGTTCAATCAATTGCACCGCCCATGCATATAACTGATCAAAATAACCCGACGCATAACGTGGTTCATCTTTCCATTCAAAACCTAACCATTTTACATCGTTGGCAATACCATCAACATATTCTTGTTCTTCGGCATCAGGGTTCGTATCATCAAAACGAAGATTACAATAACCATCAAATTCTTGTGCGATACCAAAGTTTAGGCAAATCGCTTTTACATGACCAATATGTAAATAACCATTCGGCTCTGGCGGGAAACGCGTTACAACGGTTTGTGTACGCCCAGATGATAAATCGTCAGTAATGACCTGACGTACAAAATCCAAGCCAGGCTGTTGTTCTTGCTGCGCAGCATCGACAGAGGCATGATTACTTGGTGTCGGGTTATTTGGCAGAGATGCAACAACATCATTTGGCTTCATAGTAGATAGATCACTTCTAAAAATAAAAAACAGGATATTTTAAACGCAATTTCAGTATTTTTAACAAAGAAATGTACGTTTTTACTTGCCTTGTAGTTTACAGTTTGCTTATGCTTCTCTCAACCAAAAACCCATGGCTTTTATGTCCATGTTAAGGAGATTACACAATGAGTTTTCCTCAAGTCGAATTAAATACCAATAAAGGTCGTATTGTTCTAGAGCTTAACGCTGAAAAAGCACCTAAAACAGTTGCTAACTTTTTAGAATATGTTCGTGACGGTTTCTATGACGGCGTAATTTTCCACCGTGTGATTGATGGTTTCATGATCCAAGGTGGCGGCATGGACGAAAACTTCAAAGAAAAAGCAACGCGTGACTCAATTGAGAACGAAGCTGACAATGGTTTAAGCAATGATGCTGGTACGATTGCAATGGCGCGTACCCAAGCACCTCACTCTGCATCTGCTCAGTTCTTCATTAACGTGAAAAACAACTCTTTCCTTAACCACACTGGTAAAACAGCACAAGGTTGGGGCTATGCAGTATTTGGTAAAGTGACTGAAGGTCTAGATATTGTCGATGCAATCAAAAATGTACGTACTGGTAACCGTGGTTACCATGCAGATGTTCCTTTAGAAAACGTTGTAATCGAATCTGCAAAAATCATTTCTGAGTAATTAATCTCCCTAAATCCCTCTTTACAAAAGAGGGACTTCCTCCCTTTGTAAAGGGAGGTTAGGAGGGATTATTTAAAGGATAAAAGCGTGACCTATCTGTTTATATCAGATTTACATTTGTCACCCGATCACCCTCGACTCGTTCGAGGGTTTTTCGCTTTGCTCAAAGAATATCAACACCAGCAAACCCAGCTCTATATTTTAGGAGATTGGTTCAATGCTTGGATTGGTGATGACTATACCGCCCCATGGTTAGATGAAATCGTTACGGCTTTACAACATTTTCACGCCGCAGGTAATCAAGTCTATTTCCAAGTGGGTAATCGTGATTTTGCCTTAGGTCAAAAATTTCTCGATCAGTTTCAGGGTATTTTGTTACCAGACAGCCATGTCTTAGAGATTAACCAACTTAAGCTCCGACTTGAACATGGCGATGCCTTATGTACCGATGACATCGGCTATCAACGCTTTAAAAAGGTCATTCGCAATCCTCTTGTTCTTGGCTTTCTGCGAAAAACCCCTCTCAGTTTCCGTACCAAACTTGCCAATGGCTTCCGAAAGAAAAGTCATGCTGCTCAGCAGTTTAAAAGCTACGAAGTCATGGATGTCAATCCGCAAGCAGTTACTCAGGCTTTGGCAAATGTGGATATCTTAATTCATGGGCATACTCATCGTGCTGCCATTCATGAGCAAGACGGTAAAAAGCGCATTGTGCTCGGTGATTGGAGAGAAGCTTCAGCACAAATTCTGGTTATTGATCCTAAACAACAAGACTTAATATTAAAGTTAAGTCCATTTAACTACTAAGTATTTAAAACTCTTATTTTTCGATGCCTTACCTGAACACTATTTTTGCGATACATCCTCAGGCTTAATAGCCACCGTCTACTCGCATTTTCTCACTGCCCTTTTTATACTTCGCCAACAGCGCTCTTAATCCATTCATCAAGACACTGGTATCTACGCCCACAGCAACAAACTCTGTTCCTAATTCGATGTATTTCTGCGTGACTTCATCTGTAGTAGATAAAATCCCTGCGGCTTTTCCTGCTGCACGTATTTTCTGTATTGCTGAAATGACTGCTTTTTTCACCTCTGGATGGTTCGGATCACCTTGATAACCCATCGTTGCAGATAAATCGACTGCTCCAATAAAGACCCCATCAATCCCTTCAACTTTAAGAATTTCATCTAAATGACTTAAGCCTTGTACTGACTCAATTTGAATCAACAAACAAATTTGTTCATGCGCGTGTGCATAATAATCTGAAATACTGTTCCAACGCGTTGCTCGAGCCAATGCTGCCCCTACGCCGCGAATTCCTTCTGGTGGATAACGTACGGCTTTTACCATAAGCTCTGCCTGCTCAACGGTTTCCACCATCGGAATTAATAAGGTTTGTGCCCCAATATCTAATAATTGCTTAATTAGTTGCACACTGCCAACGGGTGGACGTACCACAGCTTGTGAAGAATAGGCAGCCATACTTTGCAGTTGTAATAGTGTGGTCCTTAAATCACTAGGGGCATGTTCACCATCAATTAAAAGCCAATCGTAACCCGCATTTGCAACAATCTCGGTTGCATAGGCATCTGCTAAACCGACCCAAAGTCCAATTTGCTGTTGGCTTTTTAATCTTTGCTTAAAATGGTTAATGGTGTCAGGCATCATGATGAGCTAGGTTTAAATGGCGTGATGATAATAAGTAAATCGATTTACAGCGTAAAATGCCAATATTGATTTTCTATCTGATGATCATATTCAACACTTAATCATGCATAATTCTGCGCTTATCTTATAATTGAACAAGCTTTGATAGAACATATATGAACGATGCTTGAATCTGATACATGAAACGATTAATGTGAATATTCCGCTAATAACAGCATCGATTTGACCTCGGAGTGATTTTCATGGATCTTTTGAATATTTCAAAAACTCGTTATACCACTAAGGCTTACGACCCTTCCAAGAAAATTCCACAAGAACAATTTGAACACTTACTCGAAATTTTACGTTTAACACCTTCTTCAATTAATATTCAACCTTGGCATTTCTTTATTGCAGATAACCAAGCAGCCAAAGAACGCATTGCTAAAGCTTTAGTGGGTAAATATGCCTACAACGCACCAAAAGTATTAGATTCATCACATACCATTTTATTTTGCACCAAAGCAGATATTACTGAAGAGCATTTAGAAAATTTATTGGCACAAGATGATGTCAGTGGTCGTTTTAAAGATGCCACTGCAAAGCAAGGTCAAAAGGATAGTCGTACAGGTTATGTCGATTATTACCGCAATGAAAAAGGTGATATTCAACGTTGGGCAGAAAATCAAACCTTTATCGCGCTCGGTCAAATTTTACTCGCAGCAGGGATTGAGCATATTGATGCTACCCCTATTGGTGGTTTTGATGAGGATTTATTAACTGAAGAATTACAACTTACTGAAAAGGGCTTAATTCCTTCTGTGCTATTAACATTAGGTTATCGCAGTGAGACAGATTTTAACGCCAAGCTACCAAAATCTCGTTTAAATAAAGAAGACGTTTTCACCAAGCTGTAAAATTTTCTTGTAATAATAAGGGACAATTGATTTGTCCCTTTCCGAATAAAGGAACAAATCTTGCTTAATTTAGATACATATTCTACCTAAGCAGAGGTCAGCAATGTCTTTATTTGTTCAGCTTCCAATCAAATTTGAATGTAAACACTGTCAACTCACCTATTTTCATGCCTATGCGCCATCTGCATTACATAAACCACTCTGCCCAGAATGTCATCGTACGGGTTTACTCATGGGTGTTGCGGAAAAAACCGATTTACTTCGTTATCCAATAACTTGGGTTACCAAATTTATGAAACAGTCATGGCATAGGCTAAACAAAGCACACTCATAATTCCTAAGCCCAATCCTAGACTGGTACTGGTTTTAAGTTTTTCTTTAAAGAAAATAAACCCACTCAACACCCCTAATGACACCACCAAAATATTCATCCCTGCAAATACAATTGCGGGGCTATCTTTTAGCAACATGTGTGCTTTAACGTATAGCGCGATATTGGCAAAATTAAGCACGCCCAAACACAAACCAAACAAAATATTTGTAGCTGATCCAATCTGCTTTGTAGTTAATACGACATATAAAAGTGAAAATACAAAGGCACATATAAACATTAAGTTTAAAGCCACAGAGAACTGCACCCCCAAACCTGTCGTGTATTTCAGCAAGATATCCACCAAGGCATAACCCACCCATACACTTGCCAAATAAAACATCCCCGAAGTACCAACGCTAGAATGGCTATTCGTTACTCGATGCGAGTAGATAATACATAAAACCGCAATGACACCTAGCCCAATCCCAATAAGTTTGAGTGTGCCAAACTGCTCATTAAAGATAAAATAGGCTGCCGTAAGTGACAAAACCACTGAAAGACGTTGTGCAACTTCAGTTTTGACAATACCTGCCGTTTGTAATGACTTCGATAAGCATAAAAACACACTTGGCAATAACATGCCTAGACTGAGAATAAGCCACCACGGTGTATTACTCGGAGAAACATGGCTTAAATCTAGTTTGAACCAGTAGAAACATAAAAGACTCGCAATCGCATAATTCCAGCAAATCATATGTATAGGATTCAAGCCTTTAGCCTTACAAACTTTCAGTAATATTGATACTAAAACGCTGCAAAATGCTGCTGCAAAGATCAGTTCCATTAAATACCATCCCCCAAGTTTTCCGCCAATCATATAAAAAAGCCCACATAAGTTATGTGGGCTTCAATTTATAAATAATTTGTGGAGCGATTATTTATAACGTTCAACCATTTTCTCTAAAGAAATTGGACGAATTTTGTCAGCATTGCCCGCTGTACCAAATGCTTCGTAACGATCAACACAGATCTGTTTCATTGCATCAACAGTTTTAGCAAAGAATTTACGTGGATCGAATTCGCTTGGTTGTTCTGCCATCATACGGCGCATTGCACCAGTCGATGCTAAACGTAAGTCCGTATCGATGTTGATTTTACGCACACCATGTTTGATTGCTTCAACCAATTGCTCAACAGGAACACCGTAAGTTTCTTTGATGTCGCCGCCATATTGGTTAATTACAGCCAACCATTCTTGTGGTACAGAGCTTGAACCGTGCATTACAAGATGTGTATTTGGAAGTGCCGCATGAATTTCTTTAATACGGTCAATTGCCAAAATGTCGCCTGTAGGTGGACGCGTAAATTTGTACGCACCGTGTGAAGTACCTACCGCAATTGCAAGTGCATCGACATTGGTATCTGCAACAAACTGACGTGCTTCTTCAACTGAAGTTAAAAGTTGAGAATGATCGAGAACACCTTCAGCGCCCACACCATCTTCTTCACCCGCCATACCTGTTTCTAGGCTACCTAAACAACCAATTTCACCTTCTACAGAAACACCGCATGCATGCGCCATTTGTACTGTACGACGTGTTACATCAACGTTGTATTCATAAGTCGTCGGTGTTTTACCGTCTGCACCTAATGAACCATCCATCATTACTGATGAGAAGCCCAATTGAATTGAACGTTGGCAAACATCTGGATCTGTACCATGGTCTTGATGCATTACCACTGGAATATGTGGCCATTCTTCAATTGCAGCCAAGATAAGGTGACGTAAGAATGGAGCACCTGCATATTTACGCGCACCCGCTGATGCTTGTACGATAACAGGTGAGTTTGTCGCATCTGCTGCAAGCATGATTGCGCGCATTTGTTCTAAGTTGTTTACGTTGAATGCTGGTACGCCGTAAGCATGTTCGCCGGCGTGATCCAAGAGCTGGCGCAATGAAATAAGAGCCATAATGTCCTCCCAGGTAATGCGACATATTCTACATGCTCATTAATTTCAATTCAGCAATAAATAACACTATTTAAAAAAAATCCCCGCAATTGCAGGGACCTTCACAGAAAATACGATAATTTATTGAGCAGTGGCCTTTGAAGCTTCAGCTTCTGTTGCAGGAGTCGCAGCATCGGCATCTACATTGGCAACTTCTGCTGGCACATCAGTATTCTTTTCATCCATAACTGGCTTATCTAATGAATCAATTGCAGCTTGTTGCTCTGGGGTAACTTTTTCTTCTACTGCTGCATCTGTTTTCGGTGCTTCATCTTTTTTTGCACAAGCAGTTAAAGCCAATGGTGCGATTAATAAAGCAGCAAGCGTTAATTTTAGGTTCATCACATTATTCCTACAACAGGTGATTTAATAGGCGTGATTTTATTTCAAAGATGTGACAGTTTGATGACCTAAAGATGAATGCAATAAAAAAGGCTGACCGAAGTCAACCTTTTCTAATTCATCTCATTCGATGAATTATTTTTTAAGCACGTTCTAAAAGAACAGCGACTGCTGGAAGTGTTTTACCTTCAACAAATTCAAGGAAAGCACCACCACCCGTTGAAATATAACCAATTTTGTCAGCAACTTCATATTTGTCGATCGCAGCTAAAGTATCACCGCCACCTGCAATTGAGAAACCAGCCGATTCAGCAATCGCAAGAGAAAGTGTTTTCGTGCCTTCACCAAATTGATCAACTTCAAATACACCTACTGGACCATTCCAGAGAATTGTTTTTGACGTTTTTAAAATTTCTGCAAACGCTTGCGCTGTTTCTGGGCCAACGTCCAAAATCATGTCGTTATCTGTAACATCTTCAACTTTTTTCACCACTGCTTTTGCAGCAGCCAATGAACCCAAGAAATCATCAAAGTTAATTTCAGATGCGTCTGCAACAACAACGTCTGTTGGAAGTGGAACAGATACTTTTGCTGCAATCGCTTTTGCTGTATCGATTAAATCATTTTCACACAATGATTTGCCAACATTGAAGCCTGCTGCTGCCAAGAAAGTATTGGCAATACCGCCACCTACGATCAATTGATCACAAATATCTGACAATGAAGTTAAAACATCAAGTTTAGTCGATACTTTAGAACCTGCAACAATTGCGACCATTGGTTTTTCAGGGGTTTGTAATGCACGACCTAATGCATCAAGTTCAGCCGCAAGAAGTGGGCCCGCAGCTGCAACAGGTGCTAAACGAGCAACACCTTCAGTTGATGCTTCAGCACGATGTGCTGTACCAAACGCATCCATCACAAACACATCACAAAGTGCTGCATATTTTTGTGCAAGTTCTGGGTTGTTTTTCTTTTCACCGTGGTTGAAACGGCAGTTTTCTAACAGGACCACTTGACCCGCTTGAACATCAACACCATCAAGATAGTCAGTAACTAACTGAACGTCTTGACCTAGAGCTTCGGTTAAGTATGCTGCAACTGGAGCTAATGATTGTTCAGCTTTTGGCTCACCTTCTACAGGACGACCAAGATGTGAATACACCATGACTGCTGCGCCTTTATCTAATGCAGCTTTGATTGTCGGTAATGCAGCACGTAAACGTGCATCACTGGTAATCACACCATTTTTAACAGGAACGTTTAAGTCTTCACGAATAAGGACTCGTTTACCTGTTAAATCAAGGTCAGTCATACGCTGAAAATTCATGTATAGCTCTCTGAATATATAAAATCGGCACGATTTTAAATGATTATGCAGAAAAAGGTTAGCTTCTTTTGTATAAAAGCTGCCGAAAGCGTTAGTTTTGATTATGATATTGAAAAGCCACAAATTGATTCACTGCTATGTCATTTCATCCAGATCCTAAAATTAACCGCTTAAATGTATTTGGCGAACCCTTAGCCAGTTGTTGTTTTGACCCAATTACAGGTTATTTCCGCAATGGATTTTGCCATACCGCAACAACCGATTTAGGGCAGCACACCATGTGTGCACAAATGACTTCAGAGTTTCTAAATTTTTCACAGAAAGTTGGCAATGACTTAATCACCCCTGTACCCGAAGTTGGTTTTTCTGGTTTACAACCTGGCGATTTCTGGTGTATTTGTGTGACACGTTGGGTGGAAGCTTATCAGGCGGGTCAAGCCCCTCCTGTTAAAATCCATGCCTGCCATCAAGCCGTTCTTTCTTATGTTCCACTGAATGTATTAATGGATTATGCCATCTGATGAATACCCAAATCATTCTGGCTTCAAGCAGTCAGACACGCAAAGATTTAATGGATCGCTTAAAGATCCAATATGATTGTGTTGTACCAGATATTGATGAATCACCCCGTGGTGAATTACATGCAGATGATTTGGCTCGTCGTTTAGCCTTTGAAAAAGCCAATGCCATTGCACAGAAACATCCTGACTCGATTGTCATTGGTTCAGACCAAGTGGCTTGGCGTGAAGGTGCCCCAGATATTTTTATTGGTAAACCGCTCTCGGCAGATAAAGCCATTCGTCAGTTACAAGCCAATTCTGACAAAATCGTCTATTTCAGCACTGCACTGAGCGTACAACAACATTCAACTGGCTTTGAACAAACACTGGTAGAACACTACAAAGTAAAATTTAGAAAACTGAGTTTGGCAGAGATTGAACGTTATGTCGCCATAGAGCAACCGCTACATTGTGCGGGTAGCTTTAAATGTGAGAGTTTGGGTATTAGTTTATTCGAACAAATGATCGGACACGATCAAACCACATTAATGGGCATGCCGATGATCCAACTGTGCCAAATTCTTCGTCAATTAAATATTTTAGTTCCTTAATTTAGGCTGTAATTTATGTCCCAACCTTTAGATGTTTTAGGCGGCATCACCGCTGAACAGTTTCTTCGCGAATATTGGCAAAAGAAACCTTTACTTGTACGCAATGCTTTACCTGAGATCATCAACATCTTAGAACCGAATGATGTGATGGAACTGGCTTTAGAAGAGCATGTGACTGCACGTTTAATTAAGCAAAAAGATAAAGACCCAAATCAATGGACAGTGAAATCTTCACCTTTAATTAAAGGCGATTTCCAAAAGATGCCAAAACTTTGGACATTACTGGTTCAAGCCGTCGATCACTACTCGTTTGATTTGGCTGAATTGTGGAAAAAGTTTCCATTTATTCCGCAATGGCGCCGTGATGACATTATGGTGTCATATGCCCCGAAAGGCGGTTCTGTTGGAAAACACTTTGACTTTTATGATGTGTTCCTTGTGCAAGGTTATGGGCATCGTCGTTGGCAGCTTGGGCAAATGTGTGATGCCAATACCGAATTTGTTGCAGGCCAACCTTTAAAATTACTGCCAGAAATGCAGATTGATTTTGATGAAGTACTCGCACCTGGCGATTTACTCTATGTCCCACCGGGTTTATCTCATTACGGTGTCGCGGAAGATGACTGTCTCACCTTCTCATTTGGTTTCCGTATGCCAAATATGGCAGATGTGATGGATCGAGTTAGTGACAAGTTTGCTGATAATACTTTCTTAAAAAATCCATTAATTGATATTCAAAGACAACAAGCCAATTCAATTGGGCAAATCACCCAATCAGAATTGGATTATTTAAAAGCTCTGTTACTCGAACGCTTACAAAACTCATCCGAACTGGATAATGCCATTATCAGTTTAATGTCAGAACCCAAATATCCAGACAATATTCCTGAACCTGATGAAATTGAAGCAGATGACTTACGTGAAATTCTAGATACAGGTTATGAAATTTTACTCGAACCTGCGTCACGTTTATTGTATGCCGAACAAGAGCAAGCATTATTGTTCTGGGCGAATGGCGAGCAAATTTGTATTTCTGAAGATTCTAACAATCTGTTAAAGCAAATTGCAGATGGTCAAATATTAGCCTTTGATCAACAATTTAATCATGACGAAATTTTAGAAGATTTCGCTCACCTGATGAATGATTCAATTCTGATGCTACTCCCACCAGCTGAAGAATAAGTCAAAGTTACAAAGGCATTCAATCTCGTTTTGAATGCCTTTCCTGATTATTTATCTTCCTTAATTTCTAATAATGCTTGAACCACAGTTTTGCCCTTTTCAGAGCTGACTTGTAATTCAGCACCTACACGTTCTAAACGCATTTTCATACTTCGAATTCCAATGCTCATCCCATTTTGAAAATTACTCTTCACATCAAAACCCACACCATCATCCTCAATGGTTAAAATCAGTTGGCGTTCATAGGGAAATACCATAGAAACAAAGACATGTTTCGCCTGACTATGTTTCACAATATTGGTCAGACTTTCCTCCAAAACCCGAATAAGGGTCAAACACTGTAAAGCATTCGGTACATAGCCCCAGTTTTGTGGAAAAGACCATTTCGATTCTATGTCCAATTCATCCATAAGCTGACTAAAACGGTGTCGAACTGGTGCTACCCATAAAATGGGATTTTCAGGAACGCGTGAATCCAGACTTGACCCACTATCAATGATTTGTCTTAAATCATCCCGCAACAACTTTAAAATAGACAAAAATTGCTGATTACTCATATTGTGTTCCGCCTGATCGACAATAATCATGGAACGCACCAACGATGAACCTAACCCATCATGTAAATCATGTGAAAGATGAATTCGCTCTTGTAAACGAACATTCTCCAATTCAAGCTTATGTTTTTCATTCATACTGGCATATAAATCTTGACTGACCTGATGCATTTTTTCTTCTAGTCTTACATTGAACTTCTCTACACGGCGAGTATTTCTGGCTAATTTCACCCCTAAAATAAGCACGACAAAGATCGTAATGATTGGAGATGTATAAGGAGAAAGTGGTTTTATATTTTTATGTAAATCCGAACCCAGAAGTAAGCTATCAAATAATGCACAAATTAAAATACCAGTAAGACAGAGCAACAGAAAAATATACTCTCTCTTTTTTGTTTTAAATGTAATGTAACCTAAATAAAGATAAGTTGCTAAAAACAATAAAATATAGAGGATAAAAATATTAATAAAAACAGGTGTTATCCATTCTACTGATGTAAAAAATATCACAATTAATGCTACAAAAGTAACAACCCAAATACTGCGCTCTAAACGTGGTAACTCAAGACGAATAAATCTAAGCAAATATGTACAAAAGCACACCATATAAAGAATAAAAAAGCTGATATTGGCTTGTGCAGAAATCACATTATTCGGAAAAGGTTTAGTTTCTGTCACTAGAATATTGGAAATAAATAAAACCCAAAGTATGCAACTGAGTGCGAACCATGCAAAAGTTGTTTCTGAACGCCTAAAAATCCATATTGAAAAACATAACAGACCTAACACGAGTGAAATGATGATATTGATTTCAAATAAAGTTCGTCTATTCCAAACTTGTTGCTGATGTTGATCATTAGCCACTTGCACATTATGGAAAGAAATCCCTCCAAGTCCTGCTCTTTGAAAGGCATAACCATTTACATAAATTAAAAATTCATTCTCTCCAGTTTTAAAACTAGATGGTGTTAATACCCAATATCTAGGCATATTCCAGCTTTTCGATAAGGGTTCAACCAAATTTTTATCACGCCAAAGCACATTACGATTAAAATAAACTGCACCCGCAGAATTAATATATTCAATCGAAAATGCAAAAGATTCACTAAGTGTTCCTGAAGAACAATCAGGTTTCCAAAGTATTTTATACCACGCACCACCATTATAATTTGGCTCATGGATAGCCCAATTATCAGGTAACTCTACCTCTTTCCAACCCGATGTAGGAATATGGTGAATCGAATCCGTTTTTACAAACTGAATCGGTTGTACTTGAATCGTACAATGCTCATCTACGGAATAATAAGATGATGCTGCGTAAGTCTGCATATGAATGCAAACCAATGCAAACATACCCAAAATCCGCAGAATCAGTCCGGTCATATAATCCCTAAAGTTCTTGCTGCACTTACAGCTTTCGTCCTTTTTGAAACAGAAAGTTTCCGATAAATATGCTTAATATGACTTTCTACTGTATAGCGTGAAACAAATAATTGTTCGGAGATTTCACGATTACTTAACCCTTGTGCAACCAAATCCAAAATTTCCTTTTCACGATTGGTCAATGCTTCCATATCAACGGGTAAAGCATCCTGTTGTTGACTTTTATCATGTGAGTTTTCTTGAACTGCAATTTGGCTCAGAATCTCTCGGGCAATAAAAGGATCAATTGGCGCGCCACCACGCAAAATACTACGGATCGCTAACAAGACTTCAGCATCATCACGCTCTTTTAACACATAACCCGTCGCACCTGCCTTAATGGCAGAGAATAAGCTCGACTGTGTACTCCATGCTGAAATAACCAGAATTAAGGCACTCGAATCTCTTTCACGTAACTTTTCAATAAACTCGATACCATTTCCATCTGGCAAACCTAAGTCTACCAATGCCAATGAGACCGGAATTTCCTCAATTTTTGTAAATGCTTCTTTAAGATTAGAGACAAAATGTAATGTCTCAGTTTCATATCCCAGTTCAGTTAGAATTCTTCTTAGACGGTTTTGTATAATTGGTTCATCTTCCAGAATAATTACTGGTACTGGCAACATTGTTTCATCATTGCTCATGTAACACCCCATTTTTGGTATGTACTATACTCAAATTTTTAAGATGACTCATATCCCTATATTTGGGTAAATTAAAGCTTTCTCCTTTAATTGAATACCTATCTCCTAAGATACACTCATCGCTTACTTTTTACACAAAAAAACTACTCAGTCGCATAAATTAAATGAAAATAAACATGATTGTTATGTAAACCACTCGACTTTTTTAATGATTTATTAGTGAACTTTTAACACAAATAGTTACTTGTACTCATCATTAAATATTGGCATTGTGAAATGAAATAAACTTCAGGCACAAGGATGAATTATAACTATGCCGAATCCAGCACAAATTGTACGCCACAAATTACTGAACACTTTTTTCTCGCGTCATTCTGTTTGGTTCACTTTTATTTTTATTGCACTTAGCATCACTTGGTTTAGACTCAATTATGCGCCTCATTATATTTATTATTTCCTCTCAGATACGACGCTTAACCTATTATGGTTAATCAGCACACTATTAAGTTTGGTTGGTGTGTATGACTTATTACAGAATCGACATTCAATTTTAAAAAACTACCCAATCATTGGACATTTTCGCTTCTTATTTGAAGAGTTCCGACCAGAAATTCGGCAATATTTCATTGAATCTGATGAAGATGCTTTACCCTTTTCAAGAATGCAACGCAGCTTAGTTTATCAACGCGCCAAGAATGAAAATTCAGATAAACCTTTTGGTTCCATCATCGATGTGTATCAGCAAGACTATCGCTTTATGACCCACTCGATTCAACCCTGTCCACCTGCTGATCCTTCTACTTTTCGCATCGAAATTGGTAATTCGCAGTGCGCTCAACCTTATAATGCATCAATCATGAATATTTCTGCCATGAGCTTTGGTAGCTTAAGTGCCAATGCTATTCGCGCATTAAACAAGGGAGCACAACTAGGTAATTTTTACCATGACACAGGTGAAGGTAGCCTTAGCCCGTATCACTTAGAATATGGGGGGGATATTGTCTGGGAACTGGGGAGTGGATATTTTGGTTGTCGCACGGAGGACGGTACTTTCGATCCTGTAAAATTCGCGCAGCAGGCCGTAATTCCCCAAATTAAAATGATTGAGATTAAACTGTCGCAAGGTGCTAAACCTGGACACGGTGGTATTTTACCTAAAGATAAGATTTCTGCGGAAATTGCACAAATTCGAGGTATTTCCCGCGATCGGGATTGTATTTCCCCCTCAAAGCACTCAGCCTTCAATTCGCCTATTGAAATGCTACAGTTTATTCAAAAATTGCGTAAACTCTCTGGCGGTAAACCCGTAGGATTCAAATTGTGTATCGGTCAGCCTTGGCAGTTTATGGGTATAGTCAAAGCTATGCTTCATACACAAATATTACCTGACTTTATTGTTGTTGATGGTTCGGAAGGTGGTACAGGTGCTGCTCCCATCGAACTGATCAATAACATGGGTACACCACTCCGCGAAGGTGTTTTATTTGTCCATAATACATTAATTGGTGCTGGACTTAGAAAACACATCAAGATTGGTGCCAGTGGCAAAATCATCAGTGCTTTTGATGTTGCTAGCACCATGGCGATTGGGGCTGACTGGGTCAATTCAGCACGTGGCTTTATGTTTGCCATTGGTTGTATTCAAGCACAGAGTTGCCATACCAACCAGTGTCCCGTCGGTGTTGCAACGCAAGATCAAGATCGTCAAAAGGCAATACATGTGCCTACAAAAGCTGAACGTGTTTTCTATTTCCACAAAAATACCCTGCGCGCCTTATCCGAAATGATTGCTGCGGCGGGTTTACGCCATCCTTCAGATATTAAAGCCCACCATTTAGCCCAGCGAATTAATGATCGTGAAATTAAAAACTATGCTCAATTGCATTTTTGGCTAAAAGACGGTGAACTTCTGAACTGCGAAAATAAAGATCAGGAAAACTTTTACTTCCGCATGTGGAATCTGGCAAAAATGGAATATTTCTAGCATCAAATGGACTTGGCTAAAATTTTAGCCAAGTCTGTTCAAAACATATATTTTAAAATGCAGCTTAATAATACTCACCAGCACTATGTGCATGTAAAAAGGCAGGAATTAAACCAGTTAAAGCAGCCCGAATGTCGGCCCGTTCATTAATTAATTGATGTGACCCTTCTTCTAACATTAACAGGGTTTGCAATCTAAATTTCTGACGGATAAATTCAATGTTATAACGCCAGTCTACGGTTTGGTCTAATGCACCTTGGGCCAACCAAACGGGTATACGACAAGAAGGTCGTTCTTCCATCTGCTGCATCCACTTCGACATTGCTAAAATCCAGTCCATACCCATCATACGAGGTTGCAAAGGATCTTTTAAACGAACAAAGCGTAAAAATTCAGGGTTATGATTATTCCGACGGAAATGTCTTGGAACTTGACGCTTAATTCGACGAATAATGCCTAAACCGACAGAGTTGTGCCACCAAGCCGATTTAGCAGGTCGAATTAAAGGTGACAATAATAGAACACGCTCTACATATGGATTTTCACGGCGCTCGGCAAACTCAAGTAAATGATGCATTAAAATCGCACCACCTGTACTTTGTCCAATCCCTAACCATGGTTTAGGAAGTTGTGAAGCATTTTTCACATATTGATATACCGCATGTAAAACACGCTGATAATGATCAAAATCTTGAATACTCGCAGGCGAACCATCACTCAACCCATGACCCGGTAAATCATAAGTAAGCACACTGAAACCTTGTTCAAGTAGTTCACGGATAATCGGCTGATAAATTCCGCTGTGCTCTAAATAGCCGTGTAAAAGTAATACTGTTCCTTTTATTTCTACTTTCCCTTCAGCATTTGCTTTGGGTTGAAACACTTGCACATGCAATTTAAACAAAGGCATTTGCACAAAACCTTGCCAATGTTCACAGTCAAGTAGATGAAGGCCGTACAACTTACGATAAGCCTGTAATTCAACCGATGGTGAAAATGCATGATTTAAATTTAATGGACTTAAAACCTGTGGCGTCGTGTCTCGATTAGGCACAGGTAAATCTAGTTGTTTCAGTATGCTTGGATTTAAAAATGGAATTTCAGGCATTAAGGTACCTCTCGGCAATCACTTGAGCCGAATAACATGTCGCGAATGGTCGCCAACATTTCATAATTTGCGCGGCGGCTATGATCATAGTTCTGTTGGCTCGGCTGCCAAGCAGTTAATTGGGTTGGCATTGGTGCCTCAATAGGCAGAGTCTCAATTCCATTTAAAGCAAATAAACGGCGCGTTCTAGGCATATGATACTGATCCGTAATAAGAATTACGGTCGGTGCTCCTCCTTTCTTTTGTAATAATAGCGAGCTAAAGCGTGAATTTTCACAGGTGTTCATACTTCTATTTTCTAATAGTTTTGCATCGACACCACGCTCTTTTAGCCAACGCTGCATATAAGGGGCTTCTACTCCACTCAGTACAATTGGTAAGTTATACACTTTCTCTACAGCTAGCGTTTTCTCTAATCTTAATTTTGTATAGTCATTCACAACTATATCTTTTCTATTTTTGTCCAAGGTTAAACCACCACCTAACACCACAATGGCATAAGGTTGAGATAAAGCCCCTTTCGGTGTTTCATTCTGTTCTTTAATTTGAGCAATATCTTTTTCAATTTGTCGTGCATCAACACTTTCAACTACAGGTTTTACTTCATGTATCTGTAGAAAATCCAGATACTTTTCCATCAAGGCTTTATTTTCTTTGCTGTCTAACTCTAATAAGTCTTTTACATTTTGGGTTGGATCTTCAGGCGCGGATGCAGCTTGCTTGGGATCTGCCAAAAGCGGAACTTGAGGGCGTTCTTCGTCCTCGTTTTGTTCTTGCTGCTCTTTATTAATGACGTCTTGCAACGCAGTGTAACGGGCCTGAATTTGCGGTAAATTTTCAGAATTGTTTTGCTGAATTTCCTGTTCCATCAATTTGAGATAAGCTTGACGTGCAATCCATAAATTAGAACCCGGTTCAAGATTTTCGGCTTCACTTAACGCTGCCATTTTTTGACTTTTTGCAGCCACTTCATTCACTTCTACAGGAACAAAGGTATTCAATGCTTTGACCACCAATTTTGAATAAAATGGTGAATAGATAAAAACCATCAGGCAGCCAAAAAGTACAAAAAGCAAAGCTGCAATTTGTACAATACGAACCATCCAATGTGTTTTAACCATTAATTATCCCGTGTGCGATTGAATTAAACCGACTGCATTAAATAAAACAGGTTCTGGCTCTAAGTTGATATTGAACTTATTCAGCACAGCTTGCTGAACTGCACGATAAGTTGCCTGCACATCCAGCAAAGTCGCATTTTCATAGTTCACCAAAACCAATGCCTGTTTTGCAAACATACCAACCATACCTAAACGCTTACCTTTCCAACCCGCCTGATCAATTAACCAACCTGCAGCAATTTTAATCTGTCCATTTGCTTGAGGGTAATGGGGCAATTGAGGGAATTTCGTATTTATTTGGTCAAAACATTGTGCAGAGATCACAGGATTTTTAAAAAAGCTGCCCGCATTCGGATATTCTTTTGGATCTGGCAACTTACTTTGACGAATTTGAATAACTTGATTTTGTAAATTTTCTGCGCTTAAGTCATCCCCCACAGCTTGTTTTAAATCACCATAGCTCAGCTTCAAATCGGCATGTTTCAAAAGCTGAAAAATCACTTGAGTGATAACATAACGCTCAGGTTCATCTTTAAAAATACTGTGTCGATAAGCAAATTGACAATCTGATGCGAGAATTTCAATAAATTGATGTGTCGTGCGGTCATAAACCCGTACAGCATGAATAAATTCACCGACTTCGACCCCATAAGCACCAATATTTTGTACTGGGGATGCTCCCACTAAACCCGGGATTAAGGCTAAATTTTGCAAACCATATAAATGTTGGTCAGTCGTCCATAGCACAAAATCATGCCATACTTGACCCGCACCAACGGCGAGCGTCATGGTTTGGTCATCTTCATTTAACGTTTCAATACCTTGAATATCCATATGAACAACCAAAGCATGTATCTGCTCAGGCAAAAGCATATTGCTCCCACCTGATAAAATTAAAACATTGAGCTGCTGTTGTTCTGCATAAGATAAGGCTTCCAGCAACATCGACTCATTTTCAATTTTTACATAGTGTGATGCGACCGCACCCAAATTTAAGGTGTTAAAAGGCTTAAGTTGAACGTTATTTTGAATATGCATGCTAAAACCTAAACTAACCTTTCATCTGTTGTTGAAGTATCTGAACCCAAGCCAAACTACTTGATTCACATTGATCAAGTACACGCTCAAATCCATCATCACCACCATAATAAGGGTCTGGCACCGCTTGTTGAAGGAATTTTTGATCATGCTGACTCATCAGGGCAATCTTTGCGCGAAGCATATGCTGCCCGAGAACTGATTGTGCCTGCTGCATTAAAGCTTGAATATCTTCTAAATTTTCATAATCCATTGCCAAGATCAAATCAAATTCAACAAAATCATGAATTTTGAGCTGGCGCGCACGTAAAGCAGATAAATCATAACCCCGATGTTGGGCATGTTTCTGGCTTCTTAAATCAGGTGCCTTATTCGGATGATAATTGCTGGTTCCCGCGGAATCGACCTCAATATTCAGTTGATGTGCATCACAGTAATGTCTAAAGACCACTTCTGCTGTGGGCGAACGGCAGATATTTCCAAGACAGACACATAACACCTTGTAGGGCGTTTGCGATGACATAAGCACCTCAATAGAACGTTTATTTTGCAATGTCTTATGTTAAGTTATTTGGAGGATGAATCCCACTAAAACTGTATAACAAAAACACGTAAATATTGATAAAGCATGAAGGAATTGCCAATGTATGACTTTCAGTTTCAAACTGTTTCCCGAATTATTTCTGGTCTAGGCTCAATTAAAGAACTCACAACGGTCTTGACTGAACAAGGTGCTAAGAAAGTACTGTTGGTGACAGATAACGGTATGCTACAACAGCAGTTACATCACCCTATTTTAGAAATTTTGGAACATCTGTCATTAGCCCATGTGACTTATGGAGATGTGATTGCTGATCCACCTGAACATGTTGTCAATGCAGCCGTAGAATTTGCGAAACAGGAAAAAATTGACACAGTGATTGGCTTTGGTGGAGGTAGCTCTTTGGATGTTGCAAAACTGATTGCAATTTTGGCCCATCCAGACCAGCCGCAAAAATTGGCTGAACTCTATGGGATCAACAATGTAAAATCTCCTCGATTACCCTTAATTCTAATTCCGACGACTGCGGGTACAGGCTCTGAGGTAACGCCAATATCTATTGTGACTACAGGTGAAACCACGAAAATGGGTATTGTCTCACCTGTACTGTATGCTGATGTCGCCATTTTAGATGCAACTTTTACCCAAAATTTACCCGCGCATATTACGGCAGCAACAGGTATTGATGCCATGGTTCATGCCATCGAAGCATATACTTCAAAAATTAAAAAAAATCTCTATGCCGATATGTTAGCCAAACAAGCATTGAGACTACTCAATCAAAATTTAAAACGGGTACTCGAAGATGGTTCGAATCTTCAAGCACGGCAGAATATGCTAAATGGTTCGATGTTTGCAGGTCAGGCGTTTGCCAATGCCCCTGTAGGTGCAGTACATGCCTTGGCTTATCCTTTGGGTGGACATTTTCACATTTCGCATGGTCACAGTAATGCCTTGGTTTTAACTGAAGTCTTGAAGTTTAATGCACCGAATGCCAAGCATTTATATGCTGAATTGATGACATGGATAGACCCTTATAGCAAAGGTTGCACTGATGGATTATGTGATTTATTTATCGATCATATGCAAAACCATTTAGACCGAAGTGGTTTAACTTTAAAGCTCAATGCACTGAATGTGCCAAAGACTGCTATTTCAACACTGGCACAGGACGCCATGTTACAAACCCGACTACTACAAAACAACCCACGGGATCTAAGCCTGAATGATGCTGAACAAATTTATCACGCAATTTACGCTTAACTCATCCCTTAGCAAAGGACATGCAGAAAATGAAACCCCAAGCCAAATTTAAAGAAAATTATCCTTTTATTTTTCCCATACAAACACGCTGGTCAGATAATGATATTTACGGGCATGTGAACAATGTCAATTATTACAGTTTCTTTGATAGCGCAGCGAATGCACTACTGATTCAAAAAGCTCATTTTGATATACATCATTCACCGATTATTGGCTTAGTGGTAAGTTCATCTTGTCAGTTTTTACAAGAACTTTGTTACCCCGAAGTGATTGAAGTCGGTGTGGCAATCAAACGTATGGGAAACAGCTCTTTGGAATATGACTTGGCCATCTTTAAGGCCAATCAAAATACAGCCGCAGCACAGGGACAATTTATTCATGTTTTTGTAGATCGAGAGCAGCGCAAAAGTACGCCGATTCCCATGAACATGCGTCAGGCTCTACACACTTTTATGCAAGTTGAGCCTGACCAGAAATTCGTTTAATCGTTATTTCAATTGAATGTTATGTAATTCAGCATCAAAACTTTGGATTAAATCACGCACGACAGGTTCTGTTTGTAACAACTCCTCTGCCCGCTGATAAGCTCGTTCTTTTCGTTGATGCTGTAAGAGATAAGGTGTGGTATCTGTCACCGCACCATATTCAATTTTAAACAAGGTCTTCGGCCACTGGTTTTTTAGTGCCTGTTCAAGAGCATGTTGGGATTGACCCAATAATTGCTGATATTGTTCTGGAATATGAAATACAGATTCAGCATTAATTTGACCCGTCATCAGACCATGTTGTGCCAATTCTTGCACCGCAGGTGATAATTCACTATGTCTGAACCAGAACTCCCACTTAGCTAATGTCCACTCACCTTCCAAGATTTGCTCTTGTACACGCAAAATATCTTGCGGCATAAGCTTTGCAGTTTCTGTATTCGATGCAGTTGGAGCTAATAGAGACTCTATTTCAGGCTCAGGTTGCTCAATAAGCGGCTGAACCGCTGAATGTGTTTCGACCTCATCAGCCGCCAAATTAAAGAGTGTGTCTTGAGCTGTATCAACACTTGTAAAACCTAAGTCGGCTGATAATGACTCATTTTCAACAGATGCTTCGACTGGACGTTCTACTTTTTCTTCTACGGCAATTGGTACAATTTCTTCAAATAAGAAGTCATCACTACTTGCATCAGATGAAGCTTCGTATGATGTATCAGTCTCTTCATCAAGGTCGAATAAAACCTCTTCACTTGCAGGGTCAAACACGATTTGATCTGAATGACTCGTTAAATTGGCCGTTTCTTCAACCTGCTCTGGAATTTCTGGTAATGCAGACTCATCTTGTAGATTTGTCTCAACAGCAAGGTTTTCTACAAGTGGCGTAACTTCCGCTATCGCTTGGATTTGATCTTGCGGAGCTGCAACTACAGTATTGATATTGCTAACAGCTTGTTCAGAAGCCAACACTGGTGCCGACTGAATTTGTGTCGCAGGAGTTGAAACCAAGACTTCATTTGGTTGCAAAGGTCTAAAGGCTAACAAACGTAGCACACACATTTCAAAACCTTGTTCTTGCGTCACCGCAAGTTGCAAATCTGCACGCCCTTTACACGCAATTTGGTAATAAAGCTGTAAATCCTGATCTGCAATCAATTTGGAAAGTTGTGAAATTTTTTGATTAATTTCGGCACTATATTTCAAACTCAAATCAGGCAAATATTGCAATAATGCCAGTTCATGCAAAGTTGAAATCAACTGATCTAAAACCAAAGAAACATCTAAAGCCTGTTGTCTAAATTGCAACAACAATTGACTCACACGCGCTTTTTGATTTTGATGAATTGCCAACAATAAATCATAAATAATGGTGCGATCAATCAAGCCCAACATCTCTTTCACATCTTGATGTTGAATCGCACCTTGACCATAGGCAATCGCTTGGTCAGTTAAAGAGAGCGCGTCACGCAGCGAACCTTGTGCAGACTCAGCAATTTGCCAGATTGCATCTTGTTGAGATGGAATCTGTTCTTTTTCCAAAATTTTTGTCAAATGCTCGGTAATTTCATCGACCGCTAGAGGACGCAAGGTAAATTGTAAGCAACGTGAAATCACCGTAATTGGGAGCTTTTGCGGATCTGTGGTTGCAAATAGAAATTTCACATGCTCAGGCGGTTCTTCTAAGGTTTTAAGCAAGGCATTAAAGGAGTGTGTAGAAAGCATGTGTACTTCATCAATCAAGTACACTTTATAACGTCCCTGAGTTGGAGCATACGGTACGTTATCTAAAAGTTCTCGCGTATCTTCTACTTTGGTTCGTGACGCTGCATCGATTTCAATCAGGTCGATAAAACGACCTTCATTCACCGCTTTACAAGTGGCACACACTTCACACGGCGTCGCTGTTACACCTGTTTCACAGTTTAAGCATTTTGCCAAAATACGTGCAATTGTGGTTTTACCCACGCCACGCGTACCTGTAAATAAATACGCATGGTGTAAACGCCCACGTTCCAATGCACTACTCAATGCACGCGAGACATGGTTTTGCCCCACTAATTCATTAAAATTACGGGGACGATATTTACGCGCAAGTACCTGATACATGTATGCTCCTTTTCACAGGTCTAAGCATACTGTTTTTTTGCCTAAGAGTGAATGAACAATCTCAAAGCGAGTCGATGATTGTGGAAATTAAACACGCGATTGATCCCTTAATATTAAATTCAGTCAATGTGCACTTTAAATCAATCAGCAATTTGATCTTATTCAGTCACATCTTTCACATAATTTAAACGACATTTCTTTAAGTAACTTGAGTAGATTTTCCATATTTGACCACCTTTAAATATGCTTAAATCAAAGACAATGCCCATCGCACCTATCATTTATTAAGTATGTGAAGTCTCTATTATCCAATCTAAAAATCTTAGAACCACCCCTTACGTCCTGTTAGAATTTTATCGGCACAGCGTAATGTTTCTTGTGTTAAGCCCCATAAACGATAGTCTCCAGTGATGGACGCCGTTGCAAAATTATGTATGTAAGCAAAACTTAATTGGCGCTCTGGATCACACCAAGCACCTGAACCATTAAAACCCATGTGCCCAAAACCTTGTGGAACTTGTTTGCCTAAAGTCAGGACACGGTGATACCCCAAACGCCAATGCATCGGGATAGGCATAATTCGGTCACGATGCTGATATTGAATCTGCGACATGCGTTGAAATACTTCAGGCTTAATCAATTGTTGCTGTTGCCATGAACCACCTTGAGCCAACATGGCATAAATTTTTGCCAAACTTTCAGCAGAGAAAATGCCATTGGCAGCAGGAATTACGGCTTGTAAACCTTGTTCACTAAAAAAACTAAAATTCTTCATACCTTTAGGAATCATAGCATCTTGAAAATCTTGCGGATTTTGCCCTGACCATGTCGTAACACGATTCATTAAAGTCGTTTTCTTGGTTGTATTTTTTCTTTTTGAAGAATCAGAACTTGAGCTTTTAGAGTTCGCCTTGGGGAATGGTCGTGCAACCCGATCAAGTTGTGATTTTGGCACACCAAAATAAGCATCGTGTATATGAAGAGGTTGTAACAAATACTGCTGCATTAAATTCGCTAAACTTTGTCCTGTTGCTTTTTCCAAAACACCGCCCACTAACCAGCCAAAAGTTAAAGGTTGATAGGCTGCATCTTCACGCACATCAAACCGTGGTTTGCTTTGGGCAATCCGATTTAACATAAGCTCCCAATCGGCCATTTGAGCTGCATCTTGAACCAAATTACGGATGTCAAATAAGCCACTTTGGTGACTTAAAATATCTGCCAAGCGAATGTTGGATTTACCATTTTGTGCAAATTCAGGCCAATATTCTGCAATTGGTTGATCATAATCAAGTAAACCGCGACTCACTAAAATATGAGCTAAGGTTGCCAAAACACCTTTGCCTGTTGAATAACAGACCGACAAAGTATTCTTTTCCCATTGTTCTGTCGCTGATTTTTTTCCTATATAAATATCAACGACCTTTTCGCCCTGAAAATAAACACACAGTGCAGCCCCACCTTGATGCATTCGCGGATGTTGTAAGCGACTGAACTGTCGAGCAAGATCAGTAAAATTTGGGTCTACATGACCTTTATATTGATTTGCATCTGCTAATAAGTAAGCTTTCAATTCTCTCATCTTATATCCTTATAATTTTTTAATTATTGATACATACATAAGTAAAAAAGCCCAAATTATTAAAATTTGGGCTTCTCTTCAACTCTATTAGCGCGCGGTAATATGACCAGTCACATGTGGTTTTTTATTTTTACTATTTTGAATCATGAAGTCGATATCATTTCCTGTCTGCACAGTTAAGAACTCTACTTTTGAGGGTAAATACATAGGTAATTTAAACCACACATCGGCCTCATAACTGTCGGGTAACGTTAAATTGGCTAAGGCTTTTGCTTTACTCCACATACCATGTGCAATCGCTTGTTTAAAACCAAATGCCTTGGCTGTAATTGCATGAATATGAATTAAATTAAAATCACCAGAAGTTAAGGCATAACGACGACCCATATTTTCTGAAACTGTCCACTCGGCCTGAAGCGTATAATTTGGGCGAGTTTCTTCTTTTGCTTTAGTAGCCGCTTTAGTTTCAGTTTTTTGACGTGCAAGATAGGTCGTCACCCCTTGCATCACGACTTCGTTGCCCACTTTTGCGGTGGTGATAAAGTCAAACTGCACACCTTTGTCATGCGGTTTTAATTCACCAAACTGGCAAGATAGACATAAGCTTTCATTTACACCAATTTTACGGCTTTGAGAAACTTGATTACGAATATGTACCAAACCTAAAATCGCAAAAGGAAATGCCTCTTGCGTCATCATATGCATTTGTAAACTTTGGGACAAAACAGCCAAATAAATCGCTGGAATATAACCATTATTTTTAAATCCACACACGGCGTTATACGCTTTCAAATGCTTTGGATCAACCTTAAAAGAATCCACCACATATTCAACTTGCGGAAGAACTTTTTCGCCTTTAGGCTTTTTAAAGATCAGTCCCTGCACGACTTTCGGATAAGCCAAATAAGGTTTCGGAAGTTGAGAAAAATGGCGCGTTTTCATGTTGAACCTATGTGAAGTTTTTATTTCAATATTTTTGAAAGCTTCTTCTCCTTCAAGGAGAAGAATGGGATGAAGGAAAAATTCCATTCCCTTTATTGGTTTTCCCTCTCCTTCAAGAAGAGGGAAAATTCTAAATTTTTATGATTAAGCACCCAATAAACTTTGTCCGCAAACACGAACAACGTTACCATTTAAGCCCGTTGAAGCCGTTGAAGCAAATAAGGCAATGGTTTCTGCAACATCGACAGGTAAACCGCCTTGGCTCATCGAGTTCATACGACGACCTGCTTCACGAATAGCAAAAGGAATTGCCGCTGTCATTTGTGTTTCAATAAAGCCTGGTGCAACTGCATTAATGGTTATACCATTTTTTAAGATCGGTGCAGTAAATTTCACCACTCCAATAACACCTGCTTTCGATGCAGCATAGTTGGTTTGACCTAAGTTCCCAGCAATACCTGAAATTGAAGATACACAGATAATACGACCATTGGCATTTAAACCATCATGTTCAAGTAAATAATCATTAACACGTTCAATCGCAGACAAGTTAATGTTGATGACCAAATCCCAAAATTCTGGCTTCATATTGGCCAAAGTCTTGTCACGTGTAATACCTGCATTGTGCACAATAATATCAACACCGCCCTGTGCTACAGCAGCTTCTTTAATTTTCTGACCTGCATCTGCTGCGGTAATATCAATCGCTAAAGTCGAACCACCAATTTCACTCGCAACACGGTCTAAGTCAGCTTGCTGTTGCGGCACATCCAAACAAATGACATGTGCGCCATCACGTGACAGTACATGTGCAATTGCCTCACCAATACCACGGCTCGCACCTGTGACTACTGCTGTTTTACCTGCAAGTGGTTTCACCCAATCTACATCAATCACATCTGCTTTAGACACACGAATGACTTGACCCGAAACATAAGCAGAACGCGGCGATAATGCAAAACGTAACGTAGACTCTAAATTTGCTTCTGCACCTTCATCTACATAGACCAATTGTGCTGCAATACCCTTTTTAAATTCTTTACCTACAGATTTAACAAAACCTTCCAAGGCACGCTGAGCAATGGCTTGCTTTACTGTTTTAGCCGTTTCAGGTGTTGTTCCCACCACAATGACACGCCCCGAAGCAAGAATCTGGCGTGAAATCGGGTTAAAGAAATTATAAAGTTCTTTTAGCTGTTCAGAATTTTGAATACCAGAAGCATCAAAAATGACAGCTTTGAACTTCGACTCACGGTCACCATCGTTAAATGCATTCAGCTTTAACCCTTGTGTTGCAGCAACTTGTTGTAATTCTGCATTGTTGCCTGCGTAACTGTTGGCATGAATATTCGCCAACACCTGAGAAATTGCACCTGATAATGTACCTGCTGGTGCAGCACCAACCAAAACTGCACCTTTGATTACTGGCGTCGCAGAGTCAAAACGATCTAAAAAAGTGGGTGCTGGCAAACCTAAATTTTTAATGACAAATTTACCAATTGGAGATTTTGCGAATGCTTGGTATTGGTCAGTCATGTTTATTATCTCTCAAAACGAATTAAATTTATTTGATGGCTTTTAAACTACTGTTTAACTTCAATATCATGTCAAAGACATAGATTTCAATAGACCCATCAGTTTCCGTTGAATCATACTTGAGTTAATCTAGTGATGACTTGACCTGAATGTATTCTGCAATGTCATTGTAGTCAATTCGAGCTATGCTGTATTGTGTTAATGTACACCTCAAGAATACTGTAACATGCTTGGAAAAGCCTTATGAGCAAAACAACTCAAGATAATCCAGCAGTCGATCATTCTGTGGCAGAAACTGTGTCAAATACATCAAAAGCACGTACTCGTACACGCAAAACAACTGACACAGCTTCTACGTCTGCAACCCCAACGACTAAAACAACACGTACACGTGCAACTTCTTCGCCTCGCAAAAAAGCAGCACTTAGTACAGCTAAAACTGAATCTACAACTCAAACTTCTGTCCAACAGGAAAAAATTATGAGTCAAAATACTCCTCGCCGCGTTGCAATTATTGGTGGTAACCGTATTCCATTCGCTCGTTCGAATGGTGCTTATTTCACAGCATCAAACATGGATATGTTTACCGCAGCATTAAATGGTCTTGTTGAACGTTATAATCTTCAAGGTCAACGTCTGGGTGAAGTAGTTGCGGGCGCAGTATTAAAACATAGCCGTGACTTCAATATGACTCGTGAATGTGTTTTAGATAGTGCTTTAGCACCTGAAACTCCTGCTTATGATCTACAACAAGCATGTGGAACTGGCTTACAAGCAACCTTCCAAGTAGCGAATAAAATTGCCTTAGGACAAATTGAAGTCGGTATTGCGGGTGGCGTAGATACAACTTCAGATGCGCCAATTGCTTTTGGTGATGGTTTACGTAAAGCTCTGCTTGAACTCAATATTGCAAAAACAGCTAAAGACCGCTTAAAAGCATTAACCAAAATTAACCTAAAAGATTTAATGGATGCCCCTAAAAATGGTGAGCCGCGTACAGGGCTTTCTATGGGTGATCATCAAGCCATTACTGCATTAGAATGGGGTATTGCACGTGAAGCACAGGATGAACTTGCTGCATCTTCACATCAAAAAATGGCAAAAGCTTATGAAGAAGGTTTCTTTGATGACCTGATCACGCCATTCTTAGGTTTAAATCGTGATAACAATTTACGTGCAGACTCTTCAGTTGAAAAACTGGCAAAACTTAAACCAGTATTTGGTAAGGGTGATGCGCGTACCATGACCGCAGCCAACTCTACCCCTTTAACTGATGGTGCATCATGCGTATTACTTGCATCTGAAGAATGGGCAAAAGCCAATGGTCATGAAGTACTGGCTTATTTAACTTTTACTGAAACTGCTGCGGTAGACTTCATTGGCAAGAATGGACCAAAAGAAGGCTTATTAATGGCTCCTGCTTATGCAGTTCCTCGTATGCTTGAACGTGCTGGTATTACCCTGCAAGACTTTGATTATTACGAAATTCATGAAGCCTTTGCTTCACAAGTACTTTCAACTTTAAAAGCTTGGGAAGATCCACAATTCTGTAAAGATCGCTTAGGCTTAGCTGCACCTTTAGGTTCAATTGACCGTAGCAAACTCAATGTTAAAGGTTCTTCTTTGGCAGCAGGTCACCCATTTGCTGCAACGGGTGGACGCATTTTAGCAACGGCTGCAAAACTTCTTAACCAAAAAGGCTCTGGTCGCGTACTCATCTCGATTTGTGCGGCGGGTGGTCAAGGTGTAACGGCAATTGTTGAAAAATAATTGATTGTTATGTCTTAAAAAAAAGCACCTGATTTAAGGTGCTTTTTTTGTTTTAAATTCGATTAATTACCTGCGACTTTTAACATATGAAATCAACATAAAAACACCTCTTGTAAGTAATATACAAAAAATGACTGCCAAAATGATCCATGCCGAATAGTCATCATCATGCAGGAAGCCCTGCCAAAATTGATGCAACCAATGTGAAACTTGTAAACCGACACTCACCACAACAAATGCCCAAATAAAACAAGCCAATAGATTGATTACCATATAACGCAAAACTGGATATTGCTTAATCCCAATAATCATGGGAAGTATCGTTCTTAAGCCCCAAGCAAAACGCATCAATAAAATACTTAAGGTCGGATAGTTTTCTATCAGTACACTGGCTTTTTGAAATCTCTGTTTTAATTTGGGGCGTTGATCAATAAAGTCATATCCATATCGTTTACCAATTTGGTAATACAGTTGATCACCAATAAAACCACCGATCATTGCAGAAACAATCAATAGCCAAAAATTAAGTACATGCTGATGTACGGCATAAGCACCGAGCATGAGTATCGTTTCACCTTCGAAAAAAGAACCAATGATGACGGCAAAATAACCATAATGCTGTAATAAGTGAGTCCAATCCATCTGCATACTCTTTTTATCGTTATTATGATCTCTTTATTTAAAAATCAAAGCTGAGATACCACTCGAACTTTTAGAGATTATAAGATAGATCATTTAAAAGACGAAAAACGCATTTGAGATATGATTACAAAGTTATTTAATCTATCGAAAATCCGACTCAAGATGCATCAATCATTACCCATCGTCAGACAATTGAGATAATGCAATATTTTTTATTTTGTAATAAGTTTGCTGTTAAGCGATTTAGCGTCCATAGATAAAAAAGCCACTTATTTGTGGCTTTTTTACTTCTTAGGACTGCTGAACAGGAGAATATCCTAAACGCATTTCAATATGGTCATAACACCATTGGAAAATAAAGGTATAAACCAAAATACACATGGTCAAACTGAGATCCAATAATATGGCTTGCCAAATGGTCATGTCCATTGCATACGCCACCATTGGAATCGTGGCTAACATCAAACCACCTTCAAATCCAATCGCATGCATAATACGAACAGCGACTGTACGCTGCAATTTACGGCGTTGCTCAAACTTTTCAAAAAAATGATTAAAAATCATGTTCCAAAATACAGAAGTGACCGCCATAACAATGCCTAGGCTTCCTGTAACTTCCATGGGCATATTAAAAATAAAACTTAATGCGATGGCAATGATGACCAACAGGATGATCTCATAGCTCAACGCATGAACAATCCTTCTCTTGGAAATCAACATTTAAAAATACTCTTTGTCTTCGATATTTGCTATTTTATGTTTATGATATTGATTAATCGAGTTAGATTCTTTCAGTTTTATTGAAAGGTCTATCTTGAAACTTTTTTTAGTAACTTAAGCAAAAAATACGCCAATGAATATTAACCAAGATCAATTGATTATTTTCCAGACAGTGATAGAAACTGGTTCTTTTTCCGCGGCTGCAAGAAAACTTGGTAAAGTCCCTTCCGCGATTAGTATGTCTATTGCAAATCTTGAAATTGATCTGGATCTAACACTTTTCACTCGTCAAGGGCGTGAGCCGATTGCAACTGCTCAAGCCATCACTTTATATGAGAAAACTCAACAACTTCTCATTGAAATGAATCAATGGAAACAACATGCCTTTGCCTTAGCTGGAGGTCTAGAATCGAGTTTAAACATTGTGGTGGTTTCCGAATTACTCCATACGCATTGGACGGACTACATTCTGCTGTTGGAACAACGCTTTCCTGAACTTCAAATCAACATTTTTTCAGCACCGCAAGAAGATGCATTGCAAATGTTGCTCGATCAATCTGCACAATTAGCATTGATGTTTGAGCGCGAACAATTACAAAGTGGCGAACAATTTGTAGAATTAAAGCGGGAAACGCTTATTGCAGTCGCATCGAAACAACATCCTCTCGCTCAACATGAAAAAATAAGCTACGAACAATTACTGCAAAGTCGACAAATTGTTGTGGCGAGTCGTGACCGAAGTTTAAAGCCTGAATTGCTTTTTTCTAAAAATTATTGGCGTACAGATAACCATCACTCCTCATGTGCCATGATTTTACAAAACTTAGGTTGGGGCGTACTTCCTTATGAAATGCTGAATGAAAATTCATCATTGCAACAACAATTAAAAATCCTGAATTTCCAAGATTTCTCACCCAAATTTGAATATTCCGTCGATTTAGTTTGGAGTCGAGAAAGTCAACTGGGTGCGGCAGCGCATTTTTTGATTGATCATATTCGAAACAGCAAAAAAAATACGAATTAGCTAACCTAGAACCCTGATTTTGCTTGGGTCAGACAAAGTTTGTGGTATAACTAAATGACGGGTACAACTTTTAAGAAATAGATCTCAATGACACAGAATGCGTTAAACCAATTAAAAAAGATGACAACCATCGTTGCTGATAGTAGTGACTTAGCGGCAATTGAAAAATTTCGTCCACTCGATGCAACGACTAACCCTTCTTTAATCACGGCTGCAGCCAATCAATCAGAAAACAAAGTTTTAATTGAAGCTGCGTACGATCAAGCAAAACAAGAAGGCTATACGTCTGACGAATTGATTGAACGTACCATTGATATTCTGACCGTAAAATTTGGGGTAGAAATTCTTAAACTCATTGAAGGTCGTGTCTCAACTGAAGTTGATGCATCTTTGTCTTATGATACAGAAGCCACCATTGCCAAAGCCAAAGAGCTTTTAGCACTTTATAAAGCTTATGGCATTGATCAAAACAGAATTCTGATCAAAATTGCATCTACTTGGGAAGGTATTCAAGCTGCTCGTGTACTAGAAGCAGAAGGTATTCACTGTAACCTCACACTGCTGTTTGGTTTACATCAAGCCCAAGCCTGTGCAGATGCTAAAGTAACCTTAATTTCGCCATTTGTTGGGCGTATTTTGGATTGGTACAAAAAAGCTGAAAATGTACAAAACTATCCTATTGAAAAGGATCCTGGCGTACTTTCTGTGAAGCAAATTTATCAATATTACAAACAGCACCACATTCAAACTGAAATTATGGGTGCAAGTTTCCGTAGCATCGATCAAGTACTCGGTTTGGCAGGCTGTGACTTGTTAACTGTATCGCCTAATTTATTGGCTGAATTAGAACTCGATACACGTGAAGTACAACTTCAGCTCGATCCAAAGCAAATTACAAGCAGTTCAGAACAAGCAATCATTCTTGATAAAGCGACGTTTAAAGACCATTTAGAACATGATCTAATGGCGTTCCAATTGCTACAAGGTGGTATTGATGGCTTTATTAAAGCACGTGAACAACTGAGTACCTTATTACGTCAATCTTTCGGTTTGGATGCTGAAATTCAGGCTTAAAATCATGCACTATAAGTGTGCAAACTTTAAGCCCATTTTGTTACAATAGCAAAATGGGCTTTTTATAATGAGTATATTGTGTTTGGCATTACAGATCTCAGTACCTATATTATTGGAACAATTTTAATTGTTATTCTTCCCGGTCCAAATTCATTATATGTCATGTCTATTGCCTCACGCTTCGGAACACGTATAGGTTATCTTGCGGCTTTAGGCGTTTTTACTGGCGATCTCATTTTAATTCTTTGTACCATCTTCGGTGCTGCTTCTTTATTACATAGTTTTCCATGGCTATTTACCGTTCTAAAAGTAGTCGGTGCAGCTTATCTAGCTTACTTGGGTAGCCGACTCATCATTGCAAGCGTCCGTACTTGGAAAGGGACGACTGCTCAAGCATTGGAAAGCTCAAACAAAAGCATCACTTATAAAGATGCTCAACCCTATCGTACTGCACTAACAATTAGCATCCTCAATCCTAAAGCGATTTTGTTTTATCTGTCTTTCTTTGTGCAATTTGTCGATCCGAACTATTCATACCCAGCAATTAGCTTCACCCTGATGTCAGTTATTTTACAGATCATTAGTATGCTTTATTTAAGTATTCTGATTTTCTCTGGCGTACGTTTTGCGGCATTTTTCAATCAGCGTTATCGCCTGACTTCAGTTGCCGTGGCAATCGTTGGATTTGCTTTTTTAGGTTTTGGAATTAAATTGGCATTTTCAACACTATAGTTGAATAAATTTCAATAAACACCATTGAAACGTGAAATATCGTTTAATTTTCAGATATTCACTTTTCCAAAATATAGCTTAAGCGTATGATGCAAGACCTAGATTTAAACCTTTGGTCAAAATAGAATAAGTACGGATACATGCAAAAACTCATTCAAGATTTTTCTATTCCCGCAGTCTTTGCTGGTTTCATTACGTTTTTGATTGGCATCAGTGTTTCAGCAGTGCTGGTCATTCAAGCTGCTCAAATTTTAGGTGCAAGCACCGAACAAATCACCTCGTGGTTTTGGGCTTTAGGGCTTGGAATTGGTCTGGTGGGTATGTTTCTGTCTTGGAAGCTCAAATATCCAGTATCTACTGCATGGTCTACCGCAGGTTTAGCGCTAATTATTGCCACAGGCAGTGATTATAGCTTAAATGAAGCAATTGGTGCTTTTCTGATTTGTGGCTTAATTACGGCGGTTTTAGGTTATTTAGGCATTTTTGAAAAAATTCTAACGCTTATTCCACAAAGTCTGACCAGCGCGATGTTAGCTGGTGTTTTATTAAAATTCGGCATTGAACTCTTTGCTAGCCTTAAAACTGATTGGGGATTTATTTTATCCTTATTAGCAGTTTATATTGTTGCGAAAAAACTGACTCCTCGCTACAGCATTGTATTAACCGTTATTACTGCGATTGCCTTGTGCCCAGTATTTTTAGACTTTCATGCCCCTACTGTTACATGGAGTATGGCTAAACCCATCTGGATAACACCTGACTTTACTTGGTCTGCGATTTTAGGTCTTGCACTTCCCCTGTTTGTGATTAACATGGCTTCACAATATTTACCTGGCATTGCCATGATTAAAAGTTATGGCTATCAACCTCATGTCAATCAATTGATTGGGGGGACTGGACTCATTCAAACGGTACTGGCACCTTTTGGTTGTTATAGTGTCAATATTGCAGCGATTAGTGCAGCAGTCAGCTTAGACGATCAAGTACATCCAGACCCAAGTAAGCGCTATATTGCGGGTATTAGTTGTGGCTTCTTCTATGTGTTAATGGGGTTATTTGCTGCAACCCTCACTAGCCTTTTAATGTCGTTCCCACATATTTTTATTGTTACGTTAGCTGGAATTGCACTATTTGGTACCATCAGCCATAACATTGCACTGGCCTTTCATGAAGTGTCTGACCGTGAAGCTGCGCTCATGACTTTTTTATTTAGTGCATCTGGCGTTCAGTTTTTTGGCATTGGTTCTGCATTCTGGGGACTACTGTTCGGCTTTGTCGTTGCATTCATTATGAAATTGAACATCAAAAAATAATTACCACAGAACAAAAAAAGCATGCAGAATTTGCATGCTTTTTTTCACCGCTTTATATCAATGTCCAATCGAGTTTGAAAAAACATTCATTACAATTACCCCTCCAACAATCATGGCAATTCCAATCAAAGCAGGTAAATCTAAAATTTGTTTAAATACAAAAAATCCGACCAAAGCCGTTAATACAATACCCACACCGCCCCAAATTGCATAAGCAATTCCTAGGGGAATAGTTTTAATCACTTGCGATAATAAATAAAAAGAAATGACATAAAACACAACCACCAACAGGCTTGGTCCTAATTTTGTAAAACCCTCAGATTTTACTAAAAATGCAGAGCCAGTCACTTCGGAAACAATTGCCAAAGCCAACATGGCATAAGCTAACAGTAGGACATTCATGCTTTATTTACTTCCCCCATATTTTATCGATGCAGTTTAACAGTTCATAATTGCTCATTATATGATTTTTCTATAATTCAGAATCCAAATCACTGACTTTTTGTACAAAAGAAATAGTTTGATCAAACGTTTGCTGACTGGCTTTTAACCCCATAAGAAACTGATACTCGTGAATTAATAACTCTTTACTCTCAGGATAAAACACAGCAGTTACAGGGATTTTCTGCTGCTTTAATGCTGCAACGAAAGGAACCGATTGAGTCGCTGTTAAAAAGTCTTTATTACCACCACTAATGAACACAGGAGGATAGTTTGGAGTTAAATGTTGCATTGAAGATATTTCATTTAAGAAAGCGGCATCATCTTTACGCTCCCCTGTATATGCCTTAACAAGGCTATAAATGCCCCATTCCACAACCCTATGCTCATCAGGTGCTTTAGCCACAAAAGATGCTATATCGTAAATACCGCAATGCAGAATTAATCCTTTCAACTGTTGCGGTTGGATCGCAGGTACAAAATTTGATTCTCGTGCAAATTGAGGATTTGTAAGTAATGCTGCGTAGTGGCTTGTTAAATTAGCACCTGCTGAATCACCTGCCATATAGAGTTGATTCGCATCAATATGGTAGTCTTCAGCATGTTTACTAATAAACTTAAGTGCCTGATTAATTTGTAATAACTGATTAGGATAAATCACTTGAGGAGCAAATTGATACTCTACCGATACGACATTAAAACCTTGTGCAGCAAGTAATTTAAAATATCCACGAGCATTTTCTTTGGAACCAGAAATCCACCCCCCACCATGAATCCAGATAATTGTCGGTCTTAAGCCCAGTTCTTCGATATTTTCAGGTTGATATAGATCAAGTCCTAATTTGGGATTTCTGGAATATTCAATATTTGACTGAATCAATACGTTTTTAGGTGCATGCTTATCTAACATTTTTTTCTGTATTTCTGTGGCCGTGTTAAAACTTCGCGCAATAACTTTGCTACTTTTTTGAGTATTTTGGCATGCGGTTAACAACGTCAATACACAACTTAAAATGATAAAAATCGTCTTTTTATGCATGAACAATTCCAAGTTTTTTTTAAGTCTTTTCATAATGATATGTATTTAAATAACTTTTTCTAACAGACTTATTTTAACTGAAAAAGCCACGCCATCTGCATAAAAAATCAGGTAAAAACTTCCTATTTTTAATCGCAACCTTTTAATCCAAATCTGATGAAAACACTCAACTTTTAACGTTTAGATGAAATCTAAAAACATTAAAAATTTCTAATTAATTGAATGAATTTACGCTGTTTTTTCACTTTATAAATTGATCACAATCGGACTATGTGCTATCTATAAATAAGTAGCAATAATGATAAACAACAGGAGTAAATCCGATGTCTTACCAACATATTTTAGTTCCAGTAGACGGCTCTGCAATTTCATTCTCCGCAGTTAAACAGGCCGCGATTATTGCGAAAGCATTTGGCAGCGAATTAACTTTAATTAGCCTTGTTGCAGAAGATCCTTTTACTGAAGTCGACTTTTATTATTCTTCTGCAATTATGAAAGAATACTTTGTACAAGCTTATGCCAATGCTGAAAAAGCACTAAAAGAAGCGGTTGTCTTTGCTCAAGCTGAAGGTGTCGAACCAACAACTCAAATCATTAAAGGGCAAGTTTCTGCGGAAGGTGTGGTTCAAACTGCTGAAGAAAAGAAATCTGACTTAATTGTCATGGGTTCGCATGGTCGTAAGGGATTCCAAAAGTTTTTACTCGGTAGCTTCGCGCAAGATGTGCTCCGCGGTACACATTTACCTGTTTTAATTGTGAAAGAATAAGTTAAAAAATCAAGCACCTACTTTTAGGTGGGTGCTCATTGAAGTATCTTTCGTAGATGCTTTAAAAGTTCTCTAATACATAAAGCCAAGTTTTTATAATAATGATCGAAGGTGTGCACTCATGACTTATCAACATATTTTAGTACCTGTCGATGAATCTCCAATCTCCTACACTGCTGTTGAGCAAGCACTTTCTCTAGCTAAACTATTAAACTGCCGTGTTACTGTAATGTGTGTGGTGGCTGTCGACCCTTTTGTCGGCGTCGACTTTTATAAAGTTGCCCCAGCAATTACAGATTATTTTATGCAGGCTGAAGAAAATGCCCAAAAGCGTTTGGCAGATATTAAACAATCCTTCGTTCGAGATGAAATTGAGGTCGACACCAAAGTCATTCGTGGTGTTTCTGTTTCAGATGGCATTATCCAAATTGCGGATGAAGTCAGTGCAGACTTAATCATTATGGGCTCACATGGTCGTACTGGCTTCAAAAAGATGATGCTTGGTAGTGTTGCACAAGCGGTACTTACACAATCTCCTATTCCAGTTCTGATTGTAAAAGTTTAAAGCACATAATATAAAAAATCCCTCTACGTCGAGGGATTTTTTATATGTCTGTTCGGGAAAATGCAGAACTTACATTATTAAAAGCAACTTTATTAGTTTTTAATTTGAATCGCACTCGCCATTACATCTTCAGGCACTTGATCTGTAAATATCCTCTGGCATAAAGCTATACACCTTCCCCTACACAATTTTTAGTTTCAATTTTAGTTGTTTAGCCTTTAATGAAGCCAATAAAAAGGCTATTTCCCATTGCTGAAAAATAGCCTGAACATGCTTAAAGTTTAGAAACTTTTTATCAGATACTCAGCATACTATTTAAAGTTTCCACCACATTTTTAGATTTGACTTGCGGCTTTAAAGCTTCTAAAGATGCCAATACATCAGAACGTTGTGGTTCAGCTAAAGTATACCAACGAGATAAAACCTGTAATAAACGTGAACCTAAAATTGGATTCTTTTCATCTAAATACTTGGCCAAATCTACAAAATGTGCAACACCAAAGCTCCATGTATTCGCAGGATTACTGTTTAAACCGCCGCTTACAGCTCGAATTCGGTTGGGTACTCCCAAATCATAATCTGGGTGATTAATCAAAGCACGAATACTTTCTGCTGTTGCATTCGGATGTGACGCTTGCACCGTAAACCATTGGTCAAGCGAAAGTGCTTCATCTTTGAAGCGCGTATAAAAGTCTTGGAGAGCAGTTGACGCTTGTGGTGCATCATTCCATACTAAAACACGCAAAGCTCCTAAACGCTCTGACATATTACGTGTATTGGTATATTGACTATATGCCAAATCAAATGCTTCCATATCGCCTTGACGTGCCAACATCATCAACATGATATTTTTCAATGCCCGCACACCCATTGCCTGTGAAAAATCTTTCTGCAAATCAGGGTCTAAAGCCAAGTATATTTCTTTACAGAATTGACCTAATTCACGTGCCAAGGTATTTAACAATGCATTACGCTTTTCTTGAATTACGGCAGGATTATAGTTTTGATCAATACGACTGCCCAAGTAACCTTCGCTCGGAACATCAAACAAACGGGAAGCCAGTAAAGGATCTTTTTCGACAAGCGCTGGCAACGTATTTTTAATGGCTTGTACATAAATTGCTGCATCATGATCATTCAATAAAACACGCTCTAACAAGGTTTGTGTTGCCTGCCATTGGTTAAAGCCGTTGGTTTCATATTGAAGCAAGAACGCCAACTCTTCATCTGAATAGTTAAATTCAAGATTGACTGGTGCAGAGAAATTACGTAATAAAGATACGACAGGTTTCGCTGTTACACTCGTAAAGACAATGCTAGCTTGTTCTTGATCGAACAAATACACACCATCTTTTACACCATTTTCAAATAATGCTTCAGATTTCAGCGTGTATTGTTCACCCGTTTCCGCATTAAATAATGCCAGTGCAACAGGAATAGGCACTGCTTTTAAGTTCGGGTATTTCGCATGGGCTTTAAAACTTTGCTTAAAACTCAAACGATACGTTTGTGCCACAGCATCATACTCACCTGTCGCTTCAAGTTTTGGAGTGCCTGGTTGATTGTACCAAGTCAGGAACTTTGACAAATCAACACCTGAACCCGCAGTTAAAGCAGCAACCCAATCTTCAACGGTTACCGCTTGACCATCATGACGGCGGAAATATTCATCTGTACCTTTACGGAATTTTTCTTTTCCTAATAAGGTTGCCATCATGCGGTTAATTTCCGCACCTTTCTCATATACAGTAGCTGTATAAAAGTTATTGATTTCTACAAAATGGTCAGGACGTGGCGGATGTGATAGCGGACCTGAATCTTCAGGGAATTGATGTGCTTTTAATACCGCCACATCATCAATCCGTTGTACGGCTGCCGATTGTAAGTCTTCCGAAAAAGATTGATCACGGAAAACCGTTAAGCCTTCTTTCAAACACAGTTGGAACCAGTCACGGCAAGTAATACGGTTACCGGTCCAGTTATGGAAGTATTCATGTGCAATGACCGATTGCACACGCATAATTGCAGCGTCTGTCGTGTATTCTTCATCAGCCAGCACACATGAGGTATTAAAGATATTTAAACCTTTATTTTCCATTGCACCCATATTGAAAGCGCTGGTGGCAACAATCATGTAATTGTCTAGATCATATGGACGACCATAGTGTTCTTCATCCCAACGCATGGAATGTTTTAAGGCTTCCATCGCAATATGGCATTTTGGAATATCTTTTTCTTCAGCATAAATTTCCAAAGCCACATCACGTCCTTCAGAGGTCGTGTATCGATCTTTTAAGACAGCTAAATCACCAATCACACAAGCAAAAAGATAGCTTGGTTTTTTGGTTGGATCTTGCCAAATCGCAAAATGGCGGTCTTCACCAACTGAACCTGTTTCAAGCAAATTACCATTGGCCAAAAGTACTAGGTATTTTTTATCGGCTTCTACACGTGTCGTAAATACAGCTAGGACATCAGGACGGTCTGGATAGAATGTAATTTTACGGAAACCTTCAGGTTCGTTTTGCGTTACATACAAATCTGATGCTGCTTGGTATAAGCCTTCAAGTTGCGTGTTTGATTCTGGATGAATGACCACTGATGTTTCTAAAATGACTTCATTTGGTGCATTGTGAACGATGAGCTGCTCACTATCTAAAGTGTAATCGCTCGCATTTAAAACCTGACCATTTAAACAAATAGATTTCAGCTCTAAATCACGTCCCAATAAGACCAAATCGCCTTCTGTCTGGCGTTTCATTACCAAATTGGCATCCACTTGGGTATATTCTGCATAAACCTGAATATCCAAATTGATCGAATCAACCAGAAATACAGGTTTTTCATAGTCTTTTAAATAGACAGTTTGGTCTGCTTCAACCACTGGATTTGCCGCAATGTTCATATCATTTCCTATTTGTCTTTTTAGCATTGACATTTGCATTGCGTAAAATCCTTCAACACAGCACAAGTATCTTTGCCCTTATTTATCATTCAATATGGGTGTTTATTTTCTGCATTTCAATCATGATTGTGCATAATTTTAAGGAGATGTATTTTATTTATACGCTTTATTCCTCTTCTATGAGTATGTCTGCTAAAAATGAAAATACAATACCTGTTTTACAGCAGCATCCTGCTAAGTTTCGCATCAGCTGCAATTGCCGCGCCAACTATTGAATACATGGAATGTCTGGGGGCGGATCAACAACATAATTTTGTTTTGGTTGCCCCAATTCAAAATGAGCAAACAATAAAACTGATGTATTTTCCTTATTTAAAACCCATTTCTTTGCATTATATAAAAACTGAAAATATTGAAATGGCAGAAGGTCGCCCCTTTGAACAACATCTTTTTTTCAACGAACGTCATTCCCAACGTAATACAGGACAATATGAAATTATTCTGCAAGGTGCACGGATTTATGCCGTGATCTATACTGCGAAGCATTCAGGTGTAATCACGGCTTATCAAAATTATCTGGCAGATGAACAAAAACAGAAAGTGAATCAGACACTCATAGCCCATAAATTACAGTGTATTTAGCGCATACGTCCCTATTTCAGTTACACACCGTTTCGTATCACTGGTGCGGGTGACATTTTTATGACTTATCTTTCAAACTGACTACAATTTGTGCACGTTTTTTGCTTGTTAATAGATGTGCAAAGCGCACTATAAAAATCAGCAAAATAAAAACGAGGTGCAAAATGTATATCAAAGAACTCTTAATCCGTACGGAAAATATTAAAGTCATGCAAACCTTACACGCAGCAGGAATCGATCATAAAGTGATTGCCACATTTATGTGTTGCGAAGGTATTCCAATGCAAGCGCAAGAAGTTAGCAGCGTTTTAAATCAATATGATGCTTTAGGAAGCAAAAAAATTCCTTCCAAAAAAGTCAAAGCCTTAATTTGTGCCAAACAACTCGGAGAAGATGACGAAACCCTGCCTTGCCCGGCAGCCTATTAAATTCTTTTTAGTCACTTACGAATAAAGAGCTGCTTAAATGAGTCGCTCTTTTTATTTGCAAAACATCAGCAAAGCGTTGCACAAATGCTTAACAGTTCAGCTCAGTACAACGACTAAACGGTGTATAATCTTAAGCACTGATTCAATTATTCGATGACCAACCATGCTGCTCCAAATTCTGCAAAAACAACTGGATGAAAGCACAACTTGTCCGCTTTGTCAGGCAGCAATGTATTGGGTAGAAGCAGAACAGTATGATCAAGATGTGCAATTTCATGAATGTAGTCACTGTGCACATCGGGTGTTCCAATCCGATAAATTTACTTGCCACTGTGGCGGTTGTGCTTCAAAACGTAAAAAACTACTGCAAGAAACACGACTGCAAGAGCAACGAAAACTCAAAAAGAAAGAGATTGTAGAGCTAGAACTTAGCCAACTCAGTTTTCTGCACAAACTGTTTTTACTCAGTATTCTGGACAATCAGATTCAGGAATATTCAGCACATGACGAATTTATTCATTGGGAAAAAATTAAATATCAACCCATTACCCCCAATTATTATTTTCAAAGTACCTTGCTTAAGCAACTGTTAAAAGATCAGATTTTAATTGCCAAAGATTTCGCAGAAGAAGCGCATGAATATTATGTCAATGTTCGTCTAGAAGGTTATACAGAACCAAGTTTGTTCAGTATCACCCAACAACTCAGACATTGGTTTTACGAAAATTTAAAACTCGGTATCCCATTTAAAGACGCTGACGAAGTTAAAAACACGCTGTATTTAATCTTGTATCAAGAAATCGTTCAGTTTATGCAATTTTACTGCAAATCTTGGGGGGTTCAAATTGCGGGAAATCAGAGCTTTCAAACCTTTTGTTATCGTTTAATGGATACTCTCGCAGTGGGTCAGATTTATTACCTGATGCAAACTGGATTAGAATATCTGCATGAACAAAAAGCGCTTAAGCCTCGCAATGAGAACTTCATTAATACCAACTTACTCAAAAAAACTGTTCAGCAGTATCGAGAACGGTCACTCGCAGAAAAATGGGAAACATCTACACTTCCTCGTTTACCGACTATGCCCCTCAGTAAAATGAGTGAAATCCTATTTTTTAAGTTTCTCGGTTATGATGAACGTATTTTCTTTCAACCTGTGTGGCGTTCGTGGAAGAAAATTGAACCGCGTTTAAACTTTTATTCAGTCAAACGCTGTATGTATTGTGGTTCCAACGACTTAGCCGTTGACTATGATGCCGAAGAATATGTGTCATTATTTTGTCGACGTTGTAAGCATCAGGACCACTATTTCACACGGTGAATGGTGAACATCATGTCTACACTTTCAAACCAACCCATAATTGACCTTCAGGATAATTTAGTGGATCAAACCGCAGCATTACTACAGAAAATTATTGAAGCACATACTCAGCTTCGTGCGACCCAGCCTCTAGTACAATGTATTACCAATAGTGTCGCAGCCAATTATGTAGCCAATGTTCTACTCGCATGTGGTGCTTCACCGGCCATGATTGACAACCCCTTTGAAGCAGAAAGTTTTACTCGTATTAGTAGCGCACTCAGTATTAATCTGGGCACGCCAACAACAGAACAAATGCAGGCAATGCAAATTTCTGCCAATACCGCACATCAAACTTCTATTCCTTGGGTACTTGACCCTGTTGGTTATGGCAACATTTTATCTTGGCGCTCAGAAATGACCAATGAATTGTTGCAATATCAACCTACAGTGATTCGAGGGAATGCTTCTGAAATGAGTGGACTGGCAGGTAATCAGGTTGCAGGTAAAGGGGTAGATAGTACACTGGATAGTGCTGAAGTCTATGTACAAGCTTGGGCTTTGTTAAACCATGCAGAGTGTATTGCGATTTCGGGAGAATCCGATTTTATTCTTTCTAAAGAATTGAACCGTGTCATTCAAGTGAATGGTGGTTGCTTTCTACAACCGCGTGTGACTGCAACAGGTTGTGCGCTTGGTGCTTTAATTGCAGCTTATTGTGCTGTAACCGATGCAACTACTGCAACGCTAACAGCACATGTGCATTTTGCCGTGGCAGGACAATTGGCTTACCAAACAGCACAGACTGTGGGATCATTTAATGTTGCTTTCTTAGATGCATTAGATCGTATTGATACAGAACTATTGAATGAATATGCGGATGTTAAAATCATCAATCGTTAAGAAAGTGAGCAACCTCTAACACTGATTCGCTTAGCTTGCCGCACGTTCAATCGCACTCAATATTGCAGCTTCTGTCAACATTTTGGTATTGAGTTTACTTACACACATCATGCCCATTCCATCAAAGAAATCTGGTGTGTGTTGCATAAAGAAATCGATATGTTGATTTGCATGCTCATGAATATGAATCGATTCATCTAAGGCAGTTTCAGGGATTACTCTAGGATGTACATAAATATCTTCCCCACGTTTTTGCACATCAGATTTTCTCAATGCAATTAATTTAAGTATTTCAAGGTAGTCTTGAGGTGTATCCATATCAGTGCGTGGATAAAAATTCTGTGCACAAGATGCAAGTAAAGCATAAGCTTTCGGTTGCATTAAGGTCACCACAATCCACAAAGGAAGAAGTGGATGTTTGATACTATGTTGTATTGCCACTTTAATGATTGAATTAATGGTTTTGTTGGCTCGTTGATAGTTGGGTAAAAATGATCCACGAGAATTCGCCACAAAAAGATTCTTTTCACGAATATTCAGTTTTAATATAAGAATACTGTTATACCCAATTAAACGAACGCCATCAAAATACTCGACTACTTGCACCGATATCGCATCAGAATCATGCATAAAATCATGCAATTCTTGCTTACAGGTATCAGGAAAAATAATACGGTCAAATGCTAAAAGTTGTTCTAGATATTGGTTCTGATGTTCAGGTAATAACTTCTTATAATCTGTTATTGTTTCAGAAATATTCATAACTCCGTCCGAGTTGAATAGACCTCACCATTCTAATCCCAGATGATTCTGTCTGACATCCCCTAAATTAGGTAATTAAGCCTTAAAGGTATAGTTAAAAGACGATTATTCATCTTTTAAATCAATCAATTAAAAAGTTATTATCTCATTCAAATCAATAAGATATAATTAAAATATAGGTTATAACAACATCATAAACATTCAAAAAATTAATCCATATTTTTTTTAAGATTTTTTGTCAATGATTATACAGGCTGCGATCAATTTCACTGATTATGCAAATAAAGTGCGTTATAAGATGAACCAATAGCATCTTTAAGTCACCCTTACCTAAAAATGCTATTGGTTCAATTATCACTTTTAACCCATTCAGTGATAATTTATATATCTAGTGTAATCATTAACTTGCACAATTATCTGCTGTATTTAAAGTAATTTAAAAAAATTTCAGCATAAGAATGAAGTATATTTATATTTTAAAGAAGATTCTTCTATGGAATGAATTTTGAACAGCACAGAATATACACTAGATAAAATTGATCGGAAGATTTTATCTGCTTTAAGACAAAATGGCAGATTGACCGTCGCACAACTCGCAGATGAAGTCGGACTTTCCTCCTCCCCTTGTTGGACACGTTTAAAACGTTTGGAGACTCTAAAAATCATTGATGGCTATACTGCCAATATTAATCCTAAGGCAATTGGCATCAATGAATTATTCTTTATCGAAATCACACTAGAACGACATGACGACGAAATTTTGGAGCAATTTAGCCAAACTTTAGCAGACATTCCTGAAGTGATTGAAGCTCATTTAGTGACTGGAGATTATGATTATTTGGTCAAAGTTGCTGTAAAAAATGCTGAACACTATGAGCGTTTTTTAAGAAAAAAACTGTATTCAATTAAAGGAATTCGACATACTCGCTCGACTTTTGCTTTACGGCCACTCAAATCTGCAACAACTTCAGATTTAATGTTAATTGAATAATCCAAAACTCTTTTACTGCAATTTAGGCGGATCTGTGTTTTAATATACTGAGTATGAGATGAGCCTTATATGAGTATAGCGCGAGCTATACGACTAGCCCCTGAAAAATGGGGCTTTTTATTGTCTGTTTGAAATAATAAATTCATCATAAATATATAAACTGTTATTAAGAATAAATGAATTGAGCATCATTATATGCGTATTGAAGTCAATCATTAGCGAGACAAAATCTAAATATTTCTTTTATTGAGAATATGTTAACCACACTAGACTTCGACAAAATCACTGTTCATTATAAATCACATAATAACTATATTTTTGGAGTACGCTTCAATGGGGTTCAAACTCATACCAACCATAATTTCAGTATCACTTACCCTTATTATTTGGTTTTTCATTCCAGTCCCACAAGATGTCTCTGCAAATGCTTGGCTTTTATTTGCCATGTTTATTGGTGTTATTTCAGCCATTATTGGTAAAGCAATGCCTATTGGTGCAATTTCGATTATTGCTATTGCACTGGTTGCGATTACCCGAGTAACAGCAGATAACCCTAGCGATGCTATCAAAGATGCATTAAGTGGTTTTGCCAATCCCCTGATCTGGTTGATTGGTATATCCATCATGATCTCAAAGGGGTTACAAAAAACAGGGCTAGGTGCACGACTGGGTTATTACTTTATTGCAGTTTGGGGGAAAAGAACCATTGGTATTGGCTATAGCCTTGCATTATCTGAACTGATTCTTGCACCAGTTACCCCAAGTAATACCGCACGTGGAGGTGGAATTATCCACCCTATCGTTCGCTCTATTGCAACGAGTTTTGATTCCGATCCAGAAAAAGGCACTGAAGGTAAAATTGGTAAATATCTGGCTTTGGTCAATTACCATTCAAATCCTATTACTTCTGCCATGTTTATTACGGCTACTGCACCGAACCCTTTAGTCGTTGAACTCATTGCGAAAGCGACCAATAGTCAAATCCATTTGAGTTGGACCACATGGGCATTAGCCATGGTTTTACCTAGTATTGTGGCATTAGCAGTTATGCCGATTGCACTTTACTTTATGTACCCACCTGAAATTAAAAAAACACCAAATGCGGCACAATTTGCCAAAGACCGTTTAAAAGAAATGGGCCCCATTACCTTACATGAAATAATTATGTTGGCTGTATTTGGAATTTTATTATTACTCTGGGCCGGTATTCCTGCCATGCTATTGGGTGATATGTGGACATTAGACCCAACCACAACCGCATTTATTGGTTTATCTCTTTTATTACTCACTGGTGTTTTAACTTGGGATGATGTCTTAACTCAAAAGAGTGCATGGGATACGGTAACTTGGTTTGCTGCATTGGTCATGATGGCGACCTTTTTAAATAAGCTCGGCTTAATCGCTTGGTTTTCTGGTGTTTTACAAACTAGCATTGGGCAGCTTGGCTTAACGTGGGTTCCTGCTTCCATGCTTTTACTCTTTGCTTATATGTACGCCCACTATATTTTTGCCAGTACCACTGCACATATTACCGCTATGTTTTCAGCATTCTACATTGCAGGTATCGCACTAGGTGCTCCTCCAATGTTCTTTGCACTGATTATGGCAGCAGCATCAAGCATTATAATGACGCTGACTCATTATGCGACAGGTACATCTCCTATTATTTATGGTTCTGGCTACACCACGCTTGGTGAATGGTGGAAAGCTGGTTTTGCCATGAGCATTATCAATATAGCTATTTTTATTGTATTGGGCGGACTTTGGTGGAAGATGTTGGGCTATTGGTAATTTAATATCTGCAACAAAATCAGACCTTCATAAAGTAATGTCTATACAATTAGCCCCCTAAATAAGGGGGCTTTTTAATGTCTGTCTATTACAGAAACTTCGTTATAATTCTACTCACTGAATAAAAATATATTTGATTAATTAGACTCGATGTCATAGACCCAGTTTCGTGCTTGTTGGTCTGTCGTGGTTTCACAAACATAATAGTCATGATCCCATGAGTCTTGATGGAAAATTTCCATTTTTCGATAGGTCACTTGTTTGCCATTTTCCACACAAATAAAGCTATCGCCTTGATCTTTCACTTGAGTTCCGTTTAGGAAACCACCTATACAGAGGAATCGAGATTGTTTGGACATTTAATAAATTTATAAGACATTCAAATGTATATACTATAATTAATAAACTTAAGATTAAATAAGTCATTATAATAAAACCACCCCATAACACCATAATCTCAAAATTAGTGAGCAAAAATGAATCAAAATATTGAAAGTGAAATTATTTTTAACACCTTTTCATTTTATGAAAATCATATAAAAAATGTCTTGGATATTTATAATGATAAAACATCTAACTTATTTTTATTAAGAGACCCAATTTATAGTTTCTTCAGTGGACAGGAACTAGCTACTGAGAATTTTAACAAATATAAACCAACTATTTTATCAGAGGGACATCTTTACGCATTTTTAATACATAAAGATTTTAATAATTTTATTAAAAAAAATTATTAATCTTTCCATATATGGTTACGAGCTTGTTACTATTATTGGACAGCTCACGATCCTATGTGCAAAATAGGATCTTTAATTTTCCCATTAATCCAACATTTTATTAAGCCTTCTCAAACTATTACCTACCTTTTTCAATTACACACTTTACAATCTGTAATTCATTATTTAATTGAGTACAAAGATCCTCTTTTAGATAAAGCTCATCAAATTCTTATTGGATATTTTCCTTCGGAAGAGGAGTACGAAAATAAATTAGAATGGGAACTTCCAATTTTACTTACACAAGATCTTATTTTATCCAAAAAACCAAATACTAAAGAAAACAATGATATACGCACAAAAAATATTCAGAGCATCAAAACTATATACGACGAAGAATCAGAAAATTTTACTTATGAAGGAAAAATTCAAATTTTACTCAAATTATTCTTCCATGAGCAATATTACGAATATTCTTATCAAGAGATAATCAAGATTATAACTGAGAAGGATATAATTAATACTATTAAATCAGGAAATACAGAGTTTATTAAAAATATTTTCGCAACAATTTTTGAAAAAGGAGATTATCTTAAATGTGTAACATTATTAAATTTAATTAATCAAAATGAAAATCAAGCCTCCTTTAGGAGCCAGCATGGAATCTTAATTCCAAATTATCAAAAATTTTCTTTATTGACAAACAGCGAACAACTTAATTATTTTTCTCTAGATCAATACCCTAAGTACCAAAAACTCATAGGTATAGAAAATCAAGCTTTAACTTTAACTACAGTTTTAAAAGATAGTCCTTTAAATGTACTTTATGAAAATATAGGAAAACCATATGGTTTTCCTAATAACGAATTTGATTTCTCTAAGCTTTTAGATTCAACTATTGATTGTTACTCTCTTAATTCAGATATTTACGATCAGCTCAACTATTTAACAATAGTACCTTCTCATAGTCATCCACTTCAAGCTTCTCTCAACCATCTCGGCAAGTTAGCACCAATCATAAATTATTCTTTAAAAGAAATGAAGGAATTCCATCACAACAAGAAATTTGCATTTTTGTTAAGTGAGAACTCTTTAATGCCAGATTATGAAAAAAACTTTATTAAAGCTTATTTTAATGAAGATATCCTCATCATTGAAAATCCTTCGGAATCTGAAATAAAAGAAATTCTTAATGACGTTACCTTTACACACATATATATATCTGCACATGGAAACTATGAACACTCATCAAGACAAATAGATAGCTTAGAATTCAACCAAGGAAATATAATACCTGTCTCGGTTTTTGACAATCTTGATAATTCGAGTGAATACCAGCGTACTATTATTCTGAATGCATGTTCAGGAGCACATCAAGGAATTAATTTAAACTTTTTCCATAAAGGCATCGCATCAAATTTGTTAAAAAATCAATTCGTAGTTTTTTCAAATTTATGGCCAATTTCTTCCGAATATGCAGTAATTCTAGGAATTCTTTTAATATTTAATTTACACAACAATGATGACTTACGAGAAGTTTATCATAGTACTTTAAATACATTAAAACTAGATAACGCAGTTATTTTTGAAACTTTAAAAGCTTTACACCCTGCGTTTGAAAGTATTGTAGAAAAGATATCTGATTCAGATAAATCATTCATAAAATTAAATGATTTTAGAAATTTAGGCGCATTTTGCTTATATAGCTAAAAAGTAGGGGCTGATTAATCAGCCCCTATCTTATACCGCTTATTACTTAATTATCAAAAAATTAAGTCAACTGAGCAGCAGCAATTTTCTTAGTATCAACATTCGCAGCAGCGTCAGTATAGTCGCCCATTTTGTCGAAGCTTAAGTATTGGTAGATGTCAGCAGACATGCTATCAATTTGAGCTGCATACTGTTGGTATTCTTCTGGAGTTGGTAATTTACCAAGTACAGCAGCAACAGATGCAAGTTCAGCAGACGCTAAGTAAACGTTAGCACCTTGACCTAAACGGTTCGGGAAGTTACGAGTAGAAGTCGATACACAAGTTGTGTTCGGCGCTACACGTGCTTGGTTACCCATACATAATGAACAACCTGGCATTTCAGTACGCGCGCCAGCTTTACCATAAGTATTGTAGAAACCTTCTTCCATCAATTGACGTTCGTCCATACGCGTAGGTGGAGCAATCCACAAACGAGTTGAAAGTACGCCACCAGGAACTTTCTCTAACAACTTACCAGTTGCGCGGAAGTGACCAATGTTTGTCATACATGAACCAACGAATACTTCGTCAATTTTCACGCCTTGAACGTCAGAAAGCAATTTCGCATCATCTGGGTCATTCGGGCAGCAAAGAACTGGTTCAGTAATTGTAGCAAGGTCAATTTCATACACTTTAGTGTATTCAGCGTCAGCATCAGCTTTAAGAAGTGATGGGTTCGCTAACCATTTTTCCATGTTCTCAACACGACGAGCCATAGTACGCGCATCGCCATAACCTTCAGAAATCATCCACTTCAACATTGTGATGTTAGATTTCAGGTATTCAGCAACTTTCTCTTCAGAAAGCGTGATAGAACAACCAGCAGCAGAACGTTCAGCAGATGCATCAGAAAGTTCGAATGCTTGCTCAACAGTAAGGTCAGTTTCCATTTCTGTTAAGTCGATCTCAAGGATACGACCAGAGAAAATGTTTTTCTTACCTTTCTTCTCTACAGTTAAGTCACCTTGCTGAATCGCAACGTAAGGAATTGCATGTACAAGGTCACGTAGTGTGATACCAGGTTGCATTTTACCTTTGAACTTAACAAGTACAGATTCAGGCATGTCTAATGGCATAACACCAGTCGCAGCAGCGAAGGCTACAAGACCAGAACCCGCTGGGAATGAAATACCAATTGGGAAACGAGTATGCGAGTCACCACCAGTACCAACTGTATCTGGAAGAAGCATACGGTTTAACCAAGAGTGAATAATACCGTCACCTGGACGTAAAGATACACCGCCACGGTTCATGATGAAATCAGGAAGCGAGTGTTGCATTTGAACGTCAACTGGTTTTGGATATGCAGCAGTATGACAGAAAGATTGCATAACAAGGTCAGCAGAGAAACCTAGGCAAGCTAAGTCTTTCAATTCGTCACGTGTCATTGGACCAGTCGTATCTTGCGAACCAACAGTCGTCATTTTAGGTTCACAGTAAGTACCTGGAAGTACGCCTTGACCTTCAGGAAGACCACATGCGCGACCAACCATTTTCTGTGCTTGAGTGAAACCTTTGCCAGTAGCAGCAGGTTGAACTGGAGTACGGAATAAAGTAGATGGAGCAAGACCTAAAGCTTCACGCGCTTTAGTGGTCAAACCACGACCAACGATTAAGTTGATACGACCACCCGCACGCACTTCATCTAGAAGTACTGGAGTTTTAAGTTCAGCTTCAGCAATTACTGCGCCGTCTTTAGTTGCAGTTACTTTTGCAGCAGCATGATCAATGTTAAGAACGATTTCATCGCCCATGTTCATGTTTGCAACATCAATTTCGATTGGCAACGCGCCAGCATCTTCCATTGTGTTAAAGAAAATCGGAGCGATTTTAGAACCTAAGCAGTAACCACCGTCTTTTTTGTTCGGGATGTGAGCAATTTCGTCACCGAAGAACCAAAGTACAGAGTTAGTTGCTGATTTACGGCTTGAACCTGTACCAACAACATCACCTACGTAAGCAACTTGGTTGCCTTTCGCGATTAAGTCTTTGATTTGGTTTAATGGACCAACCTCACCAGGAACTTCTGGGTTAATACCGTCACGTACGTTTTTCAACATTGCATTTGCATGCAATGGAATGTCTGGACGACTCCATGCGTCTTGTGCAGGTGACAAGTCGTCAGTGTTAGTTTCGCCAGTTACTTTGAAAACAGTAAGTTTGATTTCAGTTGGAACATCTTTACGGCTAGTGAACCATTCAGCATCAGCCCAAGATTGCATAACCGCTTGTGCATTCACATTACCCGCTTTCGCTTTGTCTGCAACGTCATGGAACGCATCAAATACAAGAAGAGTTTTCTTCAATGCTTCAGCCGCTAATTCAGCAAGTGCAGCATCATCAAGAAGAGCAACTAAAGGAGCAACGTTATAACCACCAAGCATAGTGCCTAGTAAGTAAACCGCACGTTCTTTAGAAACTAATGGTGAAGTCGCCTCGCCTTTAGCCAAAGCAGCTAAGAATGCAGCTTTAACATATGCAGCTTGGTCAACACCCGCTGGAACACGGTTTTCTAGTAAATCAACTAAAAATGCTTCTTCGCCAGCTGGTGGGTTTTTTAATAATTCAACTAATGCAGCTGTTTGAGCATCATCAAGTGGCTTCGGTGGGACTCCGAGTGCGGCACGTTCTGCAACGTGTTGGCGGTAAGCTTCTAGCACGGTGTTATTCCTCTTTTTTAAAAAATTATTTACGCATTCCTGCTTTAAATAAAGCTACGCAAATAATATGGACTGCTTGATTTTACTAAAATTCCAGTTAAAAGTTAATGCGCTACAAGTGTTTCTTCGTGATGCCCATTATTTTCTAACTAAATGATGCTCATATCAATTGCATATAAAAACAGCAATATAGTCAGATCATTTGGACTTTTTTCACATTAGCTTTGAACTGCTATTCAAAAATAAAAAAGGCAACTTATGTTGCCTTTTTTTATTCCAGATAAATATTCAACCTTAGTGGACAGTGGTTTCTCGTAAATACTCCGCCAAGGCAGATTTATCCCCTTCAAATTTGACCTGAACTTCATCCTCATGCAGCATAAGATGCTGTGCGCCAATAAATGAAATTTTTACAGCATAGAGCTTTAGATCTGTATCAATTAAGTGTTGTATATAAACTCTATCACCAAGACTGAGCACATAATGACTCCCCTCAATGATCATACAATGTGTTTCATCTTGTAAAAGTAAATCTGCGTGATTTAAGTAACCGACAACTTCCATATCTCACCTCATTGGTTGTTATTATTCTGCCTTCATTATTGTTTAAAAATTGATAGTTTTCTAGATCCTCAAATCTCATTCATCATATATTTTAAATATACTTAGGCTATTTTATTGCTCATAAATAAAACTATGTTGTTCTGTGCAAAACCTACCCAAGCAAAAAAGCCTTGTATCACAATTACACAAGGCCTCATTTTACATTTAGCTTTTCAGGAAGGATTGTATTTTATCCGTTATAGCTCATTTAAAACTGCTTATACTCTGGCAATTTATCGTGTGGTGTGACCAAACATTTCTCTATAGTTTGTGCCTTAATTTGCTCACGTGCTGCGTCTTTATCTTGTTTAATTTGCTCTTCTGGCAAGGCATAGACTTGTTCAATAATCCCCAAAATGAACTTTTTGGTAAATTCATCATCAATTTTATTCGCGTGTTCTATGGCTTTATCTTTTTCAATAGCACTTTGACGATCAAGCATAATTGAACGTGCAGCATTGCCCATACTGGTACAGTAACCATGCCATTGTTCTTCAGGCGTTAATGGCTTCTTTTCAGAACATCCAGCTAATGCTGCCACAATAGCCAAAAAATAAACTTTTTTCATGCATACTCTCCAATTTTGCGCCCTATGATAGTCAAACTTTTTAAAATGAAGAACTCTTACTATCTGCAAATGTGAAAAAAGCCCTGATTTGGGCTTATTTCACTAAACAAATTATCCGCAACTCGCTTGAACCACTTTATTGTCTTTCGGATTAATCGTAACCGTAACACGGTCTTCACGATAATCCATCGTCACAGGTTGACCTGGTTGGACTAAACGTACGACATGTGCACTCGTTTTTTGTTTAATTTGCACCTCGGTCAAGCCACTCTGCCCAACCAACGCTGCCGCCTGTTCAGGTACACATTTTGCCTGATTTGCATGGAAAAATTCCCACTCTTCAACAATCTGCCCGTTAGGTAAATGACAATACCCAACTTCACCATTCGTTTCTTTTCTAATTTCTAATTTACCTTTTTGTTCAACACAAAAAGTACTTGCTGGATTTGCCATACCAACGTTCGGTTTTACAGTTTCACTCTTTTGTGCAGTGCTACAACCCGACAAAGCCGCCATAATCAGTCCAAGCATCATAATTTTTTTCATAAAGGATATTTCTTTAAATAAAAGACTAACATAGCAAAAACATTGAAAACAAACTGTGCGTTTTTTGCTAAATATCAATCAAAAAAGCCCATCAAATGATGAGCTTTTTATGCTTAAAACTTCTTTTATACATTAAATTTAATTCACTGAATGAATATCAAGCTCTTCATTTTTCGCTAAAACTACAGAAGCTAAAATTGGTGTCCCTAAAATAAAAGGTATAGAGAAGATCCAAAAGATCACGGTATAGTCAGGATTGAAGAAAAATTGAATAGCTATTGCCGCCAAGATTAAAACAGAAAATAAAATCGCTGCAAAACGCAGTACAAATTTGATTGGCATAGTGATCATCGCTCTATATTTAGCTCGTTTACTTACTATACACATACTTTTCATATGGCTTTATTGATTTTAGGTATCTAATGACTGTTATTTATAGATTTTCTTAATCTACATGAAACATTCCATGCGTTATGGAACTGCTTTCTAGAAAATCGTTGAAATATACGAATTATAATAAAAGCTATATTTTTAAAATCGATGAATTAAAAGTACTGGTTCAGAGAAGCTACAATTGTACTTTTTAACTTGATTTGGGCACTCTAATCACTGAGATGCTCAACATAAGCCCATGATGCAACAGACAACTGAAGCAAATATACATTTAATATATTTAAAAATTAAAATCATGTGGAAATAATGAAGATGGATACATAAAATGCCCATGTAATCTTTTCAACAACGTTCTTATGCAATTTTTTCCGATTGATGCCCTTTATCTTTTTTTAATTCTAATTTTGTGTATCGGGCTTGCCGCTGTTCTTTTAAATAAAGTTCAATTTTTACCGACTGAAATTATTCAACGCTCTTCACCTTTGGATGGTTTACGTGGGATTCTCGCTCTTTCTGTGCTTGCCCATCATTTCTATATCACCTATGTATGGAAGACTGTGGGTGAATGGGTAAAACCTGAATTTACTTTAATCAATAATTTCGGTGGGACTGCTGTTTCGCTCTTTTTCCTTATTACTGGTTATCTTTTTATCAATAAAATGATGCAAGTGGATATCAATTGGAAACAACTTTACCTATCTCGAATAAAGCGAATTTATCCTCTTTATATAGCAGCTTTCGTGTTTATTCTTACGATTACTTTAATTATTATTGAGATTAATAGTGCTAATTTTGGGGCTTTATTGAAATGGGTAAGTGATTGGCTTCTTTTCAAAGGTGGAAGCTTTGAAGGGTTTGAAAGTGGTCTGATCATAGCAGGTGTAAGTTGGACATTGGCGTATGAATGGAAGTTTTATTTTAGTCTTCCAATTATTTATTGCATTTATCACAAAAAAATTCCCTTAGCTTTATCTCTTGTCATTATTGCAGCTCTGCTTTTCTATATTTTCAAGGAAAAGTCTCACTATTATTATGCTCTATTTATTCTTTCTATTCCTGCAATTAAACTGAAACATCAGTTTAAACGATTTATGATTGAGTCACCTAAAAAAACGAATGTGATTGTAATTACATTAAGTTTGTTTTCTTTATTATTTACAGAACCCTATACCTTTTTACAAATGATTCCTTTAGCGATTATTTTTGGATTTATTGCAAATGGTTATAACTTCTTTGGTGTCCTTTATAACCATGGTTTACGAATACTTGGAGAGGTGAGTTACAGTATCTATCTTATTCATGGTGCTATATTGTACTTTTTCTTTTCTATTCTGAATCTTATAAATTTTAACAATATCTCTTTATACTCCTATTATCTTTTATTCCCTATTATTTTTAGTGTCGTTGTGTTGTTATCACTCTTCACATATAAATTTATTGAGAGTCCATTCTTAAGAAAAAAATCAACCCCATCTAAAGTTGATCATGGATTAGTCACAAATAAGTAAATAAAAGTGATCACTCTTTTAAGTGGTCATTTTATTTAATTAAGTTATACCTTTGATGTGATTCATTTAAACATGTTTTTATTGCCATAATTAAACAAATTTACGCTATATTTTACCTATATCTTGAATAGCTTAGGTTGTATATAACATATTTTCTGTATCATAAACTCCTTTGCTGGATAGCTTTGTTGAAGAAAGCTGTCCATAATTGCTTATTCAAAAAATATGATCTCCAGATGAGTAAACCTATACATAAATCTATCGCGTAACCCATTAGTCTTCTTACAATCAAACTTTGATGAATCAAGGAAATCTCTCGATTGGGTTTAACTCCAATACTCAATAGTATGCTCAAGCAAGACGCAAAAATCGACTCAGATACAGCAATTCTGGCTGTTTAATGATGAAAGTCTTATGTCATTTAACGCTACAAATAGTCTCAGGATGTGCTATATATAGCCGTTTTATCATCTTTTTGCCATTTGGTCTTTTTATGAAAAACACATCATCTTCTAATGACACCGAATCAACCGTTTTAGGTTGGAAATTTATTGTCATCGTTGGCGCTATAACGACTATTTTTTTTACTTTTTTATATTTAGCTATGTCAAGCGATCCAGAATATATGCCCAACCGAGAGCCGAAAGTTGCTGCACAGCCTACTACGGCACCGGCACAACCTACTCAGGAATTTCACCCAGCGACTCATGATAGCAAAGATGATAAATAACATTAATTGATTGATTAAATAAGCCCTTTCTTGAGGGCTTATTTTCAAGATGAACTCAACTTATTTTGTGTATTAATATATAAAACTTAAACGACCACTCAGCCAATTTTAAAAGCTCTAAATAACTTATTTCGCACACAAATAAAAAAAATACCGAGCTTTTTATATACCTTAACTCTGTTTTAAACAACTTATTTATAGGTATGAAAGTACATGGCTTTAGGGTGTAAATCTTTATCTTAAAATCTAGGATTGATTAAAGCTTGTAGTGAGCTCTTACAGAATACTCATGCATTATATATTCCCAATTCTATAGTTGCCGATACTCCCCCTATTAGGTCGGACTTTTTAATAAATAGAGATCCTTTTATAATCAATGCAATGGCATCAACATTAAGCCTATTGAGTTTAATTTCAGACTAAATACACATTAAATCTTTGTATATTCAATCTGAAATCACTCAACAGTCTACTTAATCTACATCAACATTTCCAATGCAGGTTGAATCAAAAAATACGTTTAAAAACAATGCATTAAAATAAAATTTCAATTATTTAGAAACGCCAGTTATAGAAGAAATCTACAGCACGATCGACTGACTGACTCGCTTCCAAATATAATTTTTGATTGATTTGATAACGTAATGTTAATTTATTGACTGGTGTAAACACTCCGACCCCATAACGAATATACAGATCTGGCGTAAGATATCCCGTCACACTCACTTGAGTATCATCACCTGTACCTTGAGCATCTAGCGCCAAACCGCTTAAACCAAAGGATTGCCCTAACTGATTAGTAAAGGCTCTTGTTCCACCCAAGCCCATACTAATACCAGCAGCAGCAATAGTATTATTCACGTCTGACTTAAATGTTTCAGTCTGATTAATATTATTCGCCCCTTCATTAATACGCCCAGTAACCAACGCATTCATGGCTTCTTGTTCAGTCAAATTACCATCATTGTAGACCTGAATATTCGGATTGCTTGCTGTACCTGTGACACGAACCCCAACGATTGTTCCTTGTATGATTTTGTTGGTATCTACATCTAATGTAGGATTTGCCAAAGGACCATTGAAACGTGCAATTGCACGATTTAAATCTAGACTTTGTCCATAGGCTTCAATTTTGACCTTTTGACTTACACCAATCGCACCATTCGCCCGCATTGCAGTTTCAACGCCACGCTGTGATAAATATAAGCGTCCAATTAATGGAATACGGCTATTAAAACCTTGAAATACGACCTGTTTACCTAAATTAATCATCACATCCGCTTTAATATCCCAAGGACGTGCTGACTTTAAGATTGCCAACTGATCTTGTCCCTCGTGTACAATTCGAACATCAGAAGAGACATCCACTACAGGTGCAGAAGATTCAGGCATCGAGATTAACGCACGCGGAACGTCAACCTCACCTTTTAATACTAATTTTTTCTGGAAAGGCATAACATCCAAACTAAAGTCTGGGGTAACTAATGCCGTAATTAACGGTGCTTGGCGAATTAATAAATTATCGCCTTTTAAATGCAGTTGAATACGTGGCTCATTTTTCCAGTCTACATTTCCTGTAAGTAAACCAACGCCTTGTCCACTATTAAACGCACCATTAATAGTTGCATGGTCACTCTGAATGGAAGAATAAACTTGCACATTGGTTAAATTAATAGGCAGTGAAATCATACTGATCACACCATCTTTTAAACGCATTTCACCAGTTACGCGTGGTTCCAGAAGCTCACCACCAATTTTCCCTGCAAAAGAAAGTGTTCCACTTAAAGTACGGATATCTTTTATAAATGGTTTAAAGACTTTTAATTGCACTTCATTAAACGCAATCTCTCCTTGCATTGGCTTATTTGCTTTAAAAGGGTCGATAATTACATTGGTATAACCCGTACCAATTTCAGGTGCTTTTACATCTAAACGAAGCTGTAGTCCTTGCGTAACAGTTTTCGCATTCACTGAAATTTCGTCATATCTCAATGAAGATGCCGTATCTTGAGGGTCTTCAGCAGCAATACCAATAATGCCTTGACGTGATACCATTCGCGCATCAATTTTTGGTTTACTGCCTTGCGCCCAAGCTGCTTTCGCATAACCATTGGCTCTTCCTGTAATTGCCAGACCTTCTGGCATAAACGCCGCGAAGTCGTTTAAGTCGAGGTTTTTGGTCACAAAAGAGATATTGCCTTTGGCTTTACTGATTCGGATGGGTTGATCGAAACATAATTCACTTTGCTGACTTGCCCAACAATGTGCTCCCACAAATAATTCTGTCGTATTTTGATTAAACACAACTGAAGCATTCTGACGTTGTACTAAACGAACGCGGACTGAGTCAAAATCACCTTTTTGAATCTGACCTAACCATGAGTGATTACCATTAAATCCGCCTGCAAGTTGTACATAAAAATTACTAAATCGGTTGTTACCTTGAACTTTTAATACGTGTGCTTTTCTGGTACCTGCAAGTGAAACAACGCCATGTTGGATTTCTCTATTACCACTTCGTAAATTTGTCATTTCTGCTTTAAGCAATGTTGGCGTTGTTTCAGAAGTTGGCAATTGACCTTGTACGCGTAATTTTTGCATACTTAGAATATTACCTAATCTAAAATCATCAACTGCCAGATTTGCCGTTGCCTGCAAACGGGGTTGCGACTGTATATTGAGATAACCATAAGCTCTACCTCTTAAGCCACCATACAGCTCATACAATGCAGGCGCATTAATTTTAAGGCGTAAGTTTTGTGCATTGCCTGTCGCTTGAACTTGGTTGTTTGCATAAGACATATACAAATTATTGGCTTCAAATTGCTGTGGTAAAAATCCTTTTTGATTATTATTTATTACCAAAGCCAAATTACCTGTACCACGTACAGGCTTATTATTAATATAACCCGCCACATTCAACTTCTGAATATTGATACGTTTAAGTGCATCAGACCAAAAACCTTCCGTTTGCACAATACCAGATATTTCTCCCCGAACCGTTGAGACAAAATACTGTGGTTTAAAACGAACCAAAGACGCATTAATATTCCAGCCAATGCCCTTACTTAAATCGACTTTACCTTGTGCAAGAATTTTACCTGCCGCGCCATCATGTTGAAATTGATCAATTTTTAGAAGTAGTGGTGTACCAGAAACTTTGACTTTTAACAACCCACTACTTTCTTTAATCTTGCTCGATTTTAAGGCACCATCGTAATTTACGGCGAAACTTTTGAAGCCACCACCTGCTTTAACATCATGGAAAAGAACCGCTACAGTACTTTTACCAGTCAACTGTACCGTTTCTTGTTGAGCCTGTTGTGGTAAATGCCCAACCAGATTAATTGCTTTAAGCTCAATAATATGTTGATTCGGTTTTGCATATCCACTCGCCTGTATTTGACCATTAACTAAATCAACTGGTGCGGCGGCAACAACAGTTTGTGGATTAAAATCTTGAGCCTTAAGCTTAGCATCCCATTTCAATTGAGTTTTATCTGTAGGTAAAATGACATTAGCTTGCCCACTCAAACTCCCTTTATTGGCAACATAACTAAAACTTGGCACTTTCAATATATTTTTCTTAATATCGAGTTGCGCTTTATATTGACCTGCTGGAAGTAACGCAGATTCATGCTGACCAATCGCCGAAGAAACCACTAGATTTTGCTGACCTTCGACTAAACGAATTTGAACATCGCCTGAATCACTTTTTAGCCACCCAATATAAGGCATGGCACGGTCAATATTTTTCCATGCGACATCAAGCAACATGGGTTGAGGCTTTTTCGGTTTCGCTTCGTTCTGATTTAATTTTAAATTCCAAGTTTCATATTGATCAAAATCAACCAAACCTGTCAAATGCAACCCTTTTTCTAAGCGACCAGTCGATGCAATTTTGGCATCGAGGCTTGGTGGTAAGAAATCTTTGATCACCTGAGGAATTAACTTATCTTTAGGGTTAATTTTATTTAAACGTCCCTGCACATCCCAATGTACATGCTTTTCCCAACTGACTAGACCTTTGGCATCCACCGTTCCATTCATCACTTGACCTTTAAACTGGTCAATATTCAGTTGATGCACCAAGTCGGTATGCATAACAGCGGTATATTTGCCTTTTGGAAGATTCTGTCCCGTTAAATCAGTCGATAATCCGAGATTGAGGCGTTGTATGTCCCCTTGATAACGAAGAACACCTGCTTGAGTAAATAATTTTTGATCGGTCAGTAATGGCCAGTGATACTTTTCAAATTGTAACTCTCCAAACATAGGGACATGACTACGAACAGGATGTACAACCCCCCAACCTGAAAGCAAATCTGGAGTATTGGTCGCAAACCCAGCTGTAATCGTATCCAAACTTCCTTTCGCAACAACCTGAATATCACGAATGTTTAGACTATGATTTAATGCAGGAATATTCACTGTCGCTTTGGCATGCAATGGATATTTACCCTGAAAATCCATGTTTCCAGTCGCATTTTTAATGGCTAGATAGCCCATATCAGCACTAGAGTCCTCAAACTCTAATTTAGTGTTAGACCAAAGTGCTTCATTTAACTCAATATCTTTGAAATTCACTGATGCTGCATGGGTTTTAATCAATAAATGATCGACATCAGCGTGATCTAAACGAAGGGTAAATGGCAATTTAATTTCTTTAAACTTAAAAGGCTCACTACTCGGTGGTGTTTTGGTAATAACCTGTAAATTACGAACATCGGCACTATATAGATGGATTTCTTTATGTACTAAAGCCCTCCACCCCAAAGTCACTTCTGCACGATCAATCTTTACATCTACCGCGGACAAGGTCACCAAAATATTTTTTAGAATAATGCCTTTTAAAAGATTACCACCTTCATATTCATAATGAATAATATGTTGACGTTCCAACACACGATTCAAAAGGAACTTACTTCCTTTGTCGGTCGAAAACATGATAGCGAAAGCAGATACAAGCAAAATCACCAAAAGAAGCAGCGTTAAAAGGACACTCCTCATAACACGATGCTTTTTAGGCAATGGTGATTCGGGTAATTCTTGTTTTTGCTGTTCTACTTCAGCCATAACCTTCTCAAGTACAAATTAAGTTTAAATTTTAAAGTGGTGAACCAATAAAGAAATGCACGCGAATTGGATGGTCTTCATCCGAAATACCCGATGCAACATCTATACGTAAAGCCCCAATCGGAGATGCCCAACGAATACCGACACCAACGCTATATTCTGTATCGTTACTAAAGTCTTTATCATAAGCATTACCAAAGTCACTGAATAATGCGGCACGCCACCCGTCTTTAAATTGATAGTTATATTCGAGTGAACCAACTGCTAATGCTTGTCCCCCAATTTTATAGCCATCCACTTCGGGCGTTAGACTCTTATAGTCAAAACCTCGAATAGACTGATCACCACCCGCAAAATACCGAAGATTATAAGGAATTTTATTAAAGTCTTCAGTCACGATATAGCCCAAGTCACTACGACCTATAAACTGATGGTCATTATTTTCACCTAAGGAATAAATGAATCGCCAACCAGCATTTAATATTGCCATATTTGCATCAGATAAAAGTGCTTCACTTCCGACTTCTACTTTATAAATTTGTCGAAAACCCTTGGTTGGATTTACACGCTTATCTGAATCTACGCGTGAAGCTTCATAACCTGCTAGGAGCGATTGTTGCTCTGTATCAGAGCTCGCCAAAAATGCGTCAGGAATATCACTTTCATTCACTACACCATTTTGGCTTAGGCGGTCTAATCGATAACGCAAACCAAATGTATGCTGCCAATTGCCCACGGAACGCTTAATAATACGGTCTGCCCCAACAACTGCAGATTCGATAGTTAAACTATTACCTTGTGCAACGCCATCTCGTTCTTCACGTTCGTAGCCTCCCACCAGACTAATGTAATCATTTAGCGGATGGTTATAAGGAATGTTATAGCGCGTATCAACTGCTTGCCGAATTTGTGATAACTCTAAGTTCGCATCAAATGAGTGGCCTCTGCGATTTACAATAGCACGACGATAGGTTGTTCTTAATCGCGCACCTGTATCAGACCCCCATCCTGCACCAACTTCAGCATTATTTAGTCGGTCTGCGTTTAAAGTCACAATAACAGGCACTTTTTTCTCATCTCGTGCTTGTATTTTCAGCCGTTCATCTTCTTCTACCCGTGACTCTTGAGCTGCTCTTTGCTGTTTGATTTCAGGGCCTATTTCCTTTTCATTTGCCCCAGCAAATTGATCTTCATCTACAACAGATTGTGTCACTTCCTTTGCAGAGTTTACGTCGTTTTGATCTTGAGCTTGCAGTTTACTACTTGCAATTTTTTCTTGATCGACTAAAGCCTGTAAATCTGGCGGAAGCTCTAAAGGCACTTCAACTAAGTCAGGACGTACCGCATCAACTAAGGTGTAGTTAAAATAACGTGAGTTGGTCAAGTTATTTGCCAATGTATTCACACGCCATAAAGCATAATCTGCACCATCTTCCCATGGCACCATCATTTTCAAGATGTCCATATCCAGTGGAAATGGCTTAGCAGGATCACTCATGCGGAATTCTGCGCCAGCTAATTTATAACGCTCACCCGTTTCAAAACGCAAATTAATGTCTGCCAAATTTTGTGGCTGTGCAACTTTCACGTCGTGCAATCGCCAATAGGCATCAAAGTAACCATTGTTTGCAGCGGCATCTACAATCCGCTTTTTCGTATTTTCATACAACCCGTGATTTAATACATCGCCAATGTCTAAATCAGGCAACACACTAATCACTTGGAATTGAGGGCTATTTGCACCAACACCACTAAATTCAATATTTTGATTATCGACCAAGACGGGCGTATTGGGTTTAATACTGACTTTAACGCGGCTTTCGCTGGTCTTCTCAAACTTAAACTCGGCTTGATAAAAGCCTACAGCCTGTGCAGACAAATTCGATAAGCTTTTTAATTGCGGCAAGGCTGCATTAAAATCACCATAGGCTTCTTGCGTAAAGCTAGACAGTTTTGCACCTACGTTATTCTTTAAATTTAAAAGTGCCTGCTGATATTCTTTGTCTGGTAAATCTGGATTCGTATTTTGTGCATCAACAATGATGACCTCAGCTTTAATCCGAGGTACTTTGGCTGTCTCTAAATCATTTTTTGAAGGTCTTAGTTTGTGATACCAACGCTTAAAAAAGCCTTTTTCTTCTTCTACGACAGGTTCAGTGACTAAGCCTAACTCTGGTAATGTTTTACCCGATTCATTGGCTTCTACGACAATTTTGCTATCCGCCTGAATACGATTCATCAATTGATCGACATTTACTGGCGCCTGATTAATTTCGGTCAGTTCCTGCGAAGTCGGATTGCGTATTACAATTTCTTGAGTCTGACCTGCACGATATCTTTCGGCTTCTGTTTTTGCTTCTTTGGCTACATTATAAATTTCATTTGCCATATTCTGATCAATAGGTGTTTCAGGCAGCTCCTCCAAATCATCAAAGGTAATTGGCTTAAAGGTATCAATTTGATCGGTATGTTGGATTTGATCTTGGAGCATGACATAACTATCAGGCGCTGAAACCTTATTTTGATAGTTTTCAACTTTTTCAAGTTGCTCTGCACGGCTTAAATTTTGCGTCTGTGCTTCAGCTTGAACCTGCGCTTTCAGCTCATCTTTTGCGGCTTGTTCAATATGGGACGTGGTTGCATTTTCAGGTTGTACCACACTCATTTCTTGAGCGAAGCCATGTTGGGCAAAAAACATTAAAAAAGCGCTCAAACACAAACTTTTATTGGTATGATTCAACTCCAAGATAGAGTTCATACTTAGGGTTAAAGTCGACTTTTTAAAATTGGTTTTTACAAGCATAGAATACTCTAAACTCATGATGGGTCTAATCAACAGCCCTTCGTATTTGTAATGAAAAGTTTAAAATTTATACTGGCTAAAGAACTCAATTTTATTGATTTTTTCACCACAGCATAGGATTAAAATATCATACATGATTTTCTTTGCTATTTTACCAGATACACACATTTCTTAATAAAACTTTATGAAGTTCACATTGTCATGGAAAAAAAAGAGCATCTTTTAAGCACTCGTCGTTTTTTACCGATGTTTGTGACTCAGTTTTTAGGGGCATTGAACGACAATGTCTATAAACAATCCTTATTGTTGGTCATTACATACGGATGGATTAACCAACAAAGTGCCAGTGTGAGCACATTAAATAACCTTGCTGCACTATTGTTCATTCTACCTTACTTCATTTTTTCAGCTACAGCAGGTCAAATTGCTGACAAATATGAACGTGCACGCTTGGTACGTGGCATTAAAATTCTTGAAATTATCATTATGCTGATTGGTAGTGCCGGATTTTTACTTGGACATTTATGGTTATTGTTACTCGCTCTTTTTCTGATGGGCACACACTCTACCTTTTTTGGCCCTATCAAATATGCAATCTTGCCTGAAATATTAAAACCAAATGAATTGATGTCGGGGAATGCCTTATTTCAATCGGGCACTTCAATGGCGATCTTGATTGGTATGATCTTGGGTGGTGCAGTTATTTCTGCTTCAGATGGTAATTTACTCTGGATTAGCTTGACGATTGTTACGATTGCGATTTTGGGTTACTTCTCTAGTCGTTTTATTCTAAGGCAGAATGTCACCACACCTGATTTAAAGATTGATTGGAATTTCTTTAGAACCAGTTTTCAGACTTTAAAATATGCCAAAAGCATTCCGCTCATTTATTTGGTGCTATTGGGGAACTCTTGGTATTGGTTTTATGGAGCAACCTATTTAACCCAAATCCCGCAGCTAACGCAGCAAAATTTGCATGCATCTGAAAATGTGGTCAGTCTATTACTCACCTTTTTCTCTGTAGGAATAGGTATTGGCTCATTGTTATGTCGCAGAATTGGTGGCACAGAAGTCAATTTAAAAATGGTTCCAATTGGTGCAATTGGTTTAACTGTATTTGCTTTATATTTAGCCGCCAGTCTCGCTTTTGTTCCAGTACAAACGGGTGAACTTTTACGTCTCTCAGACGTATTTCAACGAGGCTGGAGTTATTACCATGTCATGTTAGCGGTTACTCTGCTTGGTATCAGCGGAGGTTTCTACATTGTTCCGCTCTACGCCATGATGCAAGCACATTCGCCTCGATCTCACCGTGCACGTATTGTTGCTGCAAATAACATCTTAAATGCTGTATTTATGGTCAGTTCGGCTATTTTTTCCATTATCATTTTAAGTATTTTAAAAATTGATATTAAAATACTGTTCTGTATTACCGCTGTACTAAGTGCGATATTTAGCATTTGGCTATTGGTTCGCTTAAAACCACTACTCAACACAGCTCAAGTCTCTTTAGAGGATTAACCCTATGCGTCACTATACGGGCATTGATAAGCTCATTAACTCTTTTGACCAAGCACTTCGTAGTCTCGTTCCAGGGACGACAGTAGCTCAGCGAGAAAATCCCGCTGTTCCTGAAGAAACGCAATTGGCTGTAAGTGAAGCACGTCATGTTGCAGGGCTGATGCGTGTCAACCATAGTGGTGAAGTCTGTGCTCAAGCCTTATATCATGGGCAAGCTCTCACTGCGAAACTGCCGAATGTCCGCCGTGAAATGGAAAAAGCCGCTCTTGAAGAGCAAGATCATTTAGCATGGTGTGAAGACCGCTTAAAAGAACTCGATAGCCACACCAGTTTGCTTAATCCAATCTGGTATAGCTTGTCTTTTGGGATGGGTGCGCTGGCTGGTATTGCGGGTGACAAATACAGTCTAGGTTTTGTGGCTGAAACTGAACGCCAAGTCAGTCTGCATTTACAGCACCACATTAGCCAACTTCCGGCACAAGACAATCGTTCACGTAAAATTCTAGAACAAATGAATGAAGATGAGCTGCATCATCGTGATACAGCGCTCAATGCAGGTGGTGTCGATTTACCAATACCTGTTCGCATGACCATGACCGCCATTTCCAAACTCATGACTAAAACCAGTTATTTTATTTAACTTACTCCATAGATTTTGCAGTAAAAAGCAGTGCCAAATGACACTGCTTTTTATACTTCAACTTTCATTATTGGATTAGAATCCTGTTTCCACTTTGTTGCAAATTACCCGTATATTTGGGTTCAAGTGAAGGGTTACCTGGATAACTTCGACCATTAAATTTTAGAATGACTTGTCCCGAACCACGTGAATAAACCGACAAATCTGACCAACCTTGTGTTTTGCTATTTAAAGCAACAATCGGTACATCAGTTACGGTCATTTTACTGTGCGGTTGAAATTTCTCACGACTCATGCCCTGAAAAACCAACACCGTACATCCACCTGTACCACACCAGTTCGACCCTCTTAACATTACAACTGCATCTTGAATACCATCTTGATTTAAATCATAAAATGCATATTGATATAAGGGTTGTTCCTGGATAGACAAATAAACGGCTTGTTTGAGCGCAAGTAACAAGGTTTCATCACCAGCCAGATCCATCGAACTAGGTGGTTGTGTCGTTTCTGTGGTTTCAATGGGAGCATTTGAACTACATCCCACAACCAGACCACTCAGCAGTGCATATAGAAAAAAACGAATTTTCATAACAGCGAATCTCTTATAGCTGTTTCAATGTTCATTTTAAAATAGTCAATCGAACAACCACGTTTTTATATGTTAACAACCTCAAGGCATTTCACTGTAGGGAACTGATGCTTTGAGTCTTCAAAACTTGGATCTGACCACACATCTGCCATCGGAATTTTCACATCGAGTGCTAAGGGCATTTTTTTAGGATTAAATTGCATCTGCCCTAACGAGATTCCCCATGCAATGAGATCAACATCCAAAGATATTTGATGAGATGGACGAACACGACCTGTATCTGCTTCCCATTGCTTTAATTGTGCAATGATTTGCTCTGGGTTTAATTTTGAATGCAATAAGCAAGCTGCATTCCAATAATCAGCCCCCACAGCATCACGACATGGAATCACATAAATCTTGGAAAACTCAACCTTACCAAGCTCACATATCTGATGATAGGCATAACGAAAATTTTGCTGGGGATTAAGATTACTCGCCAGTGCTAAGGCGTAAATCGTTTCGGTGGCGTTCAATACGAATTCCTACAGAATTGGCTTCTGCAATAATGGCAGGCTTACGAATCGTAATTTTAATCGATTCTATCGCAGGATAGGTAGAAAAAAGCGCATTAAGTACCAATTTTGCAGCATGTTCAATTAATTTAGGCTGAGCTTTTTGAATGACCTCGGCGGAAATGCTACAAATTTCAGCATAGTTTAATGTATCTTCGAGCTCATCTGAACTGGCTGCTGCTTCCAAATTGGTATGAATCATCAAATCCAACATTAAAGGTTGAACGATTTGTCGCTCCCAATTGAAGCAACCTACCACGGTATTCACCTTTAAGCCTTCAATGACTATCGCATCCATAACATGATCCTTAAATTTCAAACTATTCATGGCTAAGGCGCATTACATTTTAACCATGAATAGCAGAGTAGAAATTTGAATATTAATTTTTCAACATCAAACTTGGATCAATAGTTTGCACCATTTGCAAACGCTGGTCTGCATAAATATCGGTATAAGGTGCTAGGACGCGCATAAATCGATCGAAATACAGCATTTGTTTGAACAATAAGGCAAAATCACGCGGGAAGCGAATACCATGACGCTCACCAACAGCAACCATGTCCATCATAATGTCATTTAAGTCCGCAGGATTAGAACTCAAAATTTCTTGTGGGTCTGCCAATAACACACCACTAAACAAGCGCTCTAAATCTGCAGCTAAAACCTGAGTATCAATAGCGACATCTGTCATACCCATTCCGAGCATACTTTCAGCCATCAGCGTATAGTTTGTTCTTTGTAGTGCATCCATAAATGCCATACAGGCAGTCCAAACCTCTGGTTTCAATTGACCTACAATACCAAAATCAATAAAACCAATACGCCCATCTTCAAGCAGCATTAAATTACCAGCATGCAAATCTGCATGGAAGCTATTACACATCATGAGACTACCAAACCAAGTATTCATTGCTGTAATAAGCACTTGTGATGGATCTTTAGAGTATTTTTTTACCACTTCAAAATCAGTCAAAGGGACGCCAAATAACCGTTGCATCGTCAATACACGGCGCGTTGAAAACTGATGGTAAACCTTTGGTGCCGTTGCCGCTTTGTTGTTTGTCGCATTTAGATAATTAACGAAGTCATCAATATTTTGCGCTTCTTCAATAAAGTCGACTTCACGCACCATCCGCGTTTTAATTTCATCGACGATGTCTGCTAACGAAGCGAATTTAACTTTGGGTACTGCTTTTTCTAAAATTTTGGTCGCCCAATGCAATACATTCAAGTCGGTATATAGAATCGTTTCTACACCCGGTTTTTGAATCTTAAGTACAACATCTTCACCTGTGACCAACTTTGCAGCATGTACTTGTGCAATCGAAGCAGATGCCAGTGGCTTTTCCTCAATTGAAGCAAAAATTTCATCTAAATTACGACCAGCAAACTCAGAAGCCAAAACCTGTTGGACATAACTAAACGGTAAGGACGGCGTCTGATCCAGACAGCCTTGAAATTCCTCGACAAATTCACGCGGAAATAACGAAGGGGTACTTGCAATAAATTGACCTAATTTAATATAAGTCGAACCTAAATCTTCAAAGGTTTCACGCATTAGCTTGGCATTACTGGGCTTCTCAGTGGCGTATTTAAAGCCCGCCTTTGCCGCAACAACTGCGGTTTCACCCATACGGGCAACGGAACGCAGTCCATCTAGCCAGATATTATTTTTCATCATATTTAAATTTGGTTAAAAATGCATAGCACAGAGTTTAGCAAAAAATTACCGCATTAAGGATGATCTTGCCTGACAGTCTGGACAATTTTGATCTTTCTCAAATGCCAAAATTCGTTGTTTCATACTTAAACCATCCCAGAGCAACAGTTTTTGCAGTAATGGCACATGGTTTAAGCCTAAATACAATAAAGCATGATGCGCTTGTAAACTGGCCATCACATTCGGTGTAGTCGAAAGTACGCCCGAATCTGCACAGCGTAGACTTTCATTGTCATGCTGCTCTTTAGGGAACAGGCAGTTGTAACAAGCCGAATCCCCCTCCACCATGAATAACTGTCCTTGGAAACCAATTGCAGATGCACTAATCAAGGCCACATTCTGCTGTTTACAAATTTGGTTAACCAAATAACGTGTGGTGAAATTATCACAACCATCAAGCACTAAATCTTGTTCGCTAACCAATGATATGGCATTGGTTTCATCTAGTTTAGCAACATGATGTTCCACCCGAATATGTGGATTAATTTGAGCTAAACGTTTCGCCAAAATCTCAGCTTTATAAAAACCAATATCCAATTGAGTAAATGCAATTTGCCGCTGCAAATTACTCATTTCAATATGATCCGCATCAATCAAGGTAATTTTACCAACCCCTGCGCGTGCCAATAATTCTGCAACTGTACAGCCAATTCCACCACAACCCACAATCAGAACATTGGCTAATTTTAGTTTTTCTTGAGCCTCCAAATCCCAACCGTCCAACAAGATCTGTCGGCTATATAAATGCATTTCTTCGTCTGTTAATTCCAGATCATTTTCAGATACCAAGTTCACTGTTCTTCCGTTGAGAGTTTTCTATAACTACTGGGCGATTATAAGGGATAACTTGGCTTTGGCGACTAAGTATTATCACACTGAATATGTGACGTTTTCCTTCCACCAAGCACTGTTGAATTAGAATATGTACAGTTACATGGCTTCACTTCAGACGAATTTATATGTTTCAGATATGTTGAAATAGAACGTATAAATATATAAATCTCGCACTTTATAAAATTATATTCTTCTGATTTTCCCGCATGTACTTTGGCCGTAGCATCTGTCTATATTATTTATGCAGCACAACAATACCCAACTTCATTTAATGTCAGCTTTAGCATTAAAGAAATGTGTAACGTCAAAATAGTCAATGGAACAAACTCGATTTTGGTACAGTTAAGCGCGCATCGAAGCCCAATATGCAAAGTACAATGACCTCAACAGAGATAAATGATATCAGCATCCCTTACATCCTTTATCAAGATGCCAATCGTATAACCTTGAGAGGAGTTGAAACTCAAACTGCTTTCAAAACACTGGTACTGGTCCTACCTGTGCGGGGAACAGTAAATCAATCCAATGCAAATGTTCCTATAGGTGTTACAGTGACAAAGTTGCTGCTGTCATTACCTATTAGTAGGGTGATGTACTGTAATGGTGTCCTGATATTCACCTAGTGAAACACGCCATGTACTTTAGGGACCTTTCGATAAATCTGAATAGTTTATGCTCCATTCATTCCCACACCCTGTGAAGTATTCGTACTACTCCACGGCTGCTTCTAAGTCGCGTTTTGATAGAGTTTATAGTCAATGTAATCTGTACCATTTCGCATACGGCGACTTGTACCATCATAATTTAAACTTTGGTCCGAGCCTACGTTCCATGTTGTATTGAGTGAGCAAGACGGATTTACTGTTGTACTACGCGTAACACCTTTCGCTAAATTATCAATATGACCAAAATTTAAATCTGAGGCTGTCACAAGGTTACAACTATTTTCATAGTTAGCAGTTATACTTAGGCTATTTTAAGTTTTATTCGAGGATTCTTTTCAACATATCCTCTGTACTCGGCTGTATATCGCTCATTTATTCTTGATAAAGGCTTTTTACAAATTTAAATCACATGAAAATATATATATTAAAATTCTAAAAGCAACCCTATTCATTGGTATAAAAAAACGCCCCGAAGGGCGCAAGAGCAAAATTAATTTAGTTTAAAAAGTATTAACACGCTCGCTGTATTTGCTGTAACGCAATCTCTTGTTGTTTTAAAAGATTACGTTGGATTTTACCGCTGGATGTTTTAGGCAGGCTTTCTACAAATTCAATTTCTTTTGGATAAGCGTGTTTCGATAAGCGAGATCGGACATACTGCTGTAGTTTTTGATTCAGATGTTCATTTGCCTGATATTGTGGCTTCAAAACGACAAATGCTTTCACAATTTCAGTACGCTCTGGATCTGGCTTGCCAATCACAGCAGACTCTAGAACTTCCTCACACTCTAATAATGTGCTTTCAACATCAAAAGGACCCACACGATAGCCTGATGTTGTAATTACATCATCATCACGTCCAATAAAATCTATACCGCCAAACTCATTCAGTTGAACCATATCACCCGTCAAATAATAGTTGCCCACAAAGGATTTACGATTCTGCCCATCATAGCCTTTAAACCAAAATAAAGCGGATTTTGAACAATCTATTGCCAAAGTACCCACTTCACCCTGTTTTACTTCCTGATGCTGTGCATTCAGGACTGCGAAGCGATGCCCAGGGATGGCAAAGCCCGCAGAACCCACTTTTTTCGGATGTGCTAATGCATGATGATTTGCAATGACCATTCCAAGTTCTGTTTGCCCATATTGATCATAAATATTGACGTCTAAATCATGATTAAACCAATGAATTACTTCTGGCGTCAGTGGTTCACCTGCACTGCTCACCACACGTAAATGCTGTTTAATTGACGCATTAAATTTCTCTTTGAATCCGAAGAACATTCGAAAAGCGGTCGGTGAACCAGTCAAATTAGAAACTTTATGTTTTTGAATCACTTCAATGGCTTGATCTACATTAAATGCGCGCTCATCCATAATAATGCTATGACCTAAACTGAGCGGACCTGTAATGCCATAATACAAACCATAAGCCCACCCCGGATCTGCCAGATTCCAAAAAGAATCTTCTTCACGCAAATCTACAGCATGGGTCATATAGCCTTTAAAGGCCAAAATCGCACGTAATGGTACTGGAACCGATTTCGCCAAACCTGTCGTCCCTGATGTAAACATCATCAAAAAGTCATCATCAAAATGCCGCATTACCGCAGGACATTCTGTATCTTTCGCATTAAGTTCTTGCCAGAAATCTGCATCGGTTTTAAGGCTGTGTTTGTCATGATATACAGTCAGAATTTGAGTAATATGGATATGATTCAACTTAGCGCGCTGTTCGGAATTAGTCACAATTAGTTTTGTTTGAGCAACCTCAACACGATGCTCAATCGCCTTAGACTCAAATGCAGTAAATAAAGGCTGATAAATTGCACCAATACGCCAAGTCGCTAATACAGTAATCAGTAACTCGGGGGTTCGTGGCAAAAGCCCTGCAATACAATCCCCCGCCTGAATTCCAGATTGCAGGAAATAATTTGCCAGTTTACCTGAAGCTTCATCCAACTGCTCAAAGCTCCAACGCTGTGATTCACCTTGTTTACCTTCCCAAATCAACGCTGTTTTATGTTGACCTAGATAGCGTGCACAGCATTCAACATAAGCATTTATGGCTTGGGGTGTTCCGACCAAATTGTCGTGAATTGCTTTTTCAAGACTGAATTCCTGATGGGCTTCTAATAACGTCTTCATGACTACAACCTCTTCCTTGCACAAAGCTCCTCGCCTTGTATTTTTAGCTTTTATTGTTTTCCACAATCTATTTTAGAATTGGGTGATCTGTAGCTAGCTAATCATGCCTTGATGGATGCATCAATTTCCAAATCCATCAATCTAATTGCTGTTTTATGCACATTGAGAACACAATGTCTCAATGTGCGAATCTGTTTTAAACTTGGGTAATCTCTCGGGCAATCAACAGTCTTTGTATATCGGATGCACCTTCATAAATTTGGCTAACACGCACATCACGATAAATACGTTCCACTGGAAAATCATTTACATAGCCATAGCCCCCGTAAATTTGAATCGCGTCGGAACAGACTCTTTCTGCCATAGTAGATGCAAACAATTTGGCCATTGAGGCTTCTTTTAAACAAGGTTGTCCCGCATCTTTTAGACTTGCAGCATGTAAAATCAGTTGTCGTGCTGCTTCAATTTGGGTTGCCATATCAGCTAAACGGAAAGCCACAGCTTGATGCTGTACCAACTCCACCCCGAACGTCTTACGTTCATTGGCATATTCAATGGCCGAATCTAACGCCGCGCGAGCCATACCGACAGACTGCGCCGCAATGCCAATACGCCCCGACTCTAAATTGGATAATGCAATCTTGTAACCTTGCCCTTCTTCACCCAATATATTTTCCGCAGGAATTCGACAATTTTCAAATACAATGGTGGCTGTGTCTGAACAATGCTGCCCCATTTTCTCCTCAATTCGCGACACGATATAACCCGGGGTATCCGTTGGTACAAGGAAGCAAGAAATGCCTTTTTTCCCTGCGGATTTCTCCGTCACAGCAAAAACAATTGCTAACTGTGCATGCTTGCCTGTCGTAATAAACTGCTTTGTTCCATTCAGAACCCATGTATCGCCATCACGCTCTGCACGACATTGCAATGCTCCCGCATCAGATCCTGCCTGCGGCTCAGTTAAGCAAAAGCAGCCTAACCACTCTCCTGTTGCCAGTTTTGCTAGATATTTCTGTTTTTGTTGTTCCGTACCATATTTATAAGTAATGCCACATGGCAACGAATTTTGCACACTCACAATTGTGGAAATTGCACCATCACCCGCTGCAATTTCTTCAATCGCTAAGACCAGTGAGACATAATCCAGACCTGCACCGCCCCATTCTGGCGGTATGGTCATACCCAACGCACCGAGCTCACCCAACTGCTTTAACTCTTCGGCAGGAAATTGCCCAGTTCTATCACGCTCAGCCGCTGTCGGTTTCAGTTGTGTTTGCGAAAAATCACGCAACATCTCCTGAACCATTTTTTGTTCATCATTTAAAATCATGTAAATACTCTTACTTATTTTCTATTCTGTCTTTTGCACATCCAAATTGTGCAAACTTATTCATTACAGTATTTAGCTTTATTTTGGAGCCATACGAATCGCACCATCTAAACGAATCACTTCACCATTCAAATAGGTATTTTCAACAATGTGCCCAACCAGACTTGCAAATTCTTCAGGTTTCGCTAAACGTGGTGGAAACGGCACCATTTGTCCTAAAGCATCTTGCACATTTTGTGGCATACCTTTAAGCATCGGGGTTTCCATAATCCCTGGTGCAATTGTCATTACACGGATCGCATTTCGTGCCAGTTCACGGGCAAGCGGTAAAGTCATAGCCACAATTGCACCTTTTGATGCCGAATAAGCTGCTTGACCAATCTGTCCATCGTATGCGGCAACGGAGGCTGTATTAATAATCACACCTCTATCTTCTTCATCGTTTTTCAATTCATATTTCGCCATCAATTCCGCAGCAAAACGAATCATGTTAAAGCTACCACTAACGTTGACATCTAAAACTTTCTGAAACATTGCCAAGTCATGTAAGCCTTCACGTCCCAAAACTTTTGCAGAAGGTGCTATTCCAGCACAATTGACTAAACCATTCAGTTGACCAAAATCTTGCTCGACATTTAAAAAGAAAGATTTCACGGTTTTCTCATTGGTGACATCTAAAGGATAGAACTTTGCATTTTCCCCCAAATGTTGTTTTAAGGCATATCCTAGTTCTTGATTCATATCAACAAACGCAACACGAGCACCTGCATGTATCAGATATTTAACTGTCGCTGCACCTAAACCTGAAGCACCACCTGTGACCACAAAAACTTTATTTTGAATTTTCATTTCCCTGTCCTATCTTTTTGAAAGTTCATACTCGACTTTAGCTTCAGAGTAAACACTGTCAAGCTTGAGTACAATTTCCAAATATTGCATTATTAATGATGGATTTGGACAGTGGAATGCCGAACGATTTGGATTTTTACATGCACGAACAACAATTAATTTTTGACAAAGGCAGCATTTCAATGACCTTGGTACAGGAGGCTGTACTTTCTGCACATCACCAAGGACTCAATATTCAGGAAATTTTACACAGTGCAGGCATCCCCACAGAATTAATGCAATCCAATAAAGCTCGGGTTTCTATTTCCCAATATGCCCAACTTTGGATTGAACTGGCGAATCGTATGAACGATGAGTTTTTTGGTATGGATCATCATGCTTTGCGGCGTGGTAGCTATCAATTTATTTCTAAAGCCGTCATACAGAACGAAACGCTTGAAAAAGCACTGAAAGATATATTAAAGTTTTTTAATTTAGTATTGGATGATTTCCAAAGTGAATTAATTCTTGAGCAGCATGTTGCACGTATTATTATTCATGATAAAAAGCAGCCAAAGCGCATGTTCAGTTATGCGACCTACCTGATGTTAATTCATACTTTAATGTGTTGGTTAGCCAGTCAACGTATTCCCCTCAACTTAATTCAGTTAAAGTGCGAAAAACCGATAACAGATGAAGATTATCGTATTCGGTTCTGTTCCAACATTGCCTATTTTGCCGAACAAAACGTCGTCGAGTTTGATCGAGACTATTTAAATATTAGAATTAAACAGGATAAAAAATCGTGGTATGAGTTCATTTCACAAACGCCACACAATCTCTTGGTCCGCTTTAAAAACCCGCATGCACTCAGCACTCAAGTTCGTAAATACTTACTGCAAGCCCCGCCTTCGGAGTGGATTGAACTGAATGTACTGGCACAACAGCTCAATATGTCAGAAGCAACGGTGCGCCGCCGACTCAACAATGAAGGCTGTAATTACCAACAATTGAAAAATGATATTCGTCGTGATACAGCAATAGAACTTTTAACCAAAACCCATAAACCTCTACATGAAATTAGCGATGAACTAAACTTTCATGACCCGAGTGCTTTTCATCGTGCTTTTAAAAAATGGACTGGACTAAGCCCAGGTGCATATCGTCAATCCAAAGAATAAGCATCCTCACAAAGAAATGATAAAGCCATAGTTTTTTTATTACTGCTCAGTCATCTAGATTGAATTGCAAATTTCGCCATATTAGTATATTTTTCACTCAATTCTAAAGCATAATTTTATGCTTATTTTCGGCTGTACTCCTCCTGTTTTATCACCTTAACTTAAAGGTAAACGTTATGTTTAAGATGATTGATGTACTAGATCAAAATCTCGTGCAAAATTTTACCCATTCTCTAAACTCCCCAACAGAATTGGATGAATTATTTAATCAAAGCCTACTCAATGTTTCGGAAGTTGAGCTACAAAATGTGATAGCCCAATTTTTTTCGCAACATGATGCAATGGCAAAAGCGAAGGCACTCGAACTGAGCGATGAAGCTATTCTGCGCTTAAAAACAGGTGAAAATCTGACTCAAGGCACAACGCTTACTCATACCTCTAAAATTGTCGCGCTTTGCTTAGCCGAAGAAATTGATGCTTTTTCCCAAGTTGAGATTTCTGAAATTTCGGCCGATTATTTAGTTTAGAGTCGTATTTCAGACATTTCGGTCAATTAGAAAAGACGACTTTCATGTCGTCTTTTCTTTTAAATAACCAAGCTGTCTCTTGCACAACACAGTTTATCTATGGAACACTGTCGTTGTGATAGAGATGGTGTAGATCAATGATTGTTCGAGATAAAAATAATAGTTTTAGATTACTTTTTGCATGGTCTGGTACCATACTTCCTAAAGTACTACCTGCACTATTAATCGTCATATTGATTTCAGCAATTCTGGTTTATCTCTCTTCACATCAATACTTTACTGTTCCTGCGGTTCCAGCGATTGGCTTTACCATTTTCGGTATCATTCTCTCCATTTTTTTAAGCTTCCGTAACAATGCCTGTTATGACCGTTGGTGGGAAGGACGAAAACTTTGGGGAGCATTAATTGCAAATTCACGTCATATCTCTCGTGATTCGCATGTTCTCAATACTGAACGTCGCGACATCTTAATGTATCGCGTCATGCTGTTTACCCATTTATTACGGGATCGACTCAGAGCTCAACCCCAATCTTTTGAGTTTTATCACGATAAAGTTGATTTCAATTCAATGCAGTTGCAACAACTCAGCAAAAAAATTAATGCTGCACAATATGTACTTGAAACCATTCAAAAAGATTTAGTCCTTGCTTTACGCCATGCAGAAATATCCGACATTATTTACAATAGTTTAAATCAACATATTGTCGAATTAGGCAATATTCAAGCAGGTTGTGATCGTATTTTAAGTACCCCTTTGCCTTTTTCATATTCAGTACTTTTACATCGTACCGTTTATTGTTTCTGTTTTATTTTGCCTTTTAGTCTTGAAGCCAGTTTAGGTATTTGGACTCCAATTTTAGTGGGTTTGATTGCTTATTTATTTTTGGGTTTAGATGCACTAAGTTCACAAATTGAAGAACCCTTTGGCTTACAAGACAATGACTTACCACTTAATTCAATTGTGCGTTTAATTGAGCGGGAAATGTCGGAGTCACTTGATATTGAACTACCACCTGCAATTCAACCAACTCATCATAATTTAACTTAATCTTTGCATATTCTAGACTGTACAACATTCCTAGAAAGCGGTTCATTTCCAATAACATGAAAAAGCACAACATGAAGGTTGTGCTTTTTTAAATTTTGCAATTACAAAACGGGAGAATTACTACAGTTGCCCCAAAGTGACGCGGTCATTTCCACCATAATCTTTGACTGTTCTGACTTCTTTAAAACCTGCTGCTTTAAAGATATTACGCACAGCTTCACCTTGGTCATAACCATGTTCAAGTACAATCCAACCTTGTGCTGCTAGCCATTTTTTACCTTGCTGAATAATATGTTCAATATCTGCCAAGCCTTGTTTGTCCGCAACCAAAGCTCGTTCAGGTTCAGAAACTAGATTCAACATATGCTCATCTTTTGCATCAATATAAGGTGGATTAGACACAATCACATCAAAATATTGACGATTCAACGCAGTAAACCAGCTCCCTAAAAAGAACTTCACCTGTGTTAAATCATGCTTTTCAGCATTATGCAGCGCAACGTCTAAAGTTGGTTCATAAATATCTGTTGCAACCACAGACCAGTTTGGACGCTCACTTGCCAATGATAATGCAATAGCACCCGTACCTGTTCCTAAATCCACAATACGAGTATCTTCGGGCAAATCAAGACGTAAAACTGTTTCAACCAACACTTCAGTATCAGGACGAGGGACTAAAGTATCTTTAGTCACGGTCAGGTCTAATGTCCAAAATGGTTGTGAGCCCGTGACATAAGCCAAAGGTTCCCCTGCTTCAATCCGCGCCAAGGCAGCAACATATGCCTGCTCTTCTTCTTCAGTCAGGACTTGATCTTTTTTCATGACCAGATCAAAAGAATCAATTTTGGTAATGTGTTCTAACAACCATGCATTCTCTTGACGTTCATAACTCTCGGCTTCACCACGTAAAGCCAAAGCTTGGGCAATATTCATTATCCACCATTCTGCTGTGCAAGCATCGCAAGCTGGTCTGCTTGATATTCACGATGCAAACTATCAAGCAATTCGTTTAAATCACCTTCCATTACAGCATCCAACTTATATAAAGTTAAGTTGATACGATGGTCAGTCATACGCCCTTGCGGATAGTTATAAGTACGGATTCGTTCAGAACGATCACCCGAACCCACCAAATCGCGACGCATTTCAGAAGTTGCAGCATCAACCGCAGCACGTTTGGCATTTTCTAAACGTGAAGCCAATAAAGCCATCGCTTTGGCTTTGTTTTTATGCTGTGAACGCTCTTCCTGACATTCCACTACAGTTCCTGTAGGAATGTGGGTAATACGAACTGCTGAATCGGTTTTGTTGATGTGCTGACCACCAGCGCCTGAAGCACGATAGGTATCAATACGTAAGTCTGACGCATTAATTTCAACCGTTGTATCGACATCAATTTCAGGCAAAATCGCAACAGTACACGCTGAAGTATGTACCCGACCTTGCGACTCCGTCGCAGGGACACGTTGTACACGGTGGGCACCACTTTCAAACTTCAAGCGGCCATAAACCCCTTCACCATTCACTAAGCAGATGACTTCTTTATAACCACCGTGCTCACCTTCATTTTCCGAGAGTACTTCAATACGCCAACCTTTCGATTCAGCATACTTGCTATACATACGAAATAAGTCACCAGAGAAAATAGCCGCTTCATCACCGCCCGTTCCTGCACGGATTTCTAAATAGGCAGAATTCGCATCATTTGGATCCTTAGGAATCATCAAAATATTGAGATCAGCTTCAAGCTGTTCAATGATTGCTTTATTTTCCTTAATTTCTTCTTGAGCCATTTCCTTAAAGTCTGGATCAGACAACATGGCATTTGCAGTTTCAATGTCTTCTTCTGCTTGTCTATACTTCGCCCAAACTTCTGTAATTTCACTTAAATCACTATGTTCGCGTGATAATTGACGAAAACGCTTGTTATCCGAAATAACCTCAGCATCAGCCAATAATGCTGTTAACTCTTCATGACGGTCAGAAAGCTGATCTAATCGTAAACGTAACGATTCTTTCATTGTTTAATCTATCTCAATAACTCAGGCAGTCTAAATCAGGCTGCATAATTTCAAATTTGTGCATAGTTTACCGATTCTGCCCTTTAATTGACATATCTATTATGCTGATAAATAAGCTCTCGAAGCTTTCACTTTCCTCATCATTTATCCATCTATCCCCCTAAGAATATTGCTGCTTATTTACCTACACAATGATTAATCAGTCATAAAATGAACAATTTTAATCAAACTCATACAAAGCACTCACTTAACAGCACAACTTAGTGCCTTGCTCTCCACATTTACAACGATGCGTTTTGTTACATTTGCCGCATCAAAAAATTTCGTCCGCATTTTTGGACATGGAGAATCCGATGAAACTAAATGCTGTTTTATTAAGTACTGCATTGGCAGCATCTTCAATGTTAGCAATGAACACTCACGCTGATAGTACAACACGTGTTGCAGCAGCAAGTGCACTAGGTAGTGTTGCTGGTACAGCTGTAGGTAAAAGCATGGGCGGCAATACAGGCGCAACTATTGGTGCAGCACTTGGTGGTGCTGGTGGTGCAGCTGTAGCAAGCGACAGACGTAACCGTACAGAGTCTGCTATTGGTGGGGCTTTAGGTGGTGGCACAGGTTATACAGTCGGTAAAAGCATGGGTGGCACGAGTGGTGGATACATTGGTTCTGCATTAGGTGCTGCTGGTGGTGCTGCATTAGGCAACAAAATTTCTAAAGATAAAGCTGAAGAAAAAGCTAAATCATCACGCAAATGGAAAAAACGTCACCACCACTACCGTTAATTCCTACAGTCCCAGCATTCAAGCACCATTAGGTGCTTGTTTTATGTTGAATTAAAAAGTGAGATCTGAAATTGAAGTGATGGTTTCTATAAAACTGTAATTGTGAATTTGTTATGAAGAGACAACACAAAGTAATGACAAAACCCTCATGTACACATACAAAGCCCTTCATTTTAATCCGCTCAACTCTTTTAAATTGGACTCAAGTACATAGCACTATGAAAAAATGGAGTTTGTAATGAAACTAAATCATGTAATTTATGCCTCATTAATCGCGACCACAATGATGGGGACTGCTTATGCCGATAATGGTACTCGCGTTGCAGCAACATCTGCCTTAGGTAGTGTCGCAGGCACAGCAATCGGTAAACAACTAGGTGGTACAACAGGTGCCATGATTGGTGCTGCTGTTGGTGGTGCTGGTGGTGCCGCTGCTGCGAGTGATCGACGAAATCGAACTTCTGCCGCTATTGGTGGTGGTCTTGGTGGTGCTGGTGGTTACACTGTAGGCAAAAATGTTGCAGGAACCAATGGTGGCTATGTTGGTGCAGCTTTAGGTGCCGCTGGTGGTTCAGCTCTAGGACGTAAAGTGTCAGAAGACCGTCGTGATGATGAACGCTATGATAATCGTGGCTATCGCTCAGACCGTAATTATCGCTATAACGACGATGCACGTTACAATGATCGCTCTTACCGCCATGACAATGGACGCCATTTGGGTCACTACAAGAAAAAACGTTGGGATGATTAATCCGACAAAATAAAAGCATCTTTGGATGCTTTTATTTTGTCCTTAAACAGCATATCGAAATTAAACGATATACAAAAACACTCTCATATCGTATTATTTCGATATATAGTTTTCGAGTTTGGATATGCATACTCTACAAAATACCAAATTTTCAATTCTGGAACTCGCACCAGTCCGTGATGATAAAAGTATTGCCTTTTCTCTACACCATGCCCTTGAACTAGCTCAACATGCCGAAAAATTGGGCTTTGAACGTTTTTGGTTAGCTGAACATCACAATATGGATGGTATTGCTAGCTCTGCGACAGCCGTCTTACTCGGTTATATTCTTGCCAACACACAAACACTTAAAGTCGGTTCGGGCGGAATCATGCTCCCTAATCACGCACCACTTGTGGTTGCCGAACAATTTGGGACTTTAGCCACGCTTTATCCTAACCGTATCGAGCTTGGTTTAGGTCGTGCTCCAGGTACAGATCAAGTTACTATGCGTGCTTTACGCCGTGGACGCCAAGAAACTGAAGATCAATTTCCACAAGATGTCGCGGAAATATTACAATACTTTAAGGCTCCTGAAGAAAATCAAAAAATTGTCGCGACGCCAGGTCAATCGACACATGTCCCTGTTTGGCTTTTAGGTTCTAGCCTTTTTAGCGCTCAATTGGCGGCACGTTTGGGGCTTCCCTACTCGTTTGCTTCACATTTTGCGCCAAGAATGCTCGGGCAAGCCATTCAACTTTACCGCGATAATTTCCAACCATCAGAATATCTGGATCAACCTTATGTTTCGATGGGCGTGCCTACAGTCATTGCAGACACCGACGAAGAAGCTCAGTATCTTGCGACCAGCGCCTTTCAACGTGTACTCGCCTTAATGCGTGGACATAGCCTAAAACTTAAGCCCCCTGTAGAAAGCATGCAGAACCTCTGGTCACCCGTTGAAAAAATGTCAGTGAATAACTTCTTTGCCTTAGCACAAATTGGTTCGGTTCAAACCGTGAAAGAGGGTCTTGAAGATTTACTCAAGGCCTATCAAGTCGATGAGTTTATTTTTACCTGTGATATTTACGATACTGAAAAACGCTTAGCAAACTTTAGCCATCTAATGGACATTAAAAATAACTTTTGATTCAAATATTTAACTTACAATCAAGCCTAAGGACATGTTTCTTAGGCTTTTGGAATTTACTATAGTAACAATTTATCAAAAATGACTACCGAGTAGCTGAATCAACTTTACGCAGCGGATGAATTAATATTCAATTAAAAAACAAAAAATCTGACAATAAAAAATGATTAAGGAATAATCATGCAGCAATTTAGTAAGCTGAATACTTCCAGCCATATTTTTCAACATCAAGCACAAGACTATGAAATATTTAAAGGACAGATACAGACATCAGCTGAATTAAACCTAGATACCTGCATCGGGCTAAGAGTTGCAATTATCGGGATCGATCAAAAAATTGCTGCCTTACTTGAAAGAATCCGCAATAAATCAGGCTCAGTACATGTTTTTCAGATACAACCCGCTTTAATTCTTCCACAGTCAGAATATAAATATAGCCGTTATGTGCAACATCCATTGCTCATAAAAAATAAGCGCCTCATCAATACTCGTATCAAAAGTATCTTAGCTCTTCGTTTTTTGGATTCTCAAATTAAAGACAGTTGGCTAAAACGACAACTAACCCCTAACATCACCCGTGAAAAGAAAGAATTTCTAAAATCTGATGATTATTATCACGCGCTGCAACAAGAAAAATGCCAACTTATTACTTGGCCACTCAAGAAAATTACAGAGAGCTGCATTGAATGCGTAGATGGCTCTATTTATCCTGTCGACTTAATTATCACTACAAATTTGCCTAAATAATTGCAGACAATTTCAAATGAAGTTTCATATTTATAATTAAAAAATAATTGTGTATAAAAAACCCCAATCCAGTTATTCAGATTGGGGATTAAGCCATTCCTTTTTTATATAAATACTGGATTGATCCAATATTATCCAATGCGACGTTTTAAACCCGTCATTTGCAATACACGAGTAGAAATTTCTTCAATCGACATTTCAGACACATTCAAATACTTTATTCCTTCCGAAATATAAATACCTTCAATTGCACGTAATTCCATCTGACATTGACTAAAGCTTGCATAGCGGCTATTCGCTTTACGCTCAGAACGAATCGCAACCAAACGTTCAGCATCAATCATAAGCCCAAACAGCTTATGCTTATGCGCTTTCAATACTGAAGGTAAACGATTGTCATCCAAATCTTCTTCCGTCAGTGGATAGTTTGCTACACGAATTCCAAATTGTAATGACAAATAAATAGATGTTGGTGTCTTCCCTGAACGAGAAACCCCAATCAAAATTAAGTCGGCTTTGTCGTAATGACGAGTACGAGCACCATCATCGTTATCCAGCGCAAAATGTACAGCATCAATACGCGCTTTATAAGACTCAGAATCCGTCACTGCATGGGTTTGTCCGACTAAAGTTGTAGGTGGTGTACCCAACTCTTCAGACAACTTACTAATCAGTCCTTCAAACACATCTAAATTCACGGCATTGGCCGTATTAATAATATCTCGCGCATAAGGATCAACCAAAGTATCGAACACTAATGGCTGTTGTCCATCGCGTTCAGCTCGTTGATTAATCTCAGAAACTACATTCATTGCAGCTTCTTCAGACGTAATATAAGGGATAATATGAATGTCAAAATCTACATTTGGAAACTGGGCCAGTAAAGAGTGTCCAAGAGTTTCTGCTGTGATTGCAGTTCCATCTGAAATAAAAAACACACTTCGCTTTATTTGTTTACCTTCTGACATTAAAATTCTCCTCGAATATTTGTCTAAGTGCTATATAATCATTATAGTAAACTGATCTTACATGACTGTCGCTTAGTAAAATTAAAAAGCTAAGCAGATTTATTTTAAATTCATGCCAAGATAGTGATTAATACTGCAAAAGTGGAGTAACAACTTTGGAAGCGCGCGTAATTGGTCTAGAAAAATTAGGGAAACACGACGTAGAGCTCGTGGGTGGGAAAAACTCATCTCTAGGTGAGATGATTAGCCACCTTGCAAATGCAGGTGTATCAGTACCTGGGGGCTTTGCTACTACTGCTGCTGCGTATCGTGAATTTCTCGAGCAAAGTGGCCTTAACGCTAAAATTAACGCGGAACTTGCAGCATTAAATGTTGATGATGTAATTGCACTTGCAGAAACTGGTGCAAAAATCCGTCAGTGGATTGTCGATACCCCGCTTACAGCAGGACTAGAAAAGGAAGTTCGCGACGCTTTCGCTACCCTTTCAAACGGCAACCCTGATATCGCGGTTGCCGTTCGTTCATCTGCAACAGCAGAAGATTTACCTGATGCGTCTTTTGCAGGTCAGCAGGAAACTTTCTTAAACATTCGCGGCATTGATAATGTTCTTATCGCGATCAAAGAAGTTTTCGCTTCACTTTATAATGACCGTGCTATTGCTTACCGTGTTCACCAAAACTTCGCGCATGACATTGTTGCATTATCTGCAGGCATCCAACGTATGGTTCGCTCAGAAACTGGTGCAGCTGGTGTAATGTTTACTCTAGATACAGAATCAGGCTTCCGTGATGCTGTATTTATTACTGCTTCTTATGGTTTAGGCGAAATGGTTGTTCAGGGTGCTGTAAACCCTGATGAATTCTACATTTCTAAGCCACTTCTCAAAAATGGCAAACATGCTATTTTACGTCGTAATCTTGGATCTAAGCACCAAAAAATGGTCTATGGCGAAGAAGGGGCTGCCGGCAAATCAGTTGTTGTTGTTGATGTTGAAAAAGCAGAACGTCAACAGTTCGCGTTAAATGATCACGAACTTCAAGAACTTGCTAAACAAGCATTGATCATTGAAGAACACTATCAAGCCCCTATGGATATTGAATGGGCAAAAGATGGTGACGACGGTCTAATCTATATCGTTCAAGCACGCCCTGAAACAGTAAAAAGCCGTGAAAATGTCGGCACCATGGAACGCTACCTACTTAAGCAAAAAGGTACTGTAATCTGTGAAGGTCGCTCAATCGGTCAACGTATCGGTTCGGGTAAAGTACGCATTGTGACGTCTATTAAAGAAATGGACAAAGTTCAAGAAGGCGACGTACTTGTTTCTGACATGACTGACCCAGATTGGGAACCAGTAATGAAACGTGCTGCTGCAATTGTTACAAACCGTGGTGGTCGTACTTGTCACGCAGCAATTATTGCGCGTGAACTTGGTGTGCCTGCAATTGTTGGCTGTGGCAATGCAACCGAAGTTTTAACAGATGGACAAGAAGTTACTGTTTCATGTGCTGAAGGTGATACAGGCTTTATTTATGAAGGTTCGTTAGATTTCGAAATTCAACGTAACTCAATTAACTCTATGCCAAAACTTCCGTTCAAAATTATGATGAACGTTGGTAACCCTGACCGTGCATTTGACTTTGCTCAAATTCCTAACGAAGGTATTGGTCTTGCGCGTTTAGAGTTCATTATTAACCGTATGATTGGTGTACACCCTAAAGCCTTGTTAAATATTGACAGCTTACCACGTGAAACTCGTGCAGCGGTCTTGGCTCGTACTGCGGGTTATGCTTCTCCAATTGAATTCTACGTTGAGAAACTTGTAGAAGGTATTTCGACACTTGCTGCTGCATTTGCTGACAAGCCTGTGATTGTTCGCATGTCTGACTTTAAGTCAAACGAATATGCGAACTTGATTGGCGGTAAGCTTTATGAGCCAGAAGAAGAAAACCCAATGCTTGGTTTCCGCGGTGCAAGCCGTTATGTTTCTGAAAATTTCCGTGATTGTTTCGAATTAGAATGCCGTGCATTGAAGAAAGCGCGCGATGAAATGGGCTTAACCAATATCCAAATCATGATTCCATTCGTTCGCACTGTAAATGAAGCAAAACGTGTAATTGAATTGCTTGCTCAGAATGGCCTTAAGCGTGGTGAAAATGGTCTGAAAGTAATCATGATGTGTGAATTACCAACTAACGCACTGTTAGCTGAACAATTCCTTGAACATTTTGACGGCTTCTCTATTGGTTCTAATGACTTAACTCAGCTTACATTGGGTCTAGACCGTGACTCAGGTATTGTTTCTCACCTGTTTGACGAACGTGATGCAGCTGTTAAAGCATTACTTTCAATGGCGATTCATGCATGTCGCAAAGCTGGCAAATATGTAGGTATTTGTGGTCAAGGTCCGTCTGACCATCCTGACCTTGCAAAATGGTTGATGGAACAAGGAATTGAGTCTGTTTCACTTAACCCAGATTCAGTTTTAGACACTTGGTTCTTCCTTGCTGAAGAAAAAGCTCAACAAGCTTAAGAAAACATGTTAAAAAAAGACCCATTAGTTGGGTCTTTTTTTCTCTTTTCATTTTTTGAGATTTTATTTTTATGCAAATTTACTTGGCACGTAATAATCAACAAGCTGGTCCATACACTTTAGAACAGTTGAATCAAATGCTTGCCAGCCAACAAGTACTCTTAACAGATTTGGCTTGGCATGAAGGTATGACCGAATGGAAAGCTTTAGGTGAATTAACCCAAGGGAAACTTGTATATACACCAACAGGTTATGTTTCAGCAACACATACACCTTTACAGAATTCCACAATTATCCAATCCAAAGTTGAAGGTAAAGTATCTAAACCAGAACTTGCTTCAGTCAATATTCGCGCATTGGCAAAAATCATTGATTTATTACTTTGGTTACCCGCAGCTGCAATTCCTTCTTTCTTTCTGAATGCTAATCAGGTAAATGAGCTAGCTGGTATTCAGCAAAAAATGCAAGCTGCTGACACATCCGCACAAGCTATGCAATTGCAACAGCAACTTTTTGCGCTTATTCCAATCGAAGCATGGCAAACCATGTTTGCCTATATCATTATTATGCTAGCGATTCAGGCATTCTTTCTAGCAAAGTCGGGACAAAGCATTGGTAAAAAGTTAACGCGAATTAAAATTGTAGATGCCAATAATGGCGAGAAAGTGAATTTAACGCGAATCTTTCTGTTACGCAGTATTGTATTTATCATTTTAAACATGTTGTTTATGCCGTTTATTACGATTGCCGACTATTTATTCGCATTCGGGAAAAATCGACAGACATTGCACGATAAACTAGCAAAAACCATCGTGATAAAACAATAAACGTGATTAAAATTAAGGGATGATCAGTTCATCCCTTTTTTACACATAAGTTTGATATTTCAATAAAAAAAAACCTAAAACAACTAATTCCGACCACTAAAATCAGGTTTTATAACAGACATTTAAAGCGACTTTATATATAGCTTAGTTTAACGATATCAGGCATAATGCCCTACAACGTAGCGGTGTCACATGCTTGAGAATTTTTTTCATTCAAAAACAAAATTCTCAATCATGCGACACTTTAATCGCTATCCCATATTATTTAGGGAATGGGACTCTTCACCGAGGTTGTAAAATGAGACAAACAATTTTAGCTGTATTGTCTTTATTAACGATTGCTGCACTCTTAACTGGGTGTGGTGGTGATATGGTACTTCTAAACTCTAAAGGTCCAGTTGCACAAGGTCAAAGTGACCTGATGATGACTGCGATCTATTTAATGCTATTGGTCGTTATTCCATCGATCTTAATGGCATTATGGTTTGGTTGGAAATATCGTTCGTCGAATAAAGATGCAGACTATAAACCTACTTGGGCACACTCAACTGCTATTGAAATTGTAGTTTGGGGTGTTCCAGTTATTATTATCGGTATTCTAGCTTGGTTAACTTGGTGGGGTTCACACAAGTATGACCCGTACCGTCCAATCGATTCTGATAAAGCACCATTAACCGTTCAAGTTATTGCTGAACAGTTTAAGTGGATCTTTATCTATCCAGAACAAGAAATTGCGACTGTTAACGAAATTCGCTTCCCAGAGAAAACTCCTGTGAACTTGCGTTTAACGTCTAACTTCACAATGAACTCGTTCTTCATTCCTGCACTTTCTGGCCAAATTTATACTATGGCTGGTATGCAAACTCACCTGCATTTGTTGGCAGATGAAACTAGCCCAGCTGAAGGCTACCGCGGTTTCTCTTCTAACTACTCAGGTTATGGCTTCTCTCAAATGCGTTTCCGTGCGCATTCAGTGACTGAAGCTCAGTTTGCTGATTGGGTCGCAGCTGTGAAAGCAGGCAACGGTACTTCAATTAACCCTGAAGCAATTCAAAAAGGTATTTTAGACCAAGCTGAATTTGCAACCTTGCGTGATGGCAACCGTTCGCATCATCAGATCGAAGTTCTTATCGCTAAAGCGACTACTCCAGAAGAAAAGGCTGCTGCTGAAGCAATGAAGCCTTATCCAACTAAGCCACATCCAGTGACTTACTACTCTTCTGTTGAAAAAGGCTTGTTTGAATCAGTAATCAACAAATACATGAGTAACTATCACGGTGCTGATCATTCAGCTACTGCGGGTGCTCACGGGGCTGCTGCTGAAGCACATGCCGCAGTTGAACCTGCTTCATCGGCTGTAGGGGAATAAGACATGAGCTTCTTAGGTAAGTTAGGTCCAGATTCGATTCCACACGATCCAATCGTGTTGGTAACGGTTGCTTTGATGGTTTTAGGTGGTATTGCTGCTTTTGCAGGCATTACCTACTTTAAAAAATGGAGCTACTTGTGGAACGAATGGTTCACATCTGTAGACCATAAGAAAATTGGTATCATGTATATCTTGGTATCTGTAGTCATGTTACTTCGTGGCTTCGCAGATGCGATCATGATGCGCTTACAACTTTTCCTCGCTCGTGGTGGCGGTGAAGGTTATTTACACCCAGAACACTATGACCAGATCTTCACCGCTCACGGTGTAATTATGATCTTCTTCGTAGCAATGGGTCTTGTTGTTGGCTTAATGAACATCTCTGTACCTTTACAGATTGGTGCTCGTGACGTTGCCTTCCCATTATTGAACTCTGTAAGCTTCTGGTTATTCGCTGGTGCTGCAGGCTTAATGATGGTTTCACTTGCTTTAGGTGAATTCGCTGCTACAGGTTGGATGGCTTACCCTCCTCTTTCTGGCATTGAATACTCTCCTGGTGTTGGTGTTGACTACTACATCTGGGCACTTCAGATTTCTGGTTTAGGTACGCTTTTAACTGGTGTTAACTTCTTTGTTACCATCATCAAAATGCGTGCACCTGGCATGAAATTGATGGATATGCCAATTTTCACTTGGACTGCTCTTTGTACTGCAGTTCTGATTATTGCTGCATTCCCAGTGTTAACTGCAACAATTGCAATGTTATCTCTAGATCGTTACTTCGGTTTCCACTTCTTTACCAATGAGCTTGGCGGTAGCCCAATGCTTTACGTAAACTTGATTTGGACTTGGGGTCACCCAGAAGTATATATCTTGGTATTACCAGCCTTTGGTATTTACTCTGAAGTTGTATCGACTTTTTCTCGTAAATCGTTGTTCGGCTACAAATCTATGGTGTATGCAACAGTTGCAATTACTGTATTGTCATTTGTTGTATGGCTTCACCATTTCTTTACCATGGGTGCAGGTGCCAACGTTAACGCGTTCTTCGGCATCATGACGATGGTTATTGCGATTCCGACTGGTGTGAAAATCTTCTCTTGGTTATTCACCATGTACAAAGGTCGCATTACATATACAACACCAATGCTTTGGACACTTGGCTTCCTTGTGACTTTTGGTATCGGTGGTTTGACTGGTGTATTAATGGCTGTTCCACCTGCGGACTTCCTTGTACACAACTCTTTATTCCTTATCGCTCACTTCCATAACGTAATTATTGGTGGTGTTGTATTCGCAATGTTCGCGGGTATCATTTTCTACTGGCCAAAAATGTTTGGTTGGAAGCTTAATGAAGCTTGGGGTAAAGCAGCATTCTGGTTCTGGTTCTTAGGTTTCTACTTTGCATTCATGCCACTTTATATCCTTGGTTTCATGGGTATGACGCGTCGTTTGAATACATATGACAACCCTGAATGGGATCCGTACATCGCAATTGCATTGTTTGGTGCAGTATTAATTGCACTTGGTATTGCATGTTTCTTAATGCAAATCATTGTTGGTTTCTTACAACGCCATGACAACATGGACGTTACAGGCGATCCATGGGATGGTCGTGTACTTGAATGGTCTACGTCTTCACCTGCTCCGTTCTATAACTTTGCTCATCTTCCTAAAATTAGCGGTATCGATACTTTCTGGAATGACAAAGAGAATGGTGTTGCTTATGCGCGTCCAACGTCTTATGAAGATGTTCATATGCCAACAAACCGTGCTGCTGGCTTCGTAATCGCAATGTTCATCACTATTATGGGCTTCGGTTTAATCTGGCACATTTGGTGGTTAGTATTCGTTTGCTTCGTATCTGCAATCATCAGCTTCATCGTAAGCTCTTTCACTAAGAAAGTTGATTACTATGTTCCTGCTGCTGAAGTTGAGCGTATTGAAAACGAACGCTATGCGATTCTTGAAAAACACTTGAAGAAGGACTAAGACAATGGCTGAAGTACTTCATCACGACAATCACGGACACGATGAACATCATCATCACGATGATACTGACATCACTGTCTTTGGTTTCTGGTCATACTTGATGAGTGACTTGATCCTATTCGGTACACTCTTCATTGCTTTCGTTGTATTAAGTGGTCACGTTCCACCTGGTACACCAAGTGCAAAAGAACTTTTTGGTGAGTCTTTAAGTTTCGTATTAACTGAAACTTTTGCTCTCTTAATTTCTTCTGTAACGTTTGGTTTTGCTGTACTTGCATCATACAAAAAGAATGTTAGCCAAGTTTTAATCTGGTTAATTATTACTTGGGTATTTGGTGCATCGTTCATTGGCATGGAACTGTACGAGTTTAATCACCTTGTACATGAAGGTCATGGTCCAAGCACAAGTGCGTTCTTATCTGCGTTCTTTACTTTAGTTGGTACGCACGGTATTCACGTAACTTCTGGTTTGGTATGGATGATCGTGTTAATGATTCAAATCAAGAAAAATGGTTTGACATTACCAAATACACGTCGCCTTGCTTGCTTGAGCTTGTTCTGGCACTTCCTTGACATCGTATGGATCTGTGTATTCAGCGTAGTTTATTTGAGGGGAGTTCTCTAATGAGTCACGATCATCATACGTCTGATGCAGCTCACGGTACCGTAAAACAATATACCATTGGTTTTATTGTTTCTGTGTTATTAACCATTGTTCCATTCTACATGGCAATGAACCCAGAAAACTTCGGTCGTGGCGCAACTCTTGCAGTAATTGGTATTACTGCAATTGCTCAGGTTCTTGTACAGTTGATTTTCTTCTTGCACATGAACTCATCTGCAGAGCAGCGTTGGAACGTAATTGCATTTATTTATACAATTCTTACAATTGCCGTTCTTTTGATTGGTTCTGTATGGGTTATGAATTACCTTCACTTCAACATGATGCTCTAAACTGGTTGTCATGTTAAAAAAGTATTTATTCCTGACTAAGCCAGGAATTCTCTTTGGTAACTTCGTTACCACCTTGGGCGGCTTCTTCTTAGCCGCCCAAGGTTCTGTAGATTTCCTTTTACTTCTGATTACCTTACTGGCTACAACTTTGGTTGTTGCATCAGGATGTGTAGTTAACAATGTCATTGATCAAGACATTGACCAAAAGATGCAACGTACTCAAAACCGTGCTCTTGTTCAAAAAACGATTAGTCCTAGTGTTGCACTTATTTTTGCAGCAGCTTTAGGCCTTTTAGGATTTGGCATGTTATGGTTTTTTGTCAATGCTTATGCTTTTGGTTTCGCTGTTCTTGGTTTTGTTGTTTATGTCGGTTTTTATAGTCTTTGGAGCAAACGTACCACGATTCACCAAACTTTGATTGGGAGTATCTCAGGTGCAAGTCCACCTGTAATTGGTTATACGGCTGTTTCTAACGAATTCGATGTTGCTGCATTGCTGATTTTTTTAGCATATGCACTCTGGCAGATGCCTCATTCATGGGGAATTGCGATCTATCGTTTCGATGACTACAAAAATGCAGGTATTCCAATTTTACCTGTTGCACGTTCAATTTTACGTACCAAAGTCGAAAGCCTGATTTACGTAGTTTTGTTTGCAGCAGTATTAAATGGTCTATATTGCTTTGGTTATACAAACTTATTTTTCTTAATCAGCTTTAATGCTTTATGTGCCTATTGGGTTTATTTATCCATTATTGGTTTTAAAGCAGAAAATGATCAAGTTTGGGCTAAGCGCTATTTCTTATATTCTGTGATTTTAATCACTGCTTTAAGTTTTAGTTTTAGTTTTAGCTATGTAAGCCCTGCCCCACATTTACCACTTTTTTAAAAGATAGAGACCCCTCTCTATCTTTTAAAAATTTGCCCTATTCAAATACATTGTACAAACTTACTTTTCTTTAGCTATTTTCATTTAAATATATTTATATTTAAATTCCCTCCTTAATTCACGACATAACTTATTTTATGACTTGAATTTGGTCGCTAAAACATCTAAAATTCATCCTTCGCAAATTATGCGACACAACTTAGGTTGTGACTCCTTGCTTCCAACTTCTCATTTTAGTTGGGGGCTGTTTAAACCGTAAGGAGCTGACAATGCGTCATTACGAAATCGTACTTTTAGTACACCCTGATCAAAGCGATCAAGTCGTTGGTATGGTAGAACGCTACCTAACTCACATCAAAGAAGCTGAAGGTCAAATTCACCGTCTTGAAGACTGGGGCCGTCGCCAATTGGCTTACCCTATCAACAAGATCCACAAAGCTCACTACATTCTTATGAATGTTGAGTGTGGTCAAACTACTCTTGATGAGTTAGAAGAATTGTTCCGTTATAACGACGCGATCCTTCGTAACTTAATCATCCGTCGTGAAAACGCAATCACTGAAGAGTCTTTATTGGCTAAGAGTGCTGAAGAAAAGCGTGCGCGTAAAGCTCAACGTGAAGAAGCACAACTAGCTGCTCAAGACTCTGCTGAAGCATAAGGAGAACATCAATGGCACGTTTTTACCGTCGTCGCAAGTTCTGCCGCTTTACAGCTGAGAACGTTACGTACATCGACTACAAAGATATCGACACTTTAAAACAGTACATCACTGAAAACGGCAAGATTGTTCCTAGCCGTATTACAGGTACTAAAGCTCGTTACCAACGTCAATTAGCGCTTGCTATTAAACAAGCTCGCTACTTGTCTTTGATCCCTTACACTGACAATCATAAGTGAGGTTGAGCTGTGGATATTATTTTATTACAACGCATTAAAAACCTTGGTAAATTAGGCGATAAAGTTTCAGTTAAAGCTGGTTACGGCCGCAACTACCTTATCCCTCAAGGTCAAGCAGTAGCAGCTACTGAAGCTAACACTGCTGCTTTTGAAGCTCGTCGCGCTGAACTTGAGAAAGCTGAAGCTGATGTTTTAGCTGCTGCTCAAGCACGTGCTAGCCAATTAGACGAAGTTAACATCGTGATCACTGCTAAAGCTGGTGACGAAGGTAAACTATTCGGTTCTATCGGTACGCGTGATATCGCTGACGCTTTAACTAATGCTGGTCTTGTTGTTGACCGTGCAGAAGTTCGTTTACCAAATGGTGCGCTTCGCCACACTGGTGAATTCAACATCGCAATCCAATTGCATCATGATGTTGTTGCTGAAGTTCTCGTTACTATCGTATCTGAGTAATTTCTTGCAAAAAAAAGAGCATGCTCACGCATGCTCTTTTTTTATCTTCAAATTTTCTCATCAATAAATTCCAAGCCCACATTAGGTTGAAATTTTGATACTATCTTTACCCCAGAGTGCGTATTATTGGTGACATCATCATGATGCTCTGCACTTCTATCTGCATTATTATTTCCTGCATTTATCTTTAGGTTTTTGATATGTCTCAGGCGAATGCCACTGCTACCCCAAACTCATCCAAAGCAGACAATAAAATAAATGAGTCGAGTCAACTCAAAGAATTTCGCACACCCCCACATAATTTAGCCATCGAGCAAGCTGTGCTTGCTGCACTTATGACTGTTGCCGAGTCATTCGAGCAAGTCAGTGATGTACTGAATGAACAAGATTTTTATGCAACGCGCCATAAGTATATTTACCGTGCAATTGAAAAACTCGCGCAAGAAAATTCGCCTTACGATGCAGTTTTGGTGAATGACTGGTTAATTAAGCAGAATTTACTGGAAGCGATTGGTGGTGAAGAGTATTTAATGCAGCTGATGGCTGACTCTCCATCAAGTTTCTATAACCTCGAAACCTATGCCAATAAAATTAAAGAATTTTCGACTTTACGCAACATGATTAAAGTCAGTTCTGAAATCTTGCAAAATGCTTATGACACCAAAGGTCGTAGTGTCGGTGAAATTTTAGATTTAGCAGAAACCAATATTTTCTCGATTGCTGAACAACACAATAACAATAAGAAAAATGCAGGTCCAAAAGCCATTAATACCGTAGTTGCCGATGTTTTTGACAAATTAAATGAATTGTCTCAAATGGAAGGTAATATTACGGGTCTAACCACGGGTTTTGTTGAATTAGACAATAAAACTTCGGGCATGCAAGCAGGCGATATGATTATTGTTGCTGCACGTCCATCGATGGGTAAAACCACTTTTGCCATGAATTTAGTAGAAAGTGTGCTATTTAACTGTGATTTACCTGCGCTAGTGTTCTCGATGGAAATGCCCGCAGACTCGATTGCAATGCGTTTGATTTCCGCTTACGGCAAAGTACATCAAGGTCATTTACGTGCCGGTAAACTCGATGGTGATGAATGGTCTAAAGTCACAGGTACGATTTTACAGCTACAAGAAAAGCATCTGTATATTGATGACTCTTCTGCCCTGCCTCCAACAGAATTACGTGCGCGTGCACGTCGTATTGCCAAACAACATGGGGGAAAACTGGGCTGTATTATGGTCGACTATTTACAGTTGATGAAAGTCCCAGGTATGGGAGATAACCGTGTGGGTGAAATTGGTGAAATTTCTCGAAGCTTAAAAGCATTAGCAAAAGAAATGATGTGTCCTGTCATCGCACTGTCTCAGTTAAACCGTTCTCTGGAAAACCGTCCTAATAAGCGCCCAGTCATGTCCGACTTACGTGAATCAGGTGCAATTGAGCAGGATGCCGACTTAATTATGTTTATTTACCGTGATGAAGTCTATAACAAAGAGTCGAAAGAAGCAGGTACCGCCGAAATTATTATTGGTAAGCAGCGTAATGGTCCAATTGGTACAGTCAGATTAGCTTTTGAAGGTCAGTATACGCGTTTTAGTAACTTATCACCTGAATATTATAGTCAGTACAATGACGAAGAATAAAAAGTGGGCGTTCAGCCCATTCTTTATTTAACCCTAAATACTTAAAACAATGCCACTATAAGATTGTCTTTATCGAACAAAACCGATAACCCATACATTTAAATAGAATAAAGCCATGAAATAAGATGGGTATTTGATTTTTATAGGTCTACAATAACTGTCATATTTTGTGGATATTTACCTGAACGGTAATACCATTCCATATTTCTGATTCGATGACTTGAAATAAAACCATTGTTTTAATCTTGCCATTCTCTGTTTTCCCAAAGGAGTCATTCGGGTGCGCCAAGCAACAGTTTGTATTGATCAATCAGCACTTCAATATAATTTAAACCGTGTCAAACAACTTGCCCCTAACGCAAAAATCGTAAGTATGGTGAAAGCAAATGCTTATGGACATGGAATCAAAGACTGTCTTGCAGCCTTAAATAGTAGCGATGCTTTTGGTGTCGCCTGCTTGCAAGAAGCATTGGAAATTCGTGCTTTAGGCTATAAACAGCCCATTACATTAATTGAAGGGATCTTTTCCGCTGATGAAATGCAGGCCGTCATTGCAGAAAAGCTGGAATGTGTTGTACATCAGCCACAACAAGTGAATTGGTTACTGGCCCATCAAGAACAATACACTGCCCTTGGACTCAAAGTCTGGATTAAGCTTAATAGTGGCATGAATCGATTAGGTTTTAAAGCCAGTGAAATTATTGCTGTCATTAATACCTTAAAAGCGGCAGGCTTTATCTGCGTATTAACCATGCATTTTGCCAATGCAGATGCCGACCACCCGTTAAATGAACAACAAATTGCCCAGTTTATTGATATAAAACAAAGTTGTGCTCCAATTCTTGCTTCATGTTGTAATTCAGCTGCAATTTATCGTTGGCCTGAACTCCATTTTGATTATGTACGCCCGGGTATTATGTTATATGGCGCAACACCTTTTGCTGATCGGACTGTAAAAGATTTAGATTTACAGCCTGTGATGACTTTAAGTGCAGAAATTATTGCATTGAGTCATATTCAAAAAGGCGAAAAGGTGGGCTATGGTTCAACGTATACTGCATTACAAAACACGGATTTAGCCATCGTTTCAATTGGCTATGGTGATGGTTACCCTCGAGCCTATGTCAAACAAAATTATGTTGTGATTCAAGGGAAAATGCTACCTGTTGTTGGACGTGTCGCAATGGATATGGTTGCCATCGATGTTACTGGTTTAAATGTTGCACTGGGTACACCTGTTGAACTTTGGGGCAAACAACGTCTAGTAGATGATGTTGCTGAAGCAAATGGTACGATTGGTTATGAACTTTTATGCCGTTTAAGCCAACGCCCTCATCGAACTATTGAATAAGAAAAAAATCACTTTAGGTACTGCTCCGTTTTGTGAGTAGTATCTATGGTTTCATTGCTTGGTCAACTGACCTACATCTATAACTGCTGATCTGGTATGTGATATAACAACTGTAAAAAATTCTGTAATGATGCTTGCTGCAATAATACGGGATTAAATTTGCTAGATCCCAATTGTGCAAAAAAATGATGTATGTCTGAATGTTTACCAATATATTTCATACTCCAATCTGGAAAATGAAAATCAGTCTGTATTTGTTGTTGCGACAATATGCTTAAATCATAGTGCCGCTGATCTTTTTTTATTTTATTTAATAAGCTTAAAACCGAATCTTGTTCTCCTTCTAAACATTGGAAGAAGCAACCATCTGCATAACACAATACTCCTTTGATCTTTAGTTTTACATTAAAATCTCTGGCTTCAGATAGAATGTCTCTTAAATCTTGTAGTCGTGTTTCAGAAGGAAGTTTTGCCTGACTGGCATAGCAGAGTTGGTACATTGTGATTTCCTATCTTTTTGTTTTATTGATTGTACAGATAAAAGAATAGCGCGATTTCTCGCGCTATTCCTAGGAAAATAAGTATAAAAAACTAATTAAAATAGTCGTCTGAAGGATTGGGTAGATTCTGCAATCCACTGCGTAAAGTATCCGACCATTGTTTGCTAATATGTTGAAAATAAGGGTCTTCTTCAGTGATTCTTTTGCCTTCAGGAATATGTAAACTATTCTTTTTATAGATCAGTGCATCAAGCGGCATTCCCACCGATACATTTGAACGCAATGTCGAATCGAATGAAATTAAACTACAACGTAAAGCTTCACTCAGTGGCATATCATAACTTAAGGCACGATCAAGAATTGGTTTACCATATTTACTTTCACCAATTTGAAAATACGGCGTATCACTGGTCGCGCAAATAAAATTACCTTGCGGGTAAATGTTATAAAGCTGCATTTCGGTTTGACCAATTTGACCACCTACCAACAAACTACAGTAATAATTACTCTGTTCCTGCGTATTTTCAGTCACATCTGCAATGACTTTTTGCAGAGTGTGTCCAACCAATTCAGCCACTTCAAACATAGTATTTACACTATATAAATTAGGTATTTGTTGTAATTCCAAATGGTTCTTTAGATGTCCAATGACTGCCTGCGTTGTGGCCAGATTACCTGAGGTTTGAATCGTAATAAAACGTTCATTTTCAATTCCAAAAGTATAAAGCTTTCGAAATACTGAAATATGATCTACGCCAGCATTCGTACGCGTATCACTGATAAAGACGAGACCATCTTTTAATCTAAGCGCACAACAATAAGTCATCTCTTCCCCTTAACTTACATTAACATGCAAGTACTTGAACAATTGAGTGCATCGTTTCAACTCCCCCTTTTTCGCGCACTCCACGAATTGGGGCAACATCCCAATAATCTCGACCAATTGCCACATAAATATGCTTGTCTGGGCTAAAAATCTGGTTACTGATATCGAAACAATACCATGTGTTTCCTAGAAATACTTCCGCCCATGCGTGACTGGCAAGGTGTGATGTATTTGGCACAAATAAATAACCTGAAACATAGCGTGCTGGCAAGCCCAAAGCTTTGCATAAAGCAATAAAAACATGACTATGATCTTGGCATACCCCATGACGATTATGAAATGCTTCAATTGCAGAGGTATTGACTGACGTGTAATTCGGAATATAGGGAATATGCTGCAAGATGGCTTCAGACAGTTTCACTAAATTTTCATGGGTTAATTCTGGCACGAAGCGATGAGCAAATTCTTTCATTTCTGCATTGCACATGGTTGTTGGCGTTGGTTGCAAGAATTGATAAGGATTCAAATGATCCGTCAGACTCATCACAGAAGGCTGCTTATTCAGCTCAACAATCCCTTGTGCCATAATCGTCATTTGCTCATAAGCATGGCGTTGTGAACTGGTAATCCAGATGTTGTTAAAAGTATCTTTTTTAATACAACGCTCGCCTGGCACACTGACATCCCAGTAATGCACTTTCTGATGCGTATTATTAAATGGCGTCATTTTAATATATTGAATGCTATTACACGCCTGTTCAGTATATTGATAATGCGTTTGGTGATTGATCATAAGTTTCATGCATTCACCTCAAATAAATATTGAATTTGGTCACTAAAGTTATAAAAGTTTATTTGGTCAGGTTGAGCTTTAAGTTGTTGCCAAGCCGTATCTAAACTGTCCCATCCCATTTGCGCTAAAACTTCGATTAATGCTGCAATTTGCTGTAAAGTTTGTGTCTGATCTTGCTTTAAGCGAAGTTGTCGATCTAATTGCTCTAAAGTTTGCCCCAAAGAGTAGAATAAGAAAGTTTCTTCAGGCTCAGCCTCTAACACTTCACGACAATCCGCAATCACGTCGCAAATACAGGTTGAGCTGGCACAAGCATTCCGAATGTATTGATTTAATTCTGCATAAGTTTTTGCAGAAAAAATGCCCCTCAATTCCTGAACATTGTCTCTGGCAAACTGAAACAGTTGAATAAATGAATAAGGTTGTTCTGGGTCTAATACCAGTTCATTGAGTGAGCTTGCATCAAATGCAGGTAAACAAAAAGCATGGGCATAGGACACGGCTTTCTGATCATCTATAAATGGAAATTGTTGGCATAAATATTCAATACGGGTTAAATAACGACCTAACCAAAAAATTTGTTGTGCATTCGTGCTGAGTAAGATCATGAAATTGCTCCTTCATCGTTTTGGTTAATTATGAATGTAGATGATCGACAACCCATGTATCTTTAATGCCACCACCCTGCGAAGAATTGACAACAAGAGAGCCTTCTTGCATAGCCATACGTGTTAAGCCACCCGGTACAATTTCGGTACGATAGGGTGAACTCAGTACAAATGGTCGCAAATCAATGTGACGTTCCGACAGACCTGTATCGCTTAACATTGGGCAAACCGACAAATCTAATGTGGGTTGAGCAATATACAAATGCGGCGTTGCCAAAATTTTATCTTTAAAAGTCGCAATTTGCTGTACAGAAGCATGTGGCCCGATGAGCATGCCATACCCCCCCGAACCCTGTGCTTCTTTCACAACAAGCTGAGCTAAATTGTCTAATACATATTCAAGGTCTTTGCTTTCACGACACTGATAAGTAGGCACATTTTTAAGGATGGGTTGTTCAGCTAAGTAAAACTGAATCATTTTATCAACATAAGGATAAATGGATTTGTCATCTGCAACCCCAGTGCCAGGTGCATTTGCAATCACCACATTCTTTTGCAAATAGGCAGACATCAAACCTGCAACGCCAAGTGTACTGTCAGGCATGAAACACAATGGATCGAGATAATCATCATCAATACGTCGATAAATTACATCAACCTGTTGTTTGCCTCGTACCGTTTTGACATAAACCTTATCGTTTTCGACGTAAAGATCACGCGATGTTACTAAAGGCACACCCATTTCCCTTGCCAAAAAGGAGTGTTCATAATATGCGCTGTTAAAACGACCTGGAGTTAAAATGACAATGAAAGGACTATCGTTAAAGGCATTCTCTGCCAATATTTCTTTCAGTAATAACGGATAATGTTCAATGCCTTGCAAGTTATTTTGCAAACATAATTCAGGCATTAATTTCTGACTGATTTTTCGGCTTTCCAACATATAAGACACACCCGATGGCGTTCTTAAATTATCTTCCAGCACATAAAACTCGCCATGACGGTCCCGAACAATATCAATGCCGCTAATTTGGCTATAGATTTTACCTTTCAAACTATGATTGCACATATGTGGCTGAAAAGCCTCATGCTTGAGAACTTGCAGTTCAGGCACAATACCTGCTTTAAGAATATCTTGCTGATGATAGATATCATGTAAAAAAAGATTCAAGGCTTTGACGCGTTGTGCACAACCGAGTGAGATTTTATTCCATTGCTTTTTCGCAATCACTCGCGGGATCACATCGTAAGGAATGGTTCGCTCCGTTCCTTCTGCTTCTCCATAGACAGTAAAGGTAATGCCTTCATATAAAAAATGTTCTTTGGCATGCTGATTTAAAGCGTGTAAGTCATCTATATTATATTGCGACAACCAATGTTCAATTTTTGCACATGCCGTTTCAGAAACAGCATGATCATCCAACATTTCATTAAAAAAAACCGAATTTGTTCTCTCAAAAAGTAACTGTGTTTTCTCCTGCTGTTTTGCTACACCCTCCACTTTTACTGTCACTTGCTTACTATTCACTTCTGGTGATAAACCGTTTAACTCTACAATCTCTTTTTCTTTAAGCATATGACCCTCTTTATAGTTATAGCCAAACTCATTTTTATTAAGCAATAAGAATGCCACTCCTTACATCACTTATGCCGAGTCCTTATTAATTCATGCTTTTAGTCCGTACTCAATATCATTTCTGCTTGATCTTACGCCTAAAATTATTGAACTTTCTTTGCCTGATTGGTTGAGAAATGCTTGCCAATTCGGTTAGGTTTTTTTATTGTGTTTAACACTGTTTTATTAATTACCAACTTATTTGTTGTTATTTGAATTATGTCTGCACAAGAAAAAGAAACATCGAATAGCCTTTATCGACAATGGCAAATCCTTTCCCGCCTTTCCGCAGGAAAATGGATGGGTACACGGGAAATACAGGAAATTTTGCAAAGAGAAGGCATTGATATCAGCTTGCGTACCATCCAGCGTGATTTGAATCAGATTTCGCAGCGATTTCCAATTGAAAGCAACAAAACCGTCCCACAAGGATGGCGTTGGCGTTCAGATGCACCGCTTCAAAGCCTGCCGCATATGACCAGTTCTCAAGCTGTGACTTTTATGATGGTAGAGGAGCACTTAAAGCACCTTCTGCCTCCAAGCTTACTCGAAGAGATGAATCCGTGGTTTGATTTGGCACGTCGCAGTTTATCCACCCAAAATAATGTTCGCCAATGGATTAATCGGGTACGTATTGTGCCTGCCAACCAACCTTTGATTCCCCCCATGGTTGATCGAGCTGCACAGCAAGCCATTTATGAGGGTTTACTACAAGACAAGCAATTGGAATGTGTTTATCAAAAACGTCCACAAGCCGAAGAAAGTATCTATACGCTGAACCCTTTGGCATTGGTACAAAAAGGTGCAACTATTTATTTAATTTGCACTCGTTATGATAAAACCGATATTCAGACTTTTGCCTTGCACCGTTTTAAGTCAGCCAAAGTGCTGGATTCTCGTGCACTACATCCAGTCAATTTCGATATTGATGCCTATATTGATTCAGGTGCACTTGGATTTAGAGTTGATTACAATAAACCGACGGATCACGTTGCTTTAAAACTGACCATTCCAGAATGTGAGTCCCATTATTTTGAAGAAAGCCAGCTAAGTCGAGATCAAGTGATTACACCTCTTGAGCATAATCTGGTCCAAATTTCCGCAACTGTGCCCTTTACCTCTCAACTGACTTGGTGGTTACGCAGCTTCGGTAATAAAATTCAAAAAATTGAACCTGAAGAAGTTGAACGTGCAGTCCTTCAACTAGACTAAAATGCTCATTTAATAAAGTGATACGCAAAAAAAAAAGTCCCAACGATTGGGACTTTATAATTTTATTGTATTTATCTGTTCTAATTTATAATCTTGCAGGGTTAAAGTCTTAGACATTATGTTTTTAAACCCCTTTTCATAGTGTCTACATGAGTTGTATTTTTTGCTGCACATGGAATGCTTCAGCAAGCAAGTTCTCCTCGGTTGTATCGAATAGATTTAATGGTCATCACTGGTTTCTCCGCGTGGTTTAAGTGTTCATTGAATATACTGAATCTTTAACCTCACCTGAAATAAGCAATTATTCCGATCAAATCATATTTTCTGCTTAAATGAATTTATGCAAATGACTAACGATCTTGATGATAAATACACCGTCATCCGCGCATTTATTTCATTCTATTTTAGAAATCAGTATTTTGTTGTTTTTCAATCCAATGTTCTAAACCTTGAAAAGTCTTAAAATCATCCACGGCTCGTACATTTAAGTGTGGATAACGTTCCAATAACATTTTACTCAAAGCATTACCTGTTCCTAGTTCTAGAACAATATCGGGTTGATTTTCTTGTATAGCCGTTAAACACGAATCCCAGTCTATGGCATGGTTCATTTGATGAATCAGCGCCTCAACGGCATCACAGGTTTTATAATATTTATGACCACCCGAACCACCAATAATTGGCGTTACCAAACGGTTAAATTGATGCTGTAGCATGACCTGCCGATAAGGAGCTACAGCGCAATCCATTAAGGATGTATGGGAAGGAATAGTGACATTTAGCCGCTTTGTCGAACGTGTTCCCACCTGTTCAAGTTGTTGTGTCAATTGCTGTAAATTTGCTTCTAGACCACCGACAATAAAATGACTATCGCTAATTTTTATTGATAATTCAGTCGCAGTCTTTGCCAGAAGTAGCTCTAATCCGTTCCAATTTAGTCCTTGAACAGCCAGTAAACCACTCGGTTCTTGCACAGCTTGCGACATTAACATGCCTCGCTGTTGTGCCAAATACAGTCCCTGCTCAAAACTAATTTCGGTTGAACAAATCAGTGCGCTCAGCTCACCCAATGAATAACCTGAAAAACTGATGATTTCATCTAGCTTATACTTTAACTTTTGCCATCGACACCACTGTAAGGCAAAAATGAAAGGTTGAGCAAAATCATTGGAATATAAGTCTGCTTCGGATAAATTTGGATTAAATAATGTAGGTAAATAGTGTGTGAGCTGCGAAGTGACATTCAACTCAGTCGCAAGATCTTTTAATTGCTGAACATGAGATAAATTCTGTAAACCTTGTCCACTAAATAATATTGCGAAATTCATGTTCCACCTTCAGCATGAATAAAGTGACCCCCAATAAGTCTGCACTTCCACCGGGGCTAAGATGATGTAGAAGAAAGTAATCTTCTATTTTTTTCACTTCTTGCATCCAGTCGGCTTGTAGTACTCCACCGCGTGCCAAAAACTGCTTCGCCATATCTTGTACAATATATAACGCAGATAAACCACCACGCCAAACAATATTGGTATCTTGCAAATGAGACATTAATGCAAATAAAGCTTGAAGGGAGGCGCGCTTTTTATCTTCTGTTTTTACATAAATTTCTAAATAATGTGGAACAGCAACATCTAAAACAGTTTTAAAACCTGAAGCCACTTCTTCAATAGCACCCGTAATGCCATATTGATTCCGCATGCGTTGCCCATGACTGTTGGGATTACGCTCTAGATGATGTAGTAATTCCTCTTGCCATGTTTGCTGAATTATACGACTGATAGAGATCGCATTCAGTGCAATATCTTGAGCAAAGCATTTTCCTACCGCTGCGCTGGCAAAGCCTAAATTAAAAATTGCCCCTTTGTGGGTATTAATCTGTACGGTTGCTGTCATCATCTTCTGCTCGGCTTGAATCCCACACTGCCGAATATTTTCAAAAGCAACATCTTGGTAACCGTTCAAACATTGTGATTGAAAATAACCATGTAAAGCATGAATACTGCGCTGAAATAAAGGAAAATCCATATCTGCATGACTGCCCTGCGTACTTGGACAAACCAAACCGGGCTTTTGTTCTAAACTGACTTCTTCATAAAGTGCTGTTCGAGCTAAAAGGTCTAATTGCATTGCATACTGTGAAATGTCTAATGCACTTTCATGCTTCTGTATAATCTGCATCTTCAAGCGTCCCTTCTAATAATTGTTCTAATCTCAGCATATCTACCCACTGCAAACCTTTTACAATAATGCTTTGCGTATGATCTGGATAAATCATCAGGAGTTCATTAAACGATACATGCCAAGCTGGATGTATTTTAATTTCTCCATCCAAACGGACCTGACTCAATGCTTGAGCGTGTTGAATCAAATTTAGAATCTCAGAAATTTGTGTTATTTTTTTTGGATATAACACCAAATCCAAGTCTGATGTCGGGCGTACATAAGCTTCTTTGCTAAGGTATTCATACGCATAAGACCCATAGACATACACTTCGCAACCAAGCTGTTGCAAAGCCTCCGCAAAATCATGGATTACCGTATCTGAAAAGGTGTTTTCATGCTCTTTTAAGAGCGTATGTAAAGATAGCGGCCGGGTAATCAGTTCAATTTCAGCAATATCGACTAAACATGCAACCCGATATTTGCAACCCTCAACCAAGCAGTTGATCGCCAGCTTAACTTGTCCATCTGCCGAACTTTCCTGTCGGCATACCGTCATTGGAATATTCTGACTCAGTAACTGAGACACTTTTTGTTTAGCAGGTTCAGGTAAAGTACTATCCAAAAAATGTAATGTTGCTGAATCATATAGATAAGCTAAGTCATGACGATCCATTTTCTGCTCCTTAGCTCAGTGCCACTTTCTCGACAATTTGATTACAAAGCATTCGACCTTCACGTTGCTGTCCAACGACACGGCGCTGATCTGTAATATAACTTTCCAGATGTTGCTGTTGGTTTAATAATGCTTGACTCACCCAATCGGTGTCCAAGTTTTCCCATACGGCGTTGATTGCGCCCATCTTGTAGAAATTTTCTACCCCTGGCGCAAAGATGGCTGAGCTTTGCGACAGTTCTTTCAGTTTTTCTACAGGAATTTTGGTCACCCGTGCCATCGCGTTCAGGTCCATGACTTTGACTTGAGAATCACTGAGTGCATAGACTTCATTGGCCATTAAGCCATAAGAAAGGAATCCACCACTGACCGCTTGACCGAAGATAATGGCAAGATTGGCATGTCCGCTACGGCGTAATAGATCTACACAAGATGCCAAATGTGCAAAAGTACGGTTGAGGCACAACAACTCATCAGCACGTGATAAATCTTGGCCTTGCGTATCTACAATAAACACTACAGGCGTCTGTTGCTTCTGCTGTACCAGCTTTAAAATTTCACCTGCCAGTTCCATGGCAATCTGTTGATTAATCGGTGCGGCATTGACTGTGCCTAGAATGCGTACTGGACCTGCTTCGGTTTGTGCATTGCCCTTAATCACATAACCCTCAATCTGATAATCCAACTGATGAGGAAACAACTGTTGTAAAAGTAATTCTGTATTCATGTGCTCATCCTTGCTTTAACAACACAACTTCATGGGCAGACAGCATCGGAATTTTTTCTGGCTGTGCAATTCCCATGTCATGCCAAATCTGTAAACCATCATTTTTACCAAACCAGCGGTGGTACTGCTGCTCAAGCTGTTGCTGTTGCTGCAATAATTGTTCTAAGTCTAAAGGGGCTGCTTTAGCATCTAGCTGCGCTAAAATCGCATCGCGAATATCCGCAATATCATCCTCAACCAAAGCTTGTACATGATCGAGTAAATAACGATGCTTCCCGCCTGTAACGCGCCAAACCAAAGCACGATCTTTCGAATCAAATTCTTCCACGCCTTTGACTGTTTCAATCACTTCTGGGCCAGACAGTGCCAAACGTCCTTCTTCCGTCATGATAATGGCACTGCTTAAACACGCACTGATGCCCATGCCACCAAAAGCACCACAGGTGCCGCCAATTACCGTAATAATCGGAATGCCTGCATTTCGTACCTGTAACATGGCACGCATAATTTCGGAAATGGCGATGAGACCTGCATTCGCTTCGTGTAGACGCACACCACCTGAGTCGACAAAAAATACGACTGCTTGTGCTTGATCTTGAATGGCTTTTTGTAAAAGACCGACAATTTTTGCCCCGTGGATTTCACCCACAGAACCACCCATGAATTGACCTTCTTGCGCCATAATATGTACAGGTGTTCCATTCAAACGGGCTGTACCAATAATCACACCATCATCAAAACTTCCTGGAATATCCAGAGCCGATAAATGCGGACTAACTTCAATTTCAGTCGGTTTGAGTATTTCATTAAAACTCTGAGCATCGACGACCGCTTGAATACGCGCACGTGCGGTTTTTTCATAAAAACTATTTTTGAGCATCACTTGATCCATGTTCTATACTCCCTTAAACATAGATATTGCTTGGCTTAAGCGCAGGTTCACCACCGCAGGGGTCGCACCCATATCATTTAACTGAAATTTAAGCCCTGCCACTGCATGACGTTGTGCAAATTCATTCAGTACAGACTGCCAAACATGTTGAAAACCGACGGCTGATGTAGTGACTTCAATCTGACAAATATCTGCTTGATCATGCTGTGAAACCAAGACTTCTAAATTTCCAGAACCGACCACACCGCAAATGACCGCCGCTTGTTCAGCGCTCAGTGGCGCTGATTGCAATTCAAATTTTAACTTTTCCATGTCAATCACCAGTTTCTAAAGCGACTTGGGGGACTATATAAACCACCCGACCATTTAACTAAATCTTTCACCGATTTTGCTGCAAGTAAATCACGGCTCACTTGTGTTGGATCGATGCCCAAATCTTCTGGACGCTGAATAATGCCGCGCTGACGTAATTCTTCAACTTTCGCTGTGTCACGCTGCATACCGACTGGGGTATAACCTGCAACACCACGAATGGCTTGTTCCCGTTCTTCTGGAGTCCGACATAACAGTAAGTTGGCAATCCCTTCTTCCGTCACAATATGGGTCACGTCTTCACCATAAATCATGATTGGCGGGAGTTCGCTCTCCATTTTATCTTGCAACTGCCACGCATCTAACTCTTCCACAAAGACAGGATGCATATGTTCACGATACGTTTCGACCAACTGCACTACCAGTTTGCGACCTTTAATCAGTTTTCCATCGACTGCTTCACGCCCTGCTTTGGTATAGGCATAACTGGCATGACGGCGTCCATGCGGGTCAGAACCCATATTCGGTGCACCACCAAAACCAGAAATACGGTCTACCGTGGCGGTTGAGCTGTTGCCTTGCAAGTCAATTTGTAAGGTTGAACCAATGAAGAGATCACAGGCATATAAACCAGCAGTTTGACTAAAGGCACGATTGGAACGCATGCTGCCATCACTGCCTGTAAAAAAGACATCCGGACGTTCTTTAATATAGTCTTCCATCCCGACTTCAGAACCGAAGCTATGGATTGATTCGACAAATCCACTTTCAATTGCTGGAATTAAAGTCGGGTGCGGATTCAAAGCCCAATTGGTACAGATCTGCCCCTTTAGTCCTAAGGATGCTCCATAGGTAGGCAGTAACAATTCAATCGCCGCGGTATCAAAGCCAATACCATGATTTAAACGTTGAATTTGATACGGTGCATAGATGCCTTTAATGACCATCATCGCCATTAAAATTTGCACTTCGGTAATTTGTGCAGGATCACGGGTAAACAATGGTTCTATATAGTTGTGCTTGGGACTTTCAATATAAAAATCGACCCAATCCGCAGGCACATCCACACGAGGTAACTTATCGACAATTTCATTGACCTGTGCAATCACAATGCCACTTTTAAATGCGGTGGCTTCAATAATTGCAGGCGTATCTTCGGTATTCGCACCCGTATATAAATTTCCTTGACGGTCTGCCGCATGTGCCGTGATTAAACAAACATTTGGAGTGAGATCGATAAAGTAACGTCCGTACAGCTCTAGGTAAGTATGAATTGATCCGATACTAATCTTTTGCTGCTGAACCAATTGAGCCAGACGTAAACTTTGTGGGCCAGCAAAGGAGAAATCTACCTTAGAAGCAATGCCCTTTTCAAAGACGTCAATATGACTGGGTAAAGCCAATACTGACTGCACTATATGTAAGTCATGAATCACATCTGGATTACATTGACTTAAACTCTTCGAGAGGAAATCTGCTTGTTTCTGGTTATTGCCTTCTAAGCACACCCGATCTCCACAAGCAATGACCGTTTCCAATAGTTCAATGACACGTGCATGGTCAACTTTTTTTTCAAAGCCTTTTTCTTTGGCTTGATTCAGTTTCTCTTGTCTACGGGTTCTCTGCTTATCCCATAAATGCTTCTTAACCATCTGGTTCATAACAACACCTTTATGTCTGAGTTAGCCGAAGATGGCATTAATCGTGAGGAAAAATATTGAGGGGCCGAGTAAGCAACCTAAGCCTGTATAGAATGTTGCAACCAAAGCACCATACGGTACTAAACGTACATCTGTACCTGCTAAGCCCGCAGCTGTACCACTGGTTGTACCAGCCAGACCACCAAAAACCATCGCTGAGCGTGGACTTTTTAAATACATGAATTTTGCGAGTAATGGCGTGCCGACCATAAAGAACACTGCTTTAATCAAACCAATCGCAATAGATAGTGCAATTACTTCTGAGCTTGCACCAATGGCTGAACCTGTCACTGGGCCAACGATATAAGTCATTGCACCCGCACCAATGGTTGTCATGGACACAGGATCTTTATAGCCCATAACCCAAGCCACCATTGCACCAATAATGAAAGGAATCACACAACCTAGTGTTAAGGCAATTAAACCGACTTTACCTGCTTTTTTGACTTCTTTTACATCCACTTCAAATGCTGTCGATGCAATTGCCAAATCGCGTAGCATGGCTCCACCGAGTAAGGCAAAACCACCAAAAATCTCGATATCTGAAATACCCTTTTCACCTTGAGTATAGACACCTGCAAAATAGGCCAGAACCAAGCCCATAGTGATGGCAAATGCTGAACTTTGTAATTTACCCTTGGTGAGATATTTTGAGAGAAGATGTGAGACATACATCATTAAACCTGTAACCGCCAATGCTGTAACCAATGCATTTTTAGTTAACACCGTAATTATTTCTTCCATTACATTTCTTCCTTGTCGCTGTACAAACCATTTTTATTCTGTGTGAATGACACGCTTTCCTTAAGCTGTTTTTTCCGATTCAACAGACCATTCATAAGACTCATAATCACCACTGGATTTGTTCAACCAACGAATGACTAATACTGTTCCGATGAGTGATGCAACTGAAACAATCAGACCTAACATTCCACCTGAAAGCGCTGCGACTACGTTTTGTCCTGCTGACATAGCAACAACGATTGGAATGTACATACCTGACCAGTACAACACGCCAAATTGTGTGGTTTGGGGTAAGTGACCGCGTTTAGCTAAAACCTCCTTCGATATAATTAAAAGAATCATGGCAATCGCCACACCACCTACATTGGCTTTCACGCCAAGTGCCATACCAAGAATATTTCCTAAATAAACACCAAGTAAATGGCAGATTGCCAATATGGCTGTTCCGTAAATAATCATCGCTGAATCCTCCCTGGATCATGCAGTGCTTCTAATAATCTGACTTATAATTTGCTATAGTTATAGCTTAACTGTATCCAGTGTACAATGTTTTGTACTCAAATAAACATAAATTGTATACAATTTTTGGTGATGTATGACTTCTATTGCGGAACTCCCTCTTTCTATTCAAATTAGTAAAAAGTTAGAGGACGATATTATTTATGGTTTCTTCTTACCGGGAACCAAACTTGATGAACAAGAACTGTGTGATCGCTATGGTGCTTCGCGCACCCCGATTCGTGAGGCATTAAAGCTTCTTGCAGCCGAAGGTCTGGTCGAAATTCGCCCGCGTCGTGGCGCCATTATTCCGACCATTAACCCACTGACATTGTGTGAAATGTTTGAAGTGATGGCTGAGTTAGAAGCTATGTGCGGACGTTTGGCAGCACGTCGTATTCAACCCGAAGAGAAGCAAGAATTACAACGCTTACATCAGTTGTGTCAGGATTATTTGAAGCAAAATGATTCAGAAAATTATTATGAAGCCAACCGTTTATTTCACTTTGCCATTTATCAGGCCAGTCATAATGCTTTTTTAATTGAACAGGCATCTACTTTACACAAGCGTTTACACCCCTATCGACGCTTACAGCTCCGTGTAAATAATCGTATGAATAACTCATTCTCGGAACATAATGAAATTTTAGATGCTATTTTTGCAGGGAATGAACAACAAGCAGAAGGTCTCTTGAAAGCACATGTTGTCATTCAAGGTCAGAAATTTACGGATTTTATTTCGACAATCGAGAGCATTCAGCCCAAAAGTTAATCTTTTCTAGAGATTCGAGCACCCATCTGGGTGCTCGTCAGTTCAGCACTTAGAACGGCTCCCGTTTATGAAACCGTCGTGATTTTTGAATGATTTAACTCGGCAAAACTCTGGATTTTATCAATGTCCTTTTGAATCGAATTAGACACGACATTCGGCAATACCTGATTCACTTTGACAAAGATTTTCTCAGGATATCCCACTTGATAATACAATTTGTCATTTTGTAAAAATTGATACAGCTCTTCAGCCACGAAAGTAGGACTGTCCATTTTCACGCCCAATTTGGCATTCATTTCCACTACCACTGGACTGTTCATGGCAGTATCTGTTGCACGTGGTGAGAAATATTTAAACTGTATTGGCGAATTAGAATATTCACGTGCCAAGGCTTCGCTTGCACCGCGCAAGGCAAATTTGCTGGCACAGTAGCTCACATAACCTGGGTAGCCAATACTGCCAAAAGTCGATCCCATGTTAATAATTTGGCTCGGCGCGGTTTGTGACATTAAAGGAATGATTTTCTGAATTAATTGTAGTGGGTATACCACGTTAATCAGCATCATCTGTTCAATCGCGTCGCTAGATTGATGACTAAACAAAGAAAAATCATTCACCCCTGCATTGTTAATATAGTAATTAATGTGAATCTTTTGCTGCGTCAATGCTTGAATAAATTGTTCACGACTCTCGGCATCGCTCAAATCGCAGCATAAACTTTGTAGTTTTAATTGCGGATATTGCGCTTTAAGTTCTGACTGCATGGTTTGCAATGCTTCAGCATTACGTGCCACAAGTATCACATCCACATTGTTTTTACATAAGTTTTCAACGATGGCTTTACCTATTCCACCTGTTGCCCCAACAATCACTGCTGTTAAATTTGACATAACTATACTCACTCTAATTTTATAAAAGCTTGCTGCTTAAAATGTTTCATTCAAGCCTAAACCCATACTGATATAGAGTTTACGCTGCTCAAGTGGAACCAAAATTTCACGTCGTCCATGCATAAAGCGTTTGTTATCGATAATCGCCACATCGCCATTTTTCCAATCAATTTCCTGCGTATGCTGTTCGCAAAGTACTGCCAGTTCTGCAATCAATTCTTCACTAATCATGCTGCCATCAGCAAAACTAAATTTTGGTTTTTGATAATTATAAGATGGTCCTAAAATGGTATTGGCAAATGCAGGGACACCTTTCAAATTATCATAGCGAATCATGTGCATTTGCAGATGGTATTCCACCCCTTCATCGTGAGATGGAGTGATCGCTTGTCCTGGAATCATCTGAATAAATTGGTTTAAATCTGCCCATGTCACCGTATCCGCTTGGGCAATATTCAAGGCAGTCGCCACATATTTCTGCCAAATCTGTTTTGGTAAATAACGGCTAATGGTCATCGGTGCTGCAAACTTTTGTTTTAACTGCTCAGACAAGTTCTTCCATACTGCATGTCCATCACACACAGTGGTTTGCGAACCTTCGGTTGCGCTAACTTCACTAAAAAAAGCAATAATATCGGGAGGTAATGGCGTTGTACCATTTTCAATATGCAGCCCAACTGCCTGAGTGCCTGCATCTACTTTTTGTGATTGTTGCGTAATGTTTTCACGTGCAGGGTCATAGGTCAGCTTTTGACATAAAGCGGTCATCAGATCACTAAAACGATGTACGTCATAATGTTCATGTCTGAGTAAAATCCAACCTTGCTCACGTAAGGTATTCTTGATTTCTGCATGACTTGAAGCTGAGTAACTACGACTCTGCTCAAGGTCAAATATGGATTGTTCAATATTCATATCTTTACTCACTATTTAGTGAAATTTCTATGCGTGGAAATTAAGTTTTCAGGTCTTAAAACTACTGTCACTTCTGTACCTTGACTACAGCTCATTGAAGCGACAAATACTGCCCAAATTGCTTTTTAATTTCGTTGCGTCTCAATTTCCCGTTGTCGGTTAACATCTGATTATTCAGAGAAAAGGGTTCAGCCGATCGATACCATTGTTTAATTTGGGCATAGTCAGGCATGCGATGATTGGCTTTCTGTACCGCCTGCTCCAGCATGCCATCCGATACATTTTCTTTGGCATAAATCACAGCAGAAAGATAAGGCTGTGCTTCCCCAAAGATAGCAATCTGGTTAATTTCGGGTTCACTCGAACCATTCGACTCCACCCATTCAGGTGAAATATTGCGCCCAAAACTACTGACAATAATTTGCTTAATACGACCCGTAATAAACAGATATCCCTCTTCATCAAAGAAGCCAGCATCACCCGTGTGAATCAAAGGATCAACTGCCAGCTCATTCAGATAACCCTGCATCGCATTACCACGAACCACCACTTCACCATTGTCCGCAATTTGTACATCGACATGGGGTAATGGTTGGCCGACACTGCCAATTTTTCTGGCATTGGGTAGGTTTAGACTAACCACAGAAGCGCATTCTGATAGTCCATAACCTTCATAAACAGGCAAGTTCAACTGTTGCGACTGTAACAACAAATCGGTTGAAACCTTGCCACCGCCCACTGCAATAAATTTCAAACTCGCAAAAGCCTGAGCACCAAATTGTTGAATATATTCCACCATTGCCTTGAGCATCTGTGGCAGTAAAATTACGCTCTGAATCTGGTATTGCTGTACCGTAGCTGCGAAGTTTTCCACCTTAAACTCATGATTGGACACCAGTCCAAAATGACTGACATTACCGACTACAATTGAACGCCCCATATTCAAGGCAACATAAATGCCTGCAATATTTTCCAGCAAGGTCGCAAATGGAATTAGACATAAATGGCGTCCCAATTGGCTCGACTGCAATGCTGTACTAAGCGATTCGGTAATCGATTGAATCATTGCTTCAGCCAGACACACCCCTTTAGGTGTACCTGTACTGCCTGAGGTATAAGTAATCTTTGCAGGCACAACTGAATCCATCGTTGTTGGTGCAGTCACATTTAAACCAATAAAAGTCCCTAAAACATGTTCGGAAGCAATAAACTGTTTAATACCATCTTGCTCTCTCAACTCCTGCAACCATGTATGATTTTGTGCAACACAATCAAAGTGATAAGTGGACGTTGTTAGATTTATATCTGCCAAAAAAATTGTATCGACAGCACTGTCTTGTAATAAATGTAAAATCTGCTGAGCGCTAAAAAATAAAGGAATCGGAATCACCGTAATTCCCGCCTTTTTAGCGGCTAAATCAATCAATACCCACTCAATACTGTTCATGCCCCAAATCGCGAGTTTCTGTATCTGTAACCGACTAATTTCCTTAGTCAGAACCTCAACAGTATGATCCAGTTCTGCATAGCTCACGGTACGCATTTCAGTCACAATCGCTTCACGTTTAGGGCTTTGCTTAGCGTATGCTGCAATGGCATTGAAAAATTGATTCATAAACTTCACCCACTGATTGCAGAATGATTTACTTTGAAATCATAATGTTGCTGGGTCACAGTCAAAGCATCAGCGACATTAATCGCCAACACCAAAGGTTTTTGCTGGTAGTAATTGCCCCACTGTTTTTGAGCTTCACCCAGTACTTCAGGATTTGCCTTCTCTAAAACATGAAAATGTAGCCCCATTTGTTGCAATACATAACGTACGGCTATGGTACCTGTACACACGGCCCATTCCACTTCTGCCAAGGTGAGATAAAACACCAAAAATGCCACCATCATTTTGGCATATTCCATGTTCTGAGAAGCAAGATTGCCGATTTCAATAATCTTTTCTCGCGCTACATCACGTTGAATCATTTTCGTTAAGGTCTGTTCAATCGGCTGTACAAGGTACTGCTCTAAAAATGCCTGATGGGATTTGAGCGGTTCAATGCCAATCGCCACTTGAGTTTGATGCTGAAATTCCCCTACAAATAAGGTGGAGGAAAAATGTGATAATGTTGCTTTATGCATTTCCTGATACTTGGTGCTGATATAAGTTTCAACTTGTTTACGCTCAGACTGATCGACTTGTGCAGCATGTATACGAAGCAGCATATTTTTTTTATGTGACACAATTTGATAGGTTTTCTGGTTATCTAATAGATTTAAATGTTCTAGCTTTGCTGTAGAATTTTTATAAACTAGATGATTCTTATAATAATTCAAACCATTAAATTTGGTTGAAAAATCTGTCCCAAAGATGAATGTAGTCATAGTCATCTCGCCATAAATTAATTAATTAAAAAATAAGTTTTGAAACTTAAAATTTACTTAAATATTTATGACAATTTTATGACAACCACAATCCCCAACATATAATTAATTTTTATATTCAAATACTTACATTATTTTAGTTTTATTACATGAAACTTAAGATACAAAACAATATATTGTAAACCATGACCCATAATCTAACTGAAAATTATTACCTTTTACACTATTCATTATACAAACAGATTGCTGATGAAATATTTTATAAAGCCTAATCCGAGAACCAAAATAAATACACGCCAAACAATTAAAATAATTATATTTTATTAAAATATATAAAGTATAAAATTACCCTCTCCAATTTTTTTAATTAACTCAAATGAAATTGATTATAACTTTTACTTAGTTTTAGTCTTGAACAAAACACTGAAAAATTCTTTGATAAAACAATATATTGGATAATTTGACCTATCACTCCCCATTAAGTCATAGGTCAAATATTGAATCTATTAGGCTTGAGTTAATGCAATTGCCAAGTCACCTGTACCGTCTAACTCGGATACTTGTCCTGCTAAAGGCTGACTAAACTGAATACGCTTGATTTGAGATGCTTTTTCTTCAGAAAAAACTGGAATTTGGCTCATAGCAAATTCAGACAATGCTGTGATGGTTAAAGATGGATTTACCCCTAAATTCCCTGGCACAATTGAGCCATCAAGCACGCGTAGGTTTTGATAACCGAATACTTGCCCTGTAAAATCTACCACACCATTCGACTTGTCACTGCCCATTGCCACACCACTCATAATATGTGCTGTGGTTGGCGTCCCCAATATAATTTCAGTTAAAGCTGAACCCGGTTCTCCACCCAATTTTTCGGCAATCAGTTTGGTCGCTTTTTCAGCCGCAGGGAATGAAACAGTTAAAGGTGTATCTTCAGGCTTTTGCACCGCAGTAATACTATTTTTAAACAATCGATACCACTTTCGGCGCCATTCCAAATGAATAAAGGCTTCTGACTTTTGCATGACCAATAAAATGATTGAATTTTTAGCTTTCCCCTTATAGCGCAGCACTTTATAGGTTTTCCATGGGTGCAATAGTGTATTGAACACGAATTTCATAAACCGAATAAAACCTTGCCCAGTTACCATGGGTACATAAGGAATATAAATCCAAGAAGCATCTGCCCCTTCAGGGAATCGGGTCACCTCAATATTGGTATCTGCATCGACTGAAATAAAGGAACTGATCGCTACGCCATCATCCAATCTTTCACGGGTATTGTTCGCTGTAGTCAATGTTTCCGAATTGGTTCGAATTTCTTGCCCTAAAAATGATGAAATATTCGGTAAGGTCTTATATTGATCCCGCATTTTTAACAGCATTGGTACAGTGCCCATCACCCCTGCGGATAACACCACGCCTCGACTGCGTAGACTATACTGACGAACATTCTTTCCAAGTGTTTCTTTGACAAGAATTTCATAACCTGCACTGCCATCTTCATTCAGTGGCGTGATTTTAATGACTTCAGAACTTGGACGAATCTCCACCCCATTACGCTCAGCAAAATACAGATAATTTTTCATTAGGGTATTTTTTGAATTGTTGCGGCAGCCCAACATACATGCACCGCAATAATTACACGTTTTACGCTCTGGCCCATCACCATTGAAATACGGGTCTTGAACCGTCTGACTTTGCAGACCATCGGCTTGCGGGAAAAATACGCCTGTAGTCACCGTTTTAAATGAATTTGCATAACCCATCTCTGCGGCAACTGCTTTTAAGGTATGGTCTGCTACATTGGTATAGGTATTATTTGTGGTTCCTAACATGCGCTGCGCCAAACCATAAAACGGCTTTAATTTTTCTTTCCAGTCTTTCCGAATTTTAGTCCATGCCTCTGACTCAAAAACCGCATCGGGTGGAATCAAATGCACATTGGCATAAATTTGTGAACCACCGCCCACGCCTACGCCATGCAAAATGGTCGTTTTACTGGTAAAGGTGAATTGCATGGTGCCCTTAAGTCCTAACTCAGGTAGCCACAAATAGTTTTTAGTGTCTAAATTAGTGGTTGGAAAATCCTGATCTTCACGGCGTAAGCCTTTTTCTAAAATTAGGACTTTATTGCCTTTTTCACTCAAGCGCAGTGCACTGACTGAACCACCAAAACCCGATCCAATGACAATCTGATCAAAGTCAAAATGTTGATCGCTCATTCTATTAACTCCTTTAATAGCTTTTTTTATTTTTTAAACATGCGTCACCCCTGAACTTCAAAAATTTCCTGAAGCTCAACGGCCCTATTTAAGTGTTTAAACGTTAAAACTAAGATTTCATGCGAATTAAAAAATTCAGCACCCATGTAGCAAATTTTCCATACGGCGGAGCCAGAAATTTCAAACTCGAAAAACCTGCCTGATAAAATACTGGACGCATTTTAGAGAACGTGAGAAAGCCTTCATAACCATGATAATGCCCCATACCACTAGCCCCCACACCGCCAAAAGGCAAGTCGTGTTGTCCAACATGGAACAATGCATCATTCACAGACACCCCACCCGACATAACACGACTGATATAGAACTCGACTAAGCGTTTATTGTGACTAAATGGATAAAATGCCAGAGGTCGATCGCGCTGCACAATATAGTCCACCACTTGTTCGGGACTTTGATAAGTTTTCACCATCAAAATGGGACCAAACGTTTCGCGCATATCAATTTCCATCTCATCAGTGCTGTTGAGCACCAAAGTCAGCGGGATTTTTCGTGTTGCAGCATCGGCTTCTTGTTGGTTTAAATTAATTAAAGTTGCCCCTTTGGCTTCTGCATCAGCAAGACTGTGAGTTAAGCGTTGATAGGCACGATGATCAATCACCGAAGTATAATCTTTACTATGAATATCAGGCACATGCTCTTGTACCCAAGCCTTTGCAGTTTGAATAAAGTCTTGAAGCTTCGATTCATGCACAAATAAATAATCGACATTGGTACAGATTTGTCCCGCATTAAACTGCTTCACGAACATAATCCGCTCAACCGCTTTGTCGATTGGGTATTCTGGATCAATGACCGCAGGTGATTTACCACCGAGTTCCAAAGTCACAGGAGTTAAGTTTTCAGCCGCAGCCGCCATCACTTTACGTCCTGTGGCACCTGAACCCGTAAACATCAGATGGTCAAATGGTAGTTTGGAAAACGCAACGCCAACCTCACCCGTTTCATCAAAAATTTGTAACTTTTCTTTGGCAAAATATTTAGGACTAATCTCGATTAACAACTCCGCCAAATGACGCGAATTTTCCGACATTTTCACCATAGCGGTATTCCCTGCAGCAAACACGGCGGACAATTGAGAGAACATTAAATTAATAGGGAAATTCCACGGCACAATAACGCCAATCACACCCAGTGGTTGAGGAATTAAGCGGTTCTTGGCACCAAAATACATGCTGTGGTCGACTCTGCGCTTTTGCACCTTCGTCCATTGATTCAAATGTTTAATACTGCTATTGATATCGTCAGTTGCTGTAATAATTTCTGCCAGTAAAGTCTCATGACGTGAACGATTGCCATAATCACGATTTAAAGCTTCTACAATCGCTTCCCGATGATTATTGATCATTGCCTTTAAATTCAATAAATGCTGCTTGCGTTGTGCGTTGCTTTCAATCCCTTGCTGATGAAAACTCGTACGCTGCAATTGGAAACAGTCTTGTAATGTCTGTTCGATGACTGTTTGCTCTAAATGAGACTGAACTGTAAGTTGCATAATCTTTCCTTTTAACGGCTAACGATTATTGACTCGTTCTTGATGCCTAGATGGAGAAAATCTCTCACTCTACTTTAACAAAACACTTGAATTGAGCTTGACTTTTTAGGACACTAACTTGATCTTTTAGGACATGCAGGAACATTGTTATGGCAAGTTATATCCGTGCAGCCAGCCTTGGTGGGTTCGAAGAACTTGTTCGTAGTTACGGTGTGAATCCTATAGAAATATTAAAACAAGTCGGTATTTTGCCATCGTTACTACGCGATCCCGATTCTTTCATTCATTATGATCATTATTTAAGTTTATTAGAAAATGCGGCTTTACGCTGCCAAGAAGAATGTTTTGGTTTAAAACTTGGCGCACTACAAAATATTAGCACGATTGGTTTAATTGGCGTATATATGTCCCGACAGGCGACTATTTTAGATGCGTTGAATGTTGCCCAAAAATATGTTTATTTACATGCCGAAGGCATCGTGTTTCAAGTTTCACAAGTGAATACACAACTGTCTAAACTGACCTTTGTTCGTTTAAGCGAATACAATACTGATGTGCCACAAAAGTCCCAACTGGCAATCTGCCTCGTGACTAATATTTTAAAAGATTTAATTGGACCAACTTGGCATGCAGAAAAAATCCATTTGAAACAACCGACGCCTAAACAAGCTAAAGTATTTACAGACCATTTCGCTTGCCGAGTTGAGTTCGAAACAGAAGAAGATGCGCTTTATTTTCCTGCCAGTTTTTTAACCCATAAACCCTATGCATTTATTAATGACGATTTGGTTGATCGACTAATTTTGCAACAACTGGAAACACAAAGCAGCACCAAAGCTACTCTTGATACGGCATTGATTGAAAGCTCAGTCCGCATGTTAATGGCAACAGGTGATTGTAGTATTGAAAATATTGCGTTATGTATGGGCATGCATCCTAAAAAGTTACAGCGACTCTTAAAAACACAAGGCACGACTTATCGCGATTTACTCGAAAACGTCCGCAAGAAAGAAGCGCTTCGTATGATTAATGCAGGTAATGTCAGCCTCACAGATCTAGCCTTACAACTCGGTTATGCAGAACTTTCAATTTTCAGTCGTAATTTTAAACATTGGTTTGGCATCAGCCCTTCCGAATGGCGTGATGCCAATAAACAAGCGTTTGCACATTAAAACTGTATTGAATCTTTGAGCATCATTCGATTGGCTTCAACGCATTCACAAATAGAATATGCTCTTCATCATGATGAGCAATTGGTAGATGTCGTAATATTGCTATAAAAGTAAAGCTAAGGATAACGACTCATCCTTAACTTTACTTTTTATCTTCAGTTGTAGATTTATCGTCTTATATCAATCTTGGAATGCCTTAAATCAGCGCTTTAACCAACATTGAAATAGCGACCACAATCACGGTTATGGCAAAAATCTTTTGAATAATGCTTGATGGCACAAGGTTTGTTGCTTTACGTCCCAATAACATACCGACGATACAGGCAATCACAAAGGTTACTGAAATACTGATGGGATACTGAAAACCATCTAATACATGGATTGAAATACTCACACCGCCAATTAAAAAGATAATCATCAATGACGTTGCCACAATACTATTCATGTCTAAATCTGTGGCTTTACGCAACGCAGGTACAATCACAAAGCCTCCGCCTACACCGAGCAACCCTGTTAATAAGCCTGCAACCACACCAATAAAACCCAGTACCGAAGCAGTTCTGACATTCCAGATTAATCGTCCCGTCGATTTATTCACTTTACAAGGTGGATTTTCCATATCATTGACTTTATTAAAAAAGACTCGATAAGCCACCACCAACATCACTAGGCTAAAAGCAATGCTCAACCAGACTGGTGAAATGATATTGGAAAGTTGTACCCCATAACGTGCTGAAGGAATACTGATCACCGCAATCCAAATCGCAGCACGATAACGCACGATTTTTTTGAAAAAACCCTGAATTGTTCCCACAAAAGCGGACAAGGTAACAGCCAATAAGCCGACTGGGGCTGCCTGAGCTACACTCCATCCCTGACTCGCCATTAATGCGGGAACTGCGAGTATTCCTCCGCCAGCACCTGTCATGCCAAGCAAACATCCTATTGCCAAGCCTTCTAAAACTAACAACCACATGTTGTTTAACCTCTTTGAAGCATTGCTAGACCCATTTTTAAGAAAAAAGAGTCCCTGACCTATCTGTAGCGCGACAGATAGGTGCCCGTGTTTGAAGAAATCGGTTAGAAATTAGCGTTTAGGTTTAACCATCCATTCATGCCCTTTGAGCATGCCATCCCAATACATCGGTGGAAGAATCTGCTCTTTTAACAGCCATGCCAGTCGTGTCGGTTGTTCACCATTAAGCAGCCATTTTGGAAAGCTTGGCAGCAATTTGCCACCATAACCAAACTCGGCCAGTACAATTTTTCCACGCTCTACAGTAAGTGGACATGAACCATAACCATCGTATTGGGCAAAGTTGGCACCGCCTTGTAAATACTCCAGTACATTCACAGCCACAATTGGTGCTTGCTTACGTGCTGCCGCTGCCGTTTTGGCATTCGGTGCATTCATGACATCACCCAAAGCAAAAATATGCGGATATTGGGTATGCTGTAAGGTATGTTGATCGACACTGATCCAACCTGCCTGATCGACTAAATTACTTGCCCGAATAAAGTCGGGAGCTTGCTGTGGTGGCACCACATGCATCATGTCAAAATCGGTTTCTATAATAGGACTGTTTTCAACATTCAGTTGCTTAAACCAAACGCGTTTTTGTCGACCATCTACCTTGATGAGTTGATGGTTAAAATGCAAATTTGCGTCATAACGTTTGACGTATTCCATCAAGGCAGGCACATAAGCAGGTACGCCGAATAACGCTGCACCTGTATTGTAAAAATCAATCTGGATATCTTTAAGTACGCCCTGCTTTTGCCAATAATCCGCTGATAAATACATGGCTTTCTGCGGTGCACCAGCACACTTAATTGGCATAGGTGGTTGCGTGAAAATCGCCTTACCGCGTTGCATTTCTCGGACTAACTGCCAAGTGTAAGGGGCTAAATCATAACGATAGTTAGAAGTCACACCATTCTTACCCAAAGTTTCGACCAATCCCTCAATGCCATGCCAATTTAGTTTTAAACCGGGGCAAATCACCAAAACGTCATAATTTAGCGGTTTACACCCTTCCAACAACACTTGCTTATTGTCTGGATCAAAAGCCGCCACTGCCGCTTTAATCCATTGCACTTGTTTTGGAATTAAGCTGGCCATGGTTCGCACAGTTTTTTCAGGCTTAAAAATGCCGCCGCCCACCATTGTCCAACCCGGTTGGTAGTAATGAACTTCTGCGGGGTCAATAATCGCAATATCCAAATTCGGCTGACGTGAAAGTAAGCTTGACGCCACAGAAATGCCCGCAGCACCGCCCCCGACAATGACCACACTCAACTTTGGAATATGCTCTTGTGCATGTGTCGATTGCTTTAAAATACGGGGAATGACACCTTGCAAGTCGTATCCTAAAGTTCTTGCTGTCAATAACATTTGCTCTAAGGTCTGATCTGTTACTTGAGACAATGCCCAAAGCGTAATAGAACGTGTGCCAGATCGGCAATATGCCAATAATGGCTTTTGAGCCTGTATATACAGGTGTTTAAATTCCTCGGCTTGCTCATCAGTCACTTTACCGCTCACCACAGGCAAATACTGAATTTGAATCCCATAAGGTTGTAAAGCCTGTTCAATTTCAGCCACATTCGGTTGATCGGGACCTTCGCCATCTGGACGATTACAAAATATGGTTTTAATGCCACGTGCTGCGATCAATTCAATATCTTGCGTAGTAATTTGATCGGCAACCCAAAATTCAGTATTGACTTGTTTTAATTGCATCTTCTTTCTCCTTTACTGACCACAAGCTTTATTGGCAGGTAATGCGATATCAATTTTTTTCGGATAAGGAAGATTCAAATTGTTCATAATTTCCACAAATTCAGCTTTATTTCGCGCTGCACCTAAACGCGAATTATGTAAACGCTCATGCCCGACTGTCGAAGCTAAACGGCCTTTATAGTCATGTCCCGGGTAAACAATAGTCTCGTCTGGCAAAGTAAAAATTTGAGTATGAATGCTGTCATACAAGATTTCGGCATTGCCTTCTTGAAAGTCGGTACGCCCACAACCATCAATCAGCAAAGCATCTCCTGTAAACACCATACCCTCTGCAACATAACTGGTACATGCATTGGTGTGCCCGGGGGTATAACGTGCTTCAATATTTATTTCACCTATCCGAATCACACTTTGATCAGTAATAAATATATCGCCACAGTTCACACCTGAATTGCGATGCAATACAGTTTTGCAGCCAAATTTTTCACGTAATAAATTGGCAGCGGTAACATGATCCGCATGGACATGCGTATCCAAACTATAGACCAGTGTTAAGTTATGTGCTTCCAAATACTGAGTATAGACATCTATTTCAGAAGCGACTGGGTCAATCAATACAGCTTCACGTGTCTGCTCTGAAGCCAAGAGATAAGTATAAGTTGAACTTTCTACTTCAAAAAATTGATGAAAGATCATGTTGTAACACCTGAATAAATACGTTTCTTTATTCTTAAATTGCAAACATAGTGCCAACTTTTAGCTTTTTTAATTATATTCATTAAAAACAATATATTAAAATTTAAATTATAAATTTACTCTTTTATACTATTTCATCTTTGTTTCACTTTATGTTTCAATAAGAAACAAATGAAACAGATAGTGAAACACCATGCTCACTCTTAATTTTGCTTTACAAACACAGTTAGAATTATTTTTAGAACAATTACAAAGCTTTATTGATGAAAATTTGATCTTGATTCAAAAACAGCAGAGCCAAAATTTTATTTATGAGTATGGGACATCCGAGTTCAACAAAAAAACCATCACTGCCTTCAAACAGTTAATTCAAAACACAGAACTGCAAACTGGGTTGATTCATCTGCCTGAAACCTCTACACAATATTTATTGACCCGAAAAAAACTGAATGTGCTTGATCAACAGTTTGTCGGTGAGATTTTTTTATTTCAGCCTGTTTCTTTAAATACGGTAAAACCAAAGCCTATATCATCCTTATCTCTGCAAGAGACCTTTCATAGCCAGTCAAGTTCGATGCAGCATATGTTCTCTATTATTGAGCGGGTTGCGATTACCGAATTTCCTGTACTGGTTCGGGGCGAATCAGGCAGTGGAAAAGAACTGGTGGCACAGGCTATTCATCAATACAGTGAAAGAAAAAAGCATCCGTTTATTGCCATCAACTGTGCTGCGCTCAATGCCAGTCTCTTAGAAAGTGAATTATTTGGGCATGTTAAAGGAGCTTTTACTGGCGCAATCCGTGAACACAAAGGTGTCTTTGAACGTGCGGCTGGTGGTACTTTATTTCTGGATGAAATTGCCGAAATTCCACTGGAACTACAAGCCAAATTATTACGGGTACTCGAAACAGGAGAGTTCACGCCTTTAGGTGGTGAAAAATCGTTAAAGTCGAATGTCAGAATCATTGCAGCGACTCATCGTGCGCTGCGTGAAGAAGTCAAGTCAGGGCGTTTCCGACAAGACTTGCTCTACCGTTTAAGGGTCATCCCAATTTTCGTGCCGCCATTGCGTGAACGCAAAGAAGATATCCCCCTAATTGCCGAGTTTCTACTGAATGAACATCGGACTTCAGCGCAAGCCCCTATTCTTTCAGAGGATGCCCTGCAAACTTTAATGGCATATGACTGGCCCGGGAATGTCCGCGAACTCAAGAATACGTTGTTATATGCACTGGCAATGGCGAATGGTCGTTCCGAAATAGGTATTTCCGATTTACCTGATGAGATCATTCACGGATTGCAGGATTCTGTATCTGAACCTGAAACATATGAGCAACCTATACGAATCAACTCCGCAAAACTGGATGCCTATACCTTGCAGCAAACCCTAAAGAAATATCAATATGACTTGGGATTAACAGCACAAGCCTTAGGAATTAGCCGAACCAGTTTGTGGCGCTACCGCAAGAAATTTGGAATATAAACCTCATTTCATGCGGGCTTTAGTCGTTTGTCGAAAATAGCATCGGATCTGCATTTTGCATGGATAAGATGCTTTTCTCCCCCTCTTTTAATGCCATCAATTGCTAAAATAAAGCCGAAGCCGTTGCACCATTCCTTGATCTGATTTTTTTATCAAGTTGGCATAATCACGTTGAGCCAGTTCCTTCATTAATCCCAGCCAGATTTGACGTTGCGCTAAACTAGAACCCCGTATAGAACCTACATAATGTGTCTTTACTGATCCTACACCACAAAATTTTAATGTCGTATCTTTAAGCTGCCGCGTGCTCGGTTCACCAAAATACCATTTATAAGTCCAACCCGCCTGATCTAAGGTGGTAATAATTCTGGCCGTTTTACGTTTTAAATGCCCACGAATACGGTCGCTGTTTTCAAAATAACTAAAGGCTTTGCCCGGAAGAAATAAACGATCAATAAACCCTTTAGCTACAGCAGGTAAACCGCCCCACCACACTGGGAAAATCCAGACCAAATGATCCGCACTCATTATTTTATTCCAAGCTGCTTGTAAATCGGGTTCAAGCTCCATTCTTTGCTCATAGCCATATTTTAGATTGGAATCAAAATTTAATTTGCCAATTTCAATCACTTCAACCTGTAAGTCAGATGGTACAGCTTCAATATAGGCTTGCATCAAAGCTTGATTAAAACTGGTCGACGATGGATGGGCATTGATGACCACTATTTTTCTTTTGCGTTGCGTACTCATATATTTCTCTAGGTTTAAACAAATTCACACTCAGATATCACTTGATATTTGAAATATGCCTAGCCAAAATAGCGCTTACCGTTTAAGATATCAAGTGATATCTAAAATTTAAACTGACCCATGACAGCAACCAAAATTTCCCGTGATGAAAAACAAATTCAAACTAGAAATCAGTTAATTGAGGCAGGCTTTCACCTTATTTCTGAACAAGGCTATACCGCTGTATCTATTCGAAATATTTCAAAAAAGGCAGGCTATACTCAAGGTGCTTTTTACTCAAATTTTGAGCACAAAGAAGATTTTTTACTGACCTTAATGAAAATTCAATTTGAACAAGAAAATCTGCAATTACAGAAAATTATTACTCAGACACATTTGACGCAGTCTGATTTAATGGCAGCACTCGAACAGTGGTTAATCGATTTTTTCCAGAATGATGAATGGTTGAAAATTTCAATTGAATTGCAATTATATGCGGCACGTGACGAATTATTTTCCAATGAATATCAGCAAGTTTGGCAGAATCATCAGGCGCAAGTTTCAGAAGTTTTACAACAACTCATTCCAAATTTTTCTGCGGCAGAGTCAACTCAGCATGAACACAAGCTTCTAGAAATTATCTCTTTGAGTTATGGTTTAGCGCTTCAATATATGATTTTTAAAGATGATGTGCATAAATATGTAAATATTATGATGCAGCAACTTACACAAATAATGCCAGCACGTTAAAGCTGGCTCTTTCAATACCTATCTCCTCATCAAATCTCGCATCTAAGCGCCTTAAAATAAAAGCAGCACAGACTGGATAAACATCTGGAAAAAGTGGATAGAGACAAGTGCTTAATCGCGTTTCAATCAAGCTAAAGCTGATTGACTAAAGGATTGAGCACATGACCTCATCAAATTTACAACAATGGAATGACTTGGTGGATGGATGCATCGATTTCCGCCCTCAAGATGGTGTGTTTCGCGTCGCAAGGGATATGTTTACCCAACCAGAACTGTTCGATCTGGAAATGGAATTCATTTTTGAAAAAGTCTGGATTTATGCCTGCCATGAAAGTGAAATTCCCAACAAACACGACTTTTTGACCGTTCAAATTGGACGTCAGCCCATTATTGTCAGCCGTGATGGCAACGGCGAGTTACATGCCATGGTCAATGCCTGCGAACACCGTGGTGCAACACTGACTCGTGTTGCAAAAGGCAATCAATCGACGTTTACCTGCCCGTTCCATGCATGGTGCTATAAATCGGATGGTCGTTTGGTCAAAGTCAAAGCACCAAGTGAATACTGTGAAGATTTTGATAAATCAAGCCGTGGGCTTAAACAAGGACGTATTGCGAGCTATCGAGGTTTTGTGTTTGTTAGCCTAGACACGCAAGCCACAGATACCTTAGAAGACTTTTTGGGCGATGCCAAAATTTTCCTTGATTTAATGGTGAATCAATCCCCAACTGGAGAACTTGAAGTCCTGCAAGGCAAATCAGCCTATACTTTTGCGGGGAACTGGAAATTACAAAATGAAAATGGCTTAGATGGCTATCATGTCAGTACTGTGCATTATAACTACGTTTCTACGGTACAACATCGCCAGCAAGTAAATGCTGCCAAAGGGGCTGAACTAGATACGCTCGATTACAGCAAATTAGGCGCAGGTGACGCTGAAACCGATGATGGTTGGTTTAGCTTTAAAAATGGACATAGTGTTTTATTCAGTGATATGCCAAATCCAACGGTACGTCCTGGGTATGAAACCGTTATGCCTTATATGGTCGAGAAATATGGTCAAAAATATGCTGAATGGGCAATGCATCGTTTAAGAAATTTGAACCTGTACCCTAGCTTATTCTTTATGGATCAAATTAGCTCGCAATTACGGATTGTCCGCCCTGTGGCTTGGAACAAAACTGAGGTCATCAGCCAATGTATTGGTGTGAAAGGTGAATCAGTTGAAGCGCGTCGTAATCGTATCCGTCAATTTGAAGATTTCTTTAATGTTTCAGGCTTAGGCACCCCTGATGACTTGGTCGAATTCCGTGAACAACAAAAAGGTTTTCAAGCCCGACTAGAACGTTGGAGTGACATTTCACGTGGTTATCAAGCTTGGGAATATGGCCCAAGCAAAAACTCAATTGATTTGGGCATTGAACCTGTTATCACAGGGCGTGAATTTACCCATGAAGGTCTCTATGTCAATCAACACGGTCACTGGCAACGCCTAATGCTAGATGGCTTCAAGAAAAAGTCATTAAAAATGTTCGACATCACTTTTCAAAATCAAAACGTAGCGGATGAGGTGTAACCATGTCACAACAACTACAATTTGCAGTTTCTCAATTTTTGTATAAAAAATCAGAACTTTGCGATAAATATGACTGGGACGCCTATCTTGATCTTTATGATGAGGACAGTGAATACCATATTCCGCAGTGGATTGATGACCACAATTATGTGCAAGATCCGAATCAAGGCTTGTCCTATATTTACTATGCCGATCGTTCAGGTTTAGAAGACCGTGTATTTCGCATTCGTACAGGTAAAGCTGCATCGGCAAGCCCTTTACCTCGCACCTTTCACAGCATTAACAATGTGCAGGTACAAACCCGTGAAGATGGTTTGGTTGAAGCCAAAGTGGCTTGGCATACCCTATATAACCGCCAAGGTTTGGAAGGTTCCTTCTATGGTCATGCGACTTATCTACTCCGCCAAACAGAGCAAAGCTTCAAGATTCGTCGTCAGCACAGCATTTTGCTGAATGACAAAATTGATTCTGTTTTAGACTTCTACCACGTTTAAGGAGCATAGAAATGGGACATTCAGTTGCTTTAAATTTTGCCGATGGTAAAACCTTTTTCATCTCTGTGAATCAAAATGAATTGCTGCTTGATGCAGCAGTTCGACAAGGGATTAATTTACCACTCGATTGCCGTGAAGGCGTGTGTGGAACCTGCCAAGGCAAATGTGAAACGGGTATCTATGCACAAGATTATGTCGATGAAGATGCCTTAAGTGAACGTGACTTGGCAGAACGAAAAATGTTGGCTTGCCAAACTCGGGTAAAGTCTGATGCCGCGTTTTATTTTGATCATGCTTCAAGCATCTGTAATGCGGGTGAAACTTTAAAAATCGCAACAACAGTCACTGCCGTTGAATTGGTTTCAGAGACTACCGCCATTTTGCATTTGGACGCCAGTAGCTTTAGCTCTCAACTACAATTCTTAGCTGGGCAATATGCACGTTTGCAAATTCCAGACACGGATGACTGGCGCTCTTATTCCTTTGCCAATCGCCCAAATGCCACAAACCAATTACAATTTTTAATTCGACTATTACCCGATGGCGTAATGAGCAATTACTTACGTGAGCGTTGTCAAATAGGTCAGACCCTGTTGATTGAAGCACCTTTAGGCAGCTTCTATTTGCGTGAAGTAGAACGCCCATTAGTCTTTATTGCAGGAGGTACAGGATTATCCGCATTTTTAGGGATGCTCGACAATTTGGTTGAACAACCCAATCCCCCACCAATTCAACTTTATTATGGGGTGAATTCAGAGTCAGATTTATGTGAGCAACAGCGTTTACACAGATATACTGAACGATTTTCGAACTTTAGTTATCACCCGATTGTGACCAAGGCATCAGATGAGTGGCAAGGCAAAGCGGGTTATATTCATGAACATTTGAATAAAGCACAACTGGCTGAACAAGCATTCGATATGTATTTATGTGGTCCGCCACCAATGATTGAAGCCGTTAAAAGTTGGCTTGATGAACAATCCTTACAAGATTATCGTTTGTATAGTGAAAAGTTCTTACAAAGTAATACTGCACGAACCTAATTTTAAAACCGAAATTGCGTATTCTTCATGGTAATTTCTAGTGAATAACGCACAGAAAGAGCCAAGATTATCCTTGGCTCTTTTTTGTCACATCAACAAATACATCTCTGATAAACATATATTCGGGCTTAAGCATCAATACTCAGATCAAATAAAACTGATAAACCCGAAGATTTATCAGTACATTTTTGCTTAAGCTACTCCAGCAAAGTCACGTAACATGCTAATGAACGCTTCTTTTTCCTGTTGAGGATATTTTTCAAACACTCCATTTTGATGGCTATCGGCGATTTCAAACAAATATTGTGCTGTTTGTTTGCCCTTTTCTGTCAATTGATACAAGTTCTCGTGGTCTGAAAGTAGCCCTTCACGTTTTAAAATTTCCGCTGCGCGTTCTACTTCTTGCATTGGCATAGCAATATCCCGTGGTAAATCTTCTTTGCTCGAAGCAGTTCCGCTAGCAAGCACTAACAGCAATCGAGATTCACTGGTACGAAAACCCGAAGCCAATTGCTTTGGAATATAATCCGTTTGATAGGCTTTAAAGGCGCGGCTCATTAAATAACAGACGTTGTTATATAAATGCCCTTGTTGTGGAATTTCAGAAAGCGTTGGTTCACTGTGTTTTAGCTTTAAACTTGGATGTGGCATCACACATGAATATGCACCTTGGTGATAGACCAAAGGACTGCGCCCTTGATCATGAAATTTCACCACTTTACCAATCATAATCCAATGATCACCCCCTTCAATCACTTGATGGCGTTCACATTCAAATATGGCAGAACAGTTTTCTAATAATAAACTCGCACCTTCACCTTCCTGATAATTGGTTCCTTCAAACTTATCAATATTGCGGCGTGAAAACTTGTTGGACAGTTCAATTTGCGAACCTGACAAAATATTGACAGCAAAATGTGTTGCTTGCTCAAACACAGAAAAACTAGATGATTTTTTATCAATGCTCCATAAAATCAACGGTGGATCGAGTGATACTGAATTAAAGCTATTGGCAGTGACTCCGACCTTTTCACCCTGCTCATTTTGCGCTGTGACAATGGTTACACCCGTTGCGAAATTGCCTAATGCGCGTCGGAATTGCAAAGGATCTATGCTTAACGGTTGTACTTTTTGTATTACATTCATCTTTTTCTCCTTAATTTCCATATCACAAGGAAAAGGCTTAAATATCTAAAACTAAACGGGATGATTTGGAACGAGAGCAGCAGACCAAAATTTGTTCATTACTGGCTTTTTCTTCATCGGTAAAATACACATCACGATGATCGGGTTCGCCTTCAATCACATCGCACATACAGGTGCCACAGACCCCTTGCTCACAAGACATTTCAATGTTGATGCCTTGTTTGGCTAGTGCCTGTAAAATGGTTTCGCCTGCATCGACCATGATGATTTTTCCGCTTCGTTCAGCGACCACTTCAAAAGAGCCACCCGAAGTATCCGTTTCAACTTGGAAATATTCTTTATGAATCTGTGCTTGTGGGAAATTGTGAGTCGTGGCGAGATTAATCACCCAGTCCATAAAACCCACAGGACCACAGGTATAAATATGGCTTGTTAAATCAATATGCTGAATCGCAGCTTCAAAAAACTGGCGATGGCTCGCTCCTTCAGATTTAAAGTGAAAGGTGGTGAATGGTGCTAGTTCGCCATTTTTAATTTCATTGACAAAGGCACAACGGTCTTCGCTCGCACCACAATAATGCAGCTCAAAAGATGCACCCTCATGTGCTAATTGATATGCCATGGTGATGAGCGGTGTAATGCCAATGCCTCCACCGATCAACACCGTATGTTTGGCTGGGTACAATGGAAATAAATTTTTGGGTGCACTCACCTGAATATGCATTCCATCTTTTAAATCATCAAAAGCTGAAATCGAACCACCACGTGATTCTACATCTCTTAAAATGCCTAATCTGAACTTGCCAGCCTGATTTGGATTTTGGCAAAGCGAGTATTGACGAACCATACCATTCGGTAAGTGCACATCAATATGGGCACCTGCTTCAATTTTAGGTAATACTTCGGCATTGGCAGACTCAAATTCCATGACTGCAATATTGCCACCTTCTACATGGCGGTTTTTTACGACAACATCATAAAGTGTAGTCATTTTTGTGTTCTCCTTTTCACTTGCTTGGCATAAGGCTTAGCGCATGAATAAACCACCATTAATATCCCAAGTTGCACCTGTGACGAACCCAGCATTTGGACTTGCCAACAAAGCGCAAGTTTCAGCAATAAACGACATACTGCCTAATGCTTTAACAGGAATATTCTGGATAAACTGTTCCATTTTTTCGTCCGACACCACGCTATGCACAATTGGGGATTCCATTGGACCCGGAGCAACTGCATTGACAGTGACACCTTTTGCAGCAAATTCTTTGGCAAAGATTTTGGTTAAGGTCACAATGGCACCTTTGCTCGCTGCATAATGTGCACCTGTTGCCGTACCACCATTTTGCCCTGCCAAAGACGCCATATTAATAATGCGCCCATAGCCTTTTTTCGCCATATACTGACCAATAATTTGGCAAGACTGGAATGTACCGCGCTGATTAACTTGGGTAATCCAGTCAAAATCAGCAGCCGTAATCTCCAAAACTGGGGTTGCCTTAGTGACCGTCGCGTTATTAATCAACACATCAAGTTTTGCAAATTTTTGTTCGATCCACTGCACCACGGCATGAAAGTCTGCTTCAACTGAAATATCCAGTTTCACTGGAAACATTTGCTCGGGAAACTGACTTTCTGCTTTGGCTTTTTCCGCCTTTTCCAAAGTACTGGCAGATAAAATCACCTGATGACCTTGGCTAGCAAAATATTCCGCAATGACATTGCCCAAACCTGAAGCAGCACCTGTCACTAATACAACCTGTTGCATGCCGATGCTCCTATAGAATGTAGCTAATACCTGACAAGGTATCGGTAGAATTAATTAAATTAATGATTTTACGATTAATTTTTAAACCCGCTTCGGCATCACGGTTTAAATGGTAAGTCACATCTGCTGTGTAGTGTTTAAGGTTTTCTTTACGGAATTCACGTAAGTTTTGCGCGCAACGTAAAACAATTTCACCTTCTTCATCTTTTAAAATCCGGACACGTGAAATGCTTCGAACCGTATTTGCCTTGGGTGAAGTTGAAATCGCTTCACCATTTTCCAAACGCGCTACACGCATTTTACGCATGTGATGATCGTCATAGGCATAGTTCAGGTTGTTTTCATAATCGGTAAGCGTCGGATCAATTGGAATGATATACACCCCTTTTTCATTCCAAAGATTTAACCAAGCTGCATGTTCAGCATGGTCCAACATATCGGCTTCTGCCCAAATAAACGCTGTGACTTCATTGAGTAAATTTAAATCAATTTTCATGTTATTCCCCTTAAGCCGTCATCAACTTTTTCCACTGTTGATAGGCCGAGCGCATCCCTGTTTCAGCACTCACATCACTTTTCAAACCATCTTCAGTTTTTACTTCACCCGCTAAACCACGGTTCAACATAATCCAGAGGTTTTCGCCCGCGGCTGCCCCTTTTTGCACACGTTCCCATGCTTCAGCATCATCGGGCGTACCAAACCCAAATGGGCCTTGGAAATGCTCATGCAAACGTAGACGGTATTGATTCGCAATTTGTGGGCCGCCATTCATGGTAATCACAGAGTGATGAATTTCTGTTTTATCAACTGAAATCGGCTGCATGACGCGGAAAAACGCCATTGAACAAGCGATATTCGGGAACAGGTTTAAGTTAAAACCAGAACCGCCTACCGCACGTACAATACGACGCACTTCCAGTTCCGCATGACCTTCATCACGCAAGGCTTGCGCTAAATCTTCAAAGCGTTCCTGAATTGGACGTTCCATTAATTCTTCGTCTAAATCGACCAGTTCTGGAATCATTACCATCACGCTGTGACCATTGCCTAAGTCTTCAACAAAACCGGGTTGATTTTCAAAGTTAAATAATTCTTCTGTTTTTTCATCGACTGAACTTAAGAAAGACTTGTGTACCAATGGAAAATGATAAGCATCAGTGGTGTTTTCAAGCTGGATTTTCCAGTTCCCTGGGAAGGTAAAACGATGTTCGCCTAAAACTTTAATTGGATAACCCGCACCTTGTTTCATGAACAAATCAATCCACTTTTTCGCAGGTCCAAGAAATTGTTCTAAAGGTTCAACCTCATGATTAAATGACGCGAAAATCATGCCGTTATATTCTTCAACACGCAGGCTGACCAATGGCAATTCAGATTTATCTAAACATTCACCATAACTTTCTGGGGAAGGAACGCCGCGCAGTGTGCCATCTAAGGCATAACTCCAGCCGTGGTATGGACAAACAAAACTATTGGTTTTGCCTTTTTTATGTTCACAGACTGTCGCAGCGCGATGGCGACAGCGGTTAAGCAATACATGCACTTTTTTCTTGCGGTCACGAACGACTACGACAGGTTGTTTGCCAATATTGATGGTTTTATAGCTGCCAGATTCTGGAATTTCACTGGCATGTGCTACCCAAACCCATGTGCTATAGAAAATCTTCTGCATTTCCTCATCAAAGATACGCTCATCTTTGTATAAAGACGTATGTGCACGATCACTTTGCACCAATGCTTCATAATCCACACCAATATTCAGTGTTGAGATAATTCCATTCATTTCAATAATCCTTTGATAAATTGGTAATTTAATTCTGGGTCGGGACAGGTAATTCAGCGTCACTGTGCCAATTTGTCACTGGTCGACTAAAAATATTCTGGGTTTGAAAATGCTTGATCTTCCAACTACCATCCGTCTGTTGTGCAAATTTCACGTTCAGCTTGGCGCTATTTAAATGACTGCGTCCATCGCGGAAAGTGGAGGTTTGCAACATCAGCCAAGTTGCCGTGGCATACTGTTGCTGTACTTCAATTTGCTCCGAACTGACAAAGTGAGCATTCATGACAAAGTGAGATTCTGTTTCGGTATAGCTTTTGAACATGTTGTAGATGGCTTGCCAAGAATCATATCGCCCAAAAGCTTTGGCATACTTTTCCCCTATCCCTTCCCAAATACACTCCGCATCAAAAAGCCCCATCAGCTCATCTAAATTGGTCTTTGGATTTAACTCATCACAAATTTCCATATAGCGATTGAGACAGTTGCGGATGGCGTTATGCGCTTCCAACTGTTCTAAACGTGAGAGGATTTTTGCCAAATTCACTTTGTCATCCATGTCCTTGCACCTTAACGTTGAATAATCAATTCACGTCCAACACGTGCTTCGACTTTGCAGTATTTCCAAAGTTTGTAAGGCCCTTCACCTACAACCGTGGTTCTGAACAAATTACACGCCGCATGTACAGTTTCAATATCAGGTACATCTGCCAATAGATAGGTCGTCCATGGCCAACCTGTACTAGGGCCAACCATACTTTGGTCATCATCGAGATTGCCAAAAACATGTACGCCCGGCAGGTCATGAATTGCGTTCCACATCTCACCAAATGCAGCCCAAACCGCTTTTGCTTCGGCAGGTTCTGCATCAAAAAAATTCTGATTGATACCCATGCAGAACAACACACGTAAAGTTTTTTTAGCGTCCATTTTGATTTCCTTCTCTCAAGTTTAAATTTATAAATATCCTGGGCTTGGCTTTAAGCCAAAACGAATTGAACCCGCATTTTGTAATGTGGCATCCCCCATAAAAGCGTGCTGTGTGACAACATTGGTGTCATTTACAAAACGGCTAAATGGGTTGTTGGTATAAATGGCGGTCATGCCTGCTAACATTTGCATTTTGCGCGTGACTTTGGCGCAAACCCGAGCAGCATGGGTACAAGCTAAACGCATATCACTAATCTGTTGTGTGGTTGCTACACGCCCTGCAACAACTTCGTGCCAAACGCTATCCATGGTCTGATAAAACCATGCTTTGGCTGCCTGAAATTCTGCATCTGCTTGGGCAAATTCATATTGCGTCACAGGACGATTCGCAATTTCTGCACCACCTGTAATTGATGCTTTGCCCGGCGCTAAAATTTGAAATTCTTCTAAAGCTGCTGCTGCCACACCAATCCCAACAACAGTTAAAACTTGGGTCGCTAGGGAAAGTGACGGATATTTAAAGAAGGGTTCTGGCAGTTTGGATGGTTCACCCCGTACAAATGTCCAGTGCTTTTCGACCAGTACATCTTCCACAACCAAGTCATGACTGCCTGTGCCTTTTAAACCCACTGTGTCCCATGTCATTTCAATTTTGGCTTTATGGGCAGGCATCACAGCCATGCGCGGTAAACCCTGCATTTCATTATTTTTTAAAGGTGCAATACCAACACCTATAATGTCTGCACCCATGCAGCCACTAGAAAACTTCCAACGTCCACTGACTCGAACGCCTTCATCGGTAATTTCCGCAGGTTGTGGTGGGAAAATACCCCCTGCGAAAACCACATCAGGGCCATTTTTGTACAGCTCTTCAAGCGTTGTTTCTGGCAGACTGCCTAAATAGGCTGGGCTCATCCCAAAACTTGCCACCCAACCTACCGAACCATCCGCCTTAGACAAGGTTTCAATCAGTTCGCAAAACTCACGTGGTGAAACAGCATCACCACCAAAGCGTTTTGGTACAAGCGCGCGGTAAACCCCCAATTGCTTGAGTTTTTCAATTATGTCCTGACTTACAAAGGCTTGATTATCGAACTCACCTGTACAGGCTCTTGCTCGAATTTCTTGACATAAAGCGTCAAGATCAACGGCTTTTTCTGGTGCTACAAACTCCATTTTAGATAATTCATTCATTACCTAACTCCTTGTAATATATTTTTTTAGTGCGAAAGATATTTTGCAATCGCGCATAATTTTTCGTCTTGCTGATGCCCAGCAATCAACTGTAGCCCTACAGGGAAGCCATCTTCTGTCTGTAATGGAATTGAAATGGCAGGGTGTCCAGACAAATTAAAAGGACGAACCAAACGGGTTAAATTTAGGAAGGCGACTGTATTTTCGGCATCTTTTACTTTGGGTGGAATTTGCGGCAATGTCGGCAAAACTAAAGCATCATATTGATTCAATAAAATATTTAAGGTTTGGGTGAATTGTAATTTGACCTGTTCTGCCTGTTTCACCTGCTCTAGGCTAGTATCCGCTGCTTTTAATAGGCGTTGCTTTACATCAGCACCAATTAAATCGGTCTGAGTTAATTCACCATAAGCCTGCCAATTTTCATAATTGATCATCTGCATGCCTGCATCATAAGCGGCATCAAACGAATCGATGGTTTCACGCGGTAAATCGAGCTGATGCTGTGTGAAGAATTGCTTAATACAACACCATACCTCATCACTCGCAGCTACATTTAAATAAGCCAACTTGGGTGGCTGTTGCAGCTTTGCAGCAGGCTGAAAACTTGGCTCAATAATCTGCATAGCAACTTCAAGCATTTCGACTGAGTTTGCAAAAGGACCGACACAATCCAAACTGCTTGCTGCTGGATGTACCCCTTGACGACTGACACGCCCAAAAGTCGGTTTTAAGCCATAAACTCCACAGCATGCAGCGGGCATACGAATAGAACCTCCCGTATCGGTTCCTAAAGAAAAATCTGCCAGTTTTGCCGCCACTGCCGCAGCCGAACCACTCGAAGATCCGCCCGGAATCAATTCAGGATATTTAGGATTAATAGGTGTTCCAAAAGCATGATTAATTCCCGTAATGCCAAATGCCAATTCATGTAAATTGGTTTTGGCTGTGATTTGACAATTCCCTTTCAAAATATTGTCCACCACTTCCGCATTGTGTTCCGCAGGTTGGGTATTTAAGTAAGCTTTACTGCCTGCAACTGTTTTAAAGCCTTGAATATCAATCGTATCCTTGATCATGACTTTAAGTTCGCCATGTCCTCGCGAAAGTGATTGTGCAATAATATTCATTCACTTTTCCATGTATTTTTATAACTTAATATAAATATGAGAAATTTAAATATAATTGTCAAGTAATTTTTACAAGAGTCATTTAAGGCAAGCTGCAAAATTTTGTTTATAATAGATTTATCAATTTTTACTAAGTCCCTGCTTAGCCATGCTGAACCATTTAGAACAATTTTTACCTAACAATGAACCAGAAAGTCTTAAAAATTTCCCTTTTTTCTGGATTTCCCAAGTCAATGGAAAATATTCTCAACTTATTGAAAAATCTATTAAAAAATTAGGAATAGACAATACGCGTCGTAAAATTATTCTGAGTACCAATGCTTTAGGTGAAGCCAGTATTACTGATATTGCCAATCTTTCTACACTCAAACTCACTACTGCAACCAAAGCGGTGTATCGTTTAGTAGAAGATGGCATTGTTGAAGTTTTTTCTTCCGCGACAGATGAACGTATTTCCATGGTAAAGCTGACGGACAAAGGCTTAACCCTTGTCGAACAGATTAACCAAATCAGTGCCGTTACTTTGGCAGGCATTCTGAATGCTTTTTCTGAAGATGAACTTCATCATCTGAACCAACAACTAAAAAAACTATTTGAATTGATGCCCTCTAGCTAAGTCTTCCTTTTCCATTGTACTCAACAGCGGATGAGTAATGATTCATCTGCTGTTTACTGTTCTCTCCTCTGTAAACCCCTGCCTAAAAATCTAAAATAAGCCTTTGATCTAAAATTTGTTTTTAGCATGAAAATGTAAATAAAATACCCATAGAGTATTTTTAAATACCCAAAAAGTAATGGAATTTTACATATAAAAAGAAAATAATCTTGCAATGATCAACATCTCAATCGCCGAACGGCTGACTGAATTTTAATTATTTTTCTATAAATATTATTGATCAAATACAAAAGTTAAGCCTCTGAATCTAATCCGCACTAAATCCATTCGTTTAGCGCAAGCAAACATTATTCAGAACTTTCAAACCGAGCAAGCTAAATACAAAAGGACAAATCAATGGACAATGTAGATGTCTACGTAGAAAAAGCGGAGCATAAAAAAACTCATCTGTATTCATGGTATGTGGTCATACTCTGTATGTTGGCCTATATCTTCTCTTTTATTGACAGACAAATCTTGGCGCTCATGATTGAGCCAATTAAAGCCGATTTGCATTTAACTGATACTCAATTTAGTTTATTACATGGTCTCGCTTTTTCCTTGTTTTACGCCTTTATGGGCTTACCCTTAGCCTATATTGCTGACCGTTTTTCACGCCCCAAACTCATCTCTATTGGCATTATTATCTGGAGTCTTGCAACAGCAGCCTGTGGCATGAGTAAAAACTTTCTTCAATTATTTTTATGCCGTATGGGCGTGGGGATTGGTGAAGCAGCCTTGTCTCCAGCAGCTTACTCCATGTTTAGTGACATGTTTAGCAAAGACAAATTAGGGCGGGCTGTGGGAATTTACTCAGTCGGCGCATTCTTAGGTGGTGGTATTGCCTTTTTGGTCGGTGGCTATGTCATTAAACTGCTTAAAGGTGCAACTTTAATTCAAGTTCCCTTATTAGGCGCCATGAAGGCTTGGCAAGTTGCCTTTCTGGTGGTGGGTTTACCCGGTATTTTCATTGGTTTGCTGTTTATTTTGACCGTACGAGACCCTGAACGTAAAGGTCAGCGCTTGAATGCTTATGGGCATGTCGAAAAAGGTGAATTTAAGCAATGTTTACAATTTATGCGTAAACATGGCAAAACCATTACTTGTCATTATTTAGGTTTCACCTTTTATGCCATGGCTTTATATAGCCTGACCAGTTGGACGCCTGCTTTTTACATTCGTAGCTTTTCGCTTTCTCCGACTGAAACTGGTTATATGCTCGGTTCCATTATGTTAGTTGCCAATACCTTAGGTGTTTTTTGTGCAGGATGGCTGAATGACTGGTTCATTAAAAAAGGCAGACAAAATGCACCGATGCTCACAGGTGTGATTGGTATTATTGGTTTAATTCTCCCGATCTCTCTTTTCACCCAAGTGCAGAATTTACAGATTTCGGTAGCGTTACTTATTCCAGCCATGTTCTTTGCCTCCTTCCCTCTGGTGATTTCTGCAACCGCTTTACAAATGTTGGCTCCTAATCAATTTCGTGCTCGTCTGTCTGCCATTTTCTTATTGGTCAGTAACCTGATTGGTTTAGGTATTGGCACCACTTTAGTTGCAATTTTGACTGACAAATACTTTGGCAACCCAATCATGGTGGGGTCTTCATTGTCAATTATTGGTGGCGCATCGTGTGTGTTTGCTTTCATTCTCTTGCTTAAAGGCTGCAAATTTTTCAACGACAGCATGCAACGCGAAAAATTACATTAATTGCCATTTTAATCTCTGCATTCTGATGTCTTTCCCCAAATAGTGGTTTGGGTAGACATCGTCAAAATATCAATAAGTTAATGCCCGATATAAGCCTTCAACCTTTGGAAATAATATGCAACGCTCACCGCATTTCAAACAACAAAAACTCGCCCTAGCCACATTACTCATATTCAATGGATTTGCAATAACAGCTATTCACGCAGCTGAATCTACAACAGCACCAGCAGATGAGTGGAAATTTACCCTGAGAAATGCATATATTGACCGTGATTTTGATAACGCTGGTGTCAAAGATACGGGCAGTTGGTCGCAAGCAGCCTCTTTATTCTATAAATCTAAAATGCTGGATACGCCCTTAAATATTGCCGATCAACCCATCACAATTGGTGCTGATGCTTCTGTGCAATATGCCGTGCGTTTAAGTTCAGACAAGCATGTTTCCGATTCCATTCTTCCTTTTGATAAAGTTGAGCAATCACAAGCATCAGATTTTTTAAAATATGGCACAACTTTAAAACTCGGTTATGGTAATTCCTTATTAAGAACGGGTGAACTCTGGTTGGATCTGCCTGTGACTTCGGTGGATACCAGTCGCCAGTTATTAACCTCTTATTGGGGAACCAATCTTCGCTCGCAAATTACCGATCAATTCCAAACTGAAATTGGTCGCATCGAAAAAGTCTCGCCACGTAATGAAGAAGAGTTTCGTAAATTTTCCTATACCTCTAAAGGTGTCACACACTATTCAGATGGATTGAACTATATTGACCTGCGTTATCAAATTACCCCAACGTTAAAGGGTGAATATTATTTTGGCAATCTGGAAGATTTATATAACACGCACTATGCAAGTTTAGATCACACATGGAAACAAGCGAATTTCTCGCTTAATTCAAAACTGAAATATTTTAATTCCAAAGACCATGAGGATACGTTCACTATTGATGCGAAAAACATTGGTCTGCTAGAAACCTTAAAAGTGAGTAATCATTCTTTTGGCTTAGGCTATCAGCAAATTATTGGCGATTCTGCCTATCCATTATTAGATGGTTATTTACCTGAAACCTATTTTATTAACTGGAACGTCACAGGCTTTGCCAAACAAGATGAAAAATCATATCACTTAATTTATAGCTATGATTTTAAGGACTTTGTACCGGGGCTAAGCACTGCGGTGAAATGGGTTTATGGTCATGATTTCAAATCATCCACAGGAGAAGATAATCAAGAAACCGAAGCCAATTATGTCCTCAATTACGCTTTTCAACAGCCTTATCTCAAAGGGCTCGGCTTTCAATATATTCACATTGATTATAATGTGAAATATGGTAATGACTTTGCTGAAGACCGTATTTTCATGAATTATATGAAGAAGTTTTAAAACTATACTTTTTAATCTAGATGCCTCCGCCAGAATGAGGCATCTTTTTGCTTGTAGAAAATGTCAACGGCATCTGATCAATTTAAGTTTTTAGAAATGTTCTCAGTCCGATAAATTTCTTCAATACATTCTAAAATTTTGGGAATATACGCACTTTGGTCCATGTTACGCATCGACAATGAGATTGGACTATAAGCCTCTAAATCTAAAATATCCAAATATTCCACATTCTTCATGCCAATATCGCATGCACTTTCTGGAATTAAGCAAATACCCTCGCCTGAGGCAACCAAACCCAAAGCCATGTGAATTTCACGCACTTCCGTCCACTTGGTCGGAATTAAACCCAATTGGGTAAACATCGCTTGTATGGTGGTTGAAAAATTCGGTTTCGGCGTGTTGGGATAGGAAAAAATGGTTTCATTCACAATTTGTGATAAATAAACTCCTTTTTCCTGATAAGCATTTAAAGGATGCTTTTTAAAAATCGCCAGTTTTAATCTTTCTTTGCGTAGCAACAGTCTTTTAATGGCAGGATCACTAATTGGCAAGCGACCAAAACCAATGTCGATTTTACCTAGTTTTAATGCTTCGACCTGATCTTTGGTACTACATTCAATCAACTCGACTTGAATCTCTGGATTTTTTTGGCGAAATAAATAAATAATCTGTGGCAATAACCCATATAACAACGAACTCACATAACCAATTTTTACACTAGTATTCACTGCGTTAATTTTCTTGATCATTGTGGTGGCTTGCGCCGCATGCGTTAAAATCTGCACCGCATGCTGATAAAAATATAAACCTGCTTCCGTCGCCTTTAAGGGCCGAGAACCTTTTTCAAAAAGATCGATCCCTAACTCTTCTTCTAATTTTTTAATTTGGCGAGTCAATGGTGGTTGAGCAATAAACAGCTTTTCCGCAGCTTTGGTAATACTTTGTTCCTCAACTACGGTCACAAAATATCGTAAATGTCTTAATTCCATCAACATACCTTTTTAGTATTTTAAAATACCACTTCATATCTATTTTAGGCGATTACATTCTTCTATGGTATACAAACAAGTTCGAAACAGTTGAAACTTCATGTATAAAAGCATAGAAACCATACTCGTGGATATTCCGACAATCCGCCCGCATCAACTGTCTGTGACAACGATGCGTATTCAAACATTGGTACTGGTAAAAATAACAACTACGGATGGTTTTGTCGGTTGGGGCGAAGCTACCACCATTGGTGGGCTAAACTATGGTGAAGAAAGCCCTGAAAGTGTTAAAGCCAATATTGATACTTACTTTGCACCATTACTGGCTTCAGTGAAAGCGTTAAATGTTGCACAAACCTTAAAACTGATCCGTAAAAATATTAATGGCAATAGATTTGCCAAGTGTGCCATTCAAACTGCGCTGCTGGATATTCAAGCTAAACGTTTAGGCTTACCTATTAGCGAACTACTCGGTGGACGTTTACGCGAAAGTTTACCTGTACTGTGGACACTGGCTTCGGGTGATACTGAAAAAGATATTGCTGAAGCGAAAACAATGATTGAGCTGAAACGTCATAACACGTTCAAACTCAAAATCGGTGCACGTCCTTTACAGCAAGATGTTGATCATGTAATTGCAATTAAAAAAGCCTTGGGTGCGGATATCAGTGTGCGTGTAGACGTCAATCGTGCTTGGTCAGAACTGGAATGTATTCGTGGGATTCAGCAACTTCAAGATGGTGGTATCGACCTCATTGAACAACCGTGTGCTATTCAAAATACGGATGCTTTAGCGCGTTTAACTCAGCGTTTTGACGTTGCGATTATGGCAGACGAAGCCCTTACAGGCCCTGACAGTGCTTATCGTATTGCCAAAAGTCATGGTGCAGATGTATTTGCTGTCAAGATTGAACAATCAGGTGGTCTACTCGAAGCCTGTGAAGTTGCCAAAATTGCTAATCTGGCAGGCATTGATTTGTACGGTGGCACCATGTTGGAAGGCCCTATTGGCAGTATTGCTTCTGCACATGCCTTCTCGACCTTCGAATCTTTAGCTTTTGGTACAGAATTATTTGGCCCACTACTTTTAACCGAAGAAATTTTAAAAACACCACTTCGTTATGAAAATTTTGAACTTCATCTTCCTACAGGTGCAGGTTTAGGCATCGAAATTGACGAAGACAAAATTGAACAATTACGCCGTAAGAATAAGGAAGCTGTAAATGTTATTTCACGTACGCATGGATGTGCATATTCCGCTTGATATGCCCATTGAAAAAGTCAATGAAATAAAAGCCATTGAAAAAGCATATTCTCAGGAATTACAACGTTCTGGAAAATGGCGACACATCTGGCGTGTTACGGGACAGTACTCCAACATTAGTATTTTTGATGTTGCGAGTAATGAAGAGTTGCATAACATTTTACAAGGTTTGCCTCTTTATCCATTTATGAAAATTGAAGTGATGCCTTTAAATCGACACCCTTCTTCTATCCGAGAGGATGATTCATAGAATCTGAATCACCATTAATCTGTATTTTAAACATAACAAGGACTGTGGCATTAAAACCAACTAGCTAAATCAATAGCCAATAATAATGCCATCCATAATCTACATACTTCAGGAGTTATAGTATGAACCGTCAACAAATTGATGCACTTGTAAAAAAAATGAATGTCGATACCGCACAAGGACCTGTCGATGAACGCATTCAACAAATTATTGTTCGCTTACTTGGCGATCTGTTCCAAGCTATTGAAGATTTAGATATTCAACCTTCTGAAGTATGGAAAGGCTTGGAATATTTTACCGATGCAGGTCAAGCCAATGAATTGGGCTTATTGGCTGCTGGCTTAGGTTTGGAACATTATCTAGATTTACGTGCCGATGAAGCAGATGCCAAAGCAGGTGTTACAGGTGGTACACCACGTACCATTGAAGGTCCTTTATATGTAGCTGGTGCACCAGAAACCGTAGGCTTTGCACGCATGGATGATGGCAGCGAATCGGACAAAATTGATACATTAATTATTGAAGGGATTGTCCGTGATGCAGACGGTCAAATCATTGAAAATGCAAAAGTTGAAGTTTGGCATGCGAACAGCTTAGGCAACTACTCATTCTTTGATAAATCACAATCAGACTTTAATTTACGTCGCACCATTTTAACTGATGCACAAGGTCAATATGTGGCTTTAACCACTATGCCTGTAGGTTATGGCTGCCCTCCTGAAGGCACGACTCAAGCCGTACTGAATAAATTAGGGCGTCATGGAAACCGTCCGTCACATGTACATTATTTTGTCTCTGCACCAGGTTTCCGTAAGCTCACTACACAATTCAACATTGAAGGTGACAAATACCTTTGGGATGACTTTGCTTTTGCAACTCGTGATGGCTTAGTGGCTACAGCAGTTGATGTGACTGACCCTGCTGAAATTCAGCGTCGTGGTCTAGACAAACCTTTTAAGCACATTACCTTCAATATTGAGTTAGTTAAAGAAGCTGCTTCTGCTCCTTCGACTGAAGTTGATCGTCGTCGTGCAGTAGCATAACGCTTTAATCGTTAAACCATGAATGAGCTAAGGAAATACTTGGCTCATTCCATTCAATTTCCAAATAACGCTACGATTTTTTAATTCTTACTCCCCTTTTCGACATTTGATATTTGCACGAAAGAAACAGATCCAAAATCAATGTATGGGTGCTTTACATGATCAATAAATCCTCGACTTCAATTCATGAAGTTTTATCCCAGATACAAGACGGCTCAACCATCATGATTGGTGGTTTTGGTACAGCAGGCCAACCCGCTGAACTCATTGACGGGCTGATCAAGCTTGGACGTAAAGACCTGACCATTGTCAGCAACAACGCAGGCAATGGCGACTATGGTCTGGCGAAACTGTTGAAAGCCGGTGCCGTGAAAAAAGTCATCTGCTCATTCCCACGTCAGTCCGACTCTTGGGTCTTCGATGAACTCTATCGTGCAGGCAAAATCGAACTGGAACTGGTGCCTCAAGGCAATTTGGCCTGTCGTATTCAAGCCGCAGGTATGGGACTCGGCGCAGTCTTTACCCCAACAGGCTTTGGGACCTTATTGGCCGAAGGCAAAGAAACCCGTCACATCGACGGTAAAGATTATGTACTGGAATACCCAATCAAAGCTGACTTCGCTTTGATTAAAGCCCAACAAGGTGATCGTTGGGGCAATCTGGTCTACCGTAAATCTGCCCGCAACTTTGGCCCGATTATGGCCATGGCAGCCAATGTAACCATTGCTCAAGTTTCTGAAGTGGTGGAACTGGGTGCTTTAGACCCAGAACACATCATCACCCGCCGGTATTTTTGTTCAACACGTGGTACAGGTTCAACCTGAACCTGTGGCTGTGTAATCGGGAGAACATCATGAGCTATCAAAAACTCAACCGCAACCAGATTGCCGAACGTGTGGCACAAGATATTCCCGATGGAGCTTATGTCAATTTAGGCATTGGCTTACCGACCAAGATTGCCAGCTACTTACCGAATGACAAAGAGATCTTCCTGCATTCTGAAAATGGTTTATTGGCTTTTGGTCCACCGCCAGCCGCAGGCGAAGAAGATCCTGAGCTGATCAATGCAGGTAAAGAATATGTGACCATGTTGCCAGGTGGCGCCTTTTTTCATCATGGTGACTCTTTTGCCATGATGCGTGGTGGGCATTTAGATATTGCAGTCCTTGGTGCGTTTCAAGTCGCAGCCAATGGTGACTTGGCCAACTGGCATACTGGTGCACCCGATGCAATTCCATCGGTAGGTGGAGCGATGGATTTGGCGGTAGGCGCTAAAAAAGTGTTTATCACCACCGATCATGTCACCAAAACCGGTGAACCGAAGATTGTGGCAGAGCTGACTTACCCCGCCACAGGACAAAAGTGTGTTGACCGCATTTATACCGACCTGTGTGTGATTGATGTCACTGCGGAAGGCTTAAAAGTGATTGAGAAAGTCGACGGTCTAAGCTTTGCAGAATTGCAGGCCATGACGGGTGCTCCGTTGGTGGATGCGACACAACAGAATTAATGATTTGAATCCCCCTAAATCCCCCTTTGCTAAAGGGGGACTTCTCTAGCTTCAAGTGCAGTGAGTCTCCCTCCTTTTTAAAGGAGGGATTAAGGGAGGATTAAGAGAAGAACAGATATGAAAAACGCTTATATCATCGATGCCATCCGTACCCCATTTGGTCGTTATGCAGGTGGACTCGCCCCAGTCCGTGCCGATGACTTGGGTGCTGTACCTATTCAAGCCTTAATGCAACGTAATCCAAGCGTGGACTGGAAACAGGTAGATGACGTGATTTACGGCTGTGCCAACCAAGCCGGTGAAGACAACCGTAATGTCGGGCGTATGTCGGCACTTCTTGCGGGTTTGCCTGTTGAAGTGCCAGCCACG
>NZ_SJNT01000008.1 GCF_004331035.1 Acinetobacter sp. ANC 4910
AATTTAGAGGGTCGCCCTGTTGATGATAAATGAAGATTGAGTACATCAATCATCACTTTATAAGTAGACCAAGATATTCCCGTTAGGCGTTTGAACTGAGGATCAGTCAGTTTCTGTATATCAATATATTTCATGCATAAATTATGCATGAAATATCAAAAAATGTCGGTGCAGAATTACAGCAAATGATTGTTCGGTTTATGAGTTATGCAAGTTGTCTAATTAAAAATTTAATGAATTACATTCTTCTGATCCTGTCAGAATTTATCTCCATATGATCAGCAATTATTCATGTAATCACGTTCTAAGCATGAATAATCCAATAACATAAATTCAATCTATATCAATAGATAGCCATACCTAAAGGCTCATCGAACCAAATCTATCCGTATTTTTCTTCAAATAGAATCCAGAATCCGTTGTTACGGCATTCTTTCTAAGTACCCTGTTCTCATGAGATTTTTTAAATTTTTAGCAGTTTCATGGTTTTCACTGCTAGGGTGGAGCATCGTACCTATTTCCGAACTCCTAAAAGCCATCAAGCACCCGAAGGTGCTTGATGTATGACAGCATGTGATTAATGATACCAACCAAATAATTTAAAAATATAAGGAGCAAAAGTCACCAACATTAACGATGGAAATAACACCATAATCGGCAATAACCAACGTTCATAACGATAATAAAATTTGGTGTATTTTTCTTTGGCTTCAGCATCCGCTGCTCGTACTTCATCATCCCCTACCGACATTCGGGTCAATAAGTGATTCAGTGCTACTGGTGGCGTGACATAACCCAATTCAAAAGCAACCAGTACGATCATCCAGAAATGAATTGGATGAATGCCATTTTCATAAGCCACAGGAGCAACAGTGGCAGCAACCAGAATTACCGCACCAAATGGATCGGTTGTCATACCTATAATTGCAAGCAGTAATGCAATAAATGCCAGCGAAATATAGATATTGCCTAAATGCGTTGGCAATAGGGTCACTACTTCTGAACGTTCAATCAGCCCGCCGACACTCGCGGATAAAGCCATTAAAATAATTAATGCCCCAATATGTCCAACAGTCTCAGCCGAAGCAAACCAAATCGAACTCCCAAAACTGCGCCGATTTGCCTTATGTCCACCATGATCACGTAAAAATTGCGAATTTTGTTCATGCTCTAATGCCAATCTAGTATGTGCATCTTTAGGCTCTGGACTAAACCGATCGGCCCACCAGCGATCAAACATAATATAAGCAATCAGTATGATTGGAAGTACAACGGGCGCTGTAAATTCGTCCATTTGCGTATCTAAACCATACTTATAAAAAGCAATGACAAGCATAGTAATCACAACGTATGGAATCACTGGAACACAAGCACGTAGCATTCCTGGAATGGCAACTTTCGGGGAATTCACTCGGAAACGAGTTTCTGCCAACCACAGTGAAATTCCCAAGAATACAAAAGCGGTTAACCAAAAAACATACATACCATGATCAAATAACTCATCTGAGGTGACATGACGGCTATCCAGCATCGAAATCAAAATAATCAATAAACATGGTCGTATAACAACACCAAGTGAACCCGACATTGCCGAAACAGCTAAGGCAAACTGACGGCGAGAACCTGCATTCCAAACTTCTTTATAAATGATGGCACCCGCAGCAACCACAAAAATCCCCGATGCGCCGGTATACGCTGTCGGAATCGCGGCGGCAATTAAAATTAACCACGTTAAGGTTTCTGGTGCTAAATTCCACGGGCGTAATATGCCTAAAAATAGATCCATGACACGCGTTTGAGTCAGCAACATCCCTGCCCAAATGAACAATGCTAAATTTAAGAAAATTCCTGAAAATTCAACCAAAATACCGAGATAAATCCCTTGCCCCATCGGATAGTCCATGAAGAAGGTAAATGCAATGCCTGTAATAATGGCCATGTATGCATATAAAGGTACACTGAGCAGCGCTAAACCAACATTTCCACCTGCTTGTTTTGGTGCTGGGGGCATAAAGAGCTGAAATAAGCTCAAAATTGTCTGGATCATAAATAATCCGATCCAAATCCAATATCCCGCTAAGGTTTCAAAAGTACTGCTCACGCCAGAATTAATAACCGAATGATACTGACTCACAACGGAATAACTCAGTAAGCCATTCCCCATAATCATAAATAAGGCATAAACACGGTAATCAATTTTTGAAGCTGGTGCGCGTAAGCCAATATGGTGATATTTCACAGTAGCTGAAATTGCCGCGAAGAACACCATCACCAATAAGATGAGTACACGATTCTCAGAGCCAAATTTAAAAATACCGAAAAAGCCTGTTTCTATGGTTCTATAGGTTCTTAAACTTGGATGATCATCTAGATATTTCATAGATTTATCATAAAACTGATATTTTTCTTCACATTGCCGTACACCCGCCAATACGGAAGCACGTACATCTGACTCCGAGGCTGTACCAAAAATATCAGCAAACTCATCAGCTGAACTGGCTTGCATTTGAGTCCGCACTAAAGCATCAACATCTGGGTGACGATTACAATCGGGTTTAACAGGTTCCGCTCGAAGAAATGAGTACTGCATACCCACTGTTTCATTCCCATACAACCGCTCTCCTACACGTAAGAGCTGTCCATGAATCATTTCACCTGTGCCAATAATCAACGTCAAAATTAACAACAGCAAGATTACAAACGTTGAAATCCATTCTGTCCAAATATTCTTGATTAGGTCTAGTCCAGACCTTTTCTGTCCTGCATCCTTCATATGTGTTCCTATTTTTATTTTACTCATCACCAATGATGGTGTAGATATCCTTCAAGGACAGAACATCTCCATATTCTGTGCCAATCTTTATTGTTCAGCTTCACTCTGCATGTATTTTGGACTGAATAAAATGACTGTTTTTGTTTTCTTTCTGCCTAAAATGTCAACTTTTAGAAGTAACTATCCGATAATGAAAAGGAAAATATAATAAACCAAAGACCATTCCCCAGAATGCGCCCAGCAAATGTGCTTCAACCAATACAGGGCTGCCGATCAGTTCTGCTGTTCCAGTATTACCAACCGTGTTTTCCCAAATCAATTTCAGCACAATCAGCCCCAGTACTAGGGCGGCAAATTTACGTTCATGCGTATAACTTAAGTGGATCAATGCCACTGCGACATAAGCACCGTGCAATACGCCTGATAGTCCAGCATAAGCCTCAATGTCAGGAAAAACGTAATAGAAACTTAAGCTGATACAGACTGGAAGCACGACCAATAGGGCAGCCAAATGCCAGATTCTGACATGTGGAAAAATAAAAGGGAAACAGGCAAAGGCAAGCATATTCAGCAAATAATGTATCCATCCGACATGTACCCAATGTCCTGTCCAAAGACGCCAGAATTGCTCCAACAAATCTGGGCGCCAATAGATAAAATAGTCTGCAAAAATCTGTAAACAAGCAGATATTGAGGCAACTCCTGCAATAAAGACCACCTTTCGAGCAAAATATGGGTCATTCATCAGCATCTCCCTCGATTCCTACAGCAATTCTTGTATTGATACTTCAACGCTATGGGCTATTTTTTGCCGTACTTGCGGCATCCTCTGTGGCATTGAATAAGTCATCCAAGCCAGAACTATCCTCTTGCTCATCCCAGAATTTCTGCATACCATCATCGGCTGTACGTTTGCCTGTGTGTTCCGTCCAGTAGCGGTCTGAAATACCCTGCACCATACTGGCGGCCATACTGTCAATCAGCTTAAACTGAGGATTAACAGGTTTTTCATCTGAACGTGCCGCAGCAAACTGTTTTAAAGCATCACGAATTTTGGCATCATCGCCACTGGCTTGTGCTGCTACTGCATATAAGGCATGAGATAAGCGTACGCCTTTTTGCTCACCAATTTGCATGGATTGTTTAAGGGTTTGGTATGGATCTGGTTTACCATCTCCAGCACCTGGCAGCAAAGTCCAAATGGCCGCACGCGTTGCCTCGGGTGCCCCCCAAAACTTTTCATTGTTCAAGCACACCATACCGCGCTCTACAATTGCTGCAATATCTTTCGGTACATTGACTGAACCGCCCGCGTTGATGTCATTGGTCATGGCTTGTACACCGCTGATCAAGCCCAATAAGTACACGGTCTGATCAATGTCACTTTTCATTTTTGGGCAACTCTCACCCAATTCTTGCTGATACTTGGCTTGCCAACGCTTCTCTAAAAGTTGATAACCCGCATATTGCCGCTGTGCTGCTACAGCTGACCAACGCTTTTGCTCAATACGTGCATCTTGAGCTTCTATCACCTGCCCTGCTTTAGACGCACGTAAATACCGTAGTTCAGCATCAAGGGCTCTGTTTTCGGCACATGTGCCCGCAGCAGAATAGAGTAAAATTGCTATACGCGTCGGATCTGCACCCATATCTTGGGTTGACATAATTGCAGGTGTTAACGCATTCCCCGAATTACACACCATATCCGCATCTTCCATAGCTAAAATGGGCGGAACAATATGCTTTTCGCTAAATCCTAAAGCGACATTCGCACCAGATTTCACCACATGCGAACATCCTGTAAATACGGTTGTTGTAATCATTAAAATCGCCATACCTTGGCCAATTTTCTGGACTTGCGACATCTTCCTGTCCTCTATATTTTTTGTTTGTGTCCTTCGCAGTAAACATAGCAGAAGCTATTTTCGAATAAAAGAGTATTTACTCTAATTCAAAGGATTACTTTGCCATGAAAAATAAAGAGAAAAATTGACTGTAGCAGCAGGATTGTTAAATTTTGGGCAAAAAAAAGTAGCATTGCGACGGTTCAGCACATGCTACCTATTAAATGAACGCCCGATGGGCTTTATGTTTGTGCAAATCGATCCTTCAGCACAGTTCCTAAACGTCCTACAACAATTGCCAAAACAATCGCGACCATTAGAAACGACCACGTTGGAAAAATCATAGCGATCTCCTCGTTTGCTGTTGCGTGGTTTTAATGTACAAAGAAAATACAGATTAGTCTGTAAAAATTGTCTAACAATTTATACTTTATGCCAATATATTTATTTTTTGTCTAACAAAGCATTAACGAATTAATATTAAAATTTTGTTTTATATACTTTAATTAAATTGATAAAATTATTAACTGTCTAACAATCAGAACATTTTTGCCAACAATTTAAGTTTTTTCCAGTCTTTGAGTATTAACTGATCATACCAAATGACATAGCTACAAGATGATTGTTGTTGGAAATAAAGCACAATATAAAAATGATGATCAACCACTCGCGTAAGTCGCATGTGCTGTACAACCTGATCGGTTGGCTGAACAGACCATTCATCTATCGAAAATGCTTCAAAATAATGAAGTGTGGCGCGCTTAAATTGCATCCAAAAAGAAAATAGCAGCACAATCAAAATAAGTACGGCCAACCAGACAGGCAATAAAACCGAAACTAAACATTGAATAAGAAACAATAGACCAATCTGAAACACAATCGCCACGCGACTGCGTTTCAAATAATATGCGGTGTTAGCCATGAACGTAATGCTTTAATTTAAGAATAAACGTCTTAATTTCAGCACGTGGCGGTTCGCCGACTTCCATAAACCAATCGAGTAAATCAGGGTCTTCTTGTTCAACTAATTCTGCAAATAACGCTTTTTCTTCAGGAGATGCAGCTAAATAATAATTTCGAACATACGGGTCAAAATACACATCTATTTCTTTTAAACCACGACGTGCACGATAAATCACTTTGCGTTCTTCAAGCGTCATTTCTTCGCTCATTGTATTCCCCTAGACCAAACAGAAGTGCCTTAGTTTAACCGAATCATTGGCGAAGTTTCGAGACATTTCCCCTGAATGACCAAATCTACCAATTTTTTTATGGAATTGAGCATTGCTCACATTGCCCAAGTCACCACAGATCTTTTAATTTCAACCTCACAATGATAATTAATGGACATCATAATCATGCAATCTGGAGCCATTCGCCCACTGACCCACATGTTACCAAGACAACTGTTCAATTCGGAACATGAAGCATTCCGTGACATGGTACGCAAGTTTTATACTCAAGAGGTTGTACCGAATACCGAAAAATATGAACAACAACAACATGTTGATCGAGATTTATGGAATAAAGCCGGTCAGTTGGGCCTACTCTGTGCCACCATGCCCGAAGCTTATGGTGGTTCTGGTGTTGATCGTCTATACAGCATGATCCTAATTGAAGAGCAAGCCTATGCAATGGACTCCGCAACAGGATTCTCTCTGCATTCCGACATTGTCGCCAATTATATTTTTAACTTTGGGAATGAAGCACAAAAACAGCACTGGCTACCGAAAATGGCAACAGGTGAAGTCGTTACCGCCATTGCAATGACCGAACCTAGCACGGGTTCAGACTTACAAGCCATCAAGACAACTGCCATCCTTGAGGGGGATGAATATGTTATTAATGGTTCTAAAATCTTTATCACCAATGGTTATCTGTGTGATATGGCAATTGTGGTCTGTAAAACGGGCCACAGTGACAAAGGTTCTGCCAATCTCTCACTGATTATGGTCGAAGCCAAACGTGTCGGTTTCAGCAAAGGCAAGCCGCTCAATAAAATTGGCATGAAAGGTCAAGACACCTGCGAGCTATTCTTTGATGACGTGCATGTACCCAAGCACAACCTCCTGGGTGCAGAAGGTATGGGCTTTATGATGCTAATGAAAGAATTGGCATGGGAACGTATGCTAGTGGCAATTATTTGTCAGGCAGGTGCCGAAGCAGCATTTGCACATACCGTTCAATATACGAAAGAACGTCAAGCTTTTGGCAAAAGTATTTCTAATTTTCAAAATACTCGCTTTAAATTGGCTGAACTCCGCACCGAAATCGATTTTTGTCGTGCCTATCTTGATCGCTGTATGCAACTTCAACTTACAGAGCAATTAGCTGTCGATGCCGCAGCAGCTGCCAAATACAAAATCTCAGAAATGTTTTCTAAAGTGGTCGATGAATGCTTACAACTGCACGGTGGTTATGGCTACATGCTGGAATATCCAATTGCACGTGCGTATATCGATAACCGTGCCAATCGCATTTACGCAGGCACCAATGAAATTATGAAAGAGCTAATTTCACGAACTTTATAACATCATAAAAAAAGGAGCTTAATGCTCCTTTTTGATTACTTCATAGCTCAAGAAACCAATTTCGGCTTACGTTGGTCATGTGATAGTGCTTTTTGAAACTTTAACACGGCATCTTCAAAGGTTGCATTTTTTAACGCCGTACGATCCGCCAAATAATTATTGGTGACTTTCCATGGCGCGTGCTTCCCCTGTTTCGGCATCACATTGGCAGCACGGGCAATATAACCTGAAGTTAAACTTCCCATCACCGTGTCTTCCAACAGTTCAGTTGGATCACTTTGCGGAATCACCTGCACATAACCTTTTTGATCCATATAGTTAATCAAACGACAAATATAGTCAGCCGCAATATCCACCTTTAATGTCCATGACGCATTAATATAACCAATAATCATCGCCATATTCGGGACATCACTCACCATTACACCTTGATAAAGCATATGCTTTGAGGTATCGATAGGCTGGCCATCTAAAGTTGCCTTTAAGCCCCCTAAAATTTGAATATCTAGGCCTGTCGCTGAAATAATAATATCAGCTTCGAGATGTTTACCTGACTTTAACAAGACACCTGTTTCTGTGAATCGTTCAATTAAATCTGTCTCTACACTGGCTTGACCAGAGCGTAAAATTTTAAACAGATCACCATCAGGCACCACACATAAACGCTGATCCCAAGGATTATAACTTGGGGTAAAGTGTTTCATATCCACTTTACCTTTCAATTGCAACTCAATTGATTTTAATAGGAATTTACGCAAGAGTTTCGGTTGCTTTTGTGCCAAGGCATAGATACCACGTTGCATCCCTATATTGCGTGCGCGGGTCAGTTTATATGCTAGGTCTTCGGGTAAAATTTTACGCATTTTATCGTAAACAAAATCAATCGAAGGAACTGAAGCAATATAAGTCGGTGAACGTTGCAACATGGTCACATGTGCTGCCCCACCTTTTGCCATAGCGGGCACTAACGTGATTGCGGTAGCGCCACTACCAATGATAAGCACCTTTTTCCCACGATAATCTAAATTTTCTGGCCACTGCTGTGGATGAATAAACTCGCCTTTAAACTCTGGCTGATTCGGGAATTTAGGTTGATAACCGTGATCATAATTATAATAACCCGTACAGCCGAGAATAAAGTTTGCTACCCAAGTCTGTTTCTTTTGCTTATGATCTTCAATTTCAACCACCCATTTTTGAATAGTCGAATCATAATTGGCAGAAATAACATTGTGTTTAAAATGAATTTTCGAGGCAAGTTGGTATTCTTCTACAACTTCGGTTAAATAGCCTTTGATTGCAGCACCCTCAGCCAATACACTTGATTGCTGCCATGGTTTGAAATTATAACCAAAGGTGGACATATCTGAATCAGAACGGATCCCAGGATATTTAAACAAATCCCATGTACCACCAATACTCTCTCGACGTTCGATAATTTCATAAGAACGGTTTGGATTATTCTTGGATAAATGTGCAGCTAAACCAATCCCTGAAATACCTGCTCCAATAATCAATATATCAATTTGCTTTTCCATGTTGTTTTTATAACCTGACTGATAATTCTATTTTATTAAAGCACAAATTTGACAATGATCAATGTCAAGTTGAGTGAATTCAGATAAAAATCTTGTCATTTCAGGACAACAATGAATATTGTCGAACAGTAGACAATAAAAAAGGTCGGTTAAAAACCGACCTTTTTCAAGAACAACTGAGTTATCCTGCGAAATTAGTTAACTTCGCGATCTACTAGTTCAACGTAAGCCATTGGTGCAGCATCACCCGCACGGAAGCCCGCTTTAAGAACACGTAGATAACCGCCGTTACGCTCTTTGTAACGAGGGCCAAGAATGGTAAATAATTTACCAACAGTTGCTGCTGAACGAGTACGAGCAAACGCTAGACGACGGTTTGCAACAGTATCGTTTTTAGCTAAAGTGATTAAAGGCTCAGCTACACGACGTAACTCTTTTGCTTTTGGCACAGTTGTTTTGATCAACTCGTGCTCAAACAAAGAGTTAGCCATGTTTTGAAACATCGCTTTACGATGACTGCTTGTACGGCCTAATTTCACACCACTATTACGATGACGCATGGTGATAGTCCTACTTAATTAACGGCTACGATAGGCGAAACGATCGTCCATACGGAGACTAGCTGGTGGCCAGTTCTCTAAACGCATGCCGAGCTGTAAGCCCTTAGAAGCCAGAACATCTTTGATCTCAGTAAGCGATTTCTTACCAAGGTTAGGAGTTTTAAGTAACTCAACCTCAGTACGCTGTACAAGATCACCAATGTAGTAAATATTTTCTGCTTTTAAACAATTCGCAGAACGAACAGTAAGCTCTAGATCATCTACTGGACGAAGCAAAATTGGATCAACTTCTTCACGAGGTTCTTGAGCAACAGGAGCTTGATCTTTTTGAAGGTCAACAAAAATTGCAATTTGTTGTTGCAAAATTGTAGCCGCTTTGCGGATTGCTTCTTCAGGATCAACTGTACCGTTGGTTTCAAGATCAATGATCAGTTTATCAAGGTCAGTACGTTGTTCTACACGCGCATTTTCTACGATGTAAGACACACGTTTGATTGGGCTATAAGATGCATCTAACTGTAAACGACCCACTGGGCGAGTTTCGCCTTCTGGGAAACGTGAGTCAGAAGTCTCATAACCACGACCTTGAGCAACTTTCAGGCGCATTTTTAATGAGCCTGAAGCACTTAAAGTACCGATCAAATGTTCAGGGTTAACCACTTCAACATTATGAGGTAAACGAAGGTCAGCAGCAGTAACGTCGCCAGGACCTTGTTTCTCTAATGTCAAATAAGCTTCATTTTGATCGAACAGCTTAATAGACAATCCTTTTAGGTTCAGCAAGAGCTCGACGATGTCCTGCTGCAAGCCTTCCAAAGTACTGTACTCGTGCTCAACACCTTCAATTTCAACTTCAACCACAGCAGCGCCAGGTAAAGAAGAAAGAAGGATGCGACGTAAAGCATTGCCCAGAGTATGACCAAAGCCACGCTCTAAGGGTTCTAGAATAACTTTTGCCGAGGTCCCGCTAACCGCTTCGACCTTGATCGCTTGCGGAGTTAGAAACTCATTTGCAGTACGCGTCATTATTGCTACCTCAAGGATTATTTAGAATACAATTCTACAATCAAGCTTTCGTTGATTTCAGCAGGTAAATCAGAACGATCTGGTGCAGCTTTAAATGTACCTTCCAACTTAGAATGATCAATTTCCATCCAAGAAGGAATACCACGTTGAGCAGCTAATTCAACTGCGTTTTTGATACGCAATTGTTGCTTAGCACCTTCGTGAACTGCAATCACGTCACCAGCTTTAACTTGGATAGACGCAATGTTAACACGACGACCATTTAAAGTGATAGAACGGTGAGATACAAGCTGACGAGCTTCTGCACGTGTAGAACCAAAACCCATGCGATAAACAACGTTATCTAGGCGGCTTTCAAGCAATTTCAACAAGTTTTCACCAGTTGCGCCTTTAACACGAGCAGCTTCTTTATAGTAGTTACTAAATTGACGCTCTAAAACACCGTACATACGACGTACTTTTTGTTTTTCACGTAATTGTAGTGAATACTCAGATTGTTTTGCACGGCTTTGACCATGTTGGCCAGGAGCTTTAGCATGTTTTTTTGTCTTAACGTCAAATGGTTTAACGCCAGATTTTAATTGCAGGTCTGTCCCTTCGCGGCGAGAGAGTTTGCATTTTGGACCAATATAACGAGCCATGAATGTTTCTCCTTACACGCGACGTTTTTTAGGTGGACGGCAACCGTTGTGCGGGATTGGCGTCACATCGGTAATGCTGTTAATTTTATAACCCACTGCACCTAAAGCACGAACCGCAGATTCACGACCAGGACCAGGACCTTTTACAAGGACGTCCAAGTTTTTCAAACCGTAATCTAAAGCAGCTTTACCAGCAACTTCAGCAGCTACCTGAGCAGCAAACGGAGTTGATTTACGTGATCCACGGAAGCCTTGTCCACCTGAAGTAGCCCAAGCCAATGCATTACCTTGACGATCAGTGATCGTTACAATGGTGTTATTAAAAGAAGCGTGAATGTGTGCAACACCTTCAGAGACGGTACGAGTGACCTTCTTGCGTGCGCGAGTATCTTTAGCCATCTTTTAGCTTCCAGAAATCTTATTTCTTAATAGGTTTGCGCGGACCTTTACGGGTACGTGCGTTAGTTTTGGTGCGTTGTCCGCGGACAGGCAAGCTGCGACGATGACGAAGACCGCGGTAGCAGCCTAAATCCATTAAACGTTTAATGTTCATGGAAATTTCGCGACGTAAATCACCTTCGGTCGGAACCTTAGTAACTTCTGCACGAATCGCATCAAGCTGAGCATCATCTAATTCACGAATCTTAGTCGTTGGAGCGATACCTACAGCAGCTAAGATGTTCTTAGCAGTGTGGCGACCAATACCAAAGATATACGTGAGAGAGATAACAGCATGCTTGTTATCCGGAATGTTTACACCGGCAATACGAGCCATTCAATTTTCTCCAAAAAGGCAGTAGAGATAATCAACCGCCCCACAAAAATCTTGAGGGGCGGATAATAACCTAATTAGCCTACTGAAATCAACAGGTCTTGATCAGATTAACCTTGACGCTGCTTATGACGAGGTTCTGCGCTGCAAATTACGCGAATAACCCCATTACGACGGATAACTTTACAGCTACCACAAATTTTCTTTACAGAAGCTTGTACTTTCATGATGAAACCTCTAAGTGCGCTTATCCCTTCGGATGAGCAGTCGTTTTTCTCATTAACGTTTGATTATCATATTGATGAGATGTGAGATGTGCTTGCAATTGCGCCATGAAATCCATAACAACAACTACAACGATCAGCAAAGACGTACCACCCAGATAGAATGGAATACCAAAAGAACTTTGCAAAATCATTGGCATTAAACACACGATCGCAATATAAATCGCACCAATAAACGTCAAACGATTGAGAATATGATCTAAATAACGAGCAGTTTGCTCACCTGGGCGAATACCAGGCACATAAGCTCCGCTGCGTTTTAAGTTTTCCGATACTTCTTTCGGGCTAAATACTAACGCCGTATAAAAATAACAGAAAAAGATAATTAACGCACCAAAGAGCACCAAATACAACGGCTGTCCAGGCGACAATAAAAGAGCCAAATCTTGAAGACTACGCTTGATTATCCCTGCACTCGGATCTGAGCTTCCCACCCACTGTCCCAAGCTCGCTGGGAACAATAATAAAGAGCTTGCAAAGATCGCTGGAATTACACCTGCCATATTAATTTTTAATGGCAAATGCGTTTGTTGTGCAGTAAATACACGACGGCCTTGTTGTTTTTGAGCATAGTTTACTGGAATACGACGCTGCGCTTTCTCAATAAACACAATTGCTGCCAAAACACCTAGAGACAATAAGCCAAAAATAACCAAGCCAATCAGACTTGTTTGACCATTATCTACCGATGAAATTGATTGCATAATTAAATTAGGCAATCCAGCAACAATACCCGCGAAAATGATCATGGAAATACCATTACCCACTCCGCGTTCGGTAATTTGTTCACCCAACCACATTAAGAACATAGTACCTGCAACCAATGAGGTTACAGCAGGAACATAAAAGGCTAAACCAGCTGACAAGGTAATTCCTTGACTGATCAAACCTGCACACATTCCAGTTGCTTGCACTAAAGCTAAAAGCAACGTACCTTGACGTGTATATTGATTAATCTTGCGCTTCCCTTGCTCTCCTTCTTTTTTCAAAGCTTCGAGTGATGGAATCACAGTCGACATTAACTGCACAATAATCGATGCAGAAATATACGGCATAATTCCCAAGGCAAGAATTGACATTCTTTCTAAAGCACCACCTGAAAACATGTTAAACAAACCAAGGATGGTACCCTGGTTTGCATTAAAGAGGTTTTCAAGTGCAGCATTATTAATGCCCGGTACTGGAATATGCGCTCCTAGTCGAAAAACCAACAATGCACCGAAGAGAAACATCATTCGGCGAATAATTTCACGATATTTCACGTAAAACGGTTGCCCTTTCATCATGTGAACATGACCTGAAGAACTAGGAGACATAGACACTCGCGATTACTCCTCGACTTTGCCGCCAGCAGCTTCAACAGCAGCTTTAGCGCCTTTAGTCAATGCAACACCTTGTACAGTGAATGCACGAGTAATTTCACCAGAAAGTACGATACGAGCACGTAACATATCTTTACGTACAACGTTTGCAGCTTTTAAAGTTTCTAGGCTAACAATATCGCCTTCAACTTTAGCAAGCTCAGATAAACGTACTTCAGCAGTTTTCAAAGCGATTTGGCTAGTGAAACCGAATTTAGGTAAACGGCGATATAACGCAGTTTGACCACCTTCAAAGCCTGGACGAGTACCACCGCTCTTACGTGAATTCTGACCTTTGACACCACGGCCACCAGTCTTACCAACGCCAGAACCGATACCACGACCCAGACGAAGATTATCACGCTTCGCACCTTCTGCAGGCGCAAGTTCATTTAAACGCAGAGTCATGGCTTATTCCTCTACACTAACCATATAGTAGACTTTGTTGATCATACCACGGTTAGAAGGCGTATCTTGCACTTCTACAGTATGACCAATACGACGCAGACCTAAACCTTGTAAGCAAAGCTTGTGATTTTTCAAGCGGTGCGAAGAAGATTTAGTCTGGGTAACTTTAATCGTTTTCATGATTGATTACCCTTGAATTTGTTCTACAGAAAGACCACGTTTAGCAGCTACTTTCTCTGGAGAAGTCATATCACGCAAACCTTTGAAAGTTGCGTTTACAACGTTCGCAGCGTTTGTAGAACCGTAACATTTAGCAAGTACGTTGTGTACGCCTGCAGCTTCAAGAACGGCACGCATAGCGCCACCAGCAATTACGCCAGTACCTTCAGAAGCAGGTTGCATGTACACACGGCTTGCACCATGACGAGCATTCACAGGGTGTTGTAAAGTAGTACCAGCAAGGTCTACAGTAATCATGTTACGACGTGCAGCTTCAAGTGCTTTAGAAATCGCAGCTGGAACTTCACGCGCTTTACCACGACCAAAACCTACACGACCATTACCATCACCCACAACAGTTAATGCTGTGAAAGAGAAGATACGACCACCCTTAACAACTTTGGCTACACGATCAACGGCAACCAGCTTTTCAACAAGACCTTCGTTTTGTTCAACTTTAGCCATGATTAGAACTCCAAGCCGTTTTCACGAGCAGCATCAGCCAAGGCTTTGATACGACCATGATATTTAAAACCAGAACGGTCAAATGCAACTTTAGTAATACCAGCTGCTTTAGCACGTTCTGCGATTAAAGCACCTACTTTAGTCGCTGCTTCAATATTACCAGTTGAACCAGCACGTAAAGTAGCATCTAAAGTTGAAGCTTGCGCTAAAACTTTGCCACCATCTGCTGAGATAACTTGAGCATAGATGTGACGCGGAGTGCGGTTTACACACAAACGAGTCGCACCCAATGCACGAATGTGCAAGCGTGTGCTTTTCGCACGACGCAAACGGGATTGTTTCTTTTCGTTCATAAGAACCTCGCGCCTTATTTCTTCTTAGCTTCTTTACGAAGTACAACTTCATCAGAATAACGAACACCTTTACCTTTATAAGGCTCTGGCGGACGGTAACCACGGATATCTGCAGCAACTTGACCTAAACGTGCTTTATCAGCAGATTTAAGGATAATTTCAGTTGCTGTAGGAGTTTCAGCAGTTACACCTTCAGGAAGCGTATAGTCGATCGGGTGAGAGAAACCAAGGTTAAGGTTAACAATGTTACCCTTAACCGCAGCTTTGTAACCAACACCGATAAGTTGCAACTTACGTTCGAAGCCTTCGCTAACACCTTTTACAAGGTTGTTAAGAACAGCGCGAGCAGTACCAGCTTGCATCCAAGCGTCTTTCGACTCAGCTTTTGGAGCAACAGCTACAATACCGTCTTCCTGTTTAAGCTCGACCAGCGCATGCAGGTTGAAAGACAATGTACCTTTACTGCCTTTCACTTCGACCTGCCGGCCGTTCTGAGTAACTGTAACACCGTTAGGCACAGTTACTGGGGCTTTAGCCACACGAGACATGAGGAATCACCTATTAAGAAACAAAAGCAACAACTTCACCACCAACGCCTGCAGCACGTGCAGCGCGATCAGTCATGATGCCTTTGCTTGTAGAAACAATTGCAATACCTAAACCTTGCTTAACGCTCGGGAGTGCATCTTTACCGCGATACTGACGTAGACCAGGACGGCTTACGCGTTTCACAGTTTCGATAACTGGTTTGCCTTCGAAATATTTTAAAGTGATGGTCAAAGTAGCTTTGCCTTCAACTTCAGCAACTTCTACATTTGAAACATAACCTTCTTGTTGAAGTACGTTTGCAATTGCAACCTTCAACTTAGAATTAGGCATAGAAACAGATTGTTTCTTTGCCATTTGTGCGTTACGAACACGAGTTAACATGTCGGCAACGGTATCTTGCATACTCATTTCTAGTCGCTCCTTACCAGCTTGCCTTAACAACGCCTGGTACATCACCTTGCATTACTGTGTCACGTAATTTGTTACGGCTTAAACCGAACTTACGGAAGTAACCATGAGGACGACCAGTTAAACCACAACGGTTACGAAGACGTACTGGAGATGCATTACGTGGTAATGCTTGTAACTTCATCATCGCTTCGAAACGCTCTTCGTCGCTTGCATTTACATTTGCAATCGTAGCTTTTAATTCAGCACGTTTTGCAGCAAATTTAGCAACTGTCTTTTCGCGTTTCAATTCGCGATTAATCATACCTTTCTTAGCCATATCGACCTCTTATTTGAACGGGAAGCCGAATGCACGCATAAGCGCACGGCCTTCGTCATCGGTGCGAGCAGTCGTAGTAACGGTAATATCCATACCACGAATACGATCAATCTTATCGAAATCGATCTCAGGGAACATGATTTGTTCTTTAAGACCCATAGAGTAGTTACCACGACCATCAAATGATTTCGCAGAGAAACCACGGAAGTCACGGATACGAGGGATCGCAATAGAGATCAAACGGTCTAAGAATTCGTACATACGTTCGCCGCGTAAAGTAACTTTACAACCGATCGGCCAACCATCACGGATTTTGAAACCAGCGATTGATTTGCGAGCTAACGTAAGCACTGGTTTTTGACCAGCAATTGCTTGCATATCAGCTAGAGCACCATCAAGGAGTTTTTTGTCAGCAGCTGCTGCGCCAACACCCATATTGATCGTGATTTTAGTGATGCGAGGGATATCCATCACATTTTTAACGCCTAAAGTCTCTTGTAATTGAGCTTTAAGTTCGTCATTGTAACGCGTTTTAAGTCTGGCCATTGCCTTCTCAACCTATTACTTCGCTACCGCCACTGATTCACCATTTGACTTATAAACGCGAGTTTTCACGCCTTCAGTCACTTGGTAACCAACACGGTCAGCCTTTTGGGTTGTAGCATTAAAAATTGCCACGTTAGAAATATGAAGCGAAGCTTCTTGTGTAACGATAGCGCCTTCAGCACCTGTTGCACGGTTCGGCTTTTGGTGCTTCTTAACCAAGTTAAGGCCTTCAACCATAACACGGTCATTAGAAACAGACAGAACAGTACCCTGTTTGCCTTTTTCCTTACCTGCGATCACAATTACTTGATCGCCTTTTTTAATCTTAGCCATGAGTGCCTCTTATAGAACTTCAGGAGCCAATGAAATGATTTTCATGAACTGTTCAGTACGAAGTTCACGAGTCACTGGTCCGAAAATACGAGTTGCAATCGGCGCTTTGTTGTTGTTCAAAATAACAGCTGCGTTATCGTCGAAACGAATAACTGAACCATCTGGACGACGGATGCCGAATTTTGTACGTACAACCACAGCATTCATCACGTCACCTTTTTTAACACGTGCGCGAGGAATAGCTTCTTTTACAGTAACTTTAATAATATCGCCAACTGAAGCATAACGACGATGTGAACCACCAAGTACTTTAATACATTGTACGCGGCGAGCACCACTGTTGTCTGCTACGTCGAGCATAGTTTCGGTTTGAATCATTGCCCTACTCCAAAACCGTGCATCACCGGTCGCAATTTCGAAAGGCTCAAAGAGTACTCGAAATTGACCGATGATGCAAGAACGTTTAATTACTCAGCAGCAGCTTCAACAACTTCAACTAAAGTCCAAGACTTTGTTTTAGAAATTGGGCGGCTTTCTTTGATTGTCACAACGTCGCCTAATTTAGCAGTGTTGTTCTCATCATGAGCATGTAATTTAGTTGAACGGCGGATTGATTTGCCATACAACGGGTGTTGAACACGACGTTCGATAAGTACAACAATAGACTTGTCCATTTTGTCGCTTACTACTTTGCCGGTTAACGTGCGGACTGTTTTTTCACTCATTGTCCGTTCCCCTGTTTTTCGGTAAGGAGGGTCTTAATACGAGCAATAGTCTTACGAGTAAGCGCAACTTCGTGCGACTTACCCAATTGACCAGTTGCTTTAGCCATACGAAGACGGAATTGGTTAAGCTGTTGCTCATCAAGCAAAGCTGTCAACTCTTCTACCGATTTTTCACGTAGATCTTTAGTTTTCATTACATTACCGTCCGAGTCACGATAGTGGTTTTAAACGGAAGCTTAGCAGCAGCAAGCGTAAATGCTTCACGCGCCAATTCTTCGTTCACACCTTCCATTTCGTACAGGATCTTACCTGGTTTGATTTCACAAACCCAGTACTCCACATTACCTTTACCGTTACCCATACGAACTTCTAATGGCTTTTCAGTAATTGGTTTGTCTGGGAATACACGAATAAAGATCTTACCACCACGCTTAACACGACGGCTAATGGTACGACGCGCAGCTTCAATTTGACGTGAAGTCATACGACCACGTTCAGTTGCTTTAAGCGCGATTGAACCAAATGATACTGTACTACCACGGTGCGCTAGACCAGTGTTACGGCCTTTTTGCACTTTACGGAATTTGGTACGTTTAGGTAGCAACATGGATTATTCTCCCTTGTCAGCAGCACGGTCATTACGACGTCCACGACGTTGCTCTTGACCTTCACCACGACCACGACCGCGTTTAGCTGGACGCTCTTCAGCTGGAGCTGGGTTCATGACTTGTTTCATGCCACCCAAGATCTCACCACGGAAGATCCATACTTTAACACCAATCGTACCGTAAGTCGTTTCAGCACGCATAGTTGAGTAGTCGATGTCCGCACGAAGCGTATGCAAAGGTACACGACCTTCACGATACCATTCTGTACGAGCAATCTCTGCACCACCTAAACGGCCAGAAACTTCAACTTTGATACCTTTAGCACCAGCACGCATCGTGTTTTGTACCGCACGCTTCATAGCACGACGGAACATAACACGCTTTTCTAATTGAGAAGCAATTGCTTCAGCAACTAAACGAGCGTCTAAGTCTGGGCGATCGATTTCGTTGATGCTTACTTGCGCTGGAATACCCATAATTTGAGTAAGTTCACGCTGTAATTTCTCAATGTCTTCGCCTTTTTTACCGATCACGATACCAGGACGTGCAGTGCTAATAGTTACTTTAGCAGCGCCCGTAGGACGTTCGATAAGAATATTGCTGATCATTGCATTCTTAAGTTTTTTAGTTAAAAACTCACGAACTTGAAGATCTTTAAGCAAATATTCAGCGTATTGTTTCGGACTCGCATACCAGTTGGCGTTATGACGTTTTACAACACCAAGGCGGATACCGATTGGATGAACCTTCTGACCCATATCAAACCCCTACCTTAACGGTAATGTGACAAGTACGCTTAGTAATACGATCTGCACGGCCTTTAGCACGTGGCATAATACGTTTAAGGCTAGTGCCTTCATCAACGTAAATCGTAGTTACCTTAAGGTCGTCTACATCTAAACTGTTATTGTGTTCAGCGTTTGCAATTGCAGATTCCAATGCTTTTTTAACCAAAACTGCAGCTTTTTTGTTGCTGAAGTTAAGAATATTAAGCGCGTGAGCAACAGATTTGCCACGGATTAGGTCTGCAACCAAACGAGTTTTTTGTGCCGAGATAGCGGCACCGCGTAATTTAGCAGTAACTTCCATCATAGCACCTTAACGTTTAGATTTCTTGTCAACACCGTGACCGCGATAGGTACGAGTTGGCGCGAATTCACCAAGTTTGTGACCAACCATGTGTTCAGATACGATCACTGGAACATGGTTACGGCCATTATGTACAGAGATTGTTAAACCAACAAAATCCGGGAGGATCATCGAACGACGTGACCAAGTCTTGATCGGCTTACGATTGTTAGCAGCAATAGCAGCTTCAACCTTAGCGAACAAGTGCGCATCGACGAATGGACCTTTTTTCAATGAACGAGGCATTAGTCAGATTCCTTTACTTGACGCGACGATCGCGAATAATCATCTTAGTCGTACGCTTGTTGGTACGTGTCTTGTACCCTTTAGCTTTTTGACCCCATGGGCTTACAGGTTGAATACCTTTGTTACGCCCTTCACCACCACCGTGTGGGTGATCAACTGGGTTCATCGCCATACCACGAACGGTAGGACGAACGCCACGCCAGCGTGCTGCACCTGCTTTACCAAGTGAGCGAAGGTTGCTTTCTTGGTTAGAAACTTCACCAAGAACTGCACGGCACTCAACGTGAATTTTACGCATTTCACCAGAACGTAAACGAACGATGGCGTAAGAACCGTCACGACCCAACAACTGAACTGAAGTACCAGCAGAACGAGCTAATTGCGCGCCTTTACCGATTTTAAGTTCGATGTTGTGAAGAGTAGAACCGATCGGCATGTTGCGAAGCGGCAAGCAGTTACCTGGACGAATTGGAGCATCGTTACCAGATTGAACTTTATCGCCAGCGCGAAGGCCTTTAGGCGCGATGATGTAGCGACGCTCACCATCAGCATACAATACAAGTGCAATGTGTGCTGTACGGTTAGGATCGTATTCAATACGCTCTACAGTCGCAGGAATGCCATCTTTGTTACGTTTAAAGTCAACAAGACGGTAGTGCTGCTTGTGACCACCACCAACGTGACGAGTCGTGATGTGACCGTTGTTGTTACGACCACCAGTACGTTTTTTAGCTTCAACCAACGGAGCATAAGGCGCGCCTTTGTGAAGATGGTCGTGAACGACTTTCTCTACAAAGCGACGTCCAGGAGACGTTGGCTTACATTTTTGAATTGGCATAATTCTCGTCCTTATTCCGCTGTGCTTTCAGCGGTATCGCCCAAGTCAGCCATTTCAACATCTTGGCCAGCTTTCAGGGTGACGTATGCTTTTTTAACATCAGAACGACGTCCTAATGTTTTACCAAAGCGTTTAGACTTACCTTTAGTGATCGTTGTGTTAACTTTAACAACCTGAACACCAAAGAGTTGTTCAACTGCTTTTTTGATTTCAAGTTTATTTGCATCAAGTGCAACTTTAAAAACTTGAACACCAGCAGTCTCACCTAAAACTTGTGCTTTTTCTGAGAATACAGGTCCTTGTAGGACTTGATAGATACGTTCGTTGTTCATCCGAGTTCTACCTCAATTTTCTTAGCAGCAGCAACAGACATAACAACTTTATCGAACGCGATCAAGCTAACAGGATCGATTGCAGTAGCATCAACCACATCAACGTGTGGAATGTTGCGAGCTGCTAGATATAGATTCTCATCTACAGCATCAGTAACGATCAATGCGCGAGTAGCATTCAAGTCGTTAAGTTTCGCAAGCAATTCTTTAGTTTTTGGAGCTGCAACAGCAATCTCTTCAACTAATACAAGGCGATCTTGGCGAACAAGTTCAGCTAAGATACATTGCATTGCACCGCGGTACATTTTGCGGTTTACTTTTTGAGACCAATCTTGTGGACGAGCAGCAAAAGTTTTACCACCACCAACCCAGATTGGGCTACGAATAGAACCAGCACGCGCACGGCCAGTACCTTTTTGACGGAATGGTTTTTTACCACCGCCAGATACGTCAGCACGTGATTTCTGAGCTTTCGAACCTTGACGACCACCAGCTAAGTAAGCTGTAACAACTTGGTGTACAAGAGCTTCGTTAAATTCACGACCGAAAGCAACTTCAGATAATTCAACAGCAGAGCCGGAAACAGTTTTTAAATTCACGTTATTTCCCCTCAGGCCTTGATCGTAGGACGAACGGTAACGTCGCCACCAGTAGCACCAGGAATCGCGCCCTTAACAACTAGAACTGAACGCTCTGTGTCGATAGCAACGATCTCAAGACCCTGTGTAGTTACGCGTTCAGCACCTAAATGGCCAGCCATTTTTTTGCCTTTGAATACGCGACCAGGAGTCTGGTTTTGACCAGTAGAACCTAAAACACGGTGAGAAAGTGAGTTACCGTGAGTAGCATCTTGGGTACGGAAGTTCCAACGCTTAACACCACCTTGGAAACCTTTACCTTTAGACGTACCAGTAACGTCAACGATTTGACCAACTGTGAACAAATCAACAGTTAGAACACCACCAACTTCACGACCTTCAAGATCAGCTTCTGTAGCGCGGAATTCTTGAACTAGACGACCAGCAGCAACACCCGCTTTCGCAAAGTGACCTTTCTGAGCGTTAGTTACACGAGATTCGCGACGTTCACCAGTAGTGATTTGAATCGCTTGATAACCATCAGTTTCAAGCGTTTTGATTTGAGTGATGCGGTTAGGATCAACCTCAATCACTGTTACAGGCACAGAAACACCAGCATCTGTAAAGATACGGGTCATACCGCACTTGCGACCGACTAAACCAATAGCCATGTGCATAACCTCTAAAAAAGCGGCCTAATTAACTTAAAAACGTTAATTAACCGAAAGTCTTAACCCAAAGCGATCTGAACATCAACACCAGCAGCAAGATCTAACTTCATCAATGCATCAACAGTTTTATCTGTAGGTTGAACGATGTCGATCAAACGTTTGTAAGTGCGGATCTCATATTGGTCACGCGCATCTTTGTTAACGTGTGGTGATGTTAAAACGTTAAAACGTTCGATGCGAGTTGGCATCGGGATTGGACCACAAACTTGTGCGCCAGTACGTTTTGCTGTTTCTACGATCTCTTGAGCAGATTGATCAATTAAACGGTGATCAAAAGACTTCAAACGGATACGAATTCTCTGGTTAGACATACCAGTTAACTCCAAGCCAAATATATAAAGAATCACCCTTGACGCATCTCACCCCACTAAATAAAGGGTAAGTGTCAAGAGCAGTGAAATATCACTAAGGTCATGATCGATGCCACGACTGTCACGATGTTAACTACTTTCTTCGCAGTTAACCCCCTTTCATTAAAGGGTCGCTCATTATAGCCATTGTTTAACGCTTAAGCAAATCCATTTTGCCTTTTTTGGTCTTTTTTTCAAATTTCCATGATTTTCAGTTGTTTGTTATTTAACCGCTATGCTGTTTTTTGTAAGACATACTCAATCGCTTGATTGAGCAACTGATTTCCCTCGAAAAAATGTGCCCTCTGTGAGCGTTTTAATTCACTTTCAGTTTGCACAAAGGCTCCAGAAAAGTGAGCCAGCTCATCATCATTCTCTAAAAATAAACTCAGGGTTTCGGGTGTAATTTCGGGATGAAATTGAAAACCGAGTACATTTCTTCCAATCTGGTACATTTGATTACGACATACATCATTTTCTGCCAAATGAATCGCGCCTTTGGGAATTTCAAAGGTCTCACTGTGCCACTGCATGACATTGAACTGCTCAGGTAGCTCAAAGCAATCTTGGGGTACATGTTGTACTTTACGTACCGTCGTCCAACCCAGTTCCTGCATGCCACTCTTACTGACCGCAGCACCCAAAGCATTCGCGATCAATTGTCCACCCAAGCACAGACCAATAGCAGGCTTACCCAATGCCAAATAACGTCTTAGCCAGCGCTTTTCGATTTTTAACCATGGATAATTAACCTCATCATTTACACTCATGGTTCCTCCCATGATGATGAGAAGATCTACATCTTCAATTTGCGGTAAAGCCTCAATTTCCAGAGGTAAATCCACAGGTAAGGCAAAAAATTCTGTGGCTGTAATTTGTGCCTGATGTGCTTTTAAAAACTCATAACAACTACCGAACCCTTCACCAGCAATATGCTGAAAATAATGTACTTTTAAATGCGACTTCATGCGCTGTAACCTATTGTTGTAGCTTTGCTTAGATTTAGCAAAATTGAAGCCAACTTTTGATTTGGTTGCTTGTTTTTACAGTTCTTCCCAATTCGGTAGCGAAAATTGACATATTCTCTTAATCTAGGTTCCATCCTACGCTTTACATGAGTCACATCTTGAACAAGAAACCTCAAACTGCGCTAATTCATGCACCAAGAAAAGCACCCCAATATATTTCTAGCGTTCAACCTCCCCTGTTTCGTGCATCCACCATTATTTTTGAAAATACCGATGCACTATTTAATCGCCACTGGACTGACCCGTATGACTACAGCTATGGCACTCATGGCACTCCAACAACGTTTACTTTAGCAGATCAAATCGCTCAAATTGAAGGTGGCGAATACTGCTTATTGGCACCCAGTGGACTTTCTGCAATTAATTTAGTCAATTCCGCTTTACTCGCGCAAGGCGATGAAGTCTGGGTACCCGATAATGTCTATGGTCCTAATATGGAGCATCTGCGTAATCTGGAAAAACGCTACGGCATTCAAGTGCAAGTTTATAATCCTGTAGATGTTACAAGTTTTACCCCATCCGACCATGCCAAACTCCTTTGGCTTGAAGCTGCGGGATCCGTCACCTTAGAATTCCCTGATTTAATCGGCTTAGTTCAAAAAGCACAAGCTGAACAGATTTTGACAGTGTTGGATAATACTTGGGGTGCTGGTTTAGCCTTTAATCCGTTTGATTTTTCTGATGAACATTTGGCTGTAGATATTAGTGTGCATGCCTTAACCAAATATCCGAGTGGTGGTGGTGATATTTTGATGGGCTCTGTGGTGACACGCAATCAGCAACTACATCATCAATTATTCCGTATGCATGCTATACAAGGGATTGCCGTTTCTGGCGATGACACCGCCCAGATTCAGCGTAGCTTGGCTCACATGGCCATCCGTTACGAACAACAAGCAACATCAGCCTTAAAACTACTTGCATGGTTAAAACAACAACCGCAATTTAGTCAGGTCTTACATCCGAGTGATCCTGATGCTGCAGGGCATGCACACTGGAAACAAGTGTGCCTCACAGGCAAAAGTGCAGGCTTGGTGAGTGTGATTTTTAAGCCCGAATATGACTTAAAAGCAGTGCGTGAATTTTGTGATCATCTGAATTTATTTAAGCTCGGATTTAGCTGGGGTGGCCCAATCAGCTTGGTCATGCTGTATGAACTCAACCACATGCGTTCACTGAAAAATACACATTTACAACAAGGTTTATTGGTCCGCTTTTGTATAGGACTAGAAGATGCTGACGATTTAGTCCAAGATATTCAAAACGCATTAAAACAGCTCGAATAAATTCTAAAATAGGTGAAAAATGAGTAAACCAATCGTCATTGCAAAAAAAACCACGGATACCACACAAGACATTGTTTTACATTCTCAATTTGCCAATCGGCACGGTCTAATTGCGGGTGCAACGGGAACTGGTAAGACGGTGACCTTAAAGGTATTGGCGGAAAGTTTTTCACGCATTGGTGTACCGGTTTTCCTTGCCGATGCCAAGGGCGATGTTTCTAGTCTAGCCCAAGCTGGCAGTAGCAATCCAAAATTTGATGAACGCATTAAAAACCTAGGCATTGATTCCATTCCCTTTGCTGCCTCACCTATGGTTTTCTGGGATTTATTTGGCGAGCAAGGACATCCAATTCGCAGCACAGTATCTGAAATTGGACCACTTTTACTGGCACAAATGTTGAATTTAAACGACACACAGGAAGGGGTTTTATCGGCAGTTTTTCGGATTGCAGATGATCAGGGGCTACTATTGATTGACTTTAAAGATTTAAAAGCCATGCTCGGTTATGTCAGCGAACATGCCGCAGAATTTAAAGCTGAATACGGCAATCTCTCCCCTGCCAGTCTAGGGGCCATTCAACGCAACTTACTGGCACTGGCCGATCAGGGCGGAGATCAGTTTTTTGGTGAACCTAGTTTGAATATTCTTGATTTTATTCAAACCGATGCCGATGGTCGAGGTTACATCAATTTACTTGCAGCAGATAAATTGATGAACACCCCCAAACTGTATGCCACTTTTCTCCTCTGGATGCTCTCTGAGTTATTCGAGCAGTTACCTGAAGTTGGCGACATGGATAAACCGAAACTGGTGTTCTTCTTTGATGAAGCTCATTTACTTTTTGATAATGCCAGTGCTGCACTGCAAGAAAAAATTGAACAAGTAGTACGCTTAATTCGCTCCAAAGGCGTCGGGATTTATTTTGTAACCCAGAATCCGTTGGATTTACCTGAAAGCGTATTAGGGCAACTGGGGAATCGAGTACAACATGCATTACGCGCCTTTACCCCTAAAGATCAAAAAGCAGTTAAAACTGCAGCCACAACTTTTCGTGCCAATCCTGAGTTTGATGTCGAGCAAGCCATTACCGAACTGGGCGTTGGTGAAGCGCTAATCAGTTGCCTCGATGAACAAGGCATACCACAAATTGTCGAGCGTGGCTGGGTCATGCCTCCCTACTCTGCGTTTAGCCCAATTTCACCCGAAATCCGCAAAGCATTAATGAGCAAAAGTAGCGTGGCAGGCGTATATGAACAAAGTATAGACCGTGACAGCGCTTACGAACGTTTACAGCAAAAAGTGGCTGAACGCCAACAGCAAGCTCAAGCAGATGTCCTTGCGAAAGAACAAGCTAAACAACAAGAAACCTTTGCTAAACAACAGGCCAAAGATCAGGAACGTATAGCGCGAGAACAACAAAAAGAAGCCGATCATGCTGCCAAGCAGCGGGAAAAGTTCACCGAAGATATTGTGGGAACTTTTGCCAAAAGTGCTGCCCGCAGTTTAGGTGGCTCTACAGGACAAAAAATTATGCGTGGTTTACTCGGTTCTTTATTTGGTGGTAAATAGCGTTCTAATCATTTTTCAACGCCATCGACATATCAAGATACCAATACCGACCTTAGATTTTCCATCATTTCTAAGGTCTTTTTTTCTCCACAACCCCTTAGATTATTTATTCCATAAAAATAATAGGGTTTTGTGTTAAAAATAGATTGCAATTAAAATATTAAATATGTATTTTAAATACATCTTATAAATAACAGCCAAGTGAGATCACATCATGACTCCGCAGCAAATTGAACTTGTAAAAGCCACTGTCCCTGTTCTTCGTGAAAATGGCGTTGCATTAACCGGCTATTTTTATAATCGCATGTTAGGGAATAATCCTGAATTAAAAGAAACCTTTAATATGGGACACCAACGTAGCGGCGCTCAAGCACAAGCACTTGCGGGTGCCGTATTGGCTTATGCAGAAAATATCGAAGACCCTTCTGTTCTTTTACCTGTGGTTGAATTAATCGCACACAAACATGTCAGCCTAAATATTCAAGCCCCTGACTACAATATTGTGGGTGAAAACTTGCTCCATTCCATCAGTGAAGTCCTTAACATCTCAATGGAAGATCCATTAATTGATGCGTGGGCAGCGGCTTATGGGCAGTTGGCAGATCTATTTATTAGCACTGAAAAAGCCATTTATAATCTGCATCAACAAACCCAAGGTAGTTGGTTAGGCTGGCGTAATTTTAAAATTGCCAAGAAAGTGGTAGAAAGTGATGAAATTACCTCTTTCTATCTTGCGCCTGTCGACGGCGGTGCATTACCAAAATATGAAGCAGGTCAATATATTTCAGTTCGCGTATTTGTCGAAGAGTTAGGTTTAAAACAACCTCGCCAATACACTTTATCGACCAGCCCGCAAGCCGACTATTTACGCATTTCGGTAAAACGTGAAGATGAGAAAGGTGATTTAGCTGGTGGTTGGGTATCAAGCACACTGCATGGTTTGGCTGAAGGTGCTGAAATTGAAGTCTCTGCACCAACAGGTAACTTCTATCTGATTGATAGCAGCAAACGCAATGTCTTTATCAGTGGTGGTGTGGGCTTAACCCCAATGATTGCCATGCTTAATCAATTGGTTACACTGGATATGCCACAACCTGTCAGCTTTATTCATGCTTGTCGCAGCAGCCAAGTCCATGCCATGAAACAACATATTCATGAGCAGAAATCAAAATTCCCTCGCCTAACAACGTTTACTGCCTACGAATTTCCACATGAAGGCGATGTATTAGGTGATGATTATGATGTGGCTGGACGCTTAGACTTAGGCACTGTGGATGCAGCATTGTTACCAAAAAATGCCGATTACTACCTATGTGGCCCAATGCCATTTATGGCAGAACAACATAAAGCCCTCGTCGCTCGCGGCATTAAACCTGAACAAATTCATAGTGAAGCATTTGGTACAGGTGGGGTTCGCATCTAAACCTGCTACCGCATGCGTACCGTATAAGGCTAGTCTATGTTAGACTAGCCTTATCTATTCATCTCAAAAAAAGATGAGCACAATCATGCAACTAAACAAATTTACCGATTATGCCCTGCGTATACTTATGTATATTTCACGACCACGAGCACATGCTTATACCATTGCTGAAATTGCAGCAGACCTTCAGGTATCACAAAACCATTTGGTTAAAATTGTGCATTTTATGGGCAAGCAAAACTGGTTGATCACCACCCGTGGTAAAGGCGGCGGCATACGGCTGAATCCCGATGCGGTTCACCTTAAAGTCGGTGATGCAGTCAGAACCCTACAAGGTGAAAATCAGATTGTGGAATGCAACAATCCTCCGTGTGTACTTAGAAGTCATTGCGGTCTAAAAAGTATTTTAGATCAAGCACTCGATCAGTTTTATCAGCATTTAAACCAATACACCTTAGGTGAAGTACTTGCGCGCTCAAATGCTAAAAAGACCAAGACCATTACAAATGGCATTGAACTACTCAACCTATAACATTTTCAAGTTACAAGAGGAAAATTCGCGTGCGTGGGCGACTTCCTTTATACTAGGCACTTGAAAATAAGTGAATGAAGTTGAGTTATGCACCACAGCAGAGGAAAATCAAAAAACAGTAAAACCGCGCAGGCGCCTAAGCAAAAGATCAGCTATGAGAAAAAGCTTGATCCTGTGATTACTGAATATGCTGTACGCGCACTCAACTGGCTACGTAAAGCCGCATTTTTAATGAGTGCACCCAAGCTCGATATCTGCGTAGAAGATACTGGTTACGAAATTGCGTTTGCTGGACGTTCCAATGCGGGTAAATCCAGTGCAATTAATGCGTTAACCAATCAAAAGCAGTTGGCACGCGCCTCGAAAAAACCAGGGCGTACCCAAATGATCAACTTCTTTAGTTTGGGCAATCCAGATCAACGTCTGGTCGATTTACCAGGCTATGGATATGCAGCCGTTCCTGAAGCCATGAAAATTGTGTGGCAGAAAGAGCTTGAAAATTATCTGATTCATCGTCAAAGCCTACAGGGCTTGGTATTGTTGATGGATATCCGTCATCCTCTACAACATTTTGATGTGATGATGCTGGAATGGGCTTACTCACGTAAACTGTTTGTGCATGTGCTGTTGACCAAATCAGATAAGATGAACCGTGGTCCTGCCAACCAAGCCTTATTAGACGTCAAACAACAATTGAAGAAAATGAAACTCGATTTCTCGATTCAATTGTTCTCTTCATTAAACAAACAAGGTTTAGAAGAACTTGCCAGTGTCATGGGTGGGCGCCTGAATTTCACCCTTGAACAATCTGCCCAGTTTGACCTAGCGCTTATTCCTGAAGCAGAAGCAGATGATTTAGCCGAAGACAGCATTGAAGATGATGAGAGCGAAGCTTTTGATGCCGAGGAAATTGAAGTAGATACCCCTGAGCAAGCACCGAAACAAGATTAAGTGCGATTCAACCCCATCAACTCTTCATGAATTGACATTGAAATGTCCCGTATTGCTAAACACATTGCGGGATATTTTTTTCATACTGCCCTCAATGCGTCAAAAAAGCTTGAGACCGTAGAATGAAACTCTTACAACGCCTGAGAAAAACAAAAATTAGCTCTTCAATTCAATATCGTATTCAACCGCGCAAAGTGAAGTTTGAATGGCAAAATACACCCGTGGACTGGGTGCCAGAACAACCTTTTGTCAGCTATTTTATTAATGAAATTAATATGATTTTACCGGCAGGCGAGTTCTGGTTTTGCCGTTTGTACAATAAAGTCCTACCGCAAATTCAAGATGAAAAACTCAAACAAGATGTACAAGCCTTTATTCGTCAAGAAGCCATGCATGCTCAAGCACACAACTCTGCCAACAAAGAATATTTACGCGAACGCCAAATCGACATTCAACGTAATCTGGATCTGATGGATTTTTTATTTGGAAAGCTACTGGCAGATCAACCTCTGGGCTTAAACATTCCTAAACCGCTAGAACATCAATGGGACTTGTTCCGTTTAGGGATTGTTGCCACAGTTGAGCATATGACCTGTGTTTTGGGTAAATACGCACTCTACAATACCGAGTGGCAAAAACGTGGTGCAGATCCTGCCATGCTAGATTTAGTGAAATGGCATGGTGCTGAAGAAATTGAACACCGTACCGTGGCATTCGATTTGTACCGACATTTGGGTGGCGGCTATCTGGCACGTTATTACCTCAGTGTTGTGGTGATTGCTGCGGTACTTGGGCTATGGGTTGATGGCACAGCACATATCATGCAACAAGACCCACGCTTTAAATCGATTCGCCCTGCAATCTACAAAGCTTGGATTTGGCGTGAATGGTATGCAATTTCTCAACGCAACAATGGTTTGTTGCCAAACCCACTCTGGCTCATCTCTCAACAATTGGGCTACTTAATGCCGTGGTACGACCCTGTACATGAAGCCAAAACTGAAGATGCAATTGCTTACCTCAATCAATCGCCTGCTGCACTTCGCGCGATGCTCAAAGTCGCATAAATCAATTATCCGTATGTCGGAACACTACAAAAAGCAGGCTGAATAGACCTGCTTTTTCGCTCATTCTAAAATATCATGTTTAGATGTTGAGCACTCGCCATGCACGCCCATCTCAGTGTACTGACCCTTGCGGTTCATGATCTACAAGCTTCACTCAATTTTTACTGCCAAGGATTGGGTTTTAAAAGTGACGGTATTATTGGACAAGAATATGAAAATGGCGCGGTCGCCTTTATTGAATTACAGTCTGGCTTAAAACTGGCACTTTGGCCGCAACAGAGTTTAAGTCAAAATTCGGGCTTGGCTTCAACACCGTTCTGTCCGACCGGATTTTCGCTAGGACACAATGTCGGTTCAGCAGCCGAAGTCGATGCCATTATGGCACTCGCTAAAAGAGCTGGAGCAACCACCACCAAAGCTGCACAAACCACTTTTTACGGTGGCTATGCAGGCTATTTTCAAGACCTAGATGGACATCTTTGGGAAATTGTTTGGAATCCTTGTTGGGAATAAAGCTAGCTGTTTGGTTCCGTCACAGCTTCACGAGTATGGCGATCAACCACCACACTAATCATCATATCGCCTTGCACGTTTACCACGGTTCGCACCGTATCCAACAAGCGGTCGATCGGCAATAAAATCGCGATCGCCTCTGCGGGTAAACCCACCGATTGCAACACCATAATCATGGTGACCATGCCTGCACTTGGAATACCAGGTGCGCCTAATGATGCGATCATCGCGGTTAAGCAGACAATGATTTGTTGTCCCAGACTCAAGTCTAAACCAATTAAATTGGCCACAAACAACGCAGCCGCAGCTTCATATAGCGCTGTGCCATCCATGTTCAACTGCGTACCCAGTGGAATCACAAAGCCTGCGGTGGCAGGACTGACTTTGAGATTTTCTTGTGCACATTTCATGGATAGCGGCATGGTCGCAGAACTGGAACTGGTAGCAAATGCGGTAATCAACGCGGCTCGCGTACCTTTAAAGAACGTCACAGGATCCATCTTGCCAAAAACCCATAACAACAATGGCAACACCACCGCACCATGAAAAATGGTCGTTCCTGTCACCACCACAGCAAATTCGGCTAAACGGCTGAGTACCGAAAGATCTTCCGTGGCAATCAGTTTGGCGAGTAATGCAAAAATCCCCAATGGCGCCAGTTTCATGACCCAACGGATCATCAGCATCATGATTTCAAAGAACTGTCCTGCAAGCTGACGCACCGCTTTAAAACGCTCCCCCCCATGTACCAATGCCACACCAATAAAGAGTGTAAACACCACCACTGCCAAGACATTCCCTTCTGCAAAGGCTTTAAATGGATTGATTAACGTATTCTGAATAAAATTGGTAAAGAAAGACGATGGCGTTAAGGTATCAGGCGTTTGGTATTGATTCATGTCATTCTGGAATAAGGCGATATCTACCCCCTTCCCGACGTCAAATAAATGTGCACAGCCAATACCTAAAATTAAGGCTAAAGTGGTGGTGGTGACACAGCAGGCGACCGTGATTTTCCATACTTTTCCAAGTTGCCCACCTGCTTGCAAGTTGGATACCCCAACCACAATTGAGCTAAAAATGAGTGGAATTAGCAGCATTTTCAGTAGGCCAATGAAAATACTACTGATAATGCCCAAGCCATATAAACTGGTGCTAAAGAAGCTACTCTGTGGAAAGACACTGAGCAGAAAACCAAAAGCAATCCCCAGAATGGCAGCAATTAAAATCTGTGTGTTTAAATTCATTGTGATTGATAAAGAAAGCATTTGAACTTAACACTACTATGTCATGCTGATGTTGAAGAATCGAGCAATTTTTTGTCACAACCTTATGATAAAAAAGCCAATAAATGATTCACCTACCCATCGCGTTTTCAACGAAGATATTGTTGGAAGATCATTTGAGCTTTTTCTTCATTTGCTGGTACGCCATCAAAGCTAGCACCATTGACAACTAAGCCACAGGTCGAAGCATATAAAACATTTTGTGCTGAACTAAGTGCAATTACTCTGTGAATAACATCAACCCAATCCTTAAATTGCCCACCATTTATACGTTCTTTCACAATTTTTTCAGCTGTTTCCTCACGGATACTACACACTTTTGCTAACTCAGCAGCCGATGCGGCATTAATTTCCACCAAATGCAATTCATAGCGCAAAGCACGTTTAGCGTCTTTCTCTGCTTGTCTTATTTGACGTTGTTGGGCATTTCTAGCATCGTGAGCTTCATCTTCAGCTTTCTTTCGTGCTAAAGCTTCTGGTGACTTTTCCGCCTCTCTTTGAGCTTGAGCTTCTTGCATGGCACGATAAGAGTTTATATCAATACATTTATATTGTTGGTTAATCGTATAACCATCTTCTAATGCCTGATTACGCTGCTCTATTGTAAATAAGGGTTCACCATAACAGGCATTTTGGTATTCTTGTGAAGTCGATGCATCATTTGAACAACTCGAAATCGCGAAACATATACTGACGGTCATCATCGACATCTTAAGGTGAGTTCGCAATAGTCTTACCATTGAATTTTTGAGCACAGCAAACTCACCTATTAACTATTTTAATTATTTTTTCTTACTGCGTTTCAATTTCTCTGAGCCGAATCAAGCCTTCTTGGGTGGTACTACAGACCAACTCACCATTTTGCCACATCCGTCCAAAATTTAGTCCACGCGAATTCGCACTCACAGTTGCCTCCATGTCATACAACATCCAGTCATCCACCCGGAATGGTTTATGGAAATACATGGCGTGGTCAATACTGGCACATTGCAAACTTGGTGATAACCAACTCAAACCATGCGGTCGTAATGCCGTGGTCATTAAAGTAAAGTCTGAATAAAATGCGGCAATGGCTTGATGCAGTGAAACCTCATCAATTTCTGGCGCAATTGGGTCATGCGTACGAATATAGTGTGCATAAGAAGGTGCCGCTGGTTGTGGCTGATACGGATTCATTGGATCAATTGGTCGAATCTCAACATGACGATCACGCATAAAACTGGCACGTACGTTTTCAGGTACAAATTCGACCAGCATTTGTTTTAATTCAGCTTCCGATTTCACTTGCAGCGGTGCTGGATAATCAGGCTCCTGAATCTGATAATTCAAGCCTTCTTCTGGCTCTGCAAAAGAAACCATCGCGGTAAAAATGGTGCGTCCATGCTGGATGGCACGCACTTGACGACTGACAAAACTTTTCCCATCCCTTAAACGATCCACTTCATAAATGATCGGTGCATTCACATCACCCCCGAAGAGAAAATAAGCATGTAAGGAATGCGCAGGGCGATCTGCTGTGTAAGATGCGGCACGTAAAGCCTGCCCCAAAACTTGCCCACCAAAAACACGCTTACCCACCAAATTACGACTTTGACCGCGAAAAATATTCTCTTCGATTTTTTCAAGGCTAAGCAGTTCAACCAATTCTTGAGTTAAGGCATTCATAGCAGACCCGTTTTAAATTTTAGACACACCCGTGTTGGTGTTGATTAGAAAGACCATAGAGCACTCGCTCTAAAACTATATTACATAAATGTTGACCGTTCCCCTAGAGATTAATTGACTGTACTGTCACTGTAATTTTCAAATTTAATTGCTAAAAATATGTGGTTTAAGGCTAGAATCTTGGCATAAGCAGTGAATTTATCAGAAAATGACCTCTAGTTTTTGATTACAATTACCCAGAATAATTCCCCCTTCACATTTTGGGGCTTCGTACCGTATTAGGAGTATTTATGTCCAAGCGTGGCTTTGGTCAAATGTATCGCCAGCTTTCCAGCAAGCTGCTTGACCTTGTGGTAACCCCTCATATTTTGGGTGAAGTACCCAGCAACCCGACAACTCCAACAACCAGCGAAGACCCAAATGTTGCCAACACGCCCAGCAAAAAAGTGGTGTGTTACGTCTTACAAAATTATTCGCGTAGCAATGCCTTGGTGGTCGATGGCGAAACCCGTCGTTTAAAACTACCTGCCGCATTAGACCCACTATTGATTGGTGAACATAAAGAAAAAGCCTCAATCTTATTCTTGCAACATCATGATGAGCAGAACTTACTGAGTCCACCACCCAATACGTTCCCCCCTCGTCTATTACGCCTCATCGACTTACTCGAAAAACATCCAGATTTAGACATTGAGTTGGTACCTGTCACGGTGCTGTGGGGGCGTTCGCCAGATAAAGAAGACTCTTGGTTTAAACTGTTATTTACCGATACATGGGCAACACCAAGCCGTGTCAAACAAATGGTGAATATTGGCTTGCATGGACGTGAATCTTATCTGGAATTCCACGAAGCCCAATCCTTACGTGACCTGATCCAGTATGCCAAAATCACCCATCCAAATTTATCGCCTGCGACGTATATTATTAGCAGCTTAAATAACTATATGGATGCACAGCGTGAAGTGGTGCTTGGTCCTGATTTATCAGACCGTCGTAACGTCATGCATAGCCTGATTAAGGCACAAGATGTACAAGATGCCATTCGTCGCGAAAGTATTCGTAGCAAAATCAGTATGCTAGAAGCAGAACGTCGTGCGATTAGCTATTTAAATGAAATTGTCTCGGACTATTCATCTTCTGCGGTACGCTTTGCCGATATGGCGCTGACGCGTTTATGGACGCAGCTCTATGATGGCGTTGAAGTGCATAACTTCAGCACGGTACGTGAACTGGCGAAAGAATACGAAATTATTTATACCCCATGTCACCGTAGTCATATCGACTACCTGTTATTGTCTTATGTGATTTATAAACGTGGCTTGATGGTGCCGTATATTGCTGCGGGCGATAACCTGAATATGCCATTTGTAGGTCAATTATTACGTGGTGGCGGTGCGTTCTTTATTCGCCGAACTTTCCGTGGCAATGGCTTATACACTACTGTCTTTAAAGAATATTTATACAGTATTCTGGCGCGTAACACGCCTTTGGAATATTTCATTGAAGGCGGACGTTCACGCACAGGCCGTCTATTGCCCGCAAAAACAGGCATGCTCGCCATGACGGTACACAGCCATCTTCGTGGACGTGCAAAACCGATTGTGTTTGTTCCTACCTATATTGGCTATGAACGCCTGATGGAAGGTTCAACCTATGTTGGTGAAATGCAAGGCAAACCGAAAGAAGCAGAATCAGTCCTCGGGATTGTGAAAACCCTGCGTAAAATTGAACGCATCTTCGGTAAAGTACATGTGAACTTTGGTGAACCTGTATTCCTAGACGACAAACTTAAAGCCTTCGGTGCTGAAAATATTCGCATTGAGAAAAATGACGATCCAATTCCAAATGAAGTCTCCGATGCTGTGAGTAGTGCTGCACATACCATTTTGGAAAACATCAACCGTGCCGTAGTGATTAACCCGGTATCTTTGTTGTCTTTAATTTTATTGGCGACACCAAAACATACACTGGATGAAGAACTGTGCATTAAACAGTTAGATGCTTATCGCAATTTGCTGACTGCACTGCCTTATGATGAGCGCACGCAAGTTACGCCACTTTCTGGCAAAGAAATTATTGCCTACGGTTTAAAACTCAAACTGATTAAGCGCGTGAAGCACGTTCTGGGTGACATTATCGCGATTGAAGACAATCAAGCTGTATTACTCACCTACTTCCGCAATAACATTGTGCATGCTTTTGTCTTGCCATCTTTGATTGCAGCATTGGTGGAACATAACGGCAGCATCAAGCGTCACGATTTATGCAATGTCATTCGCACCCTGTATCCATTCTTGAAAGCTGAGTTGTTCCTGAAATGGGATGACGAAAGCTTAAAAGCGCAAATTTCCGCTTACGCAGATGCTTTACTCAGTACAAAACTGATCACTGAAGATGCCGATGGACACTTGATTTCTCCTGCACCAAATACTGAAGAACATAATCAATTGTTAGTGCTCGCTGGTCCTGTAATGCAAAGCCTAGAGCGCTATTACATGACCTTAGCGCTGATTACACAGCGTGGTTCTGGCAACATCTCGACGCGTCAAGTGGAAGAGTTGAGTCACTTGGTGGGTCAACGCCTCTCAGTGTTGTATGAATTCAATTCGCCAGAGTTCTTTGATAAAGCGCTATTCCAAGGGTTTATTCGTGTACTGACTCAACAAGGCTATATCAGTACCAATGCCGAAGGCTCGATTGTGTTTGACAGCAACTTTAGCAATATTGCTGCCAATGCGAATTTGGTACTGGATGATGTGACTTTACAAATGTTGCAACACATCACTACCTTTAGCGATGAAGAGTTAAAGCAGGTATTAGATGCAGTTGCAGCACAGCAAGCGAAACGTCGTTTGAAGCGCAAGAAGAAGTGATTTTAAGAAGCATAGGTATCTGCAATTGGTAGATGCCTATGCTGTATGTATAACAAGAAAGTTACATCTATTTCGTAGATGAGATTTTATGTTAAATATTATTTGTATGTGACTTATAGTATGTAGACTTATAGTCTACTTTTGACAGATATTTATATACATGAATATCTGTCAAAAATTTGGTATGAAAGTACGCGAAAATCGCGAAAGACTGAAATGGTCACAAGAAGATCTTGCTGAACATTGTGGTTTACATCGTACTTATATTAGTGGAATAGAAAGAGGTAAAAGGAATCCAACATTACAAATTGTTGGTTGTATAGCTACTTGTCTTGAAGTTAAGCCAGAAGAATTATTAAAAGATTGAATACATTTACAATGTTACTTATAGGCTGTGGTGAGAACATTCTCTTTGCTAAAAAATTATCATTTTTTTAGTATCTAATAATGATTTTTTCTACCCCTGATCAAATCCAACGTATTGCTAGTATTTTATATTCTTATGCTCGTTTACCATTTGTAAGTAATAATATTCCTGGTGCAATAATGGAAAGTGTTTTAGCAACTGTTAGAGATGCTGAAGTACTAGATACATATGACTTTATTGATGTTTTAAACAAAGATACAAAAATAGGATGGCAAGTAAAATCTACACAAGCATCAACTCCAGTAACATGGAAAAGAGCAAAAATAACTAATTCTTCAACCTTGATTAATGATTCTCTGAGTAGTCCTGAAGCATGTCAAATTTTAGGTGATGCTATTATTAAATTTTGCAATGATCATGCTCAACATAGTTTGGATCTTTATAATTTAGAAGAAATTGGTTATAGCCGATTAATTCTACATAAAAATAATAAAGCTACCTATTTTGAGAAAAAACTATGTGATAAAAATTCACCACTAATTTTTAAATCGGAAGATTATTATTGGGAATGGTCTATTCCAAAGAAAACAGATAAGAAAGAGCAATTACCATCTTTCAAAGGCATTCGAAAATTAGATCGCAAAAAAGTATGGGCATGGCATGGATTGGGTGAAAATCAATTACATTTTACTGCAGAAAAAGAGTGGTGGCTTCCTGTAGGGCATATCAATAGGATTGATTTTGATATGCCTACAGATATTCAAAAATTCACTTTAGAACAAATTTTAGAAATGCTGGAAAAAGGCTCTAATTAACTAATATCTTCAATCATACTTTCAATAATAGCCTTGATTAATAGAGGTGGAACCGCATTACCTAGTTGCCCTGCTTGATCTGTGTATGTACCTGTAAATTCATACCAATCGGGGAAGCTTTGAAGTCGTGCTGCCTCTCGAATGGTTATTAACCTGTAGTCAATTGGATGTCCCCAACGGCCTGAACCAGGATGAAAAACCCATCTTGTTATTGTTGGTGCAATCATATCTTTAGTCAGACGACCATATGCCCCACTGTACCCACCTTTTACTTGTAAATGTTCAGGTAAGTCTTTGAGTCCTTGTCCTGGTAAAAGGGCTTTAATTCGCTCTTCCTGTAATGGTTTTAATGGTTTTGCAAAATGGTTCTTTAAATCCGTTGAAGCACCATTGCGCATTATTTTTTGGAAATCATTTAAGGGGGGAAATTCGTAATATGACTTTTTTTCATCTAAATCTAAATTTGGAAGATCACCAATAGCATCCCATACTGTAACATGTTGTGATTTAGTATGAGTTGGATGCGGAATCTTGAATTTCACACCTAAGCGATTAGCTATAAAAAAAGCTCGTTTCCGTCTTTGAGGAACGCCATAATCAGCTGCATTAAGTACCATTTCAGTAACTTGATAGCCTAGATCAGAAAGTCCTTCAAGAATTCTATTTGCATAAGACCCTTCAAAACCATTTTTCATTTCAGCAACATTTTCCATCAATATCATTTTTGGAAAAATATCTGAACAATATTTCAAAAACGTATTAATTAATTGGTTATTTTGGCTATCAATTTCCCTTGCTTTACGAGGCACATTTTTAGAGAAGCCTTGGCATGGTGGCCCACCTACTAGAATATCTAGTACGCCTTTTTCAAGATTCATCTGATCTAAAATTATATTTGGCTCTGTGTATGATAAATCACAGGTAATAGCTTGGCTTTTTAAAAAATTATTTTCAAAAGAACTAATGTATTTTTTTTCAACATCTAAACCTGCAATCACTTCTACATTAGCCATCAACAGGCCTGTTGAAATGCCTCCACATCCACAAAAAATATCTATAGCTTTTAACATCAATAGCGCCTAATTGTTACTCATAGTATTCAAAATGTTTGAACTAATTGTATGTCAGTAAGCTTTTTTCAGATAGTAAAATATATTTTTATTTTTGTTGATTCATCTTTTAGTTATTTTAAAATTAACATAATGTACGTTATACGTAATGCTATTTTTTATTATTATTTAAATCAGTCGGTTATCGTGTTGTTTGAAGCCCAATCCACCCCGATTGGGCTTTTTTATGCACTTTTCATGTTCCACGGTCAATAAGCGAGCAAAGTTCCACATCTTTCATTAGATAAAATACAAAATTTACTTCATTCACTCTTCGCCAACAGCGCCAAATAATCCTCAAAACAATCAGGATGCTGTAATTCAAAATCCATCTTCTGCATATTGGAAGCATAAATTCGCTTACCTGATACCACATCGCTTTCCAAGACTAAAACTGGTAGTGCCAACTGCTGCTGAAACCACTGAATAATTTCATGCAAAGGAATAGGCTGATTATTTGTGACAATATAAGAGCTTTCAGGATGTTCCACGTGAATCAAATGCGCCAGAAAGCGGGCTAAATCTTCAATATGAATACGATTGCTATAATGAATGTTCGGATACGTCGAGGTCTGCTGCGCCAGTTTCACCATACGTGCGACAGAAGCTCCGTAAATGCCTGTCGGGCGAATAATAATACTTTGCTCAGGATACGCAGCCTGCCACAACAATTCCATCTGCCGTAGAATCTCGCCTTGTGCATCGATCGGCTTAGGCACACTAGCATCATCAATACGCTCCCCCGCTTGTTCGCCATAAACTCGTGTTGAAGACACTACGATGACTTTTTTGACAGGATGAGCTTGTAAGGCCTTCTGCATCGCAGGAATCGCATCGACAAAAGTCGCTTGATAGCCTTCAGGTGTACTCGATGCAAGAGATAATAATACATAGACGATATCTACGGGAGCAATCTGACTCAAATCAAGTTGATGAATATCTTGAATCAAATGCGTGGCAAAATCTTGCGGTTTAGCTGTACGACTAATTGTGGTAATTTGGTGGCCTTGTTGAAATAATTGTTTAGCAACCCGTTGAGATGTTTTACCATAACCTATAAATAAAATATGCATTTAGCACCTAATGAGCACTTTAGTTGAGGGGACATGGCCGCAGTCCAACAATTGCATGGGGTTGGAAGTGCCTCTGCTGCATTACTTGAAAAACTGAATATTTTCACCACGGATGATTTACTGTTTCATCTGCCGCGGGATTATGAAGATCGTAGCACGATCATTCCAATGAACCAATTGGCGGTTGGGCGCAGCTATCTGCTTGAAGGTACGGTAAAATCTGTCGACTTTCCCTCAGGAAAGCGCAAATCTATGGCCATTTTACTGGATGATGAACTCGGTAAAGTCACGCTACGCTTTTATCACCTGTATAAAGCCCTGACTGACCGCGGCAAGGTGGGCAACCGTTTACGGGTTTTTGGAGAAGTTCGTGTCGGTGCTCGTGGTTTGGAAATGTATCATCCTGAAATTCAGTTAATTAGCGAACATACGCCTCTACCACAAACCCAGCTCACGGCAATTTACCCTGCTACCGATGGGCTGACCCAAACCAAGCTACGTGAATACGTCAAACATGCCTTAAAACAGCACAGTGATGATCTACCAGAGTTGCTACCACAGAAATTCACCAATGGCTATGCATTAAAACAAGCCTTATATTACATCCATGAACCGCCACTGGATGCCAATATGTTGCAGTTGAGTCAAGGCTCACATCCTGCACAGCAACGCCTGATTTTTGAAGAGTTGGTAGCTCATCAAGTCAGCCTGCTGACCCGTCGTGCCTACATTCAGCAAATTGCAGCTCCTTCGTTTACCAACAGTAAAACCTTTGCTAAACAACTGCTTGCCGCTTTACCCTTTAAAATGACCGCAGCCCAGCAGCGCGTGTCTAAAGAAATCTCCGATGATTTAAAGCAACACAAGCCAATGTTACGTCTGGTACAAGGCGATGTTGGTGCGGGTAAAACGCTCGTGGCAGCTCTTGCTGCTTGTCATGCTTTAGAAGAAGGTTGGCAAGTTGCCCTCATGGCACCGACTGAAATTCTCGCAGAACAACATTATTTGAATTTTAAACGCTGGTTTGAACCTTTGGGTTTAAGTGTGGCATGGCTATCAGGCAAGCAAAAAGGTAAAGCCCGTGCCTTAGCAGAGCAACAGATTCAACAAGGCTCGGCTCAACTGGTAATTGGTACCCACGCCTTGTTCCAAGACAGTGTTGCCTTTCATAAATTGGGTTTGGTGATTATTGATGAGCAACACCGCTTTGGGGTCGATCAGCGTTTAGCGCTTCGTAATAAAGGCGCACAGCAAACCACGCCACATCAACTGGTGATGACCGCAACCCCTATTCCACGTACTCTCGCCATGTCCGCATATGGGGACTTGGATACCTCAGTGATTGATGAATTGCCGCCTGGTCGAACCCCGATTCAAACGGTGACTATTCCTTTGGACCGTCGTGAAGAAGTGTTACAACGGATTGCCAGTAATTGTGCCGAGGGCAAACAAGCCTATTGGGTTTGTACATTGGTCGAACAGTCAGAAACTTTAGATGCTCAAGCCGCAGAAGCCACCTATGCCGAAATCAAACAACGTTTTCCAACACTAAATATCGGACTGGTACATGGCAAAATGAAAGCCGATGACAAGCAAGCCGTCATGCAACAGTTCAAGGACAATGAGCTACAACTGCTTATTGCAACCACAGTGATTGAAGTCGGCGTGGATGTGCCAAATGCCTCTATTATGGTGATTGAAAATGCCGAGCGTCTGGGCTTATCACAACTGCATCAGTTGCGTGGTCGTGTCGGACGTGGTGCCAAGGCCAGTTTTTGCGCCCTGCTGTATAAAAATCCACTCTCGCAAAATGGACAAGAACGCTTACGCATCATGCGTGAAACCAATGACGGCTTTATCATTGCAGAGAAAGATTTAGAAATTCGTGGTCCCGGTGAATTACTCGGCACTAAACAAACGGGAGATATGGGCTTTCGCGTTGCCAAATTAGAACGGGATGATCATTTGCTCAATCAAGCACATTATGTCGCACAGCAAATCCTGAAAGACTATCCAGTTCAGGCAGATGCTTTACTTAAACGCTGGCTGCCTGAAGCCCCTCGCTATGCCTATGTTTAAACCTTTTTTATCTAGCGCTCAGCAATGGCTACATTCAGTACTACCATGTCAGTTTTGTGGACTTGAGCGTGGTCATCAGGCGAGCCTCTGTCAAGATTGCTGGAACCATTTACCTTGGTTCAAACAAAGTGTGCAACGCCAAGAAATTGAGGTTCAAGTCGCCTGCCATTATGCCTATCCGCTCGATCGCGTGATTCAGCAATTTAAATACGAGCAACAACTACATTTTCAAATTTTGCTGACTGGACTACTGAAACAGCTCGAATATCGACAAATTCAGGCGATTGTCCCTATGCCGATTTCGACTCAGCGCTTAGCCGAACGAGGTTATAACCAAAGTGTCATTCTGGCACAGCGTTTGGGACAACACTTAAACATTCCAGTCTGGCAACCCATTCAACGGCAGCATCAACATGCACAAAAAGGCTTAAGCCGTTTAGAACGGCTGGATCAAATTGAACAGCAATTTAAAATCGCCCCGACAAATCGACTGCGTTTTCGTCGCGTGTTAATGCTGGATGATGTAGTGACGACAGGCAGCTCGCTCAAAACCTTAGAACGAGCACTTGCCGAATTGGGTTGCCGAAAAATTGAAGCGGTTTGTATTGCGGCAGCTCAAGCCTAACCTTCGCCAAATTTTAAACAACCGCTCAGATCAAATGCACTATGCTTGGGTTTTGAATTGCTCACGCACCCACGGCAACACGATTTCTCGAGTCAATGGGGCCAATGGCGTCATTTGATCATCCCAATCAATCCATTTCAGTTCTGCAATTTCAGCCGCAATTTGTGGTGCAGTGTCTAGTTCCACATGGAATACATGGCTTATCAATAAATGATCGGGTTCATTGGCCGCAGCGGTTTCGAAGCATCCAACAAACTGAATAATTTTCGCCTGACAACCAATTTCTTCCGCGATTTCACGCAAGATACAATCTTCAGGTGCTTCATCTGGTTCTAGCTTGCCACCCACCTGCATAAAAAAACGAGTGTTGTGCTTACGCACCAATAACAACTGCTGTTGTGTATTTAACACAATACCCGCAGCGACAGTAATTTGTTTCATTAGGCGTGTTTCACCAAGTCTTGCTGCTCGGTCATGCCCCATTTCGGGGTAGGTGCAGTAAATACATCAAACTGCTGTAGAATCGCTTCAACTGAGTTTTCAGCAATTAAGGTCTCTGTGAAACGTGAATGCGTAAAGCCTTTTTCGGTCGTTAAGTTGATGAATTTAAGCAAGTCATCATAAAATCCTTCAACATTTAAAAATGCACACGGTTTTAAGTGAATCCCCAGTTGTGCCCACGTCCATTGCTCAAAAATTTCTTCCAAAGTCCCCGCACCTCCTGGCAATGCAATAAATGCATCGGAAAGCTCGGACATTTTAGTTTTACGTTCATGCATGTTTTTCACCACATGCAGTTCCGTTAAATCAGGATGCGCCAACTCACGATCCACCAAGGCATGCGGAATAACCCCAATCACTCGTCCACCCGCCTGCAAGGCACTATCTGCAATGACCCCCATCAAACCCGAGCGCCCACCACCATAGACCAGTGTTTTACCTTTCTGAGCCAAAGTTTTGCCAACATGACGCGCTGTTTCTAAAAAAATTGTGTCTGTACCAACCGCTGAACCACAAAAAACTGCAATAGAATGTGTCATTATTTCACCATGTTATGATCTTGTCATACCGCGAACGTAAACTAGATGGAGATTTTTTCATAAATTAGCAATCCAAGCAGTGTTTTTCATGAAATCCTTGTCTAAAATACACCCATCGATTTAACCCATACTGCGTAAGGGAGAAAAGACATCCATGCTTGAAGCCTTTTACGCCACAGAGCGCGGTAGCTTAGAAGATGCCACCATTAATGGCGGTTTTGATTTACACCCAGAATTGGTCTGGGTCGATCTCATTGCACCTTCACAAGAAGAACAGCAATGGGTTTTAGATGCGTATGATCAAAACCTACCTACATTAAAGTCATTAGAAGACATCTCTTCATCTGCCCGATTCTACCGTGATGATGATGGTATTTTGCATATCAGCACGTATTTTTTAACGAAAAATAAAAATTATCAGGTGGATGGTGAAGCAGATGATAATTCCAGTATTTTAGCCACAGTACAAACCGTCGCTTTTATTTTGCATAAAGAGCGTTTGTTTACTCTGCGTGGTGAAAAGCTGGTGGCATTCCGTGCCTTTCGTGCACGCGCGCGTCGCAATGACTACGAAATTGACTATAAAGACCCGACTTGGGTCCTATTAGGTTTACTCGAAGCCAAACTGGATGAGCTTGCGGATATCTTAGAAGATATCCACAAGGACTTGGAAAAATACTCCACAGAGGTCCTGAATAACCGTCATCGTGAACAAATTCTCGACCTTGATGACATGATTACCCGACTGGCACAGTTAGAAGATATGTTGGGTAAGGCGCAACTGTGTTTGATTGACTTACGTCGTGTACTGACCTTTTTATCCCGTCCGCGTGCCCTAGGCAGTCATATCTATGATGCAGACATCCGAGAGTTGAGTGAAGATGTACGCTCACTGGTCGAACATGATGCCTTCTTGTTCCAGAAAGTGCGCTTCTTGCTAGATACCACATCAGGATTCATTAACACTGAACAGAATGACACCATTCGTCGCTTCTCGATTTTACCGAGTATGTTGGCACCCCCAATGTTAGTGGCAAGTATTTACGGTATGAATACGGATGTTTTACCCTTTGCCCACGGCACCACCAGTTTTATAGCCGTCAGCATGATTATTGTCGGCTTCTTTATTGGACCGCTGATTTACTTCCGCTGGAAAAAATGGATCTAAATATTATTTTTTGGATTGTATGATCCGCGAAGCACAACGGAACACTGTCTTTTTGAGCATAAGATTCAACATAAAAAAGCACCGCAATTGCGGTGCTTTTTTTTAGATGATCTGCAGATCATCTTGCAGGTGACAAGCCTGAATAATCTTCATCATTTTCTCAGGCACAGCCTTAAACTGTAAACCTTGTGCTTGTGGTGTTTGTCGCAACCAACGCACCAGCACAGCTAAAGCCAAGGTACTTCCTTGTTGTAACTGTGCCAAATTCACCACCACAGGCAACGGTTGTTTCTGAATCAATGCTAAACCCTGCTGATAATATTGCTCAGCATTGTCATAATCTATTTTTCCAGTTACCTGTAATTCCTGATTGACGAAACTAATCACCTTTCACCTATCTTATTTTTTCTTTACAGCTGCATCAGCATCTGGTTCAAAGTTAGCAATCGCTTTATCCAGATTACCACCATTACGCTTCACTGTCGCTGCGAACTGGTTACGGAATTGTAGACCTAAATCGATACCAGAAACATTGATGTTACGAATCTTCCATTGGCTACCTTTATCCGCCAACTGGAACGATACAGGAATCTTTTCACCATTGTTATTAAAGTCTATGGTCACAACAGGGTTAGCACTACCAGTCGCTTTATAAGGACGAACCGTGTAGGTTTGGTTACTGAATTTCGCAAATGCAGTGCCATAATTTTCAATCAGTGTTTCGCGAAAGTTCTTTTCAAACTGTGCACGTTGTGCCGCTGTACTGTACTGATTGGTTGCATAAGTACCCATCACAATACGGGTAAAAGCTTGTGAATCCACATATGGATCTAAGTTTTGACGTACAATGGCTTTTACTGCCGTTGGGTTGTTCTGCAATTTTGCATGATCGGCTTTTAAGCGACCAATTAAGCCATCCGCCACACGCTTAATAAATACTGGAGGGGCTTCAGCTGGCGCAGCAAATGCAGTACCTGCAATCATGGTTGATAAAATGCTTGCCGTTAGTGTTTGTTTCAACAACATATTCACTTCTAAATTCCTCTCTCAATTACTCAACAAATGCCGGTTCAGCATCTGTTTTGTCAGTTGGTGCCTCAGCTTCTGCTGATGGGGTCGATGACTTACCAGCACCTGCTGTAATAAATTTACTAATTAAATCTTCAAGATCCATCGTACCTTGAGTATTGGCAATGGATGCACCGCGCTTAACATAATTCAAGCCACCACCTGGAACAACTTTCAAATACTTCTCACCCAACAAACCATTGGTCGCTACCATTATGTAAGCATCTTCATCAATACTGGTGATGGATTTCATGTTCGCAATAAGTTGCTGTTCCATTTCTTTTTGTTGCGCTGGTGTTGCTGCAGTATATTCTGTGCTATAGCGTAACTCATCTAATGCATTGTTTTCGACTGTCTTTAACTGCTCTGCGTTAAATGACGTTAACTTGCCATCCAACTCAAAATGCACGGTTGCCAAACGCGTAACAGGATCTAAGGTAATATCCGTCACACGACCAATGGTTACACCACTCATGGTAACTTTAGCACGAGGCTTTAAGCCATTCACATTATCAAATTGTGCCGTCATGCTATACGCATCACGTAAGTTGGTGCCGACTAAGCCACTCACTTTCATTGCCAAGAAAAATAATGCAACACCGAAGACAATGACAAATAATCCTACGGCCAGCTCACTTGCACGTGATTTCATTAAACCCCTCCGAACATGACCGCAGTCAACACAAAATCAAAACCTAATACACAAAGCGATGAATACACCACAGTACGCGTTGTGGATGTCGCAATACCTTCCGATGTCGGTACACAGGTATAACCTTGATAGACCGCAATCCAAGTACACAAAATGGCAAAAACAATACTCTTAATAATCGTGCCATTAAAGATGTCTTTATAGAATTGCACATTACTTTGCATGCCACTCCAGAAAGAACCTTCATCTACGCCCAGAAAATCTACACCGACCATTTTACCGCCAATAATACCAATAGCAGCGAACACCACACTCAACATCGGCAAGCTGAAAATCCCAGCCCATAAGCGTGGTGAAACAATACGTTTTAAGGGATCAACCCCGATCATTTCCATACTGGACAATTGTTCAGTCGCTTTCATTAAACCAATTTCTGCGGTCAGTGCGGAACCTGCACGGCCAGCAAACAATAATGCTGCAACCACTGGGGCCAATTCACGCAACAAGGTTAATGACACCATAGTGCCCAACATGGCTTCTGAACCAATGTTGACCAAAATGGAATAGCCTTGTAGACCTAAAACCAAACCAATAAATAAGCCCGACACCGAAATAATCAGTAAGGACATCACCCCGACACGGTACATCTGGTAAACAAACAGTTTGACGCCTAACCATGTCGGCATTGAGCATAGAATTTGCAACAACATAATGGTTGCAACACCGACACCCTGAACACTTTGAATAACGCGTCTACCTAATGAGGCAATAGCATTCATGCACGAACCTCGCCTGCCAAATACGCTTGATGACTAAACTGATACTCTACAGGACCTTCAGCAGCCCCCGTAAGAAACTGACGTACAAATGGCGATGCATTGGCTTTCAACTCTGCTGGTGTGCCTTCACCTTGCACCTTCCCTTCTGCAACTACATAAATATAATCTGCAATGGAGAGGGTCTCTGACACATCATGCGACACAATAATTGTGGTCAGCTCTAATGCCTCACGCAGAGAACGAATTAATCGCGTGAGCACCCCTTTAACAATCGGATCCTGACCCGCAAAAGGCTCATCATACATAATCAATTCTGGATCTAATGCAATGGCGCGTGCCAATGCTACACGTCGGTTCATCCCACCCGAAAGCTCAGAAGGCATGAGCTGCTCTGTTCCACGCAACCCTACCGCTTCCAACTTTAGTGCGACCAATTCTGCAATCAAATGCTCAGGTAATTGGGTATGTGCACGTAAAGGAAATGCAACGTTTTCATAAACGCTCATATCGGTAAATAAGGCACCGCTTTGAAACAGCATGCCCATACGCGCCCGTGCCGCAAACAACTCATGTCGCGACATCTGCCCAATATCTTTACCATCAAGTAGCACTTGCCCATGATCTGGGGTCAATTGTCCCCCAATTAAACGTAGCAGTGTAGTTTTACCTGTTCCAGATGGCCCCATAATGGCGGTAATCTGACCACGTCGAATCTTCAGACTGACTTGTTCATAAATGATTCGTTCCCCTCGCTTAAAACTCAGATCTTTGACTTCAATCAAAGCTGAATTTTCAAGGGGTGCTTGATTATTCATAGCGGAGAAAGTTCCTGCAATTTTCCAGCACGCATACTATAAAGGATTGAACTATAAAATGTTACCTAGTTGCGTCGGGTAAACTGTGTGCAATTTGTTTTTTTGATTCTGGCATTTTAATTATATGAAACCACTCACACAGCATAAAAATTAGAACGCTGTGTTATATAAATTGAGCGTAAAAAAAATAGATCAGATTGCTCATAAAAAGAATAAAACTCAGATAAGGCATAACGACCTCTTTTAACGAGTACCCTAACATAGGTTGTTGTTCTATATTGTTGTTCATATTTGTCATATTTCAACATAAATTTGACTTAGTATACATTTTTAAAACAATAAACAAAATCTTTAAGCATAAAAAAACCAGCGCATTTGCGCTGGTTTTTTAGAAGCTATAACTTAGTCGTTAAACTTACGACGTGGGCGGTCAAAACCACCTTCAGTACGTGGACGATCTGAGTTAAATTCGCGCTTAGGGCGATCTTCGCCACCAAAAGTACGCTTAGGACGATCTTCACCACCGAAAGTACGTTTTGGACGGTCATCACCAAACGAACGTTGTGGACGGTCGCCAAAACCACCTTCACGACGTGGCGCTGGACGATCACCAAAATCACGTTTTGGACGGTCACCAAAAGAACCTTCACGACGTGGTTTATAGTCTACACGATTACCGCGGTTGTCATCATTCGATTCAAAACGTGGCTTATCGTTGAAGCCGCCTTCGCGACGTGGACGATCAGAGTTGAATTCACGCTTTGGACGATCATCAAAAGAACGTTGCGGACGATCACCAAAACCACCTTCACGACGTGGCGCTGGACGATCACCAAAATCACGCTTTGGACGGTCATCAAAAGAACGTTGTGGACGATCACCAAAACCGCCTTCACGACGTGGTGGACGATCGCTAAAATCACGACGTGGACGATCTTCACCGCCAAAAGCAGGACGTTCGCCACGTGGTTTGTCATCGTAGCTACGACGTGGACGATCTTCACCACCTTCACGACGTTTAAAATTGCTTTCGCCTTCAAAACGGCTACGACCACCGCCATCACGACCACGACCACCGCCGAAACCGCCACGACCACGACCGCCGCCATCACGACCACGACCGCCGCCATCACGACTACCGCGTGCAGGAGGTGGAGATGGCTCAAGACCTTCAATCTCAGATACGTTTAAACGAGCATCTAAGAAATCTTCTAAAGCACGGATCTTGCCGCGTTCACGGTAAGTTGCAAGTGTAATTGCTTTACCTGTACGACCAGCACGACCTGTACGACCGATACGGTGTACATAATCTTCGTTCTTCATAGGAAGACCAAAGTTAATTACGTGAGAAATTGTTGGTACGTCAAGACCACGAGCAGCAACGTCTGTTGCAACTAAGATTTTTGCACGACCTTCACGAATGCTGCGTAAACGACGGTTACGTACAGTTTGTGGCATAGCACCGTGAAGCGCTACAACTGATAAACCTGCTTCAGCAAGTTCTTCAGCCAACATATCTGTGTCTTCTTGAGTAGAAGCAAATACTACAGCTTGATCAACGTCTTCAGCGCTTAACCAATGAGTAAGTAATTTTTTCTTGTGTTCAAAGCCATCAGTCCAATGCAAAGTTTGAGTGATGTCAGTGTTTGTAGAGTGACCAGTTTCGATCGCAATACGTTGTGGATCATTCATCATGCGTTCTGCAAGGCTGATAATACGACCAGCAAAAGTTGCAGAGAACATTAATGTTTGTTTACGATTAGCAGCTAAATCACTGATTGCTTCTAGGTCTTCAGAGAAACCTAAGTCAAGCATACGGTCAGCTTCATCAACGATTAACGCGTCAACATTGTCTAATTTAATTTGACGACGGTTCACAAGGTCAAGTAAACGACCTGGTGTCGCAACAACAACTTGCGCGCCTTTTAACTGTTGGATTTGCTTACCAAACGGCATACCACCCATGATCGCTGCAATACGTGCACCTTTCATGTGACGTACAAATGCAATTGCGTCTTGGCTTACTTGTTGCGCCAACTCACGTGTTGGGCAAAGAACTAAAATATTCGGTTGAGTAATTGCTTTCATGCGTTCTTTGAACGGAACGAAAGTCTCTTGATCTGCAAGTGCGTTTAACGTTGGAAGTAAGAACGCCGCAGTTTTACCTGAACCTGTTTGGCTTGATACAAGAAGGTCTTTACCTTCTAAAGCAGCAGGAATCGATTGTTCCTGTACAGGCGTAGGAGAAGTAAAACCTAAGCTTTGTAAAGCTTGTTGTAACGATTCATGTAAAGGAAAATCAGCAAAAGTTTTGCTCATAGAGTATTTCACCCGAAAAATGGGTGCTCCATTAAATATATGGTCTGATGGACATCGGCAAAAAGCGGCACAGCAATAATCGCTGAAAATATAGAATCAGCGGCGATCCGAGAACGACGATGCGTATAACGCACATTTGATTACAGCCGCAACCTGAAGGAATCGCTTAAGCGATTGGGTGGGGCGCGAAATAATGTCCTCTCTTTGGACCGGACGCGCATACACAATGATAGAAGAGAATGTTCAGGTAATGAACGAAATTTAGTGCGTGGCGAGATTATAACAGCATATTTTTAAAAGTCACCTATTTTAATCGACTTTTACCATTTTTTTACAAAATATTATTCAAAGATGCAATTAAGCCTTGGAATTCTATATAAAAAAAGCCCTCAATTTTGAGAGCTTTTTTTATCATCACTTGATCACGTCATCATTCGATTACTTGGCAGCTTCGCCCCATGCTGGCACTACAGCCTGCATTAATGGCTTTAACATTTTCATTGAACATGCAAGTACTTGACCATTTTCCATAGAGTCGCTACCACCACGTGCATCAACCACAGTACCGCCCGCTTCTTTCACAATCAACTCGCCTGCTGCGATATCCCAAGGCTTTAAGCCGAGTTCGAAATAAGCATCGAAACGACCCGCTGCTACATATGCCAAATCTAATGCTGCTGAACCTGTACGACGGTATTGCGCGCCAGCTTCAGTTACATTTAACAATGAAGCAAAATGATTTTTTGCATAAGAAATCACTTCACCATTACGTTTTGCGCGGTAAGCATGACCTACAGACATGAATGTATTTTCAAGGCTGTCTTTCACATTTACACGAATACGACGTTGGTTCATCATGGCACCACGACCACGACTTGCAGAGAACAATTCATCTTTCACAGGGTCGTAAATTACGCCGTGTTGGGTAATGCCTTTATGTTGAACTGCAATAGAGATACAGAAGTGAGGAACACCATTAATGAAGTTTAAAGTACCATCAAGTGGGTCAATGATCCAACACCAATCTGCGTCGTGACCTTTGCCTTCTTGAAGACCAAACTCTTCACCAAGGAAACTGTGGTTTTTATAGCTTTTACGTAGGGTATCGATGGTCAATTGTTCCAAATAACGGTCTACACGCGTTACTGGTCCATCAATTCCTTTTTCTTCGACTTGTAGATCAAGTTTATGACGATTTTGATGCGCTTTTAAAAGCTCTTGACCGACTGTTTGAGCCGCACGCGCAGCCATCACCACCATAGGTTCCATTGAACACCCACTACAAATTTGAAGATATTGATTAAAGAATAATGCATAAAAGCCCTTATATCTTAACAAATATAAGCGCTTTTAGGGAAAAAATGTTTCGAAAATTTAGCTTTTGATTAGCTTATATTTTGCACAAGCTTTAACCATACGGATTCTATTGATTTAACAATGCCTTGTGCATCCAAGCCCGCTTGCTGCAACATCTGATTGTGTGTTGCCTGATGCATAAAGTTATCTGCCAAACCTAAATTCAACATCGGCTTAACAATCTGTGCTTGTGCCAAATATTCATTGACCGCACTCCCTGCACCCGCCATCACCGCATGTTCCTCAACCGTAACAAACAATTGTGTTTGATCGGCTAAGCTTGACAACATCTGCTCATCTAAAGGTTTCACAAAGCGCATATTGACCACACGCACCCCAACATCCAGTTGCTGTGCCAGACTATGTGCCGCTTCTACAGATGCAGCAACACGACTACCAAAGGCCAAAATACTGATTTGTTCATCGGCAGTTTCGTTCAATTGCAAGATGATTTCCGCGCGACCAATTTCAAGCTCAGTCATGTGCTGTTGTATTTCTACCCCTAAGCCATTGCCTCGTGGATAACGTACCGCAGCGGGTCCTGGATATAAATAGGCGGTATGCAGCATTTGACGGCATTCATTTTCGTCTTTCGGTGCCATAATCACCATGTTCGGCACAGTACGCATAAAGGCATAGTCATACGCACCTGCGTGGGTTGGACCATCCTCGCCCACCAGACCTGCACGGTCAATACCGAACGTCACATCCAAATTTTGTAATGCTACGTCATGAATCAACTGATCATAACCACGCTGCAAGAAAGTCGAATAAATCGCGACCACAGGTTTTAAACCTTCACAGGCCATGCCCGCAGCTAAAGTCACCGCATGCTGTTCCGCAATCGCCACGTCAAAGAAACGTTCTGGATATTGCTGCGCGAACTTGACCATGCCAGAACCTTCACACATGGCAGGTGTAATGGCCAGTAAACGCGAATCTTGTGCCGCTTGGTCACATAACCACTGACCAAAAACATCTGAATATTTAGGCGCGGTTTGCGGCGTTACCTTGGCATTTATTTTGCTAATGGCATGGTATTTAATTTGTTCTGCTTCGGCAGCTGCAAAGCCTTTGCCTTTTTTGGTATAGACGTGAATTAGACGTGGGCCACTACGCTTTTTCAAAGCTTCAAATACATGTGCCAATTCTTTGACATTATGACCATCGAATGGGCCGAAATAATCAAAACCAATCGCTTTAAATAGATTGTCCGCGGCTTCCGTTGCGGATTGATGCAACCGTGAATTGTACGACCATTTTGGATGCGGCTGAACATAGGCTTCACCTTGTTCTGAAATATGAACCGACTGACCACTTTCCCAAATGGCAGCCAAATGTTTGGCAAAACCACCTGTACTGCATGAAATCGACATATCGTTGTCGTTGAGCACTACCATCAAGTCAGCATTATGCGCCACTGCATCATTCATGGCTTCAAAGGCCATGCCCGCAGTCATTGCACCATCACCCACAATCGCCACCACATCGCAAGGATTTTGTTGGTAACGACGTGCTAAGGCCATCCCCAGACCCGCAGAAATTGCGGTAGAAGAGTGCCCGACCCCAAAGGTATCAAAAATCGATTCTTCACGCGCAGGAAATGCCGCCAAACCATCTTTAGCACGAATGGTGGTTAACAACTCACGACGACCTGTTAAAGCTTTATGCGGATAGGCTTGATGCCCCACATCCCAAATTAGGCGATCATCTGGCGTGTTAAAACAGTAATGCAGAGCAACTGTTAGCTCAATGACACCCAAGTTCGCGCCAAAATGTCCGCCGCTTTGTCCAGCTGCATACAAAATAAATTGACGTAACTCATCCGCCACTTGTGGTAGTTGATCACGCGCGAGCAAACGCAGTTGTTGTGGATGATCGATCGTATCCAGCAACGGTGTTACAGGGCGTTGAGTTGGTATTTCTGTATACAACATATGTGGCAAAGCCTTCTAAAGCCTGGCAAATCCTAAGCTAGGTAAATGGGTTACTCGATCATCGTGGGATGATATCACCTTCAATCAGCCACATTTCTGGCGATGCGTACTTGAGTACAAAACTCAATTGGCGTTTTTTGGTGCCTAGATTATCCTGAATAATATAGCTATTTATCAACTATTATCGTTCGCTTTCTACAAAAAAGAAAATCTTGCACACATTTTCAACGTCACTATTCTACTAATGTCCAAGCATTACGCTATACTTTAGTCAATTTATAAACTATTTAACGGGTTAAACAGTGCCTATAGAATTTGTCGCAACGTCTCGCCTTCCCACTGCTTTTGGTGAATTTAAAATTACGGTCTTCCAAGACCCGAAAACGGGTGAAGAACATGTGGCGCTCTCTAAAGGACTCGATACACCGCCAACGGGTCCAGTATTGGTTCGCATTCATTCGGAATGTTTAACTGGCGATGCTTTTGCCTCATTAAAATGTGATTGTGGCCCCCAATTACAAGCCACGCAAAAACTGATTAATGACGTGGGACAAGGCGTTATTCTCTATTTACGTCAGGAAGGTCGCGGCATTGGTCTTACCAATAAAATTCGCGCCTATGCCCTGCAAGATCAAGGACATGATACCGTCGATGCCAACCTCATGCTGAATTTACCTGCCGATGCACGTCGCTACGACATGTGTAGCATTATGTTGGATCATCTCAATATCAAAGAGGTCCGCTTAGTGACCAATAATCCACTCAAAATTAAAGCATTAACCGATCTTGGCATTAATGTGATTGATCGCGTACCACTCACTGTGGGTTTAAATCCGTTCAATGAAGATTATTTAAAAACCAAACATGAACGTATGGCACACATGTATAAAAAGGATGACTTTTAAGTCATCCTTACCTTATTTGTTCGCACACTTTCCAACCAACATCAACACTAAAATCAGCTAGATGGTCATTGAGAAAATACGGTTATTCGGCATTTTCCGACTTAAACGTAAATCAAACGCCATACAAATATTTCGAACAAAAGGTTTACCTTGCTCGGTAATCTGTATGTGATCGGCTTCAATCGTTAACAAACCATCTTTTTGCATTTCTTCCAGTTGTTGTAGCACCTGTGATAATTCTGTAAATCTCTGAGCTTTGTCCTGCCATGACGTCGTAAAGGTACACATTAAATTCAGAATATGTTGCCGAATGACCAAGTCTTCATCGCTTAAAATATGCCCACGATAGACAGGGATTTCATTCTGTTCTAGGCGCGCATAATAATCTTCTAAAGTCTTTTCATTTTGAGCAAAGCTGTACCAACTATCACTGATGGACGACAGCCCCAAACCAATCATGACTTGGGTTTTCGATGAGGTATACCCCATAAAATTACGATGCAAATTCGCTTGCTGAAAGGCTTGATACATTTTGTCGTGTGACAAAGCAAAATGATCCATCCCAATTTCATAATATCCATGTGCCAGCAGTTTTTTCTTGCCCTCTTCATAGAGCTGACGCTTTAAGTCGTCTTTCGGTACATCCTGATCTTTAAAACCACGTTGTCCATTGCCTTTAATCCAAGGCACATGTGCATAACTATAAAATGCCAAACGGTCTGGATGTAACAGATTGGTTTGATCAATGGTATGTAAAACATCGCTTAAATCTTGGAAAGGCAGGCCAAACACTAAATCATGCGAGATAGAGGTATAGCCTATTTCCCGCGCCCAATCCGTCACTTGTTGGACATGGGCAAAGGGTTGAATGCGATGAATAGCTTTTTGCACCTTCTCATTATAATCCTGCACCCCATAACTGACACGGCGAAAGCCCAAGTCATACAAGGCTTGTAAATGTTCTCGCGTGGTATTGTTCGGGTGCCCTTCAAAACTAAATTCATATTCTTCGGCAACTTCAGCTTTCGCCAAAATGCCTTGAATGAGTTGGGTTAAATGTTCGACCGAAAAGAAAGTCGGTGTGCCACCGCCCAAATGAATTTCTTTGATAATGGGTTTTTCCACCAACAACTGACAGTACAGGTCCCATTCTTTTAACACCGCTTGAATGTAAGGCTGTTCCATCTCATGCTTTTTGGTGACGCGTTTATGACACCCACAAAAGGTACATAGGCTTTCACAAAACGGCAGATGGATATACAAACTAATGCCTTCGCGAGCATTAGATTCATTAAATGCCCGTTTTAGGCTTTGCTTCCATTGCGCCAAACTAAAATCTTGCTCTTCCCAATACGGCACAGTCGGATAACTGGTATAGCGTGGACCTGCAACGTTATATTTTTGAATGAGTGAATTGGCTTGAGTCATGGATGCCCCATCAGAATCTCTGCCTGATACAACAGGCTTGAGCCTCCTATTGTGCGGAGCTTAAATTCAGAATTCAACCCAGCCTTTTAGTCGGGATAATTTCTATGAGATCAGATAGATACTCCCCTTTAAACACACAACTCCACTCACCCAAATAAGAAAAAAACCTTAATTTTTTTATGATTTTATGTTACATGTTAGGGCAACTTTTACTATTTTTCAGAGGCTAGAGATGCAGCATCCAACGTCCACAGATATTCAACGTGTTCGTGATTTTCTTCTCGATTTACAAGCCCGTATTTGCGCCAGTCTAGAACAACAAGAACGTGCTGGCGGTGGAACTGCTGAATTTGTGATTGATGATTGGCAACGCCCTGAAGGCGGTGGCGGACGTTCACGCGTATTACAAAATGGTACGGTGATTGAAAAAGGCGGGGTGATGTTCTCACACATCAACATTTCCAAACTGCCTGCTTCTGCCACCGAACGTCATCCTTCGATTGCAGGTGCAAAAGCGCAAGCCATGGGCGTGTCTTTAGTGATTCATCCTAAAAACCCCAATGTACCGACGTCACATGCCAATGTCCGTTTATTTGTAGCGGAGCCTGAAGGACAAGACCCGATTTGGTGGTTCGGCGGTGGCTTTGATCTCACCCCATTTTATCCTAATGATGAAGATGTACTGTCATGGCATCAAACGGCATATGACTTATGTGCTCCATTTGGCGAAACGGTTTATTCGCAACATAAACAATGGTGTGATGACTATTTCTATTTAAAGCATCGTGATGAACAACGGGGTGTTGGTGGTTTATTCTTTGATGATTTAAATCAATGGGACTTTGAAACCTGTTTTAACTACATTCAAGCCGTGGGCAATGGTTACCTAAACGCTATCTTGCCCATTTTCCAAAAAAATCAAGATAAACCCTATACTGAAGCACAACGTGAATTTCAGCTTTACCGTCGTGGTCGTTATGTGGAATACAACTTGGTTTATGACCGCGGCACATTATTTGGGCTACAAACAGGTGGACGGATTGAATCCATCTTGGTCAGTCTGCCTAATTTAGCCGCATGGTCGTATCGGCCTGAATGGGAACAAAATAGTCCCGAAAAACGCCTAACCGATTACTACTTAAAACCGCAGGACTGGTTAACAGAACTGGCTCCACAATAACCAGCTGCATAAATTTTAAAATAGCCACGACTGAAAGTGGCTATTTTTTTGCATATGGTTTCTGAAGGATGTGAACATTTCTGGCATATTCGCTTACAGCTTTAAACTGTGCAACACCTGATTTTTGGTTACACTCATTCAAGTTCAATGCGTTGATTCACTGTATGTGTAGCAACAGGTCAAATGGACGGTGATTTTTTTAACTTTAGGTTTAATGATGATTAAAACAATGCCATCAACAACAGGATTATTTTGGAGCACGCTGTTTACCTTTTGTGCCGCACTCAGTATTAATCTTATTTATGAATATGCACTCACCGATCACTTGAGTTTAAGTGTCACTATTTTGGCAGGCGCTGTTTTGCTGATTACCTTGTTCTTATTATTAATTGAGGTTGTACAAGGTATTTGTAACCCCTAAGTATATCTGCAATAAGAAGCTCTCTCAGAGAGAATCATTCAAGGCGTTCTGGTCTTTAGCATTGCACCAAATTACCGTATAGTGCTGCATATTTCTCCACTGGATCTTGTGTGATGCGCAAACAGTTTGCCGTGATTGGCAACCCGATTGAACAGTCCCGTTCCCCTGAACTTCACCATGCCTTTGCAGCAAAAACAGGCATTGATCTCCACTACAGCAAACGTTTGGCTCCTCTTGATGGCTTTGAAGCCAGTGTGCAGGAGTTTTTCGCTCAGGGAGGCTGCGGCATGAATGTCACTGTTCCATTTAAAGAGCAGGCCTTCGCGCAATGTCAGATACTGACCGAACGCGCTAAAATTGCCAAGGCAGTCAATACCCTGTGGATGCAAGATGGAATACTGTATGGCGATAATACCGATGGCCAAGGTCTGGTCGATGCCATACACGCCTTGGGATGGTCACTCACACAAAGCCGTATCTTAATTTTAGGTGCGGGTGGAGCAACACGTGGTGTGATCTACCCCTTGGTACAAGCAGGCGCGAAAAAAATCGTGATCGCCAATCGCACCCTATCTCGGGCGGAACAACTGGTGACAGATTTACAACAGCATGTCCCGCAAGCTGAACTCAGTGCGACAGCGCTCGACACCTTAACTGGAGAATTTGATTTGGTGATTAATGCCACTTCTGCCAGTTTGAGTGGTGAAGCCTTAATCCTTCCAGAACAACTGATCTTTCAGCATGCTTATGAAATGGCCTACGGTAAACCTTCCAGTTTTCTTGATCAAGCCAAAGCACGCGGCATTCCAAGTTCTGAAGGTTTTGGCATGTTAGTCGGACAAGCCATTGAAGCCTTTTCAATTTGGAATGGGGTAAAGCCTGAATTAAAAGATTTCCTTTAATCACTCAATAAAATCCATGCAAAAAATAAAAAAAGCCAACCGACTGGGGTTGGCTTTTTTTGATCTATGGCTTTATTTCAGGTGAGTCACCACAGCTACATAGGCTTTTTCATACAGATCATAATCCATAAAACCATCGTGGTCTTTGCTTAACTTGGCAATGGATTTTTCCGAAAGTTTATTTTTACGATCATCGGCAAAGGCTTGACCCAACACGACTGCCGCACTTTTTAAGGATGTGACTTGCTCAGCATTCAGCTCATAATCATCCTTAAATAATTCAACATAATAGTCTGCAAATACTGCTTGTGGGGTTTTGAATTGTTGAATCCGCTTATTCCATGCCTGATATTCTTTCGCGCCTTCTGAAGCTTCCTGAACAATACGCGCAGCACTATAGCCCAACTCATCAAACTGGTCTGGCTCAAGCAATTTATGCTTGTCCTTGAGTGCATTTAAGCGTGTTAACGCTTTGCCTTTCGGTTCTTCTAAACGGTCATTGAATCGGTAAGCATAAACTTCCGCAATTTCATTTAATTCACTATTGCTATAGTGCTTCACCACTTCAGGACGGTTTGCAGACAGCATCAAAACAAATACGGATTGATAGGTTTTGATATAAGAACCCGTGCTCGCAAAGGTTTTTTCTGCCAAGTCCGACAACTGCTGATCAAAGCTCAAACGATCTGTCTGCTGCCCATCCAAATCACTTTCAGACATGCCTAAAGATTTGGTAAAACCAGTCACTACATTTTCTAACATTGAACCTTTGGTGACTTCTTCAACCGATTTAGCATCACGTAACGCTTTTTTATCAATCGGTGTAGCATGTCCATAATTCAAGACCTGCATATCTACATGGATACCGAAATTACCCATCTTCTCATCAGCAAATTGTAATTGATATGCCAAATCTACTGCACGACCTTGATCATCCAGCGCAACATCAACAGTCACTGGCATAGCCTGTTCACTTTCTGCTAAAGCAGCCTGAATTTCAGGCTGATGCTTAATCCATAGTGCTTTAAACGCTTGTACATCCGTCAATTTCTCGCTGACATACGGTTCAAAAATATGTTGTATCTCTTGCATCGCCAGCAAGTTTTTCTCAAGCGTAGAAGCAGAAGCCGTTGATTTCGTATTGTCTTGCTCTGCTTGTAGCAACTTGATGCCGTACATATCCTGACAGTAAGTCACATCGCCCATCGCGAGATGTTTTTTACTGCCCAACAACGCTTCACATGCCTGTTCCGATAAAAGTTGACTTGACGATGCTGTAGTAACCGCAGCAGTGGTAACATCTGCCGCAGTTGCATCTTCAACAGCTTCTTCCTGTGCTTCGGCAACATATTCCGTATTCTCAGCGGTGTCGGTTGATTCTTGCTCTGGATATAACAACTCATCCAAACGATTGTTGATTAAGGTTGCAACACGCTCGGAAGATGAAGAAGCTTGTGTACTTACCGATGAACTGCTTGCTTCAACCACGGCTTCTGCAGCTTTTGCAGCCTCTTCTGCTGCTGTTGATGCATCCTCACTGACGGCATCAGTTTCAACCAAGCCCAAGACCTGCTGATTAAAATACGGTTTATTGATTTGCTCAAAAGTATTCATTTGCAGGATTAAACTGCCCAAATCACCTTGATAGCGGATTTTGTTGCGAATGCCCTGCTGTTTTTCTGATGCTGAAACATGCACACGCTGTAACTGTTTAGTGTCTGCCAGTACATAAGGCAAAGCATTCATCTGTTTTAGGTAATCGACCAGTTTAGGTACATTGACACGATCAAGATCTTGTTTATATTTGGAAAAATCTAGATACGCATAAGATGCCTGACTGTCTTTATTGACCAAGTACGGCATGAAAGCGAAATAATTGGCATAGAACTTATAGTTTTGAAAATCCACCACCATTGGGAGCTTAGCTTCAACCAGTAGTGTTGGTTTTTGATATTTGGCCACCAGATTTAACGAGGCCATTTTGTCTCGATAATGGACCGAACCATCATAGCTAATTTTTAAATCATTCATGAAATTCATGAGACCAGCAGCAACGCGTGCGGATGATGAATCCGAGCCTTTGCTATAAGCATACGACGGGTTTTGCTCTGCAACAATTGCCTCATACAAGGCCAGTTTTTCTTGTTTACTCAACGACAACTTTTGTTGTTTTAAGTACTGATCTAACTGCTTTTGAATGGCAGGGTCTAAATTCTGCGTTGAATTCGAGGCTGGTTGAGTACTGGCAATTTTGCCTTTACTGGTATCGAACTGGAAACCCATGTTACCGCGATAATCGTAACTCGGATATTCATACATCGCATTGACGCCAGTAACCGCTTGTTGTTCCAAAGAGGTATTGGCCAAAGAAGATGCATTCGAATTGGATTTTATGACATGCTGAGAGCAACCGACCATGCTCAAACTTAAAAGACAGCAACTTAAATATTTTAAACGCATAGGTTTTTTTAAACCCCTTATTTATTTATACTTTAAGACATCAAGAAAATTGATTAAATGATCAAAAGACCGCAGATACTGTAGCAAAAAAATACAATATTTTGATAACAATTTTTACCTTAATTAGCCTTTCTGACATTTTTATTGGGCTACACTATCAATGTATTTTTATAACTAATGTGAATAATCAAATTATCGATTCAGATAATCCAAAACTATTTTTAAATTAGGATTAATATCATGCCAGCATATAAAGCTCCTTTACATGACATTCGCTTTTTAATGAATGAAGTGTTTGACTACCCTGCACATTACAAAACTTTATCCAACGGCGAACTCGCTGATGCTGACACTGTAGATATGATTCTAGAAGGTGCGGCGGATTTCTGTGAAAACGTACTCTCTCCGATTAACCAATCTGGCGATGAAGAAGGCTGCCATTTTGACAATGGTGAAGTGAAAACCCCAAAAGGTTTTAAAGAAGCCTATGACCAATTTGTCCAAGGCGGTTGGCAAGGGTTGTCTTTCCCTGAAGAGTTTGGTGGTCAGAACCTACCACAATCATTAAACCTGATTAAATCGGAAATGATGGGGACAGCAAACTGGTCATTCCAAATGTACCCAGGCTTAAGTGTGGGTTGTATGAACACCATTTTACAGTTTGGTACAGATGAACAAAAAAATCTGTATATGCCAAACTTAGTGGCGGGGACATGGTCAGGCACCATGTGTTTAACCGAGCCACAATGTGGTACAGATTTAGGTCAAGTCAAAACCAAGGCCGAACCAAATACCGATGGTACCTATAGCATTTCAGGCACCAAAATCTTCATCTCTGCGGGCGAACAAGATTTAACTGAAAACATCATTCATATCGTGCTTGCGCGCCTTCCAGATGCGCCTGCTGGTACCAAAGGAATTTCTCTGTTCATTGTGCCTAAATTCTTGGTGAATGAAGACAGCAGCCTAGGTGAACGCAACCCTGTAAGCTGTGGTTCGATTGAACATAAGATGGGGATTCGTGCCTCTGCAACAGCGGTATTGAACTTTGACAATGCTGTGGGTTATCTGATTGGTGAGCCAAACAAAGGCTTACATGCCATGTTTACCTTTATGAACACGGCACGTATTGGTACGGCCATTCAAGGGATTGCACATGCGGAACTGTCTTTCCAAGGCGCACTACCATATGCCAAAGAACGCATGTCGATGCGTGCCCTTTCAGGCAAGAAAGATCCTGAAAAAGTCGCTGATGCAATTATTCACCATGCCGATGTTCGTCGCATGTTACTGACCCAAAAAGCCATTGCTGAAGGCGGTCGTGCCATGATTTATCATGCTGCACAAATTGCCGATAAAATGGCGGATGCCTTAACACTGGGTGATACAGCCGCTTTTGAAGCAGCCGATGATCATTTAGGTTTTTATACCCCAATTTTAAAAGGTTTTCTGACCGAACTCGGCTTAGAAGCAGCCAACCATGGTATGCAAGTTTATGGTGGTCACGGTTATATTAAAGAATGGGGTATGGAGCAAATTGCACGTGATGCACGTATTGCAACTTTGTATGAAGGTACCACAGGTGTTCAGGCCCTCGATTTAATTGGTCGTAAAGTTTTACTGACCTCTAAAGGTAAAGTGATTCGTGACTATACAGCCGAAATTTTGAAATTCTGTGGTCAACATGCGCGCAACAAATACATGCGCCGTTTTGCGTGGGACTTAACCAAGCTTTGTGCACAGTGGAATACGTTGACTGTCCGCATTATGCTTGCAGCACGTAAAGACCGTGACATCGTATCAAGTGCCTCAGTAGACTTCTTAATGTTCTCGGGCTATGTGATGATGGCTTACTTCTGGGCACAACAAGCGGCGGTGGCTTCTGCCAAACTTGCAGCGGGTGAAGGTCAAGAAACGCCTGAATTCTATAAAGCCAAAATCAAAGTCGCTGACTTCTACTTTGAGCGTTTGTTACCTCGTACACAAGGTCATGCCGAAGCAATGGTCAATCCTTCACGTACCATGACTTCTTTGGCTGCGGAACACTTTAGTTTTGATTACTAAGTAAAAACGAAGAAAAGTATCAGACCGATAAAAAGAGCGCCTAGGTGCTCTTTTTTTTACTTTCAACAGTTCTGCAATGTTTTTAGCCACACATTAAATCAATGCTGATTAGGCACTCAGGACAACAGGCTGTGCTTTAAGACCATTTGACTGAAAGTGTGCCAATAATTTTAGACTCAGCCATTCAGGTTTTGCCAAAGGGATCCAGTGATGACAATCAATACTGTCATAACGCCACGTCCCACTCACCCATTTTTGACTATTGTGCATTTGTGGTTCTAAACAATAACGGTCGGTATAACTCCATAAGCCTAAGGTCGGTACCGTACATTTCGGATGTTTGCGGAATAACTCTTTCGGCAAAGAGGCTCGATAAATATTTAGTGCTGCAACCAATCGTTGAGGCTCTTTAAAACGTTGAGACACCTCAGCCATATTAGGATGGTCATCAAACACTTTCGCAAGCCCCATCTTCATTTTTGTTTTAAGTAAATTTTCACTGCCCATCAATTTAAAATAAAGAATGTACCAAGACGCTTTTAATTGATGCAGATTAGGTTCGGCAAAAGCCCCAGGATGACCGACCGATAAAGCAGTTAAAGTATGGAACCGTTCTGGATGATAACACGCTAAAAACCATGCTGCTGCTGCTCCCCAATCGTGACCCACCACATGCACTTTTGCAATCTGCAACACATTCAGTAAAGCAATATGGTCTTGAATAATCTGTGTCACATTGTAGTCACTTTCACGTTCAGAAATTTCCGAATGACCGCAGCCGAGCGTATCGGGTGCAATACAACGATAGCCCTGCTGACTCAGTAAGTCCATCGACTTTAGCCAGAGCTTTGCGGTGTCTGGAAAACCATGTAAAAACAACACAATCGGACGATCTTGCTGATCTGGATGCGTATCGAGATATGAAAGTTGATAACTACGATGATGAAAGCTAAAGCGTTGAATAGGATGACTCATTTAAACAAACTCCATGTTAAAAAAGACCGTTTCATACTTAGAAAATATTGTTATGTCCTATCGATCTAAGTCTGATTCTATTGGGATCTGCTGATTAAAAAACCATCCAAAAGAATGGTTTGCACAAAATAAATAAGCGTTTAGACACATACTTTTCATATTCAGTTCACGTTTATTCTCCACCGTCCTATATGCTGTCTTTTTAGCATATAGTTGCTCACTCCCTATCGATCAGAGCCTGAATTCCTGTCGTAAATTTCAAAGCTACGAATGCTGAACCCCTTAATAGAAAAATCCATATGAGATATTTATATTCATCCACAAAAAATAAGACCGAGATTGACGTTCAAGTCACCACTGGCCCGACGCCACAATAGCCTGAAAAAGCCCAGCGTGATGCCAATGGCATCTAAAGCAGATCCCAAACCTATTAAAGGATTTAAAGATCTAAGCAAGCCAGACACCAAAGTTGTGGTGATACATGGCACAGGTCAAGGCCACACGATTTTTAAACAATTGGGTTGAAGCAAATTGGTTGAAGCCAATAAGTTTTTTAATTTAGCCCTTTATCCTGATTAAGCAGTCTTAGAGCTAAGTGTTCAAGTTTGAGAGATGAGGTGACAATGAAGCCCTCGATAAGAAAATTGAATAATAAAAAAGAGTGCTACAGCACTCTTGATTTAATACAGTTCAACTATTGAGCCTCAGCCAAAAGTGCCTGTGCAGCCATTTTACCCAAGGTATTCGATGCCAAAGGACTATCTCCTGTAATTAACTTACGGTCTTGAATACACTGTCCCGACATTTCTTTATTGACCACTTCGACTCCCAACTTTTCTAAGCGATCTGCCAGTAACCACGGTAACTCCCCCGGCATATAACCTATGTCTAAGTTTGCCCCTTGATCGAGTGCATCGGGGAAAACACACATTTTATAACCTTTGAAAATATAGTTTTCTGGTGCTTCATTCACAGCCGCTGCCAATAAGCCTGCTGGCCCATGACACAAAGAAATCACAAATTTATCTTTGGCTACCGCCCATTTCAGTAAGGTTTTTAAGTCTTCACTTTCAGGTAGACCAATTAAAGCCCCATGCCCACCGGGAATAAAGACAGCCAAATAGGGAGAGTCTTCACCTAAACTATTTTTCAATACATCTGCAAGTTTTAAAGGCTTTTTAAACTGGGCTAAATATTTTTGGAATGTTGCTGGCACTACAGCATCTTCATGCGGCATCGCCCACATTTCAAGCTTAACGGGATTGCCCGATAAGGTCGCAATATCAATTTGGAAACCTGCACGATCTAAATGATACATCGGCAACAAGGTTTCTACAGGATGATTGCCTGTAGAGAAGAACTTGCCATTTTTCATCAGCAAATAGCGTTCATCACTTGCAATCATCAAAATTTTTTTATGTCCAGTATAAAGTGTCGGATAGTCGGTTCCATCGAAATCAGTTTTACTGGCGGTGTATTGAGAAAGTGAGTAAGGTGAAGGGAAAAAGGCATTATCTTCAGCTAAATCTGGGGTTGGATTACGGTCTTGGCTGGTCTGTGCCATGCTGATTCTCCTTTGTTATTGCTTGGTTATTTTCAATTTTTCGAAACCTAGAGTCCTGTACCACAGCTCATTTATTCAGCATAACAAAGTTTCACAAGGTCTCTGTTGTAAGATGTAAATATACGTTTGTTTTCAGGGCAAGATAAAAAATTGGGCAATAAAAAAACCCCGACATCCTGTCGGGGTTTTTTCGTATTAAGTGCTGAGGTATAACTCCTGTCGTACCTGCGTCCTTGTGCTGATCTTTATTATTATTCTATTGGAGCATCCTGCTCTCTATGCTTCTATATTAGGAAAATCATATGTAGACGTATAGGCGCAAAAAGCGGGAATTGATGTAAGCCAATTCGTACAAAGTCAAAATAATTCACCGTATGAAGCATTTTACCGATGCAGTCAAACTTAGGATATTTAGAAAAATGCGTGGCAGGAATCACAGCTTTATCCAAGCGAGAACTGATTTATATTGCAATATCAGCTAGATTTCATGTCATCTCAATGACATTCAACACATATAAATTCAAAGCATTTTTTAAGTCAGATTAACGAAATCTAGGCGCGTGTAACCACTCTTAATAAACTTACAACTTTGGGCAGACTGCATACCCCAATCGTGCCTTGAGTTTGAATGATTTAAAAGACGGTCAGCTTTTGAATGTTTGTACAACAAAGCTTTTCACGATCAACAAAAAGTCCAATTGGAGTTAAATGCTGCTGGTCAGTAAAACCATCAAAATTTAGCTCTCACTTTCAATAAAAATAAGAGGTTATGCTTAAACTGACGCAGTAATGCTCTGTATTTAAGCTAGAGAAACTCTTCCAAGACCGAATTTAAGAATACATGTCCTTGCTCGGTACATGCCAAACGGTTTATATCATCCGACATCAATTTTCGACTGCGGAGAGAGTCTAGAGTTTCAGCCAAACCATCCAGATTCAAACCTGTACGCTGTGCATAATTTTCGGCAGCAACGCCTGCATTTAAACGCAGAGCATTCATCATAAACTCAAACGGCAATTCATCGGCTGCAATCTGCTTAAACTGCACATGCTCTGCAGGGACTTTGGCTAAATAATCTTTAGGTAAACGGGTTTTCTGAAAACGGTACACGCCATCTGGCTGGGTAACTTTGGCATGTGCGCCTGCCCCAATCGCCAAGTAATCACCAAATTGCCAATAATTCAAATTATGTGCCGAAGGTAATTCTTTACGCCATGCCGAAACTTCATAGTTAATAAAGCCTTGTGCTTTTAAATAGGCTTCACCTTGAGCCTGAATCTCTTCCAGTACATCATCCACAGGTAAAATCGGTTGGGTTCTAAAGAATACTGTGTTCGGTTCAATGGTCAGTTGATACCATGAAATATGCGTTGCACCATTGTCTACCGCGAGCTGCAAATCCAATAAGGCTTGTTCTAAAGTCTGCTCAGGCAAACCATGCATGAGGTCGACATTAATTCGCTGAAAGCCAGCATCACGCGCCAAACCAATCGCTGAAATCGCATCGGCATTGCTGTGAATTCGTCCCAACTTGGTTAAATGTTCAGTGTTAAAACTTTGAACCCCAATCGAGAGGCGATTAATTCCTGCTGTTAAATAATCGGCAAAAGGATCATGCTCTACTGTACCCGGATTGGCTTCTAAAGTTATTTCACAATCGACCTTAAAAGGCAGCAAGGCTTTTAATTGGCTAAATAACCATTGATAACCTTGTGCAGAAATCAGCGAGGGCGTACCACCGCCAATAAATACGCTATGAATGGCTCGACCTTGAGCAAATTCAACTTGGGTCTTAAAGTCCTCAACCAAAGCCTGTAAATACTGTTGCTCCAAATCCAAAGACAGTTTGCCATCTGGCACCGCATGCGAATTAAAGTCGCAATACGGACACTTACGCACACACCAAGGCATGTGAATATATAAAGACAAGGGAATATTTTCAGGATGTAAATCAGTCAAGGAAAAGACTCTAAAGCACAACGGTAATCTTGCATATTTTAACATGACTGCATCAAGACACTTATGAAATCTGTGTGTATTTGGATTAGACTGATAAAAAGACAAGAAGAATGAATGGTTTAAAATGATGAAAATATCGAGCCAGTTGCTGTTTTTCTTACCGCTTGCATTCGGTATTGGCATTGCCATGACCTTTCAAACCGCAATTAACAGCCAATTAAGAGAACATTTGCATTCACCACTTCAAGCAGCATTGTTGTCATTTGCTGTAGGGACAATGGTCCTAGCCCTGTTGGTACTGTTGCAACCCGTACCTAAACCCAATTTACAAGATTTTTCCAGTATTCCTGGATACCTATGGCTGGGTGGATGCTTAGGGGTTTATGCCATCAGTATAAGCATCTATACTGCACCTAAATTAGGTTTTCTTACGTTCTCAGGGTTGGTCATTTTTGGTCAAATCCTGACGTCGATGATTTTTGACCATTTCGGTCTACTTGGTACCGACAAAACGCCTGTGAATTGGCAGCGTTTACTTGGTGGCGTCGTAATTTTTATTGGTGTGCTTCTCACTTTACAACGCTAAATTTATTCTGACCAAGCACATAATGAAGATGAGTAATTTTTGTGTCGAATGTCATATCTACCCGCTATGAATTAAAACAACTTTTCCATTTAATGTTACCCATTTTGGTGACGCAATTTGCCCAAGCTGGTTTGGGTCTGATTGATACCATTATGGCAGGACATTTATCGCCAAACGATTTAGCCTCTATTGCTGTTGCAGTTGGTCTTTGGATTCCTGTCATGCTGCTGTTTAGTGGCATCATGATTGCGACCACACCTTTGGTGGCGGAAGCCAAAGGTGCTCGTACACCTGAAAAAATTGCCATCATTGCCCGACAGTCTTTATGGGTCGCATTTATTTTGGGAACCATTGCAGGACTTGTTTTACAAGTTATGCCGTTTTTACTGCCACTGTTTGGTGTACCTGAAAGCCTGCAACCCAAAGCCAGCCTGTTTTTACATGCGATTGGTTTTGGTATGCCTGCTGTGACTATGTATGCGGCGCTGCGCGGCTATTCAGAAGCTTTAGGCTATCCACGACCTGTCACTGCTATTAGCCTTCTAGCTTTAGTCGCACTGATTCCGCTGAACTTTGTGTTTATGTATGGCTTAGGACCTGTGCCCGAATTGGGCAGTGCAGGCTGTGGCTTTGCAACGGCCATTTTGCAATGGCTCATGTTCCTGACTCTTGCCACCTATATTTTTAAAAGCAGTGCGTATAAAACCACACAAGTCTTTGCTTTATGGGAAAAGATAAACCCTTACTGGATCAAACGTATTTTAAAATTGGGGTTACCGATTGGCTTGGCCATTTTCTTTGAAGTCAGTATTTTCAGTACCGCAGCCATTATTCTCAGTCCATTGGGCGATACCATTGTCGCCGCCCATCAAATTGCGATCTCGATTACCTCACAATTGTTTATGATTCCAATGTCCTTGGCGATTGCTCTCACCATCCGCGTGGGAACCTATTATGGTGAGAAAAACTGGGCAGCCATGCGGAAAGTCCAAAAACTCGGACTGGCAACAGGAACCGTTTTGGCGCTGATGACCATGCTACTGCTCTGGGTGTTTCGCGCTGAAATTATTGCGATTTATACGTCGGACTATGGTGTTGCACAAATTGCGATGTATTTGGTTTTGTTTGCAATTGCCTACCAACTCATGGATGCATGGCAAGTCAGTGCTGCGGGCTGTTTGCGTGGTATGCAAGACACCAAAGGTCCAATGTGGATCACCATGATTGCCTATTGGGTGGTGGCCTTTCCCGTGGGTATTTATTTGGCACGCTTTACCGCCATGCAAGCAGCTGGCGTATGGGTAGGCTTGATTGTCGGTTTAAGTATTGCTTGTGTGCTGTTGCTCAGCCGTTTATATCTCAATAATCACCGCCTCAAACAGTCGGCTTAATCAATGCCTGTGTTCCCTTGTAGCTCGAATGCAAGGGAATACACGTGCCTATTTTAGGCCTATCAATTGACCTGTTCATACGCCACACCATTTTGATGATCCCATTTATCTTTTTTCATCCTGCGATGATCTCAATTGATGAAATGCTTTTTGGCATTTTTCACTCAACAATAACCATAAAAATTGCTGATTTAAACCAAATTTCTAAGCATCTACACGCATTTTTAACAATTTAAAATAGGCAAACTGGGTTTTAACGCCTATGATCAAAAACACTCAAGACCGAGATCTTTCCGAGGAACACTGCATGGCCAAAACGGCTCGTACACCTGGTCGTCGCTTTATGAAACTTGCCAGTATGACTGCAAGTATTGCCACCAAAACCGTGTCCAATTCGATTAGAAACTTTAATGCCGATGAAGAACAAAAAAATGCGGCACGTAGCCAGTTGTTTCAAGATATAGGCATTCAAATTGCGGATACCCTCGGTGAGATGAAAGGTGCCGTGATGAAAGTCGGTCAGATTGCCTCACAATATAAAGATATTTTTCCGCCTGAAGTTGCACGTGCTATTGCCAAACTGCAACGCCAAGCCCCAGCCATGCCATTTGCCGAAATCAAAAAACAACTCGAAAAAGAACTGGGCAAACCTTTAGATCAAATCTTTAAACACTTTGATGAACAGCCCTTTGCCGCTGCTTCAATTGGTCAAGTGCATAAAGCCATCTTACCGCATGGTGAACAAGTGGTGGTAAAGGTGCAATATCCAGGGGTGGATGAAGCCTGTGAGAGTGACTTGAAACAAGTTCGACTGGCATTACGCCTTATGGGAGTATTAAAGGTCGATCGCAAATTGCAGGACCGTTTATTTCAGGAAATTCAAACCAGCTTAGACAACGAATTGAATTACCAGATTGAAGCGCAGAATTTAGAAGTCGCACGTACCTTCCACGAGAAGCTCGACAGTAAAATTATTATTCCCAAAGTCTATCCCGATTACTCTTCACGGCATGTCCTGACCTTAAGCCTAGAAGTTGGTGACAGTATTGAAACTGCCAGCACATGGTCACAACAGACCCGCAATGAATTAGGTCGACGTTTACTGCGCGCGATTGGGCAGGAAATTTTCTATCTAAAACGCTTTCACTGTGACCCACATCCGGGCAACTTCGCTTTTCGTGAAGATGGCTGCGTGATTATTTATGATTACGGCGGTGTGAAAGTGTTGTCTAATGAAATCGTGCATCATTTCAAACAATTAATCCAAGCCGCACGTCGACAGGATATTTCCGAAATTGAACAGCAACTGAATGCCTTACATGCCATTGCTGAACAAGGAAAATTCCCTGAACCGCTGTATAAAGCGTGGTTAGAAGTATTGATGCGCCCACTGACGACACATTATGATTTTGCAGAAAATTCAGCGCATCATGATGGCATGGAACTGGTGAAATCATCACTGAAATATTGGGATGTGTTTAAACCTTCTCCTGATACCTTAATGGTCAATCGCACCGTGTCTGGACATTATTGGAATCTCATTCATTTAAAAGTGAATGACAATTTAAATGATGTTTTTGAAGCACTTGTCCCTTCGCCACATATCGAATAAAACTCCAAAAAAGACCAATAGCAATATCGGTCTTTTTATTTGGATTATTTATGTTATATTATAACATACCAATTAAGATTCAATAAGGAGTTTAACCATGCGTCCAAATATTCATCCCGAATATCGTGAAGTGCTGTTCCATGATACCAATGCCGATGCGTATTTTATTATTGGAAGTACCATGCATACAGCGCAGCAAAAAGACTATCAGGGACAAGTATATCCTTATGTCAGCTTAGATATTTCTAGCGCCTCACATCCGTTTTATACAGGTGAAGTGCGTCAAGCCAGCAATGAAGGTCGCGTTGCCAGCTTCAATAAACGTTTTGCACGTTTTCAACGGAATCATTAAAAATTAATCTTAATTTAAGTTTGACGTTCTAGACTACAACTATTCAGAAGTCTAAGTCCCCTATCCTCCACTTAGACTTCTTTTTTTATGCTTAAGTTTTAAGCTGCAATAAATAAGAAAAAATAACATAGCCCACAGCCAGAAAAATCACCCCAAGAATGACACTTGAAACGGCATAGCCAATTGCCCACAGGGCTTGTCCTTCGCGCAATAAATTAAAGGTTTCTAATCCGAAGCTGGAAAATGTGGTAAAGCCACCTAAAATGCCCACCATCAAAAATAAACGCGCATTGTTCTGTAAAGTCGGATATTGCTGACTAAAGGCAAAAAATACACCTGCCAAAAAACAACCCAGCAAGTTAATACACCACGTCGCCCACGGAAAGGTCGAACTGGTTTTAATGAAATAACTGCCCAAACCATAACGAGAAACAGCACCGATTGCACCACCCAGTGCCACTAATAGCCAATTCATGCTTACATGATCTACATTAAATAAACCCTGTTATCCTCCTCTCATCGCGTATTGTCAACGCTGATCCTTGTAAGATAAGAACATAACCCATATAAAAAACATCCGAATTTAGGCAAAATTTGCTATAGTCAGAAGCTATTTTCTACTGTGTTTGAGGACATTATGGCTCAGGACTTACTGGCACAATTACAATCAGGTGAAGCTAAATTTGCAGATGTATTGGCTTATATCGAAGCACGTTATAGCCATAGCCCAACGGCGTTCAAAAATGGACAACACAGCAATGCTGCAACTGAAAACCAAGGCAGTGCCAAAGTCTTTTCTTTTGCCAAGCTAAATGATTTAAATCCTGAGCAAACCTTGTCTTTATTTGCAGAACACTATGCTGCAGTATTGGCTACGCCTGAAGCAACAGATCATCAGAACATTCGCCAATTTATGCAAAATGGCTGGGCGGGCATTGAGTTTGATGGGCAAGCGTTAACTGCAAAATAATTGCACATTCATCTGCAAAAGCACTGTTCAAATTTGTCCTTCACTTCACAATGAAATAAAGATTGAACAGTGCCCTAACCAATTCAATTATGCTTTGACTTTTTCAATCCAAACAATCGATTTCACCCGAAACAACTCACACGCACCATCGCCCGTATCTGTGGGTGTTAAAGATGAGCGCCAAACCAGATCTTTGTCTTTAATCTCGACCAAATCACCCTGCAAGCGCACCAAATCTCCTCGTTTAACTTTCTGAATTTGCTGTGCAACCTGCGGATTGGCAGGAATAATATGCATATTCGACACCATTTGCATGGCTTGTACTGTCGACACAGGGACTTTATCCATTTTCCAATTTAGGTAACGGTCATATTGATTGACTGAAATATGACGGGCTATTTCAGGTTCTGCAAACAACCCCCAACTGACCGCATAATCAATCGGTGAAAACTTGGCTTGTTCATCATCGCTATAGGCTTTAGACCCCAAAATTCGGAAATCCCCCTTAAACGGCTGCAACACAGAAATCGATTGATCTTTAGCAATCGGTGCCAAACCCTTGGCAATATTATATTCAATCGAAGATGCCATTGAGCCTGTACTTAACATACTCAAACCCAATAATGACAGTGCAATGAGTCGAATGTTCATGGCTACCTCTTGCAATACATTTAAACCTGTTCTAGTGTCAATCTTACGCCTGAACCCAAGCTTAAAATTTGCAGAATTGGTAACAATATAGAAGAGTTTGGTCACAACCACCCAATTCAACCGCTATTTAGAGTGAACAGATACCGCCATGCTTTATCAGTTTTATCAACAACAGATTTTCCCTCACCTGCTCAATCAGGTCATGCAAACGCCCAGTTTAATGGATAAGCGGCGCGAGCTTTTGCTACCCGTTGCAGGTGAAGTACTCGAAATTGGCTTTGGGACAGGCATCAATTTACCGTTTTATCAAAATGTAGATTTACTCTACGCCCTCGAGCCGAATCAAGATATTTTTAAATTGGCATCAAGCCGAATTTTTGCAAGTGATATCGAAGTGCAGCATTTACAAGCCCGTGCGGAACATATTCCCTTAGCCGATCACTCTATCGACCATGTGGTGAGCACGTGGACCTTGTGTAGCGTAAAACGACTGGACCAAGTCTTGCAAGAAATTCAACGCGTACTCAAACCCAATGGTACGCTGCATTTGGTCGAGCATGTGCTCAATACTGAGAAAAAAAGCATACGCCAATTACAACATCTGATTACGCCTATTCAAAAACGTTTGGCAGATGGTTGTCGCTTAAATCGTAATATTGAACTGGCATTACTCAAAGCTGGTTTTAGCCTGACCCAATATGACTATTTTTATGCCGAAGGTATTCCCCAAATTGGGCAGCAAATGTTGTTGGCACATGTACAAAAAGCTTCGGCTTCTTAAATGTCAGTCGTACAATATTTGAGGTGTTGCGTTAGCTATCTTCAAAGTCAATCCGAATGGTCTCAAAACGAATTCGACCCTGCTGAATGGCTTGTGCAATCGCTTGCTGACCTTTGGTTAAGCGCGCACCGCCACTTTTAATATCAATCAGTACAATCTCAATATCATCGACTTTACCTTGCCCATCACGCAAATCGGTATAACCATCAAAAACCACATAATCTACAGGATCGCCTAAAAACTTGGCATCACTGGGTAAGTATTGAAATTCGGGTAAAATGGGCGCAAATTGTTCCGCCATTTTGCCTTTTAACACCGCACGACTGGTATTCACACTGCGTTTTTGTGCATTGATTAATGCTTGCTGATGTTCCAGTTGTAACTCCGCAATATATCGCTCATATTCAGCTTTAATTTTACCGTTACGGGTTTGACTTAAAATTAATGTCGTTAGTACAACACCAATACATGCCCCTATCAGCATAGCCATCCAAATCGACATGCATTCTTCCTAACTTCAAATAAATTTTGACTTACAACTTTTGTTCTGTGCCCTAATCTTCGCACAAAAGAATGATATGCTAGGACTGAACAAAATTAAATCTTTAGGGTCATGAAAACAATTTTAATTGCCAATCAGAAAGGGGGTTGTGGGAAAACTATCACAGCGATTAGTCTTGCCGCAGCATTAGCACAAAAAGGCTATAAAGTTGCTCTGGCCGATGCTGACAATCAGAAATCGGCACGTCAGTGGCTGAAACAACGCCCTGAAAGTGCTGCCAACATTCAAAGTCTGGATTGGCGTCAGGACAAATCCGTCGGAGAAAGTCCTAAACATATTGAGTATCTGGTGATTGATGCACCAGGTGCATTATCAGACAGTCAGGCTGAACAACTGATCAGTGAAGCCCATACAATTATCACACCATTGCAGCCTTCATTTTTCGATATTGACAGTACCCGTCGTTTCTTAAAACATTTACAAGAGATCAAGCGGATTCGTAAAGGTAAAGTGCAGATTTTACTGTTGGCCAACCGCGTTAAAGCCAATACCTCGGGTTCAAAAGAAATTCAGGATTTTTTCAGCAAAATTGAACAACAACCTGTCGCATGGATTTCAGAACGTACCGCTTATGGGCAACTGGCTATGCAAGGTTTAACTGTATTTGATAAATCTCAGAAAAACTATTTAACCCTGCAAAGCCAATGGCAGCCTGTATTGAATGCCATTATTGATGATCCAAGTGAGTGGTTCTGATTTTTCAGGATAATACGGCCCCCATCGAGATTATGTGAAACTTACCGAGCACTCATTTTCGAGTGTGCTGTTTTCGGTTAAGATGAGTTTGACCCTTAATATTGATCAGTGAAGATAGTGCAACAATACGCGCCTACAATACAGAAAGTCTTGTTATTTGGATTGTTTTTTATCCTGATGTTTTTGGGCTTTCATGTGCTCAAATACTTTATTGTGCCTGTACTGTGGGCCACGATTATTGCCTATATGACTTGGCCCCTATACCAGTCCATTTACCGTTCCTGTGGTCAACGCTCTACCCTTAGCGCAACACTGATGATCTTATTCATTATTTTGGTGATTGGTATTCCACTCACCTTTGCCATTTTTATTTTGCAGCATGAGGGACGTAATCTCTATTACGAGCTACAAAAACAAGTTTTTTCTGGGCATTTTAATGTGCCTCAATTTATCCGTGACCTCCCTGTGATTGGTAAAGAAGTTACGCGTACTCTTAAAGAATTAAATCAAGATCCAAACAGCATTATTCAGAATATTTCCAATTGGATTCAAGGTCATCTGAATTATGGCAAATTTCTATTGAATGAAATTAGTAAAAATATTATTAAACTGTGTTTCGCCATCATGTCGCTGTTTTTCTTTTACCGTGATGGACAAACCATTTTAAATCAGGTTAGTAAAGCGCTTGAAATGGTCATTGGTCCACGCGTACACCATTATATTGATACCATCTCTGAAACCACACGCGCTGTGGTCTATGGCGTGGGTTTAACTGCTGTTGCACAGTCATTTTTAGCAGGTCTGAGCTATTTGGTTGCAGGTGTGCCGAATCCAATGGTACTGACCATTATTACCTTCTTACTGGCACTCATTCCCTTCGGTCCTCCTTTGGCCTATACCTCTGTTGCCCTCTGGCTGTTTGCTCAGGGACAAACCATTGAAGCGATTGGTGTTATGGCGTGGGGGGTCTGTATTGTGAGTACTGCGGACAATGTCATTCGTCCTTTGGTCATTTCTGGCGCAACCCAAATTCCATTCTTACTCATTATGTTTGGGGTGTTGGGTGGTATTGCCAGCTTCGGTTTGGTCGGACTCTTTATTGGCCCCGTAATTTTAGCGGTGTTGCTCGCCATTTGGCGTGAATGGCTACATGAAACCCATGAAGATGAAGCACTGATCATGCCTAAAGCAACTCTCGCCTATGATCTGGATAATGACTTTGATCCCCCCAAAGATCCTCCTCAATAAGATCTCATCTTAAAGCCAGTGGTATGCCAACTGGCTTTTTTATTGATGAAACTCATACATTCCCAAACTCAATCAATACTTTATTCATGCTGAATCTCTGATTAAATAGTGATCACTTACAGATATCACAGAATAAGGAATATCGATGCGAACTTCTTACTTCAATACTGGGGTACTTTCACTATGTACTGCTCTGCTGATTGCAGGTTGTAGCACAACACCACCCCAATCCACATCCAATGTGCGTACAGTTCAATTAAATAGTGTTTCTGCCCAAGGCATTGGTGCTTCGGTCGGGACCGTGACCTTACAAGACAGCCCAGTCGGCTTAATCATTCAAACGCAGTTAACCAACCTGCCTGCTGGCCCTCATGGCTTCCATATCCATGAAAAAGGCTCCTGTGAACCTGCTGAAAAAGACGGAAAAATGGTGGCAGGTTTAGCTGCGGGCGGACATTACAATCCAACGCAAGTCGCCCACGGAACCCCAATGACGGGTCATCTGGGCGATTTACCCGTGTTACATGTAAATTCTGCTGGACAATCGCAACTCAAACTGATTGCACCACGCTTAAAACTGGCAGATGTTCAAGGGCATGCCTTGATGATTCATGCAGGTAGTGATAATTATGCCGATCAACCTAAACCTTTCGGCGGTGGTGGAGAACGCATTGCCTGTGGTGTCATTTAAGTCCAACTGTGGATAAGTTCCGGGTTATACACAATGCCGTACAAAGCCTAAATGTACTGTTGATAAACCAAAACTTATCCACAATTCTGTCCTACACATGCCTTATTCAATAAGAATTTTCACTTTAACTGCGGTCTCTTCATACAGAGCCGCCGCTTAAAGCAAAACGAAAAGATCAATCAAGAATTGACAGCTAGACTAAAAAAGGTCAGGCTCATTGAAAACGATAACATTCTATAAAGAACAACATTGTGAATCCTTTACGTCAGTTTCTGCGTCCTTTTTTCTCCAATTCAATTTGGGTCTATTGCCTACAAATATTGATTGTGTTGACAGGAACAACATTGGGTTTGTTCTATGCAGGCCATCAACTGCTTATCGTTCCCGTAACGCTAGGTGCAATTGCTGCCGCACTGACCGATTTTGATGATCGACTCAGTATTCGCCTACGTAATCTGCTCTATGTCTGTATTTTATTTTTTAGTGTCAGCAGCATTCTCGAATTTCTCGCCCCGTATAAATTGCTGTTTATTTTGTATTTGTCTTTATCCAGTGCCTTCCTGATTTTGATGGGTGCACTGGGACAACGCTATGCTGCCATTTCCTTTGGCACCATTTTACTGTCGATTTACACCATGTTCGGACTGAGTGAATATCACGCATGGTATCAACAGCCCAGTTATTTTGTCTTGGGGGCAATCTGGTACGGACTCAGTTCTATTTTGTTTTATTTACTCAAACCCACTCAGGCTGTACAAGATAATTTAGCGCAAAGCTTTCAGCAACTGTCTACATTACTTCAAGCGAAAGCACGACTGTTTGATCCCGATAATATTGATAATGTTGAAACGCTACTGTTTGATGTTTCACAACAAAATGCACAAGTGGTACAACGCTTAAATCACTGTAAGGCTTCATTACTCACGCGATTAAAAGCCTCACGTGCCAATCAAAAAACGATTTATTGGCTCAATCTATATTTTCTGGCGCAAGACATTCACGAGCAAGCCACCTCGAATTATTTGCACTATGAAAATCTTCATCGCAACTTTAGCCGCACCGATTTGATTTTTCGGATTCAAAAGAATATTCGTTTGCAAGCCAATTCCTGTCAAAAATTGGCGGAATGTATATTGCAGCAACAGGCTTTTGAAATGGACTCGACACATGCCTCGGCTTTGCAATACCTAGAAGATTCCATGCATCATTGGATTTTAGATCATCCACACAATATTGAAGTGAAAAACTTGACCTTGGTCCTGCGAAATTTACGTAATGTCCAAGAACAATTTTCCAATTTAGCCATTGAACAAGACCACTACCAACAACATTATTCTGCACATCAAGACAATTTAAATCTGCTAGATGATGACATTCATGGCATACCTGATTTGTGGCTTAAACTGCGCCAGCATTTAACCCCACAATCTGCCCTGTTTCGGCATGCCGTGCGTATTGCCTTTGTCTTTGCTGCTGGATACGCCTTGTCCTTATTGCCTTTTGCCAAAAATGGCTATTGGATTTTACTGACCAGTTTATTTGTCTGTCAGATCAGTTATTTTGCCACCAAAAGTCGTTTAAAGCTCAGAACCCTCGGCACATTACTGGGGGTCATTTTAGGTGTTCCACTCTTATACTTTGTCCCCAGTATTGAAGGACAACTAATCCTCACCATTTTATCAGGGGTGGCTTTTTTCTATTTACGCTCGCAAAAATATGCGATTGCTACTCTCATGGCAACCTTAATGGTGCTGTTGATTTTTAATCTGAAGGGTGCGGGTTATGACATCATTTTTCCACGCATTATTGATACCTTACTCGGCTGTTTCATTGCATGGTTTGCGGTCAGCAGCATTTGGCCTGACTGGAATTTTCGCAACATTTCTAAAAATATTCTCAACAGCAACCAAGCAACTTTGGATTATTTCACCGCGATTGTGGAGCAATATCAACAGGGCAAAAATAACAGTATGGCTTATCGCAAGGCGCGGCGCTTAGCGCATAATGCACAAATTGAACTCTCCAACATGATTTCAAGCCTAAGCACTGAACCACAGCCAAATCCTGAACTGATTCAACATGCCTTTCGCTATTTGGTCTACAGCCATAGCCAACTCAGCTACATTGCTGCTTTGGGCAGCCATCGTGAGCAGGTCCAAGATCCAAAAATTCTTGAGCTGATGCAATGGTGCTTGCAGACCTTAAATAGCAGCTTGATCCAACAACAAGTTTTAAACCCGCAACTGATACAAAACAAACTGGATGAAATTCAGCAGATCAGCAACGAAACAGAGCTATCTGAACATTGGCAATTGGTACTCAAGCAAATGAGTCTGTTACTCGAAACCTTACCTGAATTATTAAGGCTAAAACAACGCTTATTGGCATTAGAGATTAAATGAATATAAATTATGCAAAGTACCCAAAACCTTGTACGCCTATTGATAATGGACAGCCACTCACAGCATGCAAAGTTTTATCAATTGCACCCATTTTTTATGTATAAAGATTCACCCGTTTCCGCTAGAATCGAGATTCATTCTCAATTTTATTGTTTTGAATATGACTATTAAAACCTTACGTATTGTTGGTTTTCTGGAAGGCTTATCTTTCCTACTTCTCCTGTTTATTGCTATGCCTTTGAAATATATTTGGGGCAATCCAATCTTAGTGAAATTCGTCGGAATGGGACATGGCATTCTGTTTATTCTATTTTTGGCCGTGCTATTTGTGGTCTGCGAAAAACAGAAATGGTCGATTAAAATGTTCATTCTGGGCTTTATCGCCTCAATTTTACCCTTCGGCCCCTTTGTTTTTGATCACAAATTAAAGAAATTTGAATCTTAAGCAATGCCATTTTCACAGCATCCAAGTGAATCAAACAGGCAGATATTTGCCTGTTTGAACAAAAAATTTTAAGCGAATTAAAACTCGCCTTTGGCTTTACGTTCCAATAAGATTTGCTGCAATATGCGTCTAGGGAAACTAAACCACAATGCAATTAAAGTGAAACACGCCAAGCCATAGGCCAGTAAATGGTACTGTTCATAAAGAATACGCACCCCTTCAATAATAAAAAAGAAACTGAACATCAATAGCATCGACACCGCCGCGGCGACAGTTCCTTTAGAAACTTCCGAAGACATCAGAGCAAAACGATACAGTACTGAAAAACTAATGCCTTCTCCAAAGCTAATTAAAGTCATACCGACAATTAAGCAAATGAGAAAATAATCACGCCAAACAACACCCGCCAGAATCAGCAACGTACCCAACAGCATAATCGGTAAACCCATCATCACTGTTTTGCCCAAAGCCAGTCGATCAATAATTTTAATCAACACCAGATTGCCTGCGATTAATCCACCTAGCACAGGAAATTGCGCCAGACCATATTGCAAACTACTCAGTCCCAGCTCTTCTATCAACATGACTGGCGAAAGTGCAATCCACAACATTAACGGCATACTCACCATCGGTAATGCCAAGGTTAAACCAAGAAAACGTTGATTTTGATAGACTCGTTTAAAGTCTGAAAAAATATAGCGTAATGGCTGTTTCACCACGGCTGGTTGTGTTGCAGGCATTTTGGCTTTTAAACCAAACCAACTTAGAAATGCCAATAATGCAATCCCAATAAAGCCCCAATGCCATGACACATGGTCAATCAAGAAAGCTCCTAAAACAGGACCGAGCAAAGGTGCAAGTAAGGAAATATTGGCCATCAGTGCCATGACTTTAATGGCATCGCGTTCTTCAAAGGTTTCCTGAATAGCGGCATAACCCACAGCAGAAATCACGGTTAATCCAATGCCTTGTAAAAAGCGCAGGGCAAGAAATTGCTCAATATTGTGGGTGAGTAAAATCAGTAAACAACAGACGCTAAAAAACAGTACGCCTGTTAACAATACTTTTTTCCGCCCTAATCGATCTGATAAGGGACCTAAGAGCCATGCAACACAGGCTCCACCCAACAGATAAAAAGACATGGATGATGGTGCCCAACTGCTGCTGACACCAAATTCTTTGGTGATGGCTAGCATGGCGGGTTGGACTAAATCATTTCCGATATAGACGGAAAATTCGAACAGCACCAAAGCTAAAGGAAACATTAGCGTGGCACGGTTCAATGGGGTTGTTTGAACTTTTTGCATTTTTTCTACAGATCATTATGGTCTGATCTAGACTGGAAGCTATTTTTGGGAGATAAGCGTCAGCCCAATGACCAGCACTGAGAGATTTATTTAAATTACGTTTTTTTTGAATGCGCTAAGCTTTAGCGGCTTAATACACCGTATTCACAAGGTGTCTAAGACAGTTTAAGTAATTTCAGTTGTGAGATTTTTATCACTCAAGCTAGTACACCCACTAGGTCAAGTAGGTGTAGTTTAGCAGTTTAGGTATTTGGAATTGTAATTTTTTACATTAAGCAAAAGATCGAAATTTTAATTAAGCAATTTGTTGGCTCTCAGATTCAATAAATCTAACTTCAGGATTTTCTTTGAATTGTAGCCACTTATTTTTCATCCATTGCTCAACTTTATCTTTGCCTAAAATTGCCAATAAATTATTTAATAATGAAAATTTTGCAGGCTTATTAAAATAATAAACTGTTACGCGTACATTACGATCTATGTCATCATTTAAGCTAAAGATATCTATAATATAATCCTTATCCGATACATCTAGTGAATGCCCCCAGATATAAAAATTTAGATCAAGACTGCTTTCTTGTGAAATTGACTTAGCCCTAGCAGCTTTCACTCTAATTTCGTTCAATGCATTTGCACTAAGTAATTTAAGATTCTCTTCAAGGACACGCTTATTTCTCTCAATAAAATTTTTATATTCATCCAAAAAAAGATAATCAGTATCTTTAAAAAGCTTTTGCTGATATTTGGTAAATCCATACGCTTTTACTTTTTTTAAGGATTCACTCTCTAAATCAGAAACACCCAGAACAATATTTTGATGTTCCCCGCAACTACCATGTAAGTATTCTACAGCTACAGAATCATGGAGTCGTTGGTAGGTATTGGTATAATTAAATGAGAAAATTTTATCAGGATAGGACCACTCAGCATGAATATCGATTATTTTGCTTTGGGAGAGTTGACCTACAATAATTTCCAAATATAGGTTAAAGATTTCTATAAATTCTTCTAATTGCTTATAAGTAAATTCTAAAAATGAAGATGGATTCATTCCATTTTTGTCATTTCTTCCATAACAAAATTGAGTATTGAATCCTTTATGCATTCCCTTATTTTCAAATATATGAAAGCTATCTAAAACCAAAATATTTCTTTTACCTACAGTATTCTCAAACGTTCTGAGAGGGAAAGCATATTCTGATTTTCCATTTATTTGCTCAATGAAAGGGATCACATTTACAAAACTTAATAACACTTCTTCAATTTTTTGTTCAAAATCGATCCATGTTTTAATGTCATTTACATGCTTTTTAAAATATTGATACCAACAGTTTAATTTCAAACGATATTGAAGCTTTAAAACATCTTTTGCACTAAGTTCAATCTCATTAGTCAAATAACACTCTTTGGTTTTTTCAATAAATTCAGGGTCTAGTGTTTGCGAAAACAGCTCATCAAAACTCATCTGATAATTAAATTGCGATCCCCCTTCTCTTTCATGAAAATTTTTATCAATCTCAATTATCCATTCATCGACTGTATGAATCGATAAATCTTTTGCTTTTTCACCCGTGTTCTTTTTCTCAATGGACCCCATCACATCCATAAAGTGATCATACTTAGTCGGCAAATAATGCGACAAATCGAAACCATTCCCCACAATTAAAATATTCATTTTTATAAAGTCCAAAATAAAAAAAGCGCATCACTTGATACGCTTTTTATGAAGCAAAACAGCCTAATTTTCAACCATAAATCAAAGATTTATTAAGAACACTTCGCAGTTTGGAAATTCTTGGTATTTTTACCACGCATACATTGATATGACTTTTCAGTTTCGATCAACTTCCAGTCATTATCCATATGTTTAAAACTATAAATCGTACGAATCGAACGAACAGAATCATCCATTAAGCCTGTTTCCGTCACTTTCACTTGTGCAGCCGTTGGTGCTTCTACACTGTTAAAAAATTGACGAATTTCTACGGTAGATAATTCTTTGACTAAATCAGGACGTTGTTTTAATACTTGCGCCAAAGGTGTGTCTGGACTGCTGACCTTATTGACTAAATTTTGTGTGGTGGCACAGCCTGCCAATAATCCTAAGCATAAGGCTGAAACCGAAACTAAACGCAACATGACAAATTCCCCATAGATATCATTACATACCCGTTATGATGCAATGCTTATCCACATAACTCTATGGCAACAATGTAGCGTTTGTTTTTCTTGGTCAGAGATATGTATCCCTTTTTATTCAAGCAATAAAAAACACCGCAATGTTGCCATTGCGGTGTTTAGTATTTCATTCGATGTAAACTTATAAATCGAATAATTTACCAGGGTTCATAATCCCGTTTGGATCGAAAACTTTTTTCAAGGCTTTCATGTATTCAATTTCTTCAGCACTGCGTGAATACTCCAAATATGGCTTTTTGGTCATGCCCACACCGTGCTCGGCAGAGATAGAACCGTCATATTTTTTCACAGTATCGAATACGTATTTATTCACCACCTGACATTTGGCAAAGAATTCATCTTTGCTTAAATCGGCAGGTTTAAGAATGTTTAAGTGCAAGTTACCGTCACCAATATGACCAAACCAGCAGATTTCAAAGTCTGGATAGTTTTCTGACACAATGCTGTCAATTTCTTGAATAAAGGCAGGCACATGGGTAATCAAAACTGAAATGTCATTTTTGTATGGGGTAAATGGCGCAATCGACTCAGAAATATCTTCACGTAAACGCCATAAGCTTTCGACTTGCTCAAGGCTTTGGCTCAACACGCCATCTAGCACCCAACCTTGTTCCATGCAATGCTCAAAAATTTCCATCGCCTTGTCCATAATTGGCTCAAATGGCGCTTCAAATTCAAGTAATACATAGAATGGACATTGTGTTTCAAATGGACGTTGCACGTGACCATGATCCAGTACTTTCTGCATTGCCAATTCACCAAAGAATTCAAATGCAGTGAGGTCAATTTTAGCTTGGAAGGCATGTAGTACAGGCATCACCGCATTAAAATCAGGCACACCCAACACCATCACTTGCAGGTCTTGCGGTTGACGCTCTAATTTAATTTCAGCTTCAGTGACTAAACCTAAAGTACCTTCACCACCAATAAATAAATGTTGTAGCGCATAACCTGTAGCATTTTTAATCATGCCTTTGTTTAAACGCAAAATGTCGCCTTTACCCGTCACTACGGTTAAACCCAACACCCAGTTACGCGTCATGCCATATTTAATGACCTTAATGCCACCCGCATTGGTGCCAATATTACCGCCAATTTGTGAAGAACCCGCAGAAGCAAAATCTACTGGGTAGTACATGCCTTGTTCTTGGGCATAACGCTGTAATTGTTCAGTGACCACACCCGCTTGTACGCGCACCATACGGTCAGCAGGGAAAAATTCCAGAATCTGGTTCATTTTGTCCATGCTCACCACAATTTCACCATTGGCTGCCACTGCACCCGCAGATAAACCGGTACGACCACCCGATGGGGTTACCGCAACATTGTATTGGTTCGCAAGCTTAACAATGGCTTGAACTTGTTCAGTCGTTGCAGGGAAAACGATCACAGATGGGTTTGGATCAAAGTGTTTAGTATAATCCCGACCCCAATTTTGCAGGCTATCGGTATCCGTTTTAATACGGTTTTCGCCAACAATTTCGATCAATTGGGTCAACAACTCTGGGGTTAAAGCGACTGGAGCATTCATCGTTTTCAGACCTTGCAATGAAGTAAACAAGTGGTGTCGAATCTAATGCATTATTCAGCTGAAACAGCGGTAACAAAGGAACAATAACTAGACAGCACGTGAAGTAACGGACAGTCCATCTGCACCGTATTTTTTCACGGAGCATTATTATATGCCATTTTTCGATAAAACCCGCAGAAAATCGCGTTTTAACAAGGTTACCTTGTAAATTACAGGCTTAGTTAGACCAACAACGACAGGTTGTGACGTATATTTCGCCAAAATACCTGATCGCTGGGTCATAAAGGAAATGTATATCGGCCCAAGTCCTATGTTATGATACCGCGACCAAATTTGGCCTTTGTAGCGGAGCCGTAATGAGCCAACATCTTTCCCTGCCTAAAGATAAAATTCGTTTCTTGTTGTTAGAAGGCGTTCACCAAAACGCAGTCGACACTTTAAATGCTGCTGGATACACCAACATCGATTATCGTAAAACTGCGCTTGAGGGTGAAGCGTTGAAAGAAGCGATCAAAGATGCACACTTCATTGGTATTCGTTCCCGTACTCAATTGACTGAAGAAATTTTTGAAGCAGCAAACAAATTGATTGCTGTGGGCTGTTTCTGTATTGGGACCAACCAAGTGAACTTAAATGCTGCGATGGTTCGTGGTATTCCAGTTTTTAACGCACCATATTCAAATACACGTTCAGTAGCTGAACTTGTACTTGCAGAAGCTATTCTTCTTCTTCGTCGTGTACCTGAAAAATCAACAGATACACATGCGGGCGGTTGGAACAAATCTGCTGTAGGTTCGTTTGAAACACGCGGTAAAACTTTAGGTATCGTGGGTTATGGTTCAATCGGTTCTCAACTTTCAGTTTTAGCTGAAAGCATGGGGATGAAAGTCATCTATTTTGACGCAGTCACTAAATTACCTTTAGGTAACGCACGTCAAGTCGGCAGTATGGCTGAACTTCTTGCCAACGCTGACGTGGTTTCTTTACACGTACCAGATGTTCCGTCTACACGTAACTTCTTTGGTAAAGACCAATTTGCACAAATGAAAGAAGGTTCTATCTTCATCAATGCTGCACGTGGTACATGTGTCATCATCGAAGACTTAGCAGATGCCTTAAAATCAGGTCATGTTGCGGGTGCTGCGGTTGACGTATTCCCGAAAGAACCAAAAGCCAATGGTGAAGAATTTGTTTCTCCACTACGCAACATTCCAAACGTGATTTTAACCCCGCACGTGGGTGGTTCGACTATGGAAGCGCAAGCAAACATTGGTTTAGAAGTCGCTGAGAAATTCGTTTCTTACTCAGACAAGGGGATGACCCTCTCTGCTGTAAACTTCCCAGAAATTGCATTGCCATTAACTGAAGGTAAACACCGTCTACTTCACATTCACAAGAATGTGCCTGGCGTACTTTCAAAAATCAACAACTTGTTTGCTGAACATGGCATCAACATCTCTGGTCAGTCTTTAATGACCAAAGGTGATGTCGGCTATTTAGTTATGGATGTTGATGCAACTGCATCTCAAGAAGCACTTGATACATTACAAGACGTTGAAGGTACAATCCGCGTTCGCGTATTGTTCTAAGTTATTCGATGTGAAAAACCACAGACTTGTGTCTGTGGTTTTTTATTGATCCATCCTCCGCTTAATTGGGTCAATAAAAAGCATTTCACAGCTCAAAACCGATCTATTGCCTATGGGGAATAGATCGGTTTTGTTTCAATTCAGCTTCTAGTTTTAATCTGCATCTATTACACAGCATTGATTTAGTTCATCCGCTACAAGCTATTTCACCTGCACAGTGTTATGATTGAAAAAAATACACAAATTGACCAACCGATATAAAATATAACGCACTAGACCATGCTGAACTTAAAAAAACCCTCTTATTTACAAGCAGTGTTCCTGCTATTTATTGCCATGCTCTGTGTGCAAAGTAGTGGTTCATTGGCCAAAATTCTATTTCAGCAATTTCCAGTTTTAACGGTTTCTGCTATGCGTATGCTGCTCGGTGCGCTGATTCTGGCAATTATTTTTCAAATCTGGAAAATTAATTTTAAAAGCGTGCGTTGGTCTTCTATTTTAAGTTATGGCATTGCACTGGCAGGCATGAACGGACTATTTTACTTATCGATTGAACGACTCCCGCTGGGTATTGCCGTCTCGTTTGAGTTTATTGGCCCCTTAAGCGTCGCCTTGTACTATGCACGGCAAAAATACGATTTACTTTGGGTCAGCATGGCAATTTTAGGTTTAGTCTTGCTGTTTCCTTTTGACCAAGCCACACAATCGCTCGATTTAATAGGCATTGCCTTCGCGATTGGCGCAGGGGCATGTTGGGCGGTTTATATTATTGCGGGGCAACGTCCTTCGGGTATTTCAGGCAATCATACGGTGTGTTTGGGCATGTTTGTCGGCATGCTGTGCTTACTACCCGTCGCCTTATTTTCAGGCATGACCAGTCATGTTTTCCAGCCTCCTAATTTATTCTATTTTATCGGTTTAGCTGTTCTGGCAAGTGCTTTACCTTTTACTTTAGAAATGATTGCTTTACGTAATTTGACTGCCTTAAGTTTTGGAACCTTAATGAGCCTTGAACCTGCGATTGCAGCACTGTCTGGCTTTGTGTTCTTAAATGAGCAATTGCTTTGGACACAGTGGTTAGCACTTGGCACCATTATTACTGCTTCGATTGGCTGTACCTATACCACACAACAAGCCAAACGCCGTACCGAAGCCAACTTAGAATCATCCAGTGAATCAAGATGATTCGCTAAACGATTCATCATAACCATATTTTGACTTCCCCCACTCTTCTTTTGCTTTCTTTGTCATGGAGACCACAACTGATATGCCAAACAGTCAACTGAGTGCCGTATTTTTCATGGTGTTATCCATGTTGGCATATCAAGTCAGCGCCTCATTTGCCAAGCAGCTCATGCAAGCATTAGACCCTTTTACTGTGGTGACTTTACGGCTTAGCTTTGCGTCTATTTTGGTGGTATTGATGTTCCGTTCATGGAAAATCATCCAGCGTCTACCTCATTTAAAATGGCGAGACTTATTATTTTACAGCGCCGCAGTCTGCGTCATGAATGTTTTGTTCTATGCTTCTTTAGGCAAGTTACCCCAAGGCATTGCTGTTGGATTAGAGTTTTTAGGACCCCTGACCTTAGCGCTGCTCTCGATTAAACACAAAAGCGATTATATTTGGGTCGGACTCGCAATTGTAGGGATTGCCCTAATGGTGCCTTGGCAAGATGCACACGCCCACAATTTCTCTTATATTGGTGCTGCATGTGCATTAGGTGCAGGTATTTGTTGGGCATTTTATATTTATTTTGGTCAAAGAGTTGCACGCCAGAATATGGGGATGCACGCGTTGAGTATCGCCATCGTACTGTCGACCCTCATTTTATTACCCATTAACAGTATCCGTAATCCTGAAGCGATGTTGCAATTTCAATACTGGCCACAAGCCTTAATGATTGCCCTCCTAGCCACTGCAATTCCTTATACACTTGATTTAATGGCACTCAAACGTCTGAGTAAACTCAGTTATGGCACACTGTCTAGCTTATCTCCTGCTTTAGCAGCGATTGCCGGTATGCTGTTATTAAAAGAACATATTACCCTTTGGCAAACTTTGGCCCTGATCTGCATTATGACCGCTTCGGTTGGTGTCACCTATCGTGCCAGTCGCACTGCACCTAAATCTGATATAGAAGCATCGACCTCTTAAAACCCTAATTTAACCCATCAAAAACAGTTGCTGACTTTTAATATCTGCAACTGTTCTTTACACGGCAAAATTCCATCTAGCCAAGTGCCCTCAACTAAAATAACGCTTACGGGAAGGCCCTTGAATTCAATGTGATGAAAAACTACTATAATCAAAAGAATTAAAAGGAACATAAGAACAACAATGCAACCACATATTCGCCTCAACATGATTGTTAAAAACGAATCTGCTGTGATTTTACGATGTTTAAAATCGGTCAAACCGTGGATTCATTCTTGGGTGATTGTCGATACAGGATCAACAGATGGTACACAACAACTGATTCAAGACTTTATGCAAGATCTGCCAGGCAAACTATTTGAGCGCCCTTGGCAGAATTTTGGTTTCAATCGTACTGAAGCCCTACAACTGGCACAAGATCCGTCCCTGCCACATGCCGATTACCTGATGTTTATTGATGCCGACCAAACTCTCATGGTATATCCTGAATTTCAATGGGGCACTTTATCGGGCTTAGCGTATTATTTTGAATATATTTACGGAAATACCCGCTACCAATTAAATTCGCTTGTTTCAACTCAAGTACCCTGGAAATGGGAAGGTGTTTTACACGAATATTTAAACTCACCAGAATCACATCAATGGCAGCTACTCAAAGGTCTTCATGTTTTTGTGCAGCATGATGGTGCCAGAGGGCATGATCCCACAACTTATCTCAAAGATATTGAAATTCTAAAACAAGGGATCAAAGATGAACCTAACAATCTCCGATATAAATTTTATTTAGCACAAAGTTATCAAGATGCAAATTTACCCGAACAAGCCCTGCAAGCCTATCAAATACGCGCCGATGCAGGAGGATGGGAAGAAGAACGCTGGACAGCACAATTTCGTGCAGCAAAATTCATGGAAAAACTCAAGAAACCGACAACTGACATTCGCAACGCTTATTTGCAAGCTTGGGTCAGCCGTCCACAACGTGCTGAATCCCTCTATGAATTGGCACGCTTTTATCGAGAACAGAAGCAATTTGAAACAGCGTGCCAATTTGCCTTACAAGCTTGCCAGATCAAACGACCAAATGACATTTTATTTGTCGATGACAGTGTCTACACATGGCGAGCGCTGGATGAACTGAGTGTTACAGCATCCTATTGCCCACACTATAAAGAGGAAGGCAAAAAAGCCATCCTCAAATTATTGATGGAACAAAAATACCCTGCCTCCGAAGAAACACGACTCATTACCAATCTACGCTTTTATAAATAAAAAACCCTTGCTGAGGCAAGGGTAAGCTTAGAAATTGAATTTAAGCAGCTGATGCAATTTTGCATCAGCTGAACCATCAAGCTGTGAAGAAAATTTGATAACTTAGACGGACAATTAAAATAGACACTAATATTAAAAAGATGATGCGAATAAAACCACTGCCATATTTTAAAGCGAGTTTAACCCCAACCAAAGAACCTGCAATATTGGCAACGGCCATGGTTAAACCAATGCCAAATAACACATGACCTGCGGGCACAAAAAAACTCAATGCAGCAAAATTGGTCATGAAATTGGCAATTTTAGAGAGCGCCGAAGCATGAAGAAAATCGACTTTTAAGTAGCGAATAAAATAGAAAATAAAGAAACTACCCGTGCCTGGTCCAAAAATACCATCATAAAAGCCAATCAAGACACTGCCGACCGCTGCAAGTACCAGTATTTTAGTGGTGATTTCCTGTTGAAAATGTACCTGACCAAATTGTTTCTTCATGAATGTGTAAATTGCGATAATAATCAACATACACAGCACAAAGGGTTTCAATACTTGGGTGGGAATCATGGAAACACAGGCGGCTCCCAAGTAGGAACTAATAAAAGCCCCCACCCCTATCACCAACAGCAATTTCCACGACAATGATACACGGCGCATAAATGAAAACGCCGCAGATGCCGTACCAAAAATAGAAGAAAGTTTATTGGTGCCAAAAACTGTGGCAGGCGCCAACTGTGGCATTGCCCCCATAATGGCAGGGATTTGAATGAGTCCACCCCCACCTACTGCAGCATCAATTGCTCCTGCACAAAAAGCAAAGAAGACCAAACTCAGAATAAGATCAAGTTCCATCGTATTGAGCCTCCTACAGATTCAAAACACGTTTAGGAATTAAACGCTTTCGATCATTAATTTCGGCCAAGCCTAAACACTTTTCACCATCAAAAACCAACACTTGTGCTTCGGCAGCATGCTCAATATTACTTTCCATACCGCGACTAAAATAGTCTGCCCGACCTTCAGGAACTTGAATTTGAGTAAAATGCTGAACAGGTGCATACACAGGCAATAACAGCGCTTCGCGCTCTTGTTCCGTTAAGCCTTCTAAATATTCAATCGTATAACTTGGAATCAGCTCAAAGTGACCCGTCTGAATACGGTGCAAATACGTCAAATGCCCTTGCGTCCCTAAAGCTTTGGCAATATCTTCCCCCAGCACACGAATATAGGTGCCTTTAGAGCAAGTCACATCTAAAGTAATGCTGTTTTCAGTAAAGGAAAGGAGCTGAATCGCCTCAATTGTAATAGGCCGTGCTTCACGTTCCACTTCAATGCCTTTACGCGCCAATTCGTATAGTGGGCGCCCCTGCTTTTTGAGGGCAGAATACATCGGTGGAATTTGCTGAATTTCTCCAACAAACTGATTCAATACCTGCTGAATTTTAACTTCTGTCAGTTCTGGCACCGCTTGTTCGAGCAGTATCTCCCCTTCCACATCACCCGTCGTTGTGCTGTGGCCAAGCTGGATCGTGGTTTGATAACGCTTGGTTGAATCTAATAAGAAATGCGAGAACTTTGTAGCTTCACCAAAGCAAATGGGTAATAAACCAGATGCCAGAGGATCCAAAGCACCCGTATGTCCTGCTTTCTCTGCCCTCAATAACCAGCGCACTTTTTGTAATGCCGCATTTGAACTAATACCCAAGGGTTTATTTAACAAAAACACCCCATGAACCGCGCGGCGCTGGATTTTTGCAGCAGATGATTTCATAACTCAGAACACGTATTTCAACTGCCGCAATACTAACAACCGCTCATCTAGTTTTACAACTTTTCTGTTGTTTATTTGCGTTTGCATTGCACAATAAAACAAGTTCAGCGAATGAACTGCATAAAAATTAAAAATGGATATTAGGCATAGGATATGCAAAAAAAGAAATTATGGCTGATACTCGCCGTTGTACTGGTTATTCTAATCGGCTTTTTAGTGTGGCTTGCGCCGAGTGCAACCACAGGCTCCAATACCACAGCCCTTTCACTCGCAAATGCGCCGTCGAATTCAACATCGGCTCTTGCTGGGAATACAGCATTATCGCCTGACTCCACACAGCCTTTTGTCAGCACAAGCCAACAAGATACCGAAGTGAATTGTCAGCTTAGTTTAGACCAAAGCCAGCATTTAATCGTGAATGAGCAAACACGCAATTGCTTTGAATATTTCATTACCCAATATGGTGAAAAAAAGATTGACCAGATTAAGCAAGATTTTACGCACTACATGCAAAAAGGCTACAAAGAACCTGCGTTAAGCCAAATTATTGATTTGTGGAATCGCTATATTGATTACCGTATTCAGTTAGGCAACTTAAAAGAACCCAACTTAGACAAACAAGACCCTGAGTACTATCGAAAAGTTTTTACATTGATGAAAAACTTACGCACACAATTTTTTTCCCCTACTGAAATTGAGGGATTATTTGGTGCAGAAAATACCTACCATGAATATACCTTAGACCGCATGTCAATCATGGCAGATTCATCTCTAAATGAAGTTCAAAAGGCACAAAAACTAAAAGAACTATTTGCCCAGTTGCCTGAAGATTGGCGTGAAAATTTGGAACAGTTGTCTAAGTTGGAAGATCTACGCAAATTGGCCAGTGATATTAAAGCTCGCGGTGGTTCTGCTGATGAACTTCGCCAAATGCGTATGAATTTAGTCGGTGCAGATGCAACCGCTAGACTAGAACAACTAGATCAAGACCGAGGCCAATGGAAATCACGTGTAAATGATTACTTAATGCAGCGTGACCAAATTCTAAAGAGCCAGATGAGCGAATCTGCACAACAACAAGCGATTGCTCAATTACGCCAGCAACAATTTAAAAATCCACAAGAACAACTTCGACTTGGAACCTTTGAAACCACCCATGACTCAGGAGGAAAGCTCCCGTTCGCGGAATAATGCTGCATCACACACTTTTTTCAGGATGAAAATATGTATAAAACGAAAAATATAGCACATAGTCTTTCACTGCTCGGTTTAGCCGCATGTATCGGGCTTGGCACTCAAACTGTATCTGCTGGTGTCCTAAGCGTGACGAATACTGCCCAAAGTACCTATGCCAAAACCAAATATCCATTATTGTTCACTCATGGAATGTTTGGCTTTAGTCGCGTTGGCGTCGCTGAATTCGGCTTGGATTATTGGTATCAAATTCTGCCCGATCTGGCACGTAATGGTGCAACCACTTTTGCTGCACAAATCTCACCTTTAGAATCGACCGAAGTCCGTGGTGAACAACTGTTACAGCAAGTCGAAGAAGTGATGGCCATTACTGGTAAATCCAAAGTGAATTTAATAGGACATAGCCATGGCGGGCCGACCATTCGCTATGTCGAAGCAGTCAAACCTCAATATGTCGCTTCCCTAACTGGGGTGGGTGCTACATTTAGAGGTTCCAAAGTCGCAGATGATTTACTTGCAAACCAAACGGGTTCACAGCTCTTAAGCATCGCCACAGATTATATTATTGGACCACTCATTACCTTTGCAGAAGGGAACCCATCGCTGCAAAGTGATCTTAAAGCCTCTCTAACCTCGATCAGCGAAAAAGGCTCTCAAATCTTTAATCAAAAATACCCAACCACAGCCTTAGCATCGGACTGTAGTAAAAGTGGAGCCAGCTCCAACAATGGGACCTATTATTATTCTTGGACTGGAACCTCTCAAGTGACCAACGTCATTGATGTTGCAGACAGTGCCATTTCACTACTGGCTCCCATCTCCTATCTCAGTACCGACAATGATGGATTGGTTGCGCGTTGCAGCACCCATTTCGGAAAAGTCATTCGTGATAATTACGATTGGAATCACCTAGATGAGGTGAACCAAGTTTTAGGATTAAGAGGATTGTTCAGCCCAGATCCCGTCGATGTTTATCGTCAACATGCCAACCGCTTGAAACTTCAAGGTCTTTAATACAGACACTCCCGCTGAGCACATGACTTAGCGGGATTTCTTTAGAATTATAAAGTTACAAATTGCATTTAATTTAATCGGATTTATCCGCCCAATCCTCACTCCAACTTTATACTCATTTTGACAATTATTTTTGTCGATAGAAAAATTAAAATAGAGGAAGATCAATGAAATATGGACTCTTGATAGCTGGACTGCTATCAACCTGTGTACTAAGCACCACCCAAACCCAAGCCAGTGCATCACAAATTCAAGCTAATTACGTCACCTCAAACTATGCAAAAACCAAATATCCATTGGTCTTTGCACATGGGATGGGCGGATGGATTCGTGCAGGCACAGATGAACTGGGTGTGGATTATTGGTATCAAATTTTGCCTGATTTAGCACGCAATGGTGCCAATGCATGGGCAACACGCGTTTCACCCTTTAATAGCTCGGAAGTTCGCGGTGAACAACTGCTACAACAAGTCGATGAAATTTTAGCCATTACAGGTGCAAGCAAAGTCAATTTACTGGGACATAGTCACGGCGGGCATAGTATTGCTTATGTTTCGAATGTTGCCCCATCTAAAGTCGCTTCTGCAACTGCAATTTCAAGTCCATTAAAGGGCTCACCTGTCGCAGATCTGATTATTTCTGCTCAAGGTACACCGCTAGAACAACCCTTGGTTGGCCTGATTAACTTTGGCTCTAAAGCGATTGTATGGGCACAACAGCAAGACCCCAACGCCCTCCCACATGACGCTCTTGCTGCAGGAAAAAGCTTAAGTCAGGCAGGCTCAAAAGCATTTGCACAAAAGTATGCACTGGGTATGCCCCAAACAAGTTGTGGTGAAGGTGTTGCAACAGAAAATGGAATTTACTTCTATTCGTTTTCGGGCAATTCTACTTTAACCAATATCCTTGATCCAGATTCATTATTGGCAGCTACAGGTTTATTGATGCAAGCACCAAATGACAATGATGGTTTGGTTTCACGTTGTAGCGCAAAATATGGTAAGACCATTCGAGACAATTACAACTGGAACCATTTAGATGTCATTAATCAATTCTTTGCTTTGCGCTCAGTATTCTCGCCAGATCCAGTCGATGTCTATCGTCAACATGCCAACCGCTTAAAACTGCAAGGGCTTTAATCATCAAGCATAAAAAAATGCGCCATTTGGCGCATTTTTTAACTCGTGTAAAAACTTAAAATTAAGCTTTAACTTTACGAGCTGGTAATTTTTCACGAATACGTGCAGCTTTACCAGACAATTCACGTAGGTAGTAAAGTTTAGCACGACGAACGTCACCACGACGTTTCACTTCGATTTTAGCAACAACTGGAGAGTGAGTTTGGAAAACACGCTCAACACCAACACCGCTAGAAATTTTACGTACTGTGAACGCAGAGTTCAAGCCACGGTTTTTCTTCGCAATAACAACACCTTCAAATGCTTGAAGACGCTCGCGATCACCTTCTTTTACTTTTACCTGAACGATAACAGTATCACCTGGTGCAAAAGCTGGGATGTCTTGTTTAAGCTGTGCATTTTCAACAGCTTGTACTAAAGGATGCTTACCGCTCATGGGGTATCTCCAATATGTGTGGGTCAGAAGAGGTCTGATATCCACTGGGTATAGAGGCTAAAATCGCATAGACCCGATTGACTTTCCCTTTATACTTGACCGCTTCAAGACATAAAGAGCCTAATAAACAACACTTCAACACAACCGTTCAAGTATTGGGTTCGGAAAATAACTTGAAGTTATCTGCCTTATAAATCTTTCAGCCATTTTTTTTGCTGCTTGGTCAACTCTACCTTTTCCACCAACTCAGGTCGGCGTTCAAGAGTACGCTGATAACGCTGCAAAAATCGCCATTTTTCAATATTGGCATGATGTCCCGACTTCAATATATCGGGCACATCCAAACCTTCAAAATGGTCTGGCTTGGTATATTGTGGGCAATCTAAAAGACCGTCCACAAAAGAATCTTGCACAGCCGATTGTTCATCAGACATGGTATTCGGCAAACGTCGAATAATACTGTCCAACAACACCATCGCAGGAAGCTCTCCACCCGATAAAACGTAATCCCCTATGGACCATTCCTGATCAACATATTTTTGGATCAAACGCTCATCAACCCCTTCATAGCGCCCACATAATACAATCAACCCATCATAATCGACAAACTGTTGTACCGCAGGCTCATTTAAGGTTTTTCCTTGCGGTGACATATACACCACAGGAACATGAACTGCGCCCGCTTGCTCTGCAAGCTGTTTGGCACGTTGAATGGCTTTTGCCAGAGGCTCCGCCATCATCACCATACCTGGACCACCACCAAAGGGACGTTCATCCACTCGTTTGTAGTTGCCCTCAGCAAATTCACGTGGATTAATACAATGGACTTGTATAATGTCACGCTTTGCTGCGCGCCCGCTAATACCGTAGGCTGTAATCGCTTCAAACATTTCAGGAAAAAGCGTAATGACTGCAAAAAACACCGCAGACTCCTCTATTTTCCTGCTGTGTGAATCCTAAACAGGATTAATAATCTACGCCCCAATTTACGTAGATACGACCAGCTTCGAGATCAACGCGTTGTATCACATCTTTATGCCATGGAATCATACGCTCTTCACTATCGATGCTTTCAGCAGTTGCGCGAACCACCATCACATCATTAGCGCCTGTTTCGAACAGTTCATGGATTTGACCGAGATTCACTTCTTGCTCTTCATCATTCAGACCTAACACAGTTAAGCCTTTTAAATCCGACCAATAATACTCGTCCACGCCTGCTTGAGGCAGTTGAGATTTTGAGATCCAGACATTTGCACCGACCAGATTATCTGCTGCTGTGCGATCACTCACACCCTTCAGCCAAACAACCAAACCTTTGCCATGTGGTTTCCAACGTTTTACATCGACAACTTGCCAACCTGCTTTGGTCTCAATGTACCAAGGCAGGTAGTCAAATATGTTGCTCATAGGTTCTGTATTGGAATAGACCCAGAGCCACCCATTTAATCCATATGCTGAACGTAACTGTCCAATCTGAATACGATCTTCGGGAACATTCTGTGTTGGTGTCATGGGCTACCTACTACTTAATCTAAAATTATGCAGTAGCTGTAGCTTTCTTAGCTTGAGCAGCTAAAGAAGCAACACGATCAGAAGGTTGAGCACCTTGTGCTACCCAATGAGCAAAACGGTCAGCATCTAAACGAAGTTTTTCTGCTTTACCTTGAGCTGTCGGGTTGAAGAAACCAATACGTTCGATGAAACGACCGTCACGTGCATTACGACTATCAGTCACAATGATTTGATAAAACGGACGTTTTTTAGCACCACCGCGTGCAAGACGAATAACTACCATGATACAACCTTATAGTTTTTACGGATTATCCCTGTACCGACCATCGATACACTTCAAACCCCTTTCATAGAGGGCAATATTCTACGCTAAATTCTGCAATAGGGAAAGGTTAAAAAATGATTTATCCACAGTTTTGAATTTAGCTGCTAGCGACCATCCCACGTTGAGCCTGCTGACAGTGCACATGTAGTCGCAGCCTTTGCCCAATATTTTTGCCCTTGGTCATTTAAACAAATAATCCCATTTCCGTCTTGAGCCGTGCCTGATTTAGGGGTTGCTATCAACAACCAACTATTCGTATCAGCGGAACTACTGGTTAGTGCAACATTATTTCTATCAGTGATCGTTAAGTCATACATCCCGTCAGGGGTTTGAGTCGCACTATATACATTTGACAATGTTCTTCCCGCAAAATTACTGTTGGCGAGCTTATAACTCGCCAAAGTACGTGCAATTTGTAACATTTCAGCTTGTGCATCTGCTCTCTGCACACGCACCTTGTAACCTATATAAGATGGGTAAGCGATTGCTGCGAGAATTCCGATGATTGTAACGACAATCATTAACTCGATAAGTGTAAAGCCTTTCATTACCAACTTTCGCTCCCTGTTGCAGATGTCCCACAATCGGAATATGTTACATTTGCTCTTGTTTTATTTTTGCAACGTAAACCAGAACTGGTCATCAAAAAATTAAAGTTCTTTGCATCACTGGTTTCAGCAATCATTGCCCAACGCCGTGCTCTAATTGCTGGCGAAGCGGTCGTATCAGTTAATAACTTGGTCGTATCATCTCCATCGCGAATGGTAATGGTATATTTGATGCCTGAACCAGTTGCCCCTCGAGGTAATGTGACTGAAGTCATTGCACCTGTAACCCCATAAACAAAATTGGGGTCAAAACCTCTATACGAAAAGTTACGAGACTTATGTCTCTCTAATTGTTCCGCTATTTTTTGCAACTCTTGTTGAGCTAATGCAGCATCTGCACGGCGTACATAATTCAAATAGCTTGGTATTGCAATCGCAGCAAAAATTGCCACGATCACAACAACAATCATTAATTCAATTAAGGTAAAACCTTGTTGTCCCCGCCCTAGACGACAACCCCAAATGGAATGTAATTTAGGGAACCTATATTTATTTATTGTGCCCATTTTTCATACCACCGTGTTGGGTTAACAATTCGACGGCATTCCCACTTACCAACACTACCCTGACTGGTACTAATGGTCGATTCACAATCCGTTCCACCTGTACCCGAACCTGTTGGCACCAAGGCAATACCACGGATACCTGAACCAATCGGATTATCATTACACTCAGCCACACCAGCAGGGCATCCTGTCGTTTTTGTAACAAATCCTGTCCCACCTTCTCGAGTAATATCAACGGCACCGCTCGTAGTCAAACATGCACCAAATGGTAAGCAATACTTTTGACGGTCTGTTTCACCCACCACACGTGGTAAACATGGATTTTGTGGTGCAATACCCGTACCTTGCGGGTCATATACTGGAACAAGTAAATTCCCTGTAATCGCCATTGGTTCTTCAAAAGCCTTCATTCCACCTAGTACACGGAAGCTTCCTCCAGCACGCTCTGTACCAGCTCCATTACTTGAAAGTGAACGATACCAACCATCTTTACTTGCACTTGTACCAATAAAGGTAGATGCAACAACACCTGATAATAATTGTGGATTTTTTTGTAAATTCGCGAGGGTCTTATTTTGAGACTCTAAGGTTGGAGAACCTGTAATTAAATTACGCTTAATAAAGTCACGATCAATAATACCATATACGTTATTGACCAACCGATCAGTCAAGGCTGTGGTTGGTAACATACCATCACGACCTACACTCGGATAAACATCAAGTGGTGTGCTTCGGTTACCTGATGCCAAACCAACAAGAATAAATGTGGTCGCCCCTTGATCATGAATCGTTACGGTTGGTGCCTCATAAAAACGTGGATTTTTACCTAAAGTCAATGCTGCACCAGTCGTCCCATCCGTCGCAAGATTGGCTAAACGGGCAACACGCACACCAAATGCACTGTAAGTTGACCCGGATAAAGTTTGGCTATTATTTAAGTCAGCACGAAAGACTTGCCCACCTAAATCACCGAAATAAAGATGATCAATCAGGCCATCTGCATCACGATCCAGTGCACTGATGCGGCTTACCACACTGTGCGTCATATTGGCATTATTTGTGTCTGCACCAGTGGAACTTGCCCACCAGATACGTTCACCTGTTTTTGCATCAATAATATAAACTGCATTTCCTTGAGCAGCTGACTTATTATTACAAGTGGTATCGGGATAATCTGTTGTTGCAACAGTTGCTCCTAAACGGAAGCTAGGGTTTTCATAACATTGATCATAGCCCCCACCAACAATCATAACGCGACGAATTGCGCCGTTATAACGAATATTTGCCAATACTGGTTTAGACCAAGATTGTCCCATTCGACTGTAATTAGAGATATCAGGACCAACTCTAAACAACAACTTCGGACTCGTAGGGGTCAACACATCTAAACCATAATAGCTGCTTCCACCCATGCGTAACCCGCCATAAATATTCATTTGGCGTGCTTTAACCATACTACTTTCTGAAGATGATGCAGCTTTTTGAGTTTTATAAGCAGCATCTGCCACCCACGCACCATCCACACCATTTACAGGTGCATTAGTGTCATCTTGCCCTTTTACCAATGCTTTGGATGATACTGTACCGCGCAATAATTCCGCAGGAACAAAGACCATTTGCTCGACACCTGTATCACCATCGACCAAATGCAAACCACCATCCATTGTTCCATACAATACAGATTGGCTACGGGTACTAGTTAATTCACCAGCACTATCTAATGTACCTGAGTAAGTCAACTGAACAGGAAATGAGTGGATACTTGCACCCATTGCTAAATATGGTGAATTTGGAGTAGTTAAGGTGGCAGGTAAAGCTGTAGCCGTTTCATCTAAAGGAACACTGTAGCCTAAATAGTTCAACAGTTTTTGCTTTGCCAATAATGGAAAATTTTGAAGTGTCGTTTGAGTACCAAATTGACTCAAAATATAAGTCGTAATATTTGAAGTAGGTAAGGTTCCACTTGGAATACTGAGTAAGTCTGCGCCATTTGCAGCATTTGTTAACGTTGCTCCTCCAGTTGCAGATACATCCGTATACAATCGACGTAAGCGATTCTCATTAGCTGTATATGCATATTGTTTTGGGGTAGCAGTTAAATTTTGCGTTTGACCTAAAATCGGCATTGGAACTTTAGAATATGCACCACCTAGAGTAATAACGCCACCGTCATCATAACTTTGGTTCTGATAAACACTTGCACTGTTCCAAAGGTCTTTGGTGTTAGTTTGGAAACCACCATCCGTATTATAAACCAAGGTTGTTCCATTCGCTGCAGCAAAAGCACCTGCGTTAGTACCTGAAAGTAAAACTTGATATTTCTTTAAGTTCCCAGCCCAAATAACTTTATTACTCTGTGGGTTTGGCTCTAGAGCACGCAAATAACCATAAGGTTGCAAACCATTTGGATTCAAACTATCCACAGGCACTGAAATCGCACCCGTAGTTAATGGTTCCAAAGGTGCAGCACCCAAGTTATTAATAAAGGCAACAACACTATCAGTTACCCCTGTCGAACTTTGTGTTGTAAAGAATCCACCATTACCATAACCAGGATAGGTGACTGAATATGTACCCTGACCTGGCGAACATGCATCATCACCCGCTCTATCTGCCTGCGAACGTGAACTTAACTTACATGCATTCTGCACGTAAGACTGGCTCAAACTATTCATTTCATTACCAAAACCCACAAATGCCGTTTGGATAGAAACACCTGCTGGATTGGTAGATGCATTAAAGAGTTTTTTGGCAAATTCCCCCATACAGTCCCAACCAGAATCAGTTCCCCCACCAGTTAAGCCACCCGAACAACTAAAATTTGCTCCATAGGTGCTACCTAATGCAGTAGACATAATTTTTGTTGCTTCACTTGTTGAAGTATTGTTAGCGGCACCGTCCGATAAGACATAAACCCCCTGCCCATCACAAGAGACTCTGTCTGCTACAGCGGGCAAAGGTGATTTATACTGTGCATTCACATTTGAAGCTGTACGATCGACTACAATATCTGGATTAGATATTGTATCGTTAGCTTTTGAACGCGGCATACCACTATTAGGGTCATAAGTTACAGCTTGTTGGGTCTCCGTAATTCCATAATAAAAATTATCATTTGATTGACTAACCCATGTGACTCCTGATGGATTGCCAGGCTGATTCACCCATGTCGGATTAGTATTTGAAGTCTGGTTTGTAGCCTGCCCCGTTGTTACCGTTGGGTTCCCCCAGTTACTACATGTTTGGGTACCATTTGTGAAATTTGTTGCATTCCATGCAGCACAGGTATACGAGTAATAAGTATAATCATAAGTATAGCGATTAGGATTACGACTTGTTCGAGTCGTAGTATAAGAACGCTGCATTAATTTCGTATATTTATCAATCGAATAATTAGTTGAAGTTTCAGAATATGTGGTGGTTCCCATTAAGTATGCTGCCGCCTCAGCATATGCATGTGCTGTAGGCGTATAACTATTTGCAGTCAAATTCTGAACAGCTAGTTTTAGCTTATAGCGTTGAGAACCAACAGTATTTAAAGTACTCACATCACCTAATGGAGCAGCAGGGACCAAGATATTACCTGTCTGCCCATCACCACCTGTAGAAAAATTCCCTAACCCAACCCGTACATCGGTCAAAATAGGATTATTACTCCCTAAAAATGCATACATCCCCTGTTGTAGGCGGTATAAACGTGAGCCTGTTTGGCCTGTATCTGAGTTACCCATCGATCCTGATGTATCCAACATCATAACAATGGTTTTTTTACCTGCACTTGGTTTTGCATAAATTTGTAAATCTGTCGCTTGAACAACAGATGATGCAATGAGTAACGTCCCCGTAAACACTACTGAAAATACAGCACCAGTATGAATATGGGTGCGATCTTTTCGCTCAAACTTATTTGGTTTCATTATCGTTCTCCCACTTATCATGGCGCTGTGATTTGAATATCACGTTTACGTAAATCAATTTCTTGAACTTGAGTATTCACAGGAATACCATAACTTCTTAAACAGTCAGCAACCGTTCTTTTTCCAGAAACTGCGTCATCAATATTGTCATTGATATACCCCACTGTACTTGAAGACCCGATACATTCACTCTGTACTGTTGAAAGATTTTCTGTTGAATATGCTGGCATAATTGCTGTTGATGTAACACGTACACGAGCTTCAACTTTTCCTTTAGATGTATTTGATTGCAAACTTACATCCGTATCTCGCGCGAGTGTTGAACCTGGATTTGCATCCGAAATTGCATCTGTTGGAATACGCACAGCAACTTGGGTCACAACTGCCTGACGAGCACTGCCATAATCGGCCTCTAAATCACAAAAACCACTGCGATTTGTTTGGGTCGAATCTATCGTCGCTTTGCTATTTGCTGGGTCATTTTTAGCAGGTGGTACTAGCACTGTCGTATCAAGTGCTGAACCCAATTTGAGATTGGAGGTAGGTCTGTAGCAAAAAATGATTTCTTTACCAGGTGCTACCTTGTTTTCCTCAATAGCCTTACCTATTGCACCACTTAAAACCGTTAAATCATTATAATTGGCAACGTTTAAAAATTGATTGGTCGGTGTATCACCTGTTTGCAATAAAAGCTGACCCACTTGACTATTGGTTGCGATGTTTAAAGATGTGATTGCAACACGAATACCGATGATGCCCACAATAGTAATGAGCAACAACATAAAGAGCACAACTATCAGTGTCGCGCCGCGCTGTGCTTGGTGAGTTAAAGTACTGTGTTTCATAGTGCCTCTCCCAAACCATTGCGCAATGTAATATTGGTGGTATATACACGACGAGCAAATTTTGTGGTTGTATTATTTAACGTGACATTTTGATTCAAAATTGGAATTTGCTTAGTTAAATCAATAGCCGCGTTATTAGTATTGTCCATTGACCGCACTAAGACCCCAAGTTTTACAGAGATAATACGTGGTGGAATTCTAGATGCCGCACGTTCGGTTGTTGCAAGCGTCCGATATTGATTAATTGTGTAATATGCCAAACTACCCGAACCATTTCGTACACCCAATTGCACTGTAAAATGATCTACACGTGGAATAATAATTTCTCCCGCGTCACCAAAACCATTAATTGCTGTAGGCGGCAACACAGGTGCTGTACCTGCAGCTGTTGGTTGATTTGCATCACAAGCTAGTCCATAGTCTGTACCAGAGGTAGCAGTTGCAGGATCTCGTCTAACAAAATATCGTTGTATAACATAGTCACCCGCTTGAACATTTGCTCCTTCGCAATTTATCATCGCATTTGGAGAGATGAATTGGATGGTCAACTGGTCGCTAGTAAGGTTAACATTCGAAAGTCCGCGCCATTCATTTGTTACAGTACTTAAAGTGTCGCCTTGACTGTGGCTTAATAAGCCATTTGAAACAAATGGAGTAGAAGCTGGAATAGGAATATTCGCTGTTGTGACTGTAGCTGTTCTTGCCGTTAGAACTATCCCACCCCATGAGGTCTGTTCATTTAGTTCAGGATTGGTTGTATTGGCGTAATTAGCTAAACGAATATCTTTAGCAATATAATCCAAACCAAACACACCACTATTTTGTAATTCAGCACTTGCCTCTTGCATGCGGGAAGACAGCAAACCACCAGTAAATAATTGAATTGCAGCAGCACTAACCAATAACCCTAAAACTAGGGCAACCATCAATTCAACTAAGGTAAAACCTTGATGTTTTGTCATAGAAACATAGTTGTTATTCATTTTAATATGCCTCCATCATCAAACAACGTGCAGTATTTACATAAATTCCATTGGATGACATACATTGACTAACATCAGCCGCAGATGACGTTGCTGTTATCGTTGTATTATCCCATGCAGCATATAAGCATTGTCTTCTAACAGGCGCACTTGAAACACCTGGACATTCCGCCATTGTAATTTTCATCCCAATTTCAAATGCTGACTTTGCTGCATTATAGGCATCGTAATTCGCCATTTGCGCTGGGGTACATAATGTTGAAGGATTGAAACAAGATGGAGTTGGAGCTGTTGGAGTTGCCGTAATAGAAGTATAACCACGAACCGCAGTAGCATAACTAGCTTGACCTGCGCCATTTGCGCGAATATTTTCAGCCAAACCTCTTAGAATTAAGATCCCTTGAGATTTAGTCAAAGCTTCAGATGAAGCATCAATTGCACGTAGTTGCAAGGCAACATAGCCTAGTACACCAATTGCCAATAGCAATAAAGCAACTAGTACTTCCATAAGCCCTACGCCAGCTTGATATTTATTATAGTTCATTAGCAGGTTCCTGAACTTTGACTAATTGCACCTAAACGCTGCACGGTTATCGTTCGTGAATTTCCAGAAGCACAGATATTAAATGAGACCTGAGCATTAGCGCTGCCAGTAGGGTTAAATAATGCTGCAGTGCTACTTGTTGATTGTACTGTCACGGCTGGATCCACCTGAACTTGAAAAACGCGATTAATCTGTACTGCTTTTTTCTGCTCGTCATCCATGGATGAATAGTTTGGAATTACTGCAGTTGCACACTCGTCTTTTTTGAAATCATCATCACTATTGGTTTTATTCGGACATACTGCCACAGTTGTTCGCAATAATGCCGCTTGAGATTTGGCTTGATTAAGCGTTGCAATAAAGTCGCGCGCGTTACCATTCAATTTTTGTCTTACGACCAAATTCCCAAAAGAAGGCGCCGCCATCGTGGCAATAATTGCCAACACAGCAATTACCACCATGAGCTCTATTAAGGTGAACCCTCGATTTGTTTGCATACGCCCTCCCCAAGGCAATTTATCTTTACCCTATTTAAAATCATATTTCTTTTTTTTACAAAACGAACACAAAAAGGATAAATGGCATAAAAAAACAGATGATTGCCAAAAAGCCATCATCTGTCAAATCTTTAATAAAAATAAAATGTTAAGCGATTATCACTTTAAGCTTGTGTTACAGGAATACGTAGCTCTTTCGGCAAACTAAAAGTAATATTTTCTTCACGCCCTGCAAGCTCTTCCGGTACTTTCGCACCCCAATCTTGCAAACGCTGAATGACTTGTTTAATCAAAATTTCAGGCGCAGAGGCACCAGCCGTCACACCAATTTTAGTATTTGCATCAAACCAATCTTGCTGTAACTGTTCGGCATTATCAACCAAATAAGCCGCTTTACCCATACGCTCCGCCAGTTCACGTAAACGGTTCGAATTCGATGAGTTTGGAGACCCGACGACCAAGACCACATCGCACTGCTCAGCCAAATCACGCACAGCATCTTGGCGGTTTTGCGTGGCATAACAAATATCATCTTTGCGAGGGCCCTGAATCTTCGGGAATTTTTTGCGTAGCGCATCAATCACTTTCGCAGTGTCATCAATCGACAACGTTGTTTGCGTCACAAAAGCCACTTTATCAGGATGATGAACATCTAACTGAGCGACGTCCTCTTCATCTTCAACCAGATAAATATCGCCGCCATTTTTTTTGTCATATTGCCCCATTGTGCCTTCCACTTCAGGGTGGCCTTCATGACCAATCAAAATGGCTTCCACCCCTTCACGGGCATATTTAGTGACTTCAATATGTACCTTGGTGACCAATGGACACGTCGCATCAAAAACTTTTAAACCGCGATGCTCTGCCTCTTGCTGTACCGCTTTAGATACACCATGTGCGCTAAAAATCACGATATTGTCATCAGGCACTTCATCTAATTCATCGACAAAAATCGCGCCACGCTGACGTAAATCATCCACCACAAATTTATTGTGTACCACTTCATGACGCACATAAATAGGCGGCTGAAAACACTCAAGTGCACGATTTACAATCGCAATGGCCCGATCAACCCCTGCACAAAAACCACGCGGATTAGCCAATACAATTTCCATAAGACCCTCATTGCTCACTTAAATGCACGTCATGCGAAACTAAATTTATGCAAACTAAAATTCGACTAGCTATTTAGTTTGCAACACATCTACTCTAAAATAGAGAAGATATTTTATCATATCAGGAAAAATATCATGTCGGGTCTCTTGTTTGTCGTTTCTGCTGCGTCAGGAACTGGCAAAACATCTCTCGTAAAAGCCCTACTTGAGCGTGTAAGTAATTTACATGTTTCTGTATCTCATACCACTCGTGGGCAGCGTCCTGGTGAACTTGATGGTGTGCATTACCATTTCACTCAAAAAGAAAACTTTCTGACTTTAGTGGATCAAGGTGGATTTATTGAGTATGCAGAAGTCTTTGGCAATTATTACGGCACTGCACAAGCAACTGTAAAAGAGCAACTCGCCAAAGGACATGATGTTTTACTGGAAATTGACTGGCAAGGTGCAGAACAAGTCCGCAAATTGTTCCCAGAATCAATACAGATTTTCATTTTACCGCCAAGCCAGTTCGATTTACGCCAACGTCTATCTAACCGTGGTACGGACAGTGTGGAAGTGATTGAACATCGTTTAAGTTGTGCAGTCGAAGACATGCAACAATTTGTCAATTTCGACTATGTCATTATTAATGATGACTTTAATAAAGCCTTGCATGATCTTGAATCTGTCATTACAGCAAACCGTTTGGTTCTGACGCAGCAAGCCAATCGTCATCAAGACTTAATTCAAAAGCTAATCACTCCTGTTGAATCGTGATTAAAACTTGAGTCTAAACTGAAAGCATTTTATACTGCACAGTCTGTTTCCGCATTTTAGCATTTATACGAGAGCACATATGGCACGCGTAACCGTTGAAGATTGTTTAGACCATGTAGACAACCGCTTTGAGCTTGTACTAGTGGCAAGCAAACGTGCGCGCCAACTCGCACGTCAAGGTATTGAACCAACTGTAGAATGGGACAACGACAAACCAACAGTTGTTGCTCTTCGTGAAATCGCAATTGGTCACGTTTCAAAAGATATTTTGAAACAACGCGAGCAAGACTACCAAACTTCAAGCCTTGATCTTGCACTTTCTGCAAACAATTTGAATTTAGATGGTTTCTCTTTCCAATAAGAAAGAAAACCACATAAAAGCCTAGTTTTTAACTGGGCTTTTTTATGCTTGGAACTTTAATATTTCTTCAAGAACAGTTATAACATTAACTGAAATTACGCTATTTTTTTTAACTGCCAATTTGCGATTTTTGAATAAAAAATTTGACAAGTTTCGCACTTTGCTTTTTATTAAAAATTGAACCCATTAATCGATTCCTCATGGTATAGGTACAGGTGTTATATGCCAGGCGCAGAAGTCAGCCAAGCCAAACAACAACTCAAAGTGATTGTCGACGCTTATCTTAATGAAAGCGAAGTCGAACGAGTGCTTGCGGCCTGCGATTATGCCGATATTGCGCATGATGGAATTACGCGGAAAAGTGGTGAGCCATATATCCTGCACCCGATTGCGGTCAGTTGTATTTTGGCACATATGCGCTTAGACGCAGAAACCCTGATGGCGGCATTGCTGCATGATGTGATTGAGGACACCGATTTTAGTAAAGAAGATATTAAAGAAAAATTTGGTCTTACTGTGGCAGAATTGGTCGATGGTGTCACTAAACTGAGCCATTCCAGCGATAAAGAATATAACAAAGCCGCTTCATTCCGAAAAATTTTACAAGCTACCCTACAAGATCCACGTGTCATTATTATTAAATTGGCTGACCGCTATCATAATATGACCACGCTAGAATCTTTACGCCCAGATAAACGTGCACGCATTGCTCAAGAAACCTTTGATGTCTTTGTACCAATGGCACGTTTAGTGGGCATGAATGAAATGGCCGATAATCTTGAACATTTGTGCTATCAAAATCTTGATTTAGACATGTTCAATAATGTTCAAGAAGCCTTGCTTAAAACTAAGCCCAAACGCTGTGAATACCAAGCCTTATGGGAAAAAAATCTGACCGCACTGTTACAACAAAACCAAATCAGTGGGCGAATTAAAAAGAAAAACAACAATATTGAGTTACTCCGTCACTTCGTCAAGAACGATATTGATTTACAAGAACTGACCCATAGCCATGCCTTTGAAATTATTCTGCAAAGCATCGCGGATTGTGACAATCTGGCTGAAATTTTAAAAGAACATTTCCAAATTCTATCTTATCAAGATCATATTCGCCGACCATTGCCTGGTGGCAACCAGTCGCTCATGCTGCGCCTGAAAGGTGAAAAAACCACGCTCTCTCTGACTTTGCAAACCGAATTGATGCGTAAGGCTGCGCGTTATGGCGTTGTATTGGGTGAAAATGCCCCTCAAGCCTGCCGTTCCGCAATTCAAGCCTCTATGCAGAACTTAAATGTTTTAATTGATAGCAGTTGTGCAAAAACTACCTTTAACGATTTACTGGATTATTTGCACCAAGAAAAAATTTGGGTATATACCCCACATGGGCAATTGCATGAATTACCACAAGGAGCAACTGCCGTAGATTTTGCCTATTCAGCCAGCCTTTTCTTAGGCAATCATGCGGTTGGTGCGAAAATTAATGGTGAAACCAAGCCTTTATCTACACCACTTGTGAGTGGGCAAGTCATCGAGATTATTACCGATGTACTCGCCACACCAAATCCAGATTGGCTCAGCTTTATCAATACACAAAAAGCCCGTCGTGCCATTCAAAATATCCTACGAGACCAAGATGTAGAAGAGCAGCAATTGGTTGGAGAACAAGCGCTCAACCGTGCCTTAAAACTTTTCCATCGCTCTACAGACGACCTGACTGAAGATGATTGGTTGGATCTTCTACAATGGCGTCATCTAGATTCCAAAAATCGTTTATTCCAACAAATTGCTGTGGGTGACTTGTTACCACAACTGGTTGCCAATCATTTATTTGCTCAAGATCAATCCATTGAAGATCATAACTCCGACCGCCTCATTCAAGGTACAGAGGGTGTGGATGTCAAATATGCACATTGCTGTAATCCAGTGCTAGGCGACCCAATTCAAGGACATCTTTCACGTCGCGGATTAATCGTACATCGTGCCCGTTGCCACAACCTTCTGCATGAGCAACATTTACATCCTGAAAATATCATGCCACTGCAATGGTCTTCCGAAGACCTCGACGATGTCAGCTTTACTGCCTATCTTTGCATTGATATGGAGATGGATGATGAACAGATTTCAGATTTAATCTATCAATGCCGTAAAGCTAAAACAGGGGTAGAAATGGTGCGCAATTACGACCATAAAACCTATGTGAATATTGTGGTCAATAATCGCAAACAAATAGCCCAGATTATTCGTGACTTACGTATGCACTACGGTTTTCCACGCATTACCCGTCTAGCCATACCAATGAATATGACCGAAGCTTCTATAGCAAGTTAATCATTTAAATCGATAGGGCTTCTGTATCTGGATACAATCCTTTAAGATGTATTCAGATATAAAAGGAGAAATCGATGTCCCGCCAAGTTATTCATACTGAAAATGCCCCTGCTGCGATTGGTACTTATTCACAAGCAATTCTCGTTGGTGAAACACTTTATCTTTCAGGGCAAATCGGTTTAGATCCGTACAGTATGGAATTGGTAGAAGGCATTGAAGCGCAAATTCGCCGCGTTTTTGATAACTTAAAAGCCGTGTGTGAAGCCGCAGGTGGCTCTCTGGCTGATATTGCGAAACTCAATATCTTTTTAACTGATTTATCTAATTTCCAACTGGTCAACCAAATTATGGGTGAATATTTTGCCCAACCCTATCCAGCACGTGCTGCGTTAGGTGTGGCAAGCCTACCTAAAGGTGCATTAGTCGAAATGGATGGTATTGTGATTATTCCACAATAATTTATAAAACCAATTCAATCACCACCTTCAATATTTAGCTCTCAATGACATAAAGATTTTGTGCAAAATCCGAGCACAACTCGGATTTCCGCTCAGGTAATATTTTTTTATTCAAATTCCCAATGATAATAATTCTCTTTTTAAATGAATGTTATTGACAAACGATAACAATTATCAATAATATTACTTATCGTATTTAAATTCATCTGGCTCGCAGTCATGTACGTATGTTTGTGTCGTGGTATTACCGATCAAGATATTAAAGATGCCGTTGCTAACGGTGCAGAAAGCTATCGCGAAATCCGTGATTTGCTTGATCTTGGTACATGCTGTGGTCGTTGTGCGCCTGAAGCGCGTGCCATCATCAGTGACGAAATTGCAGAAATTGCTGGACGTATTGCTGTCGCAGCCTAACAATACTTAAAAATGAAATGATCTTGATTGATCATTCCACCTCCCCGCTTTTGACTCTAAGCGGGTTTTATTTTTCTAGTTTAATATCCAATTGTTTTTGATTGCGATTTTCATTTGCCGTTCAATAAAGCTCTCGCCTTTCAGCATTTTCTTGTTTAAGATTTACAGAATAACAGGCTGTTATGGTCTAACTTAGAATTTTAAACCAGCATTGATTGATGGAGTTTATGCTATGAAAGGCAATCGCGATGTGATTAACCAGTTAAATCAGGTGCTCTATCATCATTTAACTGCTATTAACCAATATTTCTTACATTCAAGAATGTTTAATGACTGGGGTATTGAACAACTCGGCTCTGCTGAATATAAAGAATCAATTCGTCAAATGAAGCATGCTGATAAAATTATTGAACGTATTTTATTTTTAGACGGCTTACCAAATTTACAACACCTCGGTAAACTTTATATCGGTCAGCACACCGCTGAAGTTCTAAATTGTGATATTCGCAAAGTGAAAGAAAATATTGAAAGTATCAAAACTGCGGTCACTTTAGCTGAACAAACCTTAGACTATGTAACGCGTGATTTGGTTCAAGAAATTCTAGAAAAAGAAGAAGAATATTGGGATTGGCTCACCACTCAACTAGATTTAGTCGAAAGCGTTGGCATTGAAAACTATATTCAAAGCCAACTCTAATCAATAAAAAAGCCAGCATATTGCTGGCTTTTTTAGATCTTTTATTTTGCTGGTTCTAACAAAGATTCATAGCTTACATCGACATGTTTCAATTGTTTTAATAACCATAATTGGTGACGTGCTCCCTGTTCATCCCCATTAAAGGCAAGGACACGTGCATATTTCAACAGATCGTACTTGGTTGGATAGCATTGCACCATCTCATAGATTTGCTGCAATTCTGCCTTAGTCAAAAGTGTATTCGGGTTCAGTCGAATCCATGCAATTCTGCGACTCAGTTCATCTAAAACATAAATGCGATCATGGTTGGTAATTTTTTCAGGGGTATGTTCATAACGCATCGATTGATTCAGTTTTGGCACGGCCACCATATAATCACGATGAATTAAAACCAAAAGTAAACCACCCACAACAAACATCATTTGTGTATATTTGGGCGCTAAAGTCCAGACTTTCAGTTGATTTTCCTGCGACAGCACCAAACCTACGATAAAACCCAATGGTAATAAGAAGTAAGCATAGTTCTGTGGATACTCTAATAAGGCATGAACCAATACTGCCACAATCATCAGAATACCAATGACCGACTCTGTGGAACTCACTCTGCTAATTAGGCGATATCCGAGATAAATTAAATAACTCAGGAAAGGTATGCCTATCAGTAAGCCATTCCATACCAAGAAATCTAACACAAAATTATGTGAGCTTCGCACCCATTCAGGAATACGATAATATTCACTTACTGCAACCTGAGCGACACTGGTCTGATTCCAGCCATAACCAAACCATGGGCGATCTGAAATGGCATAAAGCATTTGTTGCCAAATACCCAAACGTAAATGGCCAGTACTTGCACGCTCAATCGCTGTTGGCGAGTCCGCAATTGCCAAATGCGCAGCTTGTGCCACCCAATGATCCAAGGCTGGCATAACTAAAATTAGCCCAATAAATAAACCAACCCAAGTCAACATTGCATACCACTTGAGACGCAAATACCCTCTATATTGTTGATAGAAGAAATAAGCGACAAATAGAATACAGACGACCCATGATGTTCTAGACTGGCTTAAGACCAATGCGATCAAGATCATCAATGAGCATAGACTTAAAATCCATGCCTTAAGCTTACTTTTCTCGAATAAATACAGACTCGCCATTAACGAAAGAATAAGGAAAGTGGCCATATTATTTGGCTGAGCAAAATTCGCATAAGGACGATTACTGCGTAAATTTGCAATGCCAGGAATATGATTTTCAATCGTGAGCCACTGACAGATTGCCATCAGGCCTGAGAGCGTACCGACCACCAACAACACATAACTCAAATTCGTAAATACTTGTTCTCGATCTTTTAAGGTTAAAGATAAGTTATAACCCAGCACTATGCTTAACCAGAAAGCAAAAACAAAAAGACCTGAAATCAATGCGATACTAAAGAAAAACTCTAGCCCAAGTACCCATTGCAACAATGGAATAAAGACCATAGCGATGAATGGAAGTGTCAAAACTGGTAGTTTTATTTTTTGCTGAAGAAAAATGGCGGCGAGTGCAAATAAGGATAGAAAAGCAAATAATTCACCCGTATAGGTCACCCACGGGCGATAGTGAACGGGCAAAAGCCAAGCCAGTGCAATCAGCACACTGGCAAGTAAAGAAAGAATAAATTTCATGGGGTGCTACAGTTGCAGAACTGTGCATAGTGTAATTCAAAATGTTGGTTTTTTTTCCATCTGTATTTGCTTTATTCAGTCAACTTTAGTTAATGCTGAATAACACATCATCTAATTAATCGAAAACTATTTTATTACTAACGTTTATTCAGCTTATAATATTTATCTAATGTATCCAAATTAGTTTTTGTAAACACCATATTTCCTGAAGCATCTATTGAACCATCTGCATTGTAAACCAAACTCATGACTTCAGAAGATCCTTGAAAATTAATATTCACTTTTCCAATCGAGCCAGTTAATGCAATTGCACTGAGCGCATATCTTGGCGTTGGTAAAACACTACCACTATATCCAACCTCTTGCAGATCAATCAAAGTGTCGCATAATGTCCCCTGATTAGCTTTTGTAATCATACATATACGGATTGCATTTTTTACGCCTTCAATATCAGCAATATTGGCTTTCCATTTTGTTCGTATTTGATAATTTTGATATGCAGGAACTGCTATTGCTGACAAAATTCCAATTATTGTCACAACTATCATCAATTCTATTAAAGTAAATCCTTTTTGCATTATTACGACTCCGCAATGAATTCCTTCAATCTATATGCAATTATTACACCAAAATAAAAAAACATAAAAAACATGCACTTAAATTTAACTCTAACAATATTATGTCAAAAATTAACAAATACTGTCTTAAATTTAAAAAAAAATGGCGGAATTAATCCGCCATTTTTTAAAAATTTATTTAAATTAACGTTTATTACCTTTCATATACTTATCTAAAGTATCAGTAGCGGTAACTTTTGTACATTCAAAATTACCACCAGCGTTTACTTGACAATCAGCGTCATATACTAAACTCTTAACCTCACTTGTACCTGTAAACGTAAGGTTAACTTTACCATCACCTGCTCCTGGAGCAGTTGGAGCAGTGCCAGTTATAGCAACAACAGCAGCTCCATATGATGGTGTTGGCAGCGCAGTACCAGGGAAATCATATGTTTTTAATTCAGCCAAAGTATCACACTTAGTACCATCTGTTGCTTGATCATTTAAACAAGCTTTAATCGCTGTTTTAACCCCTTCAACATCTGTTACATTTGATGCCCATTTTGTTCTTACAGTGTAATCTTGATAAGCAGGAATCGCAATTGCAGCCAAAATACCAATAATGGCAACTACGATCATTAATTCAATAAGAGTGAAACCCTTTTGAGCGTTCATAACATTCTCCACAAATGTTTTGTTTAGTTTTTTTTAAGCTTTGTAAAGCAAGAAGCGCTTTTGTATGCTTTGTTTATAATGAGCACGGAATGTGCCAAGATTTATTATAGTTAAATCCAACAAAAAAACAGCACCTTAGCCATGTTTTTTTCAAATAATTTTAACTCATTATTATTTAAAATTTGACAAATTAGATACATAGTTGACAATAATTGTCAGTTTCAAGCTGATCATCTATTCTATGCGTGCCCCAGTTCTCATTATCAATCCAGAATAATTGGCTCATTAGGTAATTCATTAATCTGTTCAATTTCCTTTTCAGCATAAAATTTTTGCAATAATTTGCCGATGCTAGAAATCGCTTGTATGACTGCCTCATTATACTGATGTTGACCAAATTGCTGCACCAAGTTCTGACAAATTGAATTCCAAATTTCTTGCTCAGTCGCTTGCTGCAATCCTCGATCAAAGACTAACTCCACCTTTCGCTCGCATAAGTTTAAGTAAAATAATACTCCACTGTTGTGTTCGGTATCCCACACACCCAATTCTGCAAATAACTGCTCTGCGCGTTTTCGTGTATTTTGCCGATAGGCTTGTAAACATGGTAAATGCCCTTCGATTACCACTTGAATCTCACCAATATGCCCCTGTTCTGCATGCTGAACAGCAACTGCGATTTTCTGCAAATCGGCAGGTTGAAAATAGCGTCGCGTATTTGAAAAATAACAACAATGCTTAAGCCAACGCTTAAAGCTAGGTTGAACATGCTCTTGCATATTCGGTGTTGTGACTATTTGAGTTGAATCTGTTTTTGTTACCATGAGCCTGAAGCACCTCCCCCACCAAAACCGCCGCCACCACCTCGATAGCCGCCTCCTCCACCAAAGCCTCCTCCGCCTGAACCCCGCCCAGAGCCTGAAGCCAGTATTTGCAAAATTAATTGTGCCAAAGAGGTAACTAATAATAAGAAAATACCGGCACCCACCAATAGACTGGTCAATACACCTACGCCACTGACCAAGCCCGCAACCACACCTGCCACACCCGCAGTCGCTGCACTGAGGCGTTTACCGATCATCATCGATGCAAAGGTGCCAACAACAATAATAATTAAAGCATAGGTCCAAAATTGTGATCGTGCTTTTTGTTCATGTAATGCCTGAGCTTGTTGCTGTTGTAATTCTTGTGCTGCTTGTTGTGCAATTTCAGGATCTAAATTCAAGATCCGCTCAATTTCATTCAGTCCCGATTGAATGCCTTGTGCATATTCAGCTTGTTTAAAATAAGGGGTGATGTCGTTACGAATGATTCGCCCAGCCACAATATCAGGCAATACCCCTTCTAAACCGTAACCCGTTAAGATTTGAATTTTACGGTCATTAATCGCAATGACCATGAGCAATCCATTATCGCGCTTTGCCGTTCCCAACTGCCATTGTTCAGCGACTCGCATCGCATAGTCAAAAATGGCTTCCTGCCCTGTAGTCGGCACAATCACTACACCAATTTGCGCCTTACCCTGTTCATGCAGTTTTAAAATATGTTGGCTCAAGGCCTGTTTATCTGAATCAGACAAAATATTGGCTTGATCAATCACAGGCGTATTTAGACTTGGCAATTGGCGCATTTGCCCATCAGCCAAATCATTTGCAACTTGTACTGAAGATGCAGCCTCTTGTTCAGGGGCTAAAGATTGAGCGCCTTTTTTCGCTTGCTGAATAACCTTACCAATCACCACAGCATCTTCTGAATTATTGATAGTCGGAGATGTCTCAGCCCAGCAGATTGAACAGAAAATTAAAGACAGCAAAGCACCTAGCAGGAACTGTGTCGCCTGTTGGATGGGGTACTTTAAGCAATACATTCACTTATTCCAGTTAAGTTAAATACTTAATCAAAGGAGACTTTAGGTACAGTTTGTGCACTTTGTTCTGCACTAAAGTTTGGCTTGGTGTGCATGCCAATGACTTTTGCGGTCATCACCTGCGGGAATTGACGGACATAGGCATTGTAATCTTGTACTGTAGTGATATAGCGATTGCGTGCCACAGCAATTCGATTTTCAGTGCCTTCTAGCTGAACTTGTAAATCACGGAATTGTTCATTGGCTTTTAAATCTGGGTAATTTTCAGAAACAGCAATTAACCGCGATAATGCACCCGTCAACTGACCTTGTGCTTCTTGATACTTTTGAAAAAGTGCAGGATCTTCTAGCACTTCTTTATCCACTTTTAAACCCGCCACATTGGCTCTGGCTTGAGTGACTTCTGTAAGGACTTGCTCTTCATGTTTGGCATAACCTTTGACCACATTGACCAAATTCGGCACCAAGTCCGCACGACGTTGATACTGGTTTTGTACTTCTGACCAAGATGCAGTCACGGCTTCATCTTTGACTTGTAACGTGTTATAGCCACAGCCTGTCAACATCAAACTGCCACTCAACAATACAATCAACGCACTATTTTTAATCCACGGCATCGTTCAATCCTCATCTTTTTTTTGGCATGTCATTTCTTATTGAATGCAAATATTGTAGACCAAATTAATTTTCGTTGTGTTTGATTTATTTAATCGCCAATCAGTATAAAAAGACGGAAAAAGCCCTCACGTTGGTCTTTGATTATGATGCAGATATTGCTTCCACCACGAATTCTTGCATCTGATAATCCTCCGCCAAGCGTTGTTTCCAGTAATTCACAATTTGACTGTAGTCATATGCCGCAGGATGAAACTCCTTTTGGTAATAGCTTAAATATTCAGGTGCCAATTGAATCAACATTTTCAGCAATAAATAACTGCCAAAAAGATTCCCTCTCACTTTCAGTACACTTTTTTTACGATCTTGCCAAAACAAACGACTGGCGGAATAAAAAGTTAAGCTGGCAAAACCTGTGGTGACACTCCGCATAATCATGCGACGGATTGCATCATCTCCATAGACATGCTGATAAACATCAAACGCCACAGCTCGATGTTCAATTTCTTCTATGGCATGCCAGACCCATAATTTTTGTGCATCCTCCTCCAAAGTACTGAGCACTTCAGGATGGCGTAAAATATAACCCCCCAATAAAGCGGTAAAATGTTCAAAAGCACAGGTAATCGCTAACTGGATTTTAGGATGTAAGTTTTTGACATGATGATCTTTGCGTGCCAACCAATCTTGAAAACGATCTAAATTATAGTCTTCACGTCGCCACGCCTGATTAAACTCCATGTGTGCTTTGGAATGCATGGCTTCTTGCCCAATAAATGCAGTAATTTGCGCTTGTAACTGCACATCGGTTACCTGATCCCTTACATTACGCACACTATGAACAAAAAATTGCTCCCCAATTGGAAAGGTTGAGGACAGCGCGGTCAGTAAATGCGACATCACGGGTGAGTTGGCAAAATAATGGCGACGAATGGCGTGGGGATTAAACTGCAATTTTCGAACAGTAATTCCATGTGCCTTAGGACGATTTAAGTATGATTTTTCTGTCGTCTGTTTCAGCATGATGACGTCTCAATATAAGCAAAGTACAGATGCTCAGTATCTAAATGTCATGCTCATCACAAAATGGCAAAAATGCTTAGCCGATTAGCCAAAAGATTCAACCCGACCATTGGTCAAAGCATGAGCATAAAAAAACCCACCGAAGTGAGTTTTTATTTGCGTTCAGAATGCTTAAGAATGTAAATCTATCTTATACATCAAGATAGTCTAAAATACCTTCAGCAGCTTGGCGACCTTCCCAGATTGCAGTCACAACCAAGTCAGAACCACGCACCATATCACCACCCGCAAAGATTTTTGGATTCGAAGTTTGGAATTTATATTGTTGCTTTTCAGCAGCAACAACACGACCCGAACCATCTAAACCAATATTGGCACCCGCGAACCAGTCTGCTGGACTTGGACGGAAACCAAATGCTAGCAATACTGCATCTGCTGGTAAAATTTCTTCAGAACCCGGAACAGGTTCAGGGCTACGACGACCACGGCTATCAGGTTGACCCATTTGTGTGGTGACGAATTTAACACCTGTAACTTTGCCATTTTCACCGACAACCTCAATTGGCTGACGATTAAAGAGGAACTTCACCCCTTCTTCATAGGCATTTTTTACTTCACGTGCAGAACCTGGCATATTGCTTTCGTCACGACGATACGCACAGGTCACATCATGCGCCCCTTGGCGTAATGAAGTACGGTTACAGTCCATTGCTGTATCACCGCCACCGAGTACAATAACCTTCTTACCATCAACATTGATGTATTCGCTTGGATCTTTTTCCCAGCCTTGACAACGGTTCACATTGGCAATCAGGAAATCTAAAGCATCGTAAACGCCATCAAGATCTTCACCCGGGAAACCGCCTTTCATATAGGTATAAGTTCCCATGCCCATGAACACTGCATCATAGTCTGCAAGCAATTGTTCAATGGTCACATCGGTGCCAATTTCAGTATTTAAACGGAATTCAACGCCCATCCCCGTGAAAATTTCACGACGACGTTTCATCACGTCTTTTTCCATTTTAAATTCTGGAATACCAAAGGTTAATAAGCCACCAATTTCTGGACGCTTATCAAATACTACGGGCTTAACCCCACTGCGTACCAAAATATCAGCACAACCTAAACCCGCAGGCCCAGCACCAATAATCGCAACTTTTTTGTTGGTCCATTTCACATGAGACATGTCTGGACGCCAGCCCAGTGCGAATGCCGTATCATTAATATACTTTTCTGCATTACCAATGGTTACAGCACCAAAGCCGTCGTTTAAGGTACATGCCCCTTCACATAAACGGTCTTGTGGACAAACGCGACCGCACACTTCTGGCAAAGTATTGGTTTGATGACAAAGTTCTGCTGCTTGGAAAATACGACCTTCAGCAATCAGTTTTAACCAGTTTGGAATGTAGTTATGGACTGGACATTTCCATTCACAATACGGGTTGCCACAACCTAAACAGCGGTGGGTCTGATTAGCAGCCACTTCCGCAGTAAACGGTTTATAAATTTCCACAAACTCTGCTTTGCGGACAGTAATATCTTTTTTCTCTGGATCTTGACGCGCAACATCCAGAAATTGAAAGTCATTATTTAGGCGCTCTGCCATGTCTCTCTCCGTGGGTAGGTGCAGTCATGGTTATTTGCTGCACCTGCCTATATATCTGCAGTAGTGGAATTATTGAGGATCAGCTTTGGTCGTTTTTAAAAGCGTAAGCAAATTAGCAGCTTTTGGTTTTACAAGCCAGAATTTACGGCTGTAAAAATCGAACTCGTTGCGGATCTTATAGGCCCAAGCACTACCCGTTTCAGCAATATGCTCATCGAGAATACGCAGTAAGAACTCTTTATGTTCTTCCATTGATTCAGTTGAGATACGGTTCAACTCAATTAACTCATGGTTGTAGTAGTCAACAAAGTCATTGTCCAAATCCAGTACGTAGGCAAAACCACCTGTCATACCTGCACCGAAGTTGTGACCGACTTTACCCAGTACAGTGACCACACCACCTGTCATATATTCACAGCAATGGTCGCCCGCACCTTCAATTACCGCGAAAGCACCTGAGTTACGCACCGCAAAACGCTCGCCCGCTGTACCTGCTGCAAACACCTTACCGCCAGTTGCACCATATAAACAAGTGTTACCAATAATCGCAGTTTCTTGCGTTTGGAATGGCGAACCTTTTGGTGGAAAGATCGAAACACGACCACCCGCCATACCTTTACCGACATAGTCGTTCGCATCACCTTCAAGTTTGATATGCAAACCACCTGCATTCCATACCCCTAAAGATTGACCCGCTGTACCTTTTAGATTCATCACAACTGGGTGTGATTCCATATCCAAATTGCCATAACGACGTGCAATTTCACCAGAGATACGTGCACCAATTGAACGGTCACAGTTACCGACCGTGAAGCTATACTCACCACCAGTTCCGGCTTCAATTGCTGGCAACATTTCTGCCACCATTTGCTCTGCCAATAAGCCTTTGTCGAAAGGTGCATTGCCTTCAACTTGGCAATATTGCGCCTTACCGTTAGCCGCAGGATGTGATTCAAGCAATGCGCTTAAATCAAGGTGAGCATGTTTTTCAGTCTCACCGGGTAAAACTTCAAGCAAGTCAGTACGGCCAATCAAGTCTTTCAAGCTCGCCACACCTAAGGCAGCCAACCACTCACGTGTTTCTTCTGCAATAAAGTGGAAGAAATTGATCAACATTTCAGGTTCACCAATATAGTGTTCCTGACGAAGATGATCTTGCTGCGTTGCAACACCAGTCGCACAGTTGTTCAAGTGGCAGATACGGAGGTATTTACAACCTAAAGCGATCATTGGCGTAGAACCAAAACCAAAGCTTTCTGCACCTAAAATTGCGGCTTTAACCACGTCTAGACCTGTTTTTAAACCCCCATCAGTCTGCACGCGCACTTTGCCACGCAAGTCATTCACACGAAGTGCTTGATGTGCCTCACTTAAACCGAGTTCCCATGGTGAACCCGCATGGTGAATCGATGAAAGTGGCGAAGCGGCTGTACCACCGTCATAACCTGAAATGGTAATGAAATCGGCGTAGGCTTTCGCAACACCTGCGGCAATTGTCCCTACGCCTGGCTCAGACACCAGTTTCACAGAAACCATGGCTTTTGGATTGACCTGTTTCAAGTCAAAGATCAATTGCGACAAGTCTTCAATCGAATAAATATCATGGTGCGGCGGTGGTGAAATCAAGGTCACACCCGGTACTGAATAACGTAAACGTGCAATTAAGCCATTCACTTTACCACCTGGCAACTGACCACCTTCACCTGGTTTTGCACCCTGCGCGACTTTGATCTGCAACACTTCAGCAGAGGTTAAGTAGGCTGGTGTTACACCAAAACGACCTGATGCAATTTGTTTGATTTTTGAGTTACGAATTGTGCCGTAACGTGCAGGATCTTCACCACCTTCACCAGAGTTCGAACGACCACCAATGGTGTTCATGGCAATTGCAATTGCTTCATGCGCTTCAGGAGACAATGCACCCAAAGACATACCCGCAGAGTCAAAACGTGGCAAGATTGCCTCAACTGACTCAACTTGCTCTAAAGCAATCGAGTTATCTGTTTTTAACTTGAATAAATCACGAATGGTTGCAATTGGACGATGATTCACCAACTCAGCATATTCTTTAAAGTCAGCATAATTGCCTGAACGTACTGCTTTATGCAACGCATTAATCACATCAGGGTTAAATGCATGGTATTCCTTGTCGAATACAAATTTCAGCAAACCACCTTGCTCAATTGGCTTACGTGCTTTCCACGCAGTATCGGCCAATTTTTTCAAGTCATTTTCAAGGTCAACAAATGTCGCACCTTTAATACGGCTTGGTACACCTGTAAAGCATTTACTCACAACTTCTTCAGATAAACCTACCGCTTCAAATAACTGACCACCGCGATAAGATGCTACTGTTGAAATCCCCATTTTTGATAGGACTTTAAGTAAACCTTTATCGATACCTTTACGGAAATTCGCTTGTGCATGAATTGGATCACCCAATAATTCACCTTTTGCAATCAAGTCATTGATTACATCGTAAGCTAAATATGGGTAAATCGCTGTTGCACCAAAACCTAAGATCACTGCAAACTGATGTGCATCACGCGCAAGTGCTGTCTCTACAACAATATTTGCATCTGTACGTAAACCAGCATTGATCAAGAAATGATGAATTGCGCCTGTAACCATTGCAGCATTCGCAGGTAAAAAGCCTTCACGGATTTTACGATCTGAAATAATTAATAAAGTTTTTCCATCACGAATCGCCTGTGCGGATTCTTCACAGATTCGGCTTATTGCAGACTCTAAGCCTTCCTCTTCAGGATAGTTCAGATCAATATCTGCAATTTCATATCCTTTACGTCCTAATGTACGAATCTGGTGCATTTTCGAATTCGACAATACAGGACTTGAGACGATTAAACGATCTGCATGTTCTGGACCTTGTTCAAATACATTTTGCTCACGACCAAAACACGTTTCCAATGACATCACAATCGATTCACGTAATGGATCAATCGGTGGATTGGTGACTTGTGCAAATTGCTGACGGAAATAATCAGTCACATGACGAACTTGACGGGACAACACCGCCATAGGTGTGTCATCACCCATTGAGCCGACTGCTTCCTGACCACTTTCAGCGATTGGGCGAAGTAGTTGATCACGCTCTTCAAAGGTGACCATAAACATCTTTTGAGCTGCTTTGAGGTCATCACCTTTCAGGCCTTGATCACACAAATATTCTTCAAGTTCTGGGCTGCCTTGTAGGCGAATTGAATTTTCACGCAACCACTCACGATATGGGCGCATTTTTTTCAAATGGTTGCTGACATCTTTAGTATCTAGCAATTTACCTGTAAAGGTATCTACCACAAGAATTTGACCAGGACCGACACGACCTTTTGAAATTACATCTTCAGGTTGATAATCCCAAACACCAATTTCAGAGGCTAAGGTAATATAGCCATTTTTAGTGATCACCCAACGTGCTGGACGTAAACCATTACGGTCCAGCATACAGATCGCATGACGACCATCCTGAATCACGAGACCTGCAGGTCCATCCCATGCTTCCATGTGCTTCGAGTTAAACTCATAGAATGCACGTAAGTCTGCATCTAAAGTTTCAACATTCTGCCAAGCTGGTGGAACCAACATCCGTAGCGCACGGAACAGGTCCATGCCACCGCCAACGAGAATCTCAAGCATATTGTCTAAGCTTGAAGAGTCTGAACCTGTACGGTTCACAATCGGCTTAAGCTCAGTTAAACCTGGTAATAACGGATTTTCAAACTTTGGAGTACGCGCCATTGCCCAGTTACGGTTTGCCGTAATGGTATTAATCTCACCATTGTGTGCAAGATAACGGAATGGTTGTGCCAAAGGCCAACGCGGTAAAGTATTGGTCGAGAAACGCTGGTGGAACACCACGATATGTGAAGCTAAACGCTCATCAGCAAGGTCTGTATAGAAGTCTGCAATTGCAGCAGGCATCATTAAGCCTTTATAGCTGATGACTGTTGAACACAATGTTGTGACGTAGAATGATGGATCATTACTAAGTTGCTGCTCTGCACGACGGCGTGCCAAGAATAACTTACGGTTAAATTCAACCTCAGTTACTCCCATAGGGCAGTTCACAATAACTTGTTCAAAGGCTGGTAAAGATTGCATCGCAATTTCACCCAGTACCGCATTATTGGTTGGCACTACACGCCAAGCCAGAACACGTAAACCTTCTTCTTCAATTTCTTTACTTAGAATTTGTTTTGAATGTGCAGCGATTGCTGGATCCAAGTTAAGAAAAATCGTACCCACTGCAAAAATTTCACTGAGGGTAGTATCGCTCAGTTTTTTCGCTTCTTCACGGAAGAACTGTTTCGGCATCGCCAACAATAAACCACACCCATCTCCGGTCTTACCATCGGCGGCAATACCACCACGGTGGGTCATACAGCTCAAGCTATGAATAGCGGTCTTGACCAGATCATGACTTTCGTTCCCTTGCATATGTGCAATAAGGCCGAAACCACAGTTATCTTTAAACTCATCCGGTTGGTATAAACCTTGAGCGGGAGCTACAGTATTAGGCGATGGCATGTGCATAGCGTACCCTTCTTTCTACTTGGCCCTGAATCGGGCGCTGACTATCTAACTTCTTTGCGACTTAGTCTAACTTTCTCACACTAAGATCAATTTAATGCAATGATCTTGCACTCTCATGTCAAAGATAGACTGAATTTATCTTTTGTACATGACCGAAATGCAAGAAACTATTGCGACTTTTGCGCACTCTTTTAAAGCAAGCAATCTTGATGTTTTCGCACACTCTTTGAATCTTTTCGCGCCAAAATAGTGACATCAACTCAAATCATGCACCATTTAAGCAAAAAATATGCCAACTTAGTGTTATTAGATCAAATTCTTTTAAATACAGAAATATCAAGTGTTCGACCTAAATTAGAGCATTTGAAGACTGATCTTAATTGCACCATTTTTGAGCATTTAATCATTGGTATAGCACAATGTGCTCTATTTTAGAACGATTAATTAAATGGATCTGCAATTTCTTGGCGCACAGGCGAATTTGAATTGGCAGGTGTAGGCGTTGATTTTGTGCCAGTCTCAGCATGTGATTGAGATTTTTGCACATCAATCACATTGCCTTCAGCATCTCTACGGATTACTGTCGTGTTAGTAGATGTATTGCTCGTATCTGAGCCATTCTCTGTTGTATCCACAGTTTTCGGTTTGTTTAAATTCAACATAGCTGCGTCTGATTTTGGCAAAGCCGCAGGATTTAATTTAACTTCATACACTGGTATGGAACCCTGCAACTCCTCCATCCCCATATCATTCACTTGCGCCTGATAATCCTCCAAAGCTCTCACTGTCGGATGGACAGATGCTGGTAATTTTAAATCAAGCTGCTCTCGCGCTTGGTTTGCTTCTCTCTCATTCGAATATAAGCCATAAAATAAAACATATCGCTCTTGTTGTTGATCTCCAGCCAAACGGAGATAAAAATAATTTTGTCGATTGCTCTGTTTATTCAAGAAGCTTTTAATAATGTCTTCTTCAGTGACACTAAAGAGTTCTAGCGATGACTTATTTTTCTGCTCCTCAATAAACTTACTTCCTCGGAATTCATTCGTATGATTTCCCGTCGCAACAACTCTAGTGGTCAACGTAATAGGACGAACTTCTTCTTGTAAAGTGCCTAAATTGGTTGTCGCCGTGACACGTGCGGGTTGAATTTGTAGCTCTGCATCAGACTCCACCGTTTTATTCACTTCGACCAGCTCTTCACGACTGTCCGATCCTGCCCAAAATATCAATGCTACGAAAAGACACAGCACTCCACCCACAAGCCAAATATAACGCTGTGTATTTTGCCAATATTTGTGGAGTGCTGTCATGATTTCACCTTTATATTGTTTGATTGGCAATAATCGCCTGCTGCATCAGTTCAACATCAAACTCTTTCGTAATGATTGCTTGCCCCAACTGTTTTAGCAACACCAATCTCAGTTGGCCATTTAATACTTTCTTATCATGCGCCATATAGCCCAAGAAATCTTGCAATGGAATCGCGGGACATACTATCGGCAAACCAGCGCGCTGTATGATTTTTTTTGTACGTTCCAAGTCTGCTACCGAAATCCACCCCATGCGTTGTGATAAATCTGCAGCCATGACCATTCCTGTCGCAACAGCTTCTCCATGTAACCATACACCATAGCCCAAATAAGACTCTATTGCATGACCAAAAGTGTGGCCTAAATTTAACAAGGCCCGCTCACCTTGCTCTTTTTCATCATTTGCCACAATTCGTGCTTTATGTGCACATGAACGATAGACCGCTTCAGCCAGCAAATCAGGATCTCTTGCGACCAAGCCATCCATATTCGCTTCTAACCATAGCAAAAAGCTTTCATCGCCCAATAAGGCATACTTGATGACTTCAGCCAAACCTGCAGAGAGTTCACGATCAGGCAGACTTTTTAATTGTGCCATATCTGCCATTACCACTTGTGGTTGCTGGAAGGCCCCAATCATGTTTTTACCCAAAGGGTGATTGATCCCTGTCTTGCCGCCAACACTAGAATCTACTTGAGACAAAAGCGTGGTTGGTACTTGAATAAAATACACACCACGCTGAAAACACGCCGATGCAAAACCAGCCATGTCGCCAATCACACCACCACCCAATGCCAATACCGTACAATCGCGGTTAAAGCCAGCTTCAAGCAAAGCATCAAAAATCAGATTCAAGTGCTGAATATCTTTATATTTTTCACCATCAGGCAAAACACAGGTAGCAACCTTTTTACCCAATGCTTCAACAGCTTTTACATAATGTTCTAAATACAAAGGCTGAATGGTGGTATTGGTCACAATCATGACTTGCTGCCCGAAAATATACGGCGCCAGTAAATCTTGAGGATTTAAATCACTGCCAATGAAGATAGGGTAACGGCGCTCACCGAGTTCTACATGTAAAGTTTGCATGGGTTCAACTACTTTCGTATTCAATCAATAGGTTGTGTGGTAATCATCGTTAAGATTTTATGCGCAAGATCTCGTGCAGCACCTTGATTGGTCTCAATAATATAATGAGCCACATCCCGATATAAAGGATCCCGAATCGCAAGTAAATCACGTAATTTTTGCTCAGGGTTCTCAACCTGTAGGAGAGGACGATTTTTATCGCGATAAGTACGCTGAAGCTGAATTTCAACAGGAGTATAGAGATAAACAACGATACCACGTTGCTTTAAAAAATCACGATTGGGGGCTTGAGTTACTGCACCACCACCAGTCGCCAAGACCAAATCTGGTCGGGCAGTCAACTCATCAATCACTGTAGTTTCACGGGTACGAAATCCCGTCTCACCTTCTTTTTCAAAAATCCACGGAATTGTCGCACCAGTTTTTCGTTCAATTTCATGATCACTGTCTAGAAATTCACGACCCAACAATTCTGCCAAATGCCGTCCGACTGTTGTTTTTCCTGCCCCCATTGGCCCTACCAAATAGATATTTGGTAGGGAACTAAACTCTTTGCTTGGCAAGGAGTCACCTATTAATTTTGTTTAAATTGAAAATATATTAATGATTTCTTGAAACACTGTCATTAACAATTCGTGGCGTCACAAAAATCAACAGCTCTTGCTTATCATCCGACTTGGTATCCTTCCTGAATAATGCACCAATATAAGGAATATCTCCCAAGAAAGGCACCTTAGTTTGTGAGTTACTGGTGGTCTGCTCAAATACACCACCTAAAATCACCGTTTCGCCATTATTAACTAAGACATTGGTCGTAATCGTATTCTTGTTCAAAATCAACTCGCCATTTGGTGCTTCACCTGCTATCGAATCTTTAGCGATATCGAGTTGCATTTGCACTTTACCATCTGGAGTAATACTTGGTGTCACTTCCAAACTGAGTAAAGCTTCCTTAAATGAGGTGGTTGCTGTTGAGCCTGAAGCAGAGTTGGTTGTAGTTTGATAAGGTACTTCCTGACCGGTCGCCACCTTAGCTTTTTGCTTATCTCCTGTCAGTACTTTTGGTGTTGAAATGACTTCACCATAGCCATCAGCTTGCAAAGCTGAAAGCTCTAGATCCAACATAAAATCAGACAAGCTAATCAAGCTAAAGGCAATTTGCCCCGCAGGATTGGCCACACCCAAATCGACATTTAGGTTATCAGGACGCTGAATGGTGTATTTTCCATCAGCATCAGGAGTTTTTAAATCCCATAAAGTTTGATCACTCCCCCCAACCAAGAGGTCGTTATTGCTATTAATCCCTTGTGAAAGAATTCCCCACTTCACCCCCATTTCCTTGGTAAACGAAGTGGATGCTCGAACAATTCGCGCCTCTACCATCACTTGCTGCACTTGTACATCAAGCAAATCAACCATTTTTCTAATTTTATCTATGTTTTGTGCCGTATCATTTACGATTAACGTATTCGTACGATCATCTGAAACAATACTTCCTCTCGCGCTTAATAAACTTTCCAAAGCTAAAGAGTCTTGATTATTACTCCCTGTATTTTTACCAGCATCCTTTCTAGAATCTGTTACAAGTTTAAAAACATCAGCAGCTTTTGCATAACTTAAACGTAAATATTCAGTTTGAATTGGTGCCAACTTAATACTCTGTGCAATCGCCTTGGCTTCTTCATCTTCCGCCTTAATCAACTCCGTAACAGGTGCAATCCAAATCACATTGCCATTACGACGCTTGTCTAAATTTTTTGTTTTTAAAATAATATCAAGCGCTTGATCCCATGGCACATCTTTTAGGCGCAAGGTAATATTGCCTTGTACCGTATCGGCGGCCACCATGTTAATGCCAGTAAAATCTGCCAATAATTGTAATACGCGGCGTACTTCAATATCTTGGAAATCCAGTGAAATTTTCTTGCCCGTATAGCTATTTGCCGCACGTGGCTTCATTGGATTCTTATCCACAGGACGCTTTAAACTGATCGTTAACTTATTCTCAGCTTGATAAGCCATGTATTCGTAGCTGCCCGAAGACTGAATAGTAATCACACCACTATTGCCATCATTATAGGCATCGACGGTCGCCACAGGTGTTGCAAAATCATTGACATTTAGACGGCGAGTCAAATGTGCTGGGATTTTACTACCCAACATCCGCACCACAATTTTACTACCTTGTTGCTGCACATCTGCTGGTGTATTGCTACCGAGCAAATCAATAACAACCTGACCTTCGCCCTCTGAACCGCGTTGAAAACCAATGTTAGAAACACCTTGCGATGAGGCTTTAACTGATGTTGCCACAGGGGTCGCAAAACTATTATCTGTTGCATTTATTTTCAGAATAAAGGTATTGCCCTCAACTCGGGTAGTAAAAGCACCTGCATCCGCAAGATTAACAGTTAGTCGAGAACGCTGTGCATCTGAAGACACGTCAACTGAACTGGCCTCTTTTGTCGCAACCTGAATATTATTTTGCTTTAATGTTTGTTGTGCTTTATCAAAATCTAAAATCAGTCTTGATGGTTTTTCAAGTTGGTAAGCTTGAGGCTGTGGCGGTATTCCGTTAAACATCACACGAATTTCAGTCCCTTGCTCAGGAACTTGCATAGGTACGACATTCGTGATGCTCACTTGTGCACTGGCAGCTTGCATGACAGCCATAGCAACCGCACCCATAGAAAATTGACGGAAAATATGATTCATTGTATTACCATCCCCAAATATAAAATCTTGAATACTGTTTTTCATTTTTATTCCTTTAAATTAAGGCGCGGGTCCAATTAAGACGAGGCTACGCGGACGCTCTACATACCCCTCTCGACCATCGGGAATAATTTCCACAAGATCAATCTGTGTAGGCGTAATTTTCACAATTCGCCCTTGATTCACCCCCATGTAATTTCCGACTTGCACACGCTCAATTTCACCATCAGGCGTCTGGATTAGCCCCAAAATTTGTCCAGACTGATTACGCATACTTCCCTTCATATTCAAGGATTCTAAAGCATAACTTTCTAATGGCTGCGACTGACGTGAGAAATTCGGATACACTCGCTTACCCGACATAATTTTTAATTCTGCTGCCAAGGAACTCGGCATAAACGGACTTTTCAATTGATGTGCTGCATAATTGAATGTAGGTACAGGTGGAAAAACAGGTGCTGGCTCAATCGGCAAAGGTTGCTGATTACGAATATTCACCATTTCCATGTTCACCGCATCAATACGTGAATCACACCCCACCAAAACCAATCCAAACATCAAAGCAAATGCTATTTTTTCAAATTTCATTTCTTCGCTCCTTCTGGAGTAACTTGAGCAGGTGGAGTTGTGGTTTTTGCATCAACTGCCGCAGCTTGATTCTCTGTATTACCTATATAGCGATAGGTACGTGCCTTCGCAACATAAGTCACTTGCGGAATTTCAGATTTTTTATCTGTACTAATTGAAGAACTGATATCAAAATCATGTAAGGTCACAATTCGAGGTAATGCTGCAATGCCACTCGCAAAAGAACCAAAGGCATGATAATCGCCTGTCGCCTCAATACTAATTGGCTGCTCAACAAAAAATTCTTGTTTAACTTCAGGCTCTAAACGAATATTTTTAAACTTCAGTCCAGAGTTAACACCTGTCACGTTAATATCTTCAACCAGACCAGGAATTTCAGTTTCCTTCGGCAATTGCTCTAGTTGTTGATTAAAGTTCGCTTCCATCTCCTGCAACTGAGCTTGATATTGTTGCAAATTACGTAACTTTGAATCTTTCTCTCTAAATTCATTCAGCAAATTTTGCTCTTGTGCATGTGCACCAGAAATCGCATCTAACTGCGGCTTGATCACAACAAAATAACCAACAGCACAAATTAAAAAGACAATAAAAATCCAACAGGTAATTTTGACTGATAATGGCCAACTGCCATAATTATTAGGATCCAACGTGTTAAATTGTTGAAAAAATTTATCCACTGTCATTTTTTTCTTAGGTTTAACAACAGCCTCTTGATTTAGATCATCAAACTCATCACGACTCATTTTGCTGCCCCCGCTGTTGAACTAGCTGCTGCATTTGCATCATTTGCCGCCACTGCCATAGAACCTGCAGCCTCATTCGCTGCATTCGTCGGCATAGCGATCTCATCCAGATCCGCAGTCACCACAAAGCTGCCATAACTATCCTCAACACGAGGAACAATAGAGCTAGGTGCTTTATTTTTATTATCTTCCACAGCCAAGAAGGAGTTCATAAAGGCATTACGATACCAAGGCGAAGCCTCTAAATTACGTAAAAATTCAGCCACCGCATTTGGACTTTCGGCCTTACCTTCGATGGTAAATTTATCGCCAACACGAGTGAACTTGGTGATATATAAATTCGAAGGAACTACACGCGCCATTTCATCAATTAAACGCACAGCAATTGGACGTTGACTTTGCAGACCTTGAATCAACTTCATCCGTTCTACAATCGCATTACGCTGTTCTTGCAAACCTTCTAAAGATTTTAGCTGTACATCTAGGTTTTGATTGGTACTGATAATGAGCTGATTCGCTTGTTCTTGATCTTCAAGCTTATAGTTGTAATAGAACCATGCCCCTACAACCAATAACACCCCAATTAAAGCTGCCCCAATACAAATCACAATAAATTCTTTTTTTCGTTTCTCTCTCAGCTCATCACGCCAAGGGAGCAGGTTAATTTTTGCCATTAATCAAAACTCCTCAATGCTAGACCACACGCCACCAAGAGAGAGGAAGCATCATTTTCAATTTTTTTAATATCAATTTTTGGCGAGAAGCCCATTTGTAAAAATGGATTCGCAATCGTGACACGATATCCCAGTTTTTGTTGCAATAACTTGGCCAAACCGGGAATATTGGCATTTCCGCCCGCCAATAAAATATGATCAATTTCATTAAACTGCGAAGATGAAAAGAAGAACTGCAAAGAACGTGCAGCCTGTTGCACCACAGCCTCAAGAAACGGCTCCAAAACTTCCACGTCATAATCGTCGGGCAAAGTACGGCTTTTCTTCGCACGTCCCGCTTCTTCAAATGACAGTCCATAACGATTCTGGATTTCTTGGGTCAGTTGCTTTCCACCAAAAACCTGTTCACGGGTATAGATAATTTTGTCATTTTGCATGACCGATAACGTGGTCATGGTATGCCCAATATCTAAAATACCGACTGTATTCACTCCCATCGGCATAGTATCAGAGAATACTTTATAGACATTTTCCATTGCGAAGCTTTCTACATCCGCAATTTTAGGCGTAATTCCAGCCAGCTCCAGTACTTCTGAACGCGCTTCCACGTTTTCGAGACGTGTTGCCACCAAAAGCACATTGACCCGATTGGGATTAGCTAAACGATCAGACAAAACTTCAAAATCAAGGCTGACTTCATCTAAAGGGAACGGAATATATTGTTCAGCATCCATACGGATCTGAACTTCACGTTCATCATCCGTCATATCCGCATCCATCTCGATAATTTTACTAATCACCATAGACGTTGGAATGGCAATTGCTGCTGCATGCGATTGAACATTTGCTAAATTTAAAGCACGCTCCAAAGCCTCCCCAATAGCTTCAGGATTCAAAATGTTCTTTTCAACAACGCTGCCTTCTGGTAATGGGACCAAAGCATAGCTTTCTACCCAATAGCGACCGTTTTTTACAGACAGCTCTAACAACTTAACAGAAGTGGAACTAATATCTACCCCTATTAACCCCTTATTTGGCTTACGATATAACCTGAGCACAATACTATTCCTATTATTTTTTTATCCCCAATAGAAGTAACTAACCAATTGGCTGCGGTCTATAATTTTATACGGATACAATAACTCATTAACAATCCGTATCTGTAAACGGCTATACTGACCACCAATTAGTTTGCCATTAGCTCCTATTAAAACTTACTTGTTATGAAAAAGCTATCTTGTTCAGGCCGTGTTCATCCATTTTTTTTGATCATAATTATAGTTTTGGTCGCAATTCCTATGGGATTTTATGGCATGTATCTCTATATTGCCCCCTCTTTGCCTGAAATGAGCATCCTAAAAAAAGCCCCCTTATTAAAACCATTACAAGTTTATAGTGCGGATCAGCAACTTATTGCAGAATATGGTGGCAAACTTTCTGTTCCTGTGGAATATGATCAAATTCCAAGAACCTTTATTCATGCTTTTTTAGCCGCAGAAGATTCAGCTTTTTTTGAACACAGTGGGATTAGCTTTAAAGGTCTGGGGCGTGCGGTGAGTGAGAGCATCACAGGCTCAAATGTACAAACTGGTGGTTCTACCATTACCATGCAGGTGGCAAAGAACTATTACCTCAGTCCTGAACGTACACTTAAACGCAAACTAACCGAAGTTTTTCTTGCGCGCAAAATTGAACAAAACTTAAGTAAAGAAGAAATTCTAACCTTATATGTAAACAAGATTTTTCTGGGTAAAAATGCCTATGGCATTGCTGCTGCTGCCAAAATTTACTACAACAAAAATTTAGAAGATTTGAGCATTGCCCAAATGGCAATGATTGCGGGTCTTCCTAAAGCCCCTTCAAAATACAACCCCGTTGCCAATCCCGAACGCGCATTAGAACGTCGCAACTGGATTCTGGGGCGTATGCTGCAATTGGGTTATATCAATCAAGAACAATATCAAAATGCCATTGCTGAACCCATCAATCTCGATATGCCTGAACGCGGTGTAAGCAATCAATTTCCCTATGTTGGCGAAATGGTCCGTGCAGAATTGGTGAGTAAATTTGGGGAACAAGCAATTGATTCTGGTTATAAGGTCTATACCACTATTAATAGCCAACGCCAATTTTTTGCTGAACAATCCGTACAAGATGGTTTAGAGGCCTATGATCGACGCCATGGTTGGCGTGGTGCCGAAGCACATGATAAAGATTTAAAACAATTTACCGCTTATGCAAACACCTACCCTGCAAAAGTCAGCAAAGTGAATGACAACTCCTTTGAAGCCTTCATGCAAGATGGTTCCAGTGTGACTGTACCTTGGTCTGGGATGTCTTGGGCACGCCCTTATCGCAACGCCAACAGCGTAGGCCCTGCACCCAGTCGCGCTTCTCAAATTGTAAACGTCAAAGATATTGTTCGTTTAAGACCAAATGCGGACAAAACCTCATGGTCACTGGTACAAATCCCGAAAGCCCAAGGACAGCTGATTGCACTAAATCCCAATAATGGTGCGATTGAAGCGGTTGTCGGGGGATATAATTTTTATCAATCCAAATTTAACCGAGCTTTACAAGGCTGGCGTCAACCTGGTTCAACCATTAAACCGTTTGTTTATGCTTTGGCATTAGAACGCGGCATGACACCTTTTACCATGGTCAATGATAGTCCTATTACCATCGGAAAATGGTCACCACGAAATTCAGATGGGCGCTATCTGGGCATGATTCCTTTACGTCGTGCTTTATACTTATCACGAAATACGGTCTCGGTACGTTTACTTCAAGCGGTAGGCATTGAACGCACACGCCAATTGTTTATGGATTTTGGTTTACAAGAAGATCAAATTCCAAATAACTACACGATTGCTTTAGGCACACCACAAGTATTGCCCATTCAAATGGCAACAGGTTATGCCACATTTGCGAATGGTGGTTACCGCATTCAACCACATTTTATTGATCGCATTGAAGATGCTTATGGCAAGGTAATTTATCAAGCCAACCCTGAATATGCCTGCATTGAATGTATCAATGAAACCGCAAAAGACGCATCAGAAAGTACACCTGTCACTCCTGATGACGAAGTGATTGAAGTTACCAATCAATCCGCCGAAGCGAAGATAACAGAACCCCATGCAGCCAATGCAGAATACCGTCAAGCACAGCGAATTTTAAAATCCAGCTCTGCCTTTGATATGGCCAACATCCTCAAAGATGTTATCCAACATGGTACAGGGCGTGCTGCACTTAAAATTGGCCGCGATGATTTAGGGGGTAAAACAGGAACCACCAATGATGCCAAAGATGCATGGTTTGCAGGCTTTAATGGCAAATTGGTCACGGTGGCATGGGTCGGCTTTGACCAACCAACCACCTTAGGTCGACGTGAATACGGGGGCGTTGCAGCATTACCCATTTGGACCAACTTTATGGACAATGCTTTAAAAGGCACACCATCAGCTTGGGTACATTTTGACAAAGATGCTAAGGCACCTACATTACATAACGACACCCAATTTATTGAAGGCGAAACCAAAAAAGATTACCGCTCCTCACCTCCGCTGGCACAACCTTTATATCGCCCTAAACCAGCAGCTCCTACACGTGCACCTGAACGAGATTTTGATGATTTGCCAGATGAAGAAAACTTGGTTCCAAGTGATCAAACTCCACCTGCAATGCAACCGAATGCTCCAAGTAAGAAATCAGATGCCATTGAACATTTGATTGATCAATTTCAATAGCAGATCTTAGTCACCCAATAAAAAGCCCTCATGATTTAAGAGGGCTTTTTATATATTTATTTCTTTTGAAATAAATATAGCTGGAATTGTGCAGTCACTTTAAATTCAGCTAAAGCCTCTAAAGCACTTCTTCGATCTACTTTTGCTTTATAAGCATACGGCGTCATTGCAATCAAATTTTTGAGCTGTTGCTGTGGCAGCGTTAAATCTGCACTCACGATATGCGACTCAATGAGTTCAAAATCCTGTGCCAACTGCTGCACAAACTTATTCGGCTCATGTGGCTTCACCTCTTCAAATAAAGCCTCTCGAATAGCAAATAGGTGTTCAGGTGCTGGTGTTACCACCAACAAATATCCTTTATCCTTCAGCACACGCAATATTTCTTGCTGAGGAATCGGACTAAATAAACTACTGCACAGGTCGATAGATTGATCCAATACAGGCAAAGTCGCTCCTGTGCCCACCACCCATGTCAATTCCGAATTCAATTTAGCCGCAACTTGCACTGCATTTTTCGCAATATCGACACCCACACATTGCAACACCTCTGCCTGCATCGCATCGGTGTAATAGCCTTCACCGCAACCAATATCTAACAGGTTTTCAATGCGAAGCTGACGCAGTTTTTCGACCACAGCCTGCTGTAAAGGGGCATAAAATCCGGCACTTAAGAATGCGCGTCGAGCTTGTACCGACTCGGGTGTATCACCCGGGGTTTTGCTGTGTTTATGCTGCACCACATGCAAATTCACATAACCCTGTTTGGCAATATCATAGCTATGACGATGTTCACATTGCCACGTTTTATCTACCAAATTTAATTTCTCACGACATACAGGGCACATGAGCAGATTCATTATTTTCTCCAATAATTGATCAACGAAAATAAAAAAGGTCGGCATATGCCGACCTGATTTTCGCGGATTTTACTTAACGCAATTTTAAAGTCATTAGACCCAAAACCACCAGCATAATTGTAATAATCCAGAAACGAATCACCACTTGGGTTTCACGCCAGCCTTTCTTTTCATAATGATGATGTAAAGGTGCCATCAAGAAGACACGTTTATTCCGCATTCTTAACGAGCCAATTTGCAAGAAGACCGAAATGGCTTCAACCACAAATACACCACCCATAATCGCGAACACGATTTCTTGGCGAACCATGACCGCAATGGTTCCTAGCATGGCGCCGAGTGATAAAGCACCAACATCACCCATAAATACTTGCGCAGGATGCGCGTTATACCAGAGGAAGGCCAAGCCTGCGCCAATCATCGCAGCACAAATCACCACCAATTCAGACGAATATTTCACATAAGGAATATGCAGATAATTGGCAAAACGAACATCACCCGCCAAGTAGGCAAATACACCTAAACCTGCGGCAACCAAGACAATTGGCATAATCGCCAAACCGTCCAGACCATCCGTTAAGTTGACTGCGTTAGAAGCCCCATTAATCACTAAATAGGTAAAGAGAATAAATCCAATTCCTAAAGGAATAACCGACAATGGAATACTGAGATTCTTAAAGAATGGGATGAGAAGATCCAGCATATTTGCCGTATGAATTGGATTCTCTTGTTGCTTGGCAATCACATACAACGCAATCCCTGCACCTAAAGATGCGACCGAGGTCCAGAAAAATTTCTTCCGTGCTGGCAAACCTGCATTGTCTTTATAACGAATTTTAATCCAGTCATCCGCCCAACCCACAGCACCAAAAATGACCATGACAGCCAAAACAATCCACACATAAGGGTTGGATAAGTCTGCCCAGAGTAGAGTCGAAATCCCAATCGAAAGCAGAATCAGGACACCCCCCATGGTCGGTGTACCCATTTTTTTAGCATGGCTTTCAGGTGCAAAAGTACTGACTGCCTGACCATATTTTAGGGCTTGTAATTTACGAATCATTACTGGACCAAGCACCAATCCAATGGAGAGTGCGGTCAAAACACTCAGCAGTGAGCGCAATGTTAAATAGCGTACGACTTGGAATGAGCTGTGATAGCCCGCAAGCTGTTCAAATAACCATAACAGCATTTTAGAGTTTCTCCATCAAGTCAGTCATCAAGGTTTCCATATGGGTATAACGAGAACCTTTAAACAGGAAACTCATCGACTGAGGTTGATGTGTTTCGACTAAACTAATTAAAAAAGGTAAGGCTTGTTCTTGACTCAAGAAAGCCTGTAATTTCTTACCATATTGGGTACTGCGCGCCCCTTCTTGCGTAGCTGGCGAGAACTCACCCACAGCTACGACAAAATTAATGCCTTTGATCGAGACCAAATCACGCCCTAACATATAGTGTTGTTGTGCAGCACTTTGACCTAACTCACCAATATCCCCAATAACCATGACCCGCACACCTTCTTGTTGTGCAAGCACTTCACCCGCTGCACGCATTGAGGTTGGATTGGCATTGTAAGTATCATCAATGAATAGATAAGGTGCTTGCTGAATAAAATTCAAACGCCCTTTGGCACCTTGTGCTTGCTCGAGACCCAATACAATATCATCCAAAGCAATACCAATCGCAAGCGCAAAGGCAACAGCGGCTGTCGCATTCTGGACATTATGCTCACCAGCAAACGGTAAATTCACAACTCGTTCGCCCTGTGGTGTGTGCAAGTTGAAACGCGCTGATTGCGGTTCTAGCTGTATATCAGAGGCATACACGTCACCCCCTTGACCAAAACTCACTACCTGCTCAGTTTGCACGACTTGGCGAATTTGATCTGTAAAATCATCTGCCGCAGGCACAATCGCAGTACCGGATGAGGCAATATGTGCATAAATTTCAGATTTGGCACGACAAATGCCTTCTCGTCCACCAAACTCACCCAAGTGTGCTGTGCCGATATTAATAATACCGGCCACCTGTGGCCGAACCAATTGTGAGGTGTAATCAATCTCACCTTGATGGCTAGCACCCAGCTCCATGACCGCATAGCGATGCTCCGCACGTAACTCCAACAACATCATGGGTACACCCAAATCGTTGTTTAAATTACCGCGCGTGATCAAGGTCGGGGCCAGACGTGACAAAATACTGCCCAACATTTCTTTGGTGGTGGTCTTACCACTACTACCAGTCAATGCAATCACTTTTAAGTCTGGATACTGTGCACGACGATAAGCACCCAAATGCCCTAAAGCCAAACGTGTATCAGCAACAACCAACTGACAAATATCTGCATCTACAGGATGACTGACGATAGCCACTTCACAGCCCTGCTCTACGACTTTTACAACAAAATCATGCGCATCAAAGCGCTCACCTTTCAGCGCTAAAAAAGCATCACCTTGTTCCGCATGGCGGGAATCAGTCAAAATTCTTTTAATTTCAGCGCTTGGCTGTCGGCCATGTAACCAATAACCTTGTGTTGCTTCCAGTAATTCTGCTGCAGTCCACGGTTGTAAAGGAACTGTACTGGTCGTTGAAGTATGCATCTTAGTTTCCTACTATTGCGCGGGATATGCTGAGTCTGTAGCGAGATGTTGTGCATCAATCGCCGCCTGTACTTCAACCACATCATCAAACCAGTGACGAACACCCTCAATTTCTTGATAGTTCTCGTGCCCTTTGCCCGCAATCACTACAATATCACCTGCTTGCGCAGTTTTTACCGCAAATTTAATTGCTTCACGGCGGTCATGAATCTCGTGTACCTCATGGCCAGAGAAATCAATGCCCGCTTTCATATCTGTGAAAATCTGTTCAGGATTTTCTGTCCGTGGGTTATCTGAGGTTAACAGCACCACATCGGCACCATTTAAAGCCGCTTGAGTCATCAAGGGTCGTTTCCCCCGATCTCGATCACCACCACAGCCAAACACCGCCCATAAATTCCGTTCAACATGGCGCTTTAAGGTGGTTAAGACTTGTACTAAGGCATCTGGTGTATGTGCATAATCCACCACAAACAAGCGTGCATCATCACGAATCACCTGCATACGTCCTGGCGCACCTTGCAACTGAGGTACTGTTGCAATCAACTGTGCCAAATCAAAACCAGCGTGCTGTGCCACGATTAAACTCGCCACCAAATTCTCAATATTAAAATGTCCAAGCAGTGGACTTTGCACCTCAAACTGATCTTGCGCTGTTACTAAACTAAAATTTGCGCCAGATAAGCTGTACTGAATATTCTTAACTTGATAATCCGCAGCTTGGGTCATGGAGTAAGTCAATATTTTTGGCTGTGCTGGATTCTCACGTGCTGCCGCCAACATGATGGATGCATATTCATCATCAAGATTAATCACCGCGACCTTCAACGACTCGAATTTAAACAACAGTGATTTAGCTGCTGCATAAGCTTCGAGTGTCCCGTGATAATCCAAATGATCACGGCTTAAATTACTATACGCCGCTATTTCAATGGCACAACCCGTTAAACGACCTTGTTCTAGACCATGCGAACTTGCTTCAATCGAAGCAAATTTTGCACCTTGTTGTGCGTAACCATGCAAGGCATTTTGCAACTGCAAGGCATCCAAAGTGGTGTGTGAAGAGCTCTCTAAATGTGGAAGAATGCCATTGCCTGTGGTGCCCATTACCGCACAGGATTGTCCTTGCAACATCAATAGCTCTGCGACCAGTCTTGAAATCGTGGTTTTACCATTGGTTCCTGTCACCGCCAAAATCTGTACAGCTTGTATTGGAGATACCGCTTGCAAATATTGTTTTTGCCATACACCCATTAAATGGCGAATTTCAGGCACCACTAAACTCGGAGAAACACCCAACTCAGTTTCACTAATAATAGCCAGAGCACCTTTATCCAAGGCTGTCTGTGCAAATTGTACGGTTTTTTCTGGTTGGCTCAAACTGTTCAGGGCAATAAAGATTTGTCCCGCTTGCACATAGCGACTATCCAAACAAAAACCTTGGAAAGGTTGACTCATCCATCCAGCGATTTGATCAGCAGGATGCAGTTCTTGAAATGTAATTGACATTCAGCACCTATTACTGGATTTGGGGGGTGTCTAAAGGCTTATCTAAAGGCACATTCATTAAACGGAGTGACTCTTGCATCACTCGAGCAAAGACAGGCGCAGCAACTAAGCCACCATAATATTGACCTTGTGGATTTTCCACGACCACAAAAATCGCTAGACGCGGATCACTCACAGGTGCAACCCCTGAAAATAGGGCACGATATTCTTTTTCCGAATAACCTTTACGGTCAGCACGTAATTTATGTGCAGTTCCTGTTTTACCTGCCACACGATAACCTGGAATATTGGCTTGACGTGCTGTACCGCCTGGTAGCGTCACTGCTTCCATCATCAACAACACTTGATCGGCAATTTTCGGATCAATCATTTGCTGGCCTTTAGGCGGTTCTTCGAGCTTATACAGACTTAGGGGAACTTTTACCCCATGATTCGCCAACATGGCATAAGCATCGACCATTTGCAGTACAGTTGCGTTAATCCCATAACCATAAGCCATGGTCGCAACCTCAGACACATTCCACTTACTTGGCGGCAGCACCATACCCGAACTTTCACCTGGAAATTTGACTGCTGAACGCTGCCCAAAACCAACGCGTTTTAAAAAGGTCGGTAAAGTTGCATAAGGTAAAGATAACGCAATTTTCGCCACACCCACGTTAGACGATTTCTGAATAATCCCTGCTAACGTCAGTTGCCCGTAGTTATGCGTATCACGAATGGTATGGTTGCCAACACGCATAGAGCCTGGTGAGGTATTCACTACAGTCGTTGGCATGTATTTACCTGATTCCAATGCCATAGCAACCGTTAAAGGTTTCATGGTCGAACCCGGTTCAAACATATCCGTTGCACCACGGTTACGCATGGCATCTTTATTGGCCAAACCATTTTTATCATTTGGGTTATACGACGGCCAACTGGTCATCGCCAAGATTTCACCCGTTTTCACATCTACCGCAATGGCCGATGCTGAACGTGCATTGTTCGCCACACCTGCCGCAGTCAGTTCACGGTATAAAATATATTGCAGACGCGAATCGATACTCAGGGTAATGTTCTCCCCTGACTCGACCTCTTTCACCACTTCAGGGTCTTTTACACGGTTGCCTTTCTTGTCACGCACCACTTGCTGCTCACCATCCACACCTGCAAGGCGCTTGTTGAGCTGCATTTCTAAACCTTCAATCCCTATCCCTTCACTATTGGTCAGACCAATAATTTGTGCGTTGGGCTGTGGTTGTGGGTAATAACGTTTATAGTTTTTCTCGGTATACACCGCTTGAAAGTCGCGCTTTTCAATTAATTCTGCCTGCTGTGGCGGAATCTCTTTTTGCAGCACTAAATAGCGAGAACGAGGGCGCTCGTTCATTTTTTTCTTAAGTTCCGCTCGATCCATGCCTACCGCATCGGCTAATTCATCCAGATTAAGGTTCTTTTCTGGCAATTGGCGCTTTAGTTTTCGGTTATGCGGATCTTTCGCCAATTCAGCAGTAATTTCATCAAATAATTTTTTATTATCAAAATAGTCACGTGGATCAATCACCACTTTCATGACAGGCGTACTGATTGCCAAAGGCACGCCATGGCGATCATAAATCACCCCACGCATGGCTTTGAGTTTTTCAGTCCGTAAAATATTGGCATTGGCCTTATTTTGTAAAAAGTCATGGTTAATCACTTGCACATAAAATGCACGACCAACCAATGCCAAAAAGCATAATAACACCACGGCCCACATGAGATAAAAACGCCACATTTCTACACTAATGGCATTTTTATCCGTAATCGACTGCTGCTTCTTACGTGGTTGCTTGGTCTGCTTGTCTACCATATACAGCTAGCCTTATTTATTGTCATCTGAAGTCATAGGTAAAGAAATTACAACCGTTTGCACAGCAGGCGGAGAATACATACGTAACTGAGTCACTGCACGAGTCCCGATTTGTGCAGTTGCACCAAAGGTTTGTTGCTCAATCAGCAACCGTCCCCATTCTGCATTCAAGTCATCACGATCACGCATAAATGAACTCAGCTCACGATAATCATGTCGATATTCAAATACCTGAAAGACCACCATAATTGCGCTGATGAAAACTAAAATTAACATACAGGCATAAGTGATATATTTTTTCGTCCGCAATTTTTCTGCTTTCTTTTCAACTGCTTCAGTTTTCATAGTTCGCCTTTTAAACTAAGCGTTCCGCAACACGAAGCCAAGCACTACGTGAACGTGGATTGGCCTTAACTTCTTCTTCACTCGCACGCACACGTGCAATTTTTTTCAAACGACGGGTATCTTGCTGTTGTTGTGGTAGTCCCCATCCTGTGTCTTCCGCCAAAGTCGATTCTTTTTGAATAAATTGCTTAATCAGTCGATCTTCCAATGAATGGAAACTAATTACAGCCAAACGAGCTTCTGGTTTTAACACCTCAACCGCTTGAGGCAAGAAAGCTTCAATATCTTCTAATTCTTTATTAATCGCAATACGTATTGCCTGAAATGTACGCGTTGCAGCATGTTTATTTTTTTCCCACTTCGGATGTGCAACTTTCACAATTTCTGCCAACTGACGTGTAGTGTCAATCTGCCCTGCCGCTTTAATTGCTTTGGCAATGCGGCGGCTATAACGTTCTTCTCCATACTTGAAAATCACATTGGCCAAGGCTTCTTCTTCAATCTGCATCAACCACTCTGCTGCGGTCAGACCTTGCGAATTATCCATACGCATGTCCAAGGGACCATCCTGCATGAAGCTAAACCCACGTTCCGCCTGATCCAACTGCGGTGAAGAAACGCCTAAATCTGCCATGACACCATCGACTTGGCCTAAATCTAATGCAGCAAGCGCTTGCTGTAGATCTGCAAAACTGGCATGAATAATGTGAAAGCGAGAGTCTTCAGCGGCTAATGCAGCAGCAACTGCAAGGGCTTGTGGATCTTTGTCGAAAGCATAAACTTTAGAATTTTCATCGAGTTTTGAAAGCAGCAAACGGGTATGTCCACCTCGACCAAAAGTGCCATCGACATAAATCCCTGTATTCCGACCTGCCAACAAGGCATCCACAGTTTCATGAAGTAATACAGAAATATGAGACATAACAGTGCAATCAAAGTACCAAAAATTTAACTGCACATTATTACCTTGTTTTAGTAAAGCTCCAAACGTCTTTTTGTAGGGAAATATTACTTTCTATAGAGAAAACCGTTTCTATTGTACGACCTAAGCAAAAAAGCCCCCTTTAGAGGCTTTTTTTGTACTATTTTAAGCCAGTTTAATTGGCTTGATTATAAATCTGATCAAAAATCGCCCCATTTACAAAGTGCGTTTGTTGCGCTTTTGCCCAGCCGCCAAATACATCACCAATCGTGAACAATTTAATTTTTGGAAATTGGGCAGCGTATTTGGCTGCGGCTTGGGCATTGCGTGGGCGGAAATAATATTTTGCCGCTAAATCTTGTCCCTTCGGTGAATACAAATAATTTAAATACCCTTTGGCTAAGTTACGATTGCCATCTTTATCAACTGTTCTATCCACAATCGCGACAGAAGGTTCTGCCAAAATAGAAACCGAAGGATAAACAATTTCAAACTCGCCTTTTCCCAAACCTTTGGTTGCCAACAAAGCTTCGTTTTCCCAAGACAACAACACATCCCCTATGCCACGTTCAGCAAAAGTGGTTAAAGATCCTCGCGCTCCCGAATCCAGCACTTTGACATTGTGATACAGATTTTTGACCAACTCTTTCGCTTTAGCATCATTGCCCCCGGGTTGTTTTAGAGCATAACCCCATGCCGCCAGATAAATCCAACGTGGTGCTCCACCTGTTTTTGGGTTAGGCGTAATAATTTCTACGCCCGGTTTTACCAAATCATTCCAGTCTTTAATGTGTTTTGGATTGCCCTTACGCACCAAAAAAACCACGGTGGACGTATAAGGTGCCGAATTATTTGGAAATTCTTTTTGCCAATTTTTATCGATATAACCAGCTTTGACAATTTCATCAATATCATTGGCCAGAGCTAAAGTTACCACATCGGCTTCTAAACCCGTCGCCACTGCGCGTGCCTGCTTACCAGAACCACCATGAGATTGTTTAAATTCAATGTCCTGACCCGTGCGCTGCTTCCAGTACTGCCCAAATTCTTTATTGTATTCTTGATAAAATTCACGGGTCGGATCATAAGATACATTCAAGAAACTTTTTGCTGCAAAGACGTGCCCCGAGACCCCAGCTAAAATTGCAATTCCCAATGCAAAGAAAGATTTATTCATTGTCGAACTCTAATGACTGTTTTTTGCACTATATTTTTAATCAATAGTTTGCACAATCATGTGGCTATAAGCATTTATTCATAGTTTTTCTAATTTTAAGATATATAAAATGTTGCAATATAAGCCAAAAATTATGCTGAAATCATGTCATGAAATGGTCTAAAATTTGTCACAATATTACAATCTTCATGATGTCTCCATATTTATTTGCTACAACAACAATAGATCGATATTACTGTAATGATTACGCGTAGAATCACTTAGATTTTCTTATCTTTTTGTAAAAAGTGTGACGTAAGTCTACTTTTTTGTTTCTAAAGATGTTTAAATTGTAGCTATAGTATGTAGAACAGTATTTTATAAAAAAGTTCTCAACATGTTGAGTTAAAGGGGAATTCGCGATGAACGTACACTTTTTTCAAGCCATCTTTCTGAGTGTAGGCTTGGGTTTAATGGCTCAATCGGGTCACACTGCTGCAATTAAAGCCACAATAAACAAAAGTGCAGCACCAGAAAAAGTCTCTTTGATTGAAAAAGCACTCAATCAGCAAAAGCAAGGTGACAATTATTTGCAGGCAGATAATAATTTAAAGGTGCTGACTGCAATTAAAGTTGCACCGACCCAAAGTTTCTTTGCAACGCAAAATGAGCGCTTCTCACGTTTCTTACAAGCGATTTTCCCGCAAAATAATTCTTGATTCAAACGCCCAATTTTCCCCCCTTAAAAATTGGTCATAAGCCCAGTCACAAATGTTGAATTAAGCATTAAGTGATTGGGCTTTTTCGTTATAATAGCTTCAGTTTATTTTCTGAAAATATTGTTATGACTGTTCGTACCCGTATTGCTCCCTCACCTACAGGGTTTCCTCATGTAGGAACTGCCTACATCGCATTATTTAACATGTGTTTTGCAAAAAAACATGGCGGCGAATTTATCTTACGTATTGAAGATACCGACCAGCTACGCTCGACGCCTGAATCTGAAAAAATGATTTTAGATTCTTTACGCTGGTTAGGTTTGAATTGGTCTGAGGGACCAGACGTGGGCGGACCACACGCGCCTTACCGCCAATCGGAACGTATGCATATCTACAAGCAATATGCTTTGGATTTAGTAGAAAAAGGGCATGCATTCTACTGCTTCGCAACGGCTGAAGAACTGGATCAAATGCGTGAAGAACAACAAGCGCGTGGCGAAACACAAAAATATGATGGCCGTGGCTTAAAACTCACCCAAGAAGAAGTACAACGTCGCCTTGCAGCGGGTGAGCCACACGTAATTCGGATGAAAGTTCCTGGAGAAGGCGTGTGTAAAATTAATGACTTATTGCGCGGTGAGGTTGAAATTCCTTGGGCGCAAGTCGACATGCAAGTGTTATTAAAAACCGATGGCTTGCCAACTTATCACTTGGCAAACGTGGTTGATGACCACTTAATGGAAATCACCCATGTGCTTCGTGGTGAAGAATGGCTACCATCTGCACCAAAACATCAGTTGCTTTATCAATATTTTGGCTGGGAAATGCCAACACTGTGCCACATGCCATTGTTACGTAACCCAGATAAATCAAAACTGTCTAAACGTAAAAACCCAACGTCTATCAACTACTACCGTGACATCGGTGTGTTACCTGAAGCACTCTTGAACTACTTGGGTCGTATGGGCTGGTCGATGCCTGACGAACGTGAAGTGTTTACTTTAAATGACATGATTGAACACTTTGATGTGAAACGTGTGTCTTTAGGCGGCCCCATCTTTGATGTGGAAAAACTCAATTGGCTCAATGGTCAATGGATTAAAGGACTGACTCCAGGTCAATTACTGGATCGTCTATTAAGCTGGAAAAGTGACCGCAATACCTTAGAAGATATTGCTGCTGCAATTCAACCACGGATTCACTTGTTGTCTGAAGCAGTGAATTGGGCAGGTTTCTATTTCAACCACATGCCACAAATTAGCAAAGAACAGTTTGAAAGCAAGAAATTAACTGAAGAGCAAGTACGTCAAAGTTTACAGTTTGCCATTTGGCGTTTAGAAAGCCAGTTTGCTTGGAACAATGACACGGTAAGCCAAATCCTGATGGATTTAGCGAGCCAGATGAACATTAAGCTGCGCGATTTCATGCCAGCCTTCTTTATTGCGATTGCAGGTTCGACTTCTTCGACACCAGTCATGCAATCGATGGTGACTTTAGGCCCAGACTTAACCTTCGCTCGTTTACGTCATGCACTGGAAATTGTGGGTGCACCGAGCAAAAAAGAAGCGAAAGTATGGGAAAAATTGAATGAAAGCCTGAAATTGCCGAAAAATGATGCAATTGAACAAGCCTAATTAAATTAGCTGTTGACGTGTGAGCAGAATATCCCTAATATTGCGCTCACACAGACTGGGGTCATAGCTCAGTTGGTAGAGCGCTACAATGGCATTGTAGAGGTCAGCGGTTCGATCCCGCTTGACTCCACCAAAAAATCGTTTTACCTGTGTTGCCTCATAAGTCCCTATCGTCTAGAGGCCTAGGACATCGCCCTTTCACGGCGGTAACCGGGGTTCGAATCCCCGTAGGGACGCCAAATTCAAAAAAGCCACTGTTCAACAGTGGCTTTTTTATTGCCTCAACAAAACATAAATTTGCCTGAATTATTTTGGCTCTGTACAAGATTCCGCTAGAATAAACCCAGATAAAAATGATGGAGCTGAAATGCAATACCGTTGCCCAAAATGCCAAAGTCCGAAGATTATGCCTGTTGCTCAAGCCAATGCACCTGCGGCACGTCCTGTTGTCCCTAAAAGTTTAGTGTTTCTTGTGCCTTCCATTTTTGTCTTGTTGCTTTTGGTGTTAATTAGCATCGCCATGTGGTTATTCGGTGATGGCGCAGGCTCAACCCTGCAAATTGCAACGGTGGTGGTGTTTGTGATTTGTGCTGTTGCTGGTTTCTTGTTCTACCGCGATTTACCTGATTTCAAAATTTCAATGCAATCATTTATGCAATCCCAAAAGAAATGGAAATGCCGTGAATGCGAACACGAGTGGGAAATCTAATTCAATCCTACTTCACATCAGCTTAATGCTGATGTGAATGGTCATGAGTGTCTTGCTCTGAATGAACATGTGCTGGTGCTTCATGTTGATGAGCGCCTTGCTGACTATGTGTATGGGCCAGACATTCATCATCTTCAATCTGTAAGGTCATTTCGGCAATGCCATGTTGCTGATGCAGCATCGCGGAAGCTGCCTGATACAACTGTTTTTGATCAGCTTGTGGGGCATACAGATGCACAGTGAGATGAATATTTTTAGAACTAATGGCCCAGACCTTGAGTTGGTGGATACTTTCAACCTTAGGCAATTGCAGTAAATCTTGGCGTAATTGCTCGATATCAATTTCTTCTGGTACCCCTTCTAATAAAATATTAATGCTCTGTTTGAGTAAAATCCATGTCCGTGGCAAAACCCAAAAACCAATTAAGACCGCAATCAGCGTATCCACCCAATACCAATGAGTAAAATAAATCACAATTGCCCCAATAATCACGCCGACTGAACCTAAGGCATCACTCAAAACCTCTAAATAAGCGCCTTTCACATTCAGACTTTCCTGAGCACTGGAAAACAAGATGCGCATGGAAATTAAATTAATGATCAAACCAATGACGGCCACGACCAGCATACCCATACTTTGAATTTCTGGCGGATGACTAAAACGCTGATAGGCTTCGTATAAAATATACACGGCAACCAAGAACAACATTAGCGCATTAAATAAAGCTGCTAAAATTTCGAAACGTTGATAACCAAAGGTCCGTTTGTTATCTGCAGGCAATTTGCCAATTTTAATGGCGACCAAAGCAATCGCGAGTGCTGCTGCATCGGTAAACATATGTGCCGCATCCGAAAGCAATGCCAGACTCTGCGTGATAAACCCCGCAATGACTTCAATAATTAAGAAAATACTGGTCAGCACTAAAGCAAAACTTAACTTCTTGGCATTTTTTTCAGTCACGGTTGCATGTGTATGATCATGCCCATGCGATCCACTCATATTGTCGCCTCTATTCATTCTTATTACAGTCTATTTGGCCAGATTCGACCGACACAAACCTATATTTTACTTTGCAAAATACATGAAAATAATTATCATTTACAAACTCAATTTATTGGCTAAGTCTTCATCCATCTTCTCGCATCATTTTTGAAATTGGAATTCTGTTATGAAAAAAATTGTTATTCTTTCTGGGGTACTGCTGAGTAGCTATAGCTTTGCACATGAACCTTATGTCGCTCCATTGGCCTTTACCACAGATAACACCCAAATTCCTGTTATTGCAGCTTATGCAGAGCAAGCCTTACAAGCAGAATATGCCCTCAAAGATCCACAATTTACCATTATTCAACCCGACCAAAAGCAAATGACCGTGCAGCCCGTAGTGAGCTTAAAATCGGCCACCACCTTTGATTTACCCCTCCCAGAAAAAGGCACCTATACGGTTTTTGCCAAGACCAGTTACCCGATCCAATATGTTCAGCATAATAAACAATGGAAAATTTTAGCCAATGCTACAGCAGATCAAGTCCCGCCTTTAAGTGAGCGTGATTATGTGATTGCTAGCGACTTTAAGGGCAAATTACCCCAAAAAGTAGACACCGTTCGTGAATGGACCTTGCAGACTTATATCAGCAAACAATCGACTTCTGCGATTGCTGCAAGTTCAGCACCGATTCAAGTCCATTTTTCTATTCATCCAAATGCACTGATCGCGCAGCAAACGGTTCAGCTCCAAATTCATAAAGCCAACAAACCTTTAGCTCAGGCTGAGTTAGTGGTTCGTGCCCAAGGTGCAACTGAAGCTCAAGCACTCAGCATTCCTGTCCAAAATAACGGCAGTGCCAATATTACTTTTCCACATGCCGGAAATTACTTGATCGAAGTCTCTGAAAAAATCGATAGCAAAGCGACTCAGAAAAATCAGTACGCCACCATTATCAGTGTCCATGTTGCTCAAGCAAATTCTTAAGATTCAACAATGCCTTGATTCAAAGTGAATCAAGGCACATTTCATTTAACGCACTTTTGCTTCATGCATCCAACGATACAACACAGGTAAGAGCACCAAGGTCAGCATCGTCGAAGATAAAATCCCGCCAATCACGACTGTTGCTAAAGGTCGTTGTACTTCTGCCCCCGTTCCTGTTGCCAAAGCCATGGGAATGAACCCCAATGAAGCAACACAAGCAGTCATCAATACGGGGCGTAAACGCAAAATTGCACCTTGCCACGTGGCATGGTAAATATCTAAATGCTGTCTGAGTTCTTTGATAAAGGTCAGCATGACCAAACCATTCAAGACTGCAACACCGGATAAAGCAATAAAACCTACTCCTGCTGACATTGAAAGTGGAATATCACGCAACCATAAAGCAATCAGACCACCACATAATGCAAATGGTACGCCAGTAAACACCAATAGACTTTCTTTGATGTTATGAAACACAGCCATAAGTAAAACAAAAATCGCAATGAGAGCCAACGGAACTACCCAGAGCATACGGTTTTTAGCCGAGATTAAATTTTCGAACTGACCACCATAATCTAACCAATAACCTTCGGGTAAAGGCTGCTCTGCTAGTATCGTTTGCAGCTCCTGTACAAATGAACCCAAATCACGCCCTTCAACATTGGCCGTGACGATCATACGGCGTTTGCCATCTTCACGGCTCACTTGATTAATCCCCAAAATGGTTTCAACTTTAGCCACATCTTGCAGTTGAATGAGTCCTCCATTGGCGGTTTGTAGCGGTAATACGGCTAAATGTTCTGGTGTTCGCTGTGGGTCATCTAAACGAATGACAAAATCAAAGCGTCGATCACCTTGTAAAATTTGTCCAATATTTTGCCCCCCCACACTGGTCGCCACCAAATCTTGAATCGCCTTGACCGACAAACCATATTGTGCCGCTAAGGCAGGATTCACCTCTACATTCAACAAAGGAAGACCGCTGGTTTGTTCAATATTGACCGCAGTTGCGCCTGAAATACGCTGAATTTTTTCTGCAATGCGGGTAGCCTGCTGATTCAGCACCTGCATATCATCGCCAAAAATCTTGACCCCAACATCGCTGCGTACACCTGAAATCAGCTCATTAAAACGTAGTTCAATCGGTTGAGAAAACTCACTGTTATTACCTGGTAAAGTTGCCAGAAAAGCGATCATACGTTGACGTAGCTCATCGAGGCTTTGTTTGGAGTCTGGCCATTGCTCACGTGGCTTTAACAATACAATCGCATCAGAAATATTGGGGGGCATCACATCTGTTGCGACCTCTGCGGTTCCCGTACGCGCAAAAATTGCCTTAATTTCAGGAAATTCTTTTAACAGTAACTTTTCAGTATTTTCCTGCATACGCAAAGACTGCTCTAAGCCTGTACTGGGTGAACGCATTTGTTGTACCGCAAAATCCCCTTCGCTCAATTGCGGTGCAAACTCACTCCCTACCTGTGTGGCAAGCACGCCTGTAAAAAATAAGATACACAGTGCTAGGGTCAGTACCAAGGCTTTGAATTCATAGGCCCAATTCAGTAATCGCGTGTATTGCTGTTTGAGCCAGAGCATCCAGCGACTTTCCTTTTCCTTGATCTCCCCCGTGACCCATAATGCCACCGCTGCTGGGACAAAACTGATCGAGAGAAGAATGGCACCAATCAGGGCTAACACGACCGTCATTGCCATGGGGTGAAACAATTTGGCTTCCACCCCTGACAGCGCAAAGATCGGGAAATACACCACTAAAATAATCAACTGACCAAAGATTAATGGTCGTCGTGCCTGTTTCGCTGCTAAGAACACTTCCTGAAATCGTTCAGAACGGGTGAGTAAGCGTCGATGTCGATGTTGGGCTTCTGCTAATCTGCGAATACAGTTTTCCACAATCACCACAGCCCCATCCACGATGATGCCGAAATCCAGTGCCCCCAAACTCATCAAATTGGCACTGATATTCTGTTGCGCCATTCCTGTTAAGGTAAATAGCATCGAAAGTGGAATCACACAGGCGGTGATCAGTGCCGCACGGAAATTCCCCAAAAATAAAAACAGAATCACAATAACCAGTATTGCACCTTCGACCAGATTTTTCTGTACGGTTTTTATCGCACGATCGACCAGACTGGTACGGTCATATACGGTTTCAATGACCACACCTTGAGGTAAAGACTGTTGCACCTGTTTCAATTTGGCATCTACAGCTTGGGCGACGGTGCGGCTGTTTTCGCCCATCATCATCATCGCGATGCCCAATACCGTTTCTTCTCCGTTATAGGTTGCCGCACCTGTACGTAAATCATGACCTATGGACACTGTGGCAACATCAGCCACCCGAATTGGAAAACCATTTTTATTGGCAATACTCACATTTTGAATCGCTTTGATATCCGTGAGTGTACCGGGCACCCGTACCGTCAGTTGCTGCCCATTCTGTTCAATAAAGCCCGCACCACGGTTTTCATTATTCTCCGTCAGCGCAGTTTGTAACTCACTGAGTGGAATTTGCAATTGCTGTAAGCGTTGTAAATCTGGAGTGACCACATAGGTTTTGCTATAGCCGCCAATCGAGTTGACCTCCGCCACACCTGCGACACGTTGCAGTTGTGGGCGGACAATCCAGTCCTGAATTTCACGTAAATCCATAGCGCTATACGCTGTACCATCAGCCTTACGCGCATTCGGTTCTGCCTTAATTACCCATTGATAAATTTCCCCCAATCCCGTGGAAATGGGCGACATGGTCGGAATAATGGCTTCGGGAAGTTCTGCCTGTGCTTCTTGTAGACGCTGATTGATCAACTGCCTTGCCCAGTAAATATCGGTGCCATCCTGAAAAATAATGGTGACCTGAGACAGACCATAACGTGAAATGGAACGAGTTTGCTGTAACTCAGGTAACCCTGCCATCGCATTTTCTATGGGATAGGTAATTCGTTGCTCGACCTCCAAAGCAGTAAAACCTGCGGCTTGGGTATTAATTTGCACCTGCGTATTGGTAATGTCAGGCACAGCATCAATTGGCAATTGTTGATAGCTATAAATTCCGACCCCAATCCAAGTCAATACAAAGAGCATGACCCAAATGGCATTGCGAATAGAAAACTGGATGATGCGGTCAAACCATCCTTCTGGCGGAGGTAAACCGTCTGAAGTCAGCTGTGCCGTTTCAACCTCTGGCGGAAGCGGTGGTTTAGTGTGCATGGCTCGCCTCTCCTTTTTCTAATTCAGACTTGAGTAAGAAACTGCCTTGTGCTGCATATTGTTGCCCCTTATTTAAACCAGATTGCACCTCTATCCATTGACCATCACTAGAGCGAGTGCCCAAAGTCACGACTTGCGGCATAAATTCAATTTTTTGCCCATGCTGCGTTGCCACAAACACCGCATCTTTCCCTTCCACTTGCTGTAGCGCACTGGCAAGAACACGTAATCCCTGCTGCGCTTGTTGCTGTTGTAACTGCACATTGACCATCAAATTCGGACGTAATTCAGCCGCACTGGACAAGACTTTTGCACGGACTTGCAAGCGACCTGTTTGCACATCGGCCTGACTATTTAAGCTTTGAATTTGTGCCTTAAATACATGCCCTGTTTGTAAGGATTTAAACTCAATATTTTGATTTGGCACAATTGTGGCAAATTCACTACTTGGCGCAATAAATTCCAACCATAATTGATCTAACTGATCAATCACAAACAATTGATCAGCCAGTTGTACATTCTCCCCCACCACCAGATCTTTCTGACTGATCACACCTGCGATAGGTGCCTTTAACACATAACGTCCTTGACTGTTCGCTTGAGCACCAAAAGCAGATAAACGTGAACGTGTTGCTCTGACCTGAATCTGCGCTTGCTGATAGGCGTTATAAGCACGTTGATAATCCTGCTTGGCAGAAATACCTTCTGACCACAACTTTTTCTCGCGCTCATAGTCTTGTCGTGCCAATTCCAAATTGGCTTGTTCTGTTTGTAAATTGGCTTGTTGATCAACCAAATCTGGCACCAATAAACTGGCAAGTGCTTGCCCTTTGCTTACCTGCTGCCCCAATTCGACATAGACGGTTTCGACATGCCCTGCAAATGCAGGTGCCACATGCGCTTGGCGGTCAGTATTTACCACCAATTTGGCAGGATAAGCCGCCGATTTCACAACAGGACCCAACTCTGCAACAGCCAATTGAATCCCTTGTTCAGTCACCTGTTTAGCCGTTAAAGCAATTGCAGCTTCATGTTCCTCCGATTCTTCATGACCTTTTTCATCTGCATGTTCTTCTGCTTCAGCATGTCCGTGCTCATCTTCATTCGTAGATGACTTTTGCGTCAAGAACAACACCGCTATAGACACCAGTGCCGTAACCACGACCGCCAATATGATTAACAGTTTTTGGGAGATTTTCCCCTGTTGATTTAATCTCTTATTACTCAAATTCAACATGTTAGTTTCCCCCACCAATCGCCGATAATGCCTGTGTGTCTTGCCACAGGCTTTGATTTAATTGTGCAATCGCATCTTTATTCATGACCAGATTCGGATCAATGCCTAAACTGAGGCTTTCCGCTGCAAGGGCGCGCTGCCAAGCATCTTTTAATAGTTGTACTTTACGCATACGAACTTCTTGCAACTGCAAAGTGGCTTGCTGCACATCCAAAAGTGCAAATTTACCGACCTTAAAGCCTTGCAGCGTCTTTTGTTGAACGGTTTGAGCCAAAGGCAATTGCGTTTGTTGCAATGCACGAAACTGTACTTCTAGACCTTGTAATTCCGTCAGTAAACTCCCCACCTGCAAGGCATTTTGCTTCAGATAAAATTCCTGTTGCTGCTCAAGCTGAACTTGCTGCGCCTGCGCGATTTCCTTGCCATATTGCTGGCGGTCAAACAGATTCAAAGGAATGGAAACACCGACCACTAAGGCATTTTCAGCACGCGTTTCAACCGATTGGCTCCGATTTACCCCAACATTCAAAGTAGGATTAGGACGTGCTTGTGCTTTCAATTGCTCAATTTTGGCGTGTGAATCAAGCAACAATAATTGTCGATTTTTTTCCATTAAATTGGCGGCTAAATGCTGCTGGACTTGCTGAGCTGTCGTTGTAGGCCATACGTGCTGTGGGCTAAGTGCAACAGCCACTGACTGATCTCGTTCGCCCCAAGCACTCGACAAATACTGTTTTTCCAACTGGACTTGTAAATCAGCCTGTCGGAATAAACGCAAACTTTCGGCATGACTTAATCGAGCACGATCAACATCGACCTGTGCCACACTGCCTGCCTGATAACGCTTTTGAATGGCATCCAGATTTTCTTCACTGACCCGTAATTGCTCTTGTACCACCTGACGTTCCAATTCATAGATCGCCAGTTGTGACCACAAATATTTGACGGCCAATTCCAATTCGGCTTGATAGATCTGCTGTTTCAGTTCAATGTGCTGTTGGGCAATTTGTGCGCGTTTTTGCTTGATCTTGCGTTCACCAAACACATCCAGACGCTGGGAAATACCCAGTGCAAGTTCCCGATCTTGATCGGAATTAAAGCCCGTTTGCTCTATGGACAACTCTGGATTTATCCACAGTTTTGCCTGTTTTATATTCGCCGTGGCAATTTGCTGTTGTGTTTTCCATATGCCTTGGGTCTGTTGATACTCTGCTGAACGTTGTATGGCTTGCGACAACGTGAGTGTTTGTATCTGCTCACCTGCCCAGACTGGCAAGCTGTAAAGCGTCACACTCAACGCCAGTCCTATTGCACATATAGAGATATGTGAACGGTCGAAATTTGAAACTTTTGAAGTTTTAAAAGACATGTTGATGCCCCACTAAAATAAAAAATTAGTGGTGGGCTATATTTTCGGCTACCCCACCTATAGCGGGGTCAAAACAGGAGGCGGATTAGCAGGAAATAAATGGGGCGATTGATACAGGTTTTGCCAATTGAACTGGGCCTGAACCAATTGGGGAATAAAAACAGGAGATAAAGCCGACTGCTGCGCTTCGGTCAGCATCACATGTGCAAAAGAAGGTAAATGATCACTATGATCGTCTTGGGCAAAGGCCGCTAAATCAAAGGAAGATGTGTCTTGAGTTGTACTTTTTTGTAGTACTCCATGCGCCATAGACTCGCAACTGGCTGTTGCATGATGTCCAAAATGCGGCATCGTACTCACACGCTTAGGCTCTTCATGCACACAAAATGCCGCTGCCACATTCCAAAGACTTTGAAACATGAACAAACTGAACAATACGGTGACAAAAAGACGAGAACGTTTCACTGCATAAAATACGGTCAACACAATTTGCCAACACTATAACAGCTTCATCCATGTAATAAAATTACACGCCAAAATTGACTGGCAGTTTTAACAGAACATACAGAAAAAATCCATTTTGTTACAATAATTTAATACATCTCTACGCCAGAGCGTTTAAATTAAATATTAACCACTGCAGTTGTCAGCAACAAGGAGGCAATGATGAATATGCAATACTTCAACACAGTACGGACACTGTTATTTCACACTCCCTATAATGACTCGGCGGCCCCCGTGTTTGACTTTTCTGCCGAACATGAATACCAACGTGGACTGCATTTCGAACAATTGGCTTTAAGCGAACATTACCATATGTTCATGCAAAAAAATGTATTGCAGTCTATACACAGCTCAAACCACTCCATCACGTCAAGCCATACCCGTAATGCCATGTGGTATTTTCTCCGTTCTGCTTTACGTGGCCACCCTGAAGCAGAATTTAAAATGGGCATTGGCTACTTAAATGGGCAGTTGGGTCTAGATCGTAATTATGCCAAAGCCGAACGATGGTTAAAAAAAGCCGCTCAGGATGGTCATCCAGATGCGAAGCGCTGCCTATATCATGCCTACAGCGAGCTGGCTTTTTCTTAAATCATTCCCGTAAAAAAACCAGCCCGAAGGCTGGTTTTTTTACGCAGTGAGATTAACCACCGATTTTTTTGTATTTGGTACGCTTTTGTACCGCATCGTCGCCTAAACGGGCCAAGCGGTATGCTTCATACTCAGCATAGTTGCCTTCATAGAATTCAGGTTGTTCATTTTCAAATGACAAAATGTGCGTTGCAATACGGTCAAGGAACCAACGGTCATGCGATACCACCATCACTGTACCTGGGAATACCAAAATGGCATCTTCAAGCGCACGTAAAGTTTCGATATCCAAGTCGTTCGATGGCTCATCCAGTAAGATTACGTTTGCGCCCATTTGCAGGATTTTCGCCAGTTGTAAACGGTTACGCTCCCCCCCTGACAATTCGCCTACACGTTTTTGCTGATCTTGACCTTTAAAGTTAAAGCGACCGATATAAGCACGTGATGCAATTTCATAATCGCCAATTCTTAAGATATCCAAACCGCCAGAAACTTCTTCCCAAACAGTTTTGTTGTTATCTAAAGTGTCACGAATCTGACCGACATACGCCACTTTAACCGACTCGCCCAACGTTACCGTACCTGTATCTGGCTGTTGTTCACCAGTCATCATACGGAATAATGTGGTTTTACCCGCACCGTTTGGACCCACGATACCCACAATTGCTGTAGGCGGCACGGTAAAGCTGAGGTTTTCGTACAGTACACGACCATCAAATGATTTGCTGATACCTTCCACTTCTACCACTTTATTGCCTAGGCGTGGACCAGGTGGAATATAGATTTCAGAGGTTTCATTACGCTGTTGGAATTCGCGTGAGTTAAGCTCTTCAAAACGCTCCATACGCGCTTTGTTTTTCTTTTGCTGACCTTTGGCATTTGAACGAACCCATTCAAGTTCTTTCTTCAATGCTTTAGCAAAAGATTCTTCTTGCTTGTTCTCTTGTTCTAGACGCGCATTCTTTTGCTCTAACCAAGAAGAATAGTTACCTTGATACGGAATACCCATACCGCGGTCAAGCTCCAAAATCCATTCCGCCACGTTATCCAAGAAATAACGGTCATGCGTAATCGCCACAATGGTGCCCGCAAAGTCTTTCAAGAAACGTTCTAACCAAGACACAGACTCTGCATCCAAATGGTTCGTCGGTTCGTCTAGAAGCAACATGTCTGGCTTAGATAAAAGCAAACGACACAACGCAACACGACGACGCTCACCACCTGACAGTAAATTCACGTCAGCATCCCAAGCTGGAAGGTTCAACGCAGCTGCGGCTTGATCCATTTGGTTGCTGAGGTTATGCGCATCCCATGAATGGATAATCGCTTCTAATTTTTCTTGTTCTTTCGCTAACTTGTCAAAGTCTGCATCTTCAGCCGCATATTCTGCAAACACTTCGTCCAAACGCGCCAAAGCATCTAATGGTTCACGTAAACCATCTTCTACGTTGCCACGAACGTCTTTATTTGGATCGAGCGGTGGTTCTTGCTCTAAATAACCAATTTTGATACCCGGTTGTGCACGTGCTTCACCAGAGAAATCTTTGTCTACGCCCGCCATAATACGAAGCAAGGTCGATTTACCTGCACCGTTTAAACCAAGTACACCAATTTTTGCACCCGGGAAAAATGACAAAGAGATGTCTTTTAAGATTTCGCGCTTAGGCGGAACCATCTTAGACACTCGGTTCATCGTATAAATATATTGGGCCACGTAGGACTCCTCAATAGAAAAACCAAAAAATCGCAAGAAGCGAAAAAATATTTGCGGGCATTATACGATGAATACGTTGAAAAAATAAGGCATCAAACCGATCTTCAATGCAATGTTACAACTTTCATCTCGGTTATTTTTTAAACACACCCTTTATCACCCTCTTCTGCAGACAAAGCATTCCCTACAGCTCATCTTTATGAATTTTTTAGATAAATATTCATTATTTTCACAGTTTGCATCATATTCATTAATGATAGACTGTGCAAAATTTAACTCACGCAGATGAAGTTCATGACCTATAAAGACGAAACTTTAGCCATTCATGCAGGTTACAGCCCTGAAGCCACCACCAAAGCGGTGGCTGTACCCATTTATCAAACGACCTCGTATGCCTTTGATAATACGCAACATGGTGCCGATTTATTTGACCTTAAAGTTCAAGGCAACATTTATACCCGAATTATGAATCCGACCACTGCGGTGCTAGAGCAACGTTTAGCCGCACTCGAAGGAGGCATTGGCGCGTTAGCCTTAGCATCTGGCATGGCAGCCATCACCTATGCCATTCAAACCATTACCGAAGCAGGCGACAACATTGCTTCAGTGTCGACCTTGTATGGTGGCACTTATAATCTGTTTGCCCACACTCTACCGAAGCAAGGCATTGAGGTACGTTTCTTTGATTATCAAGATCCAGAAGCCTTACGCAGTTTAATTGATGAAAAAACCAAGTTGGTCTTTGTTGAATCGATTGGCAATCCACTGGGCAATATTATTGACCTAGAAGCCATTGCCAAAGTTGCACATGAATATGGCGTGCCTGTGGTGGTTGATAATACTGTCGCAACGCCTGCACTGCTGAAACCCTTTGAATATGGCGCAGATATTGTGGTGCATTCCTTGACCAAATATATTGGCGGGCATGGTAACTCGATTGGCGGCGCGATTGTCGATAGCGGTAACTTCCCTTGGGGCAAATACCCTGAACGCTTTAAAGTCTTAAATACGCCCGACCCAAGCTATCACGGCGTGAACTATGTCGAAGCTTTAGGTGAAGCCGCTTATATCGCACGTGCCCGTGTGGTGCCATTACGAAATACCGGTGCTGCAATTAGCCCTTTAAGCGTATTCTTGATTCTACAAGGCTTAGAAACTTTAAACTTACGCATGGAGCGCCATACCCACAATGCCCAAAAAGTGGCGGAATATTTGCAAGCCCATCCTAAAGTGAAATGGGTCAACTATGCAGGACTGAAAGACCATCCTCAACACGGCTTGGCGCAAAAATATGTCAAAGGCCAGCCCTCTGCAATTTTATCCTTTGGGGTACAAGATGGTCTTGAAGGTGGAACGCGCTTTATTGATGCGTTACAACTGTTTACGCGCTTAGTTAATATCGGTGATGCAAAAAGTCTGGCGTGCCACCCTGCCACCACCACTCATCGCCAACTGAATGCAGAAGAGCTAAAAGCAGCGGGGGTAAGTATTGATATGGTTCGTCTTTCTGTCGGGATTGAACATATTGATGATCTGCTTGCTGATTTAGAACAAGCTTTAGCCAAGGTCTAAGCAATCGATCAAGACCTCAAAAGAGGTCTTGATTTTTTAGTATTATCTCTTGGAATTTAAATAAAAACGTGTTAAAAACTAATAAAATACAGCTTTTAAATAGAGTAATTGCTCTATTTTTATTTGTGAATTCAAAGACTTATTTATAGCTTTTTTCATTATATCCGCTATCATTATCCGTGTGAGTTTTAGTCAACTCATGGAATAATGTGAACTAAGTTCTCCAATAAAATAAAGACAATTTAGAATTTAAGTGAACTAAATTCTAATCAGGGAAACACAGCGTGAAAGCAAAATTAGAGAAACTCTTTCAGGACCGTATACACGGCAAAACCGTACTTATTACAGGTGCATCCAGCGGAATTGGATTGACCACAGCACATCGCCTAGCTGATGCAGGTGCACATGTGCTGCTCGTCTCGCGCACCAAAGAAACGTTAGATGAAGTTAAGGCGGAAATTGAAGCTAAAGGCGGCAAGGCCTCTGTATTTCCATGTGACCTTAACGATATGGAAGCCATTGATGCGGTCTCTAAAGACATCTTAGCGTCTGTAGATCATATTGATATTTTAATTAACAATGCAGGTCGTTCAATTCGTCGTGCAGTACACGAATCACTTGATCGCTTTCACGATTTTGAACGTACCATGCAACTGAATTATTTTGGGGCCGTACGTTTAGTCCTGAACCTCTTGCCACACATGATGGATCGTAAAGGCGGTCAAATCATCAATATTAGCTCGATTGGTGTTTTGGCCAATGCGACTCGCTTCTCTGCTTATGTCGCTTCTAAAGCAGCTCTAGATGCATTTAGCCGCTGTCTGTCTGCAGAAGCACATGCACATAAAATTGCCATTACCTCAATTTATATGCCGCTGGTGCGCACGCCAATGATCGCGCCAACCAAAATGTATAAATACGTCCCTACGTTATCTCCTGAACAAGCAGCCGACTTAATTGCTTATGCGATTGTGAAGCGTCCAAAGAAAATTGCCACCAATCTTGGTCGTTTAGCATCTATTACTTATGCCATTGCTCCAGACATTAACAATATGCTGATGTCGATTGGCTATAACTTGTTTCCAAGTTCTTCTGCATCGATTGGAAAACAAGAACGCCTCAATTGGGTACAAAAGGCGTATGTCCGTCTGTTCCCAGGTGAACATTGGTAAGTTCCAAATATTCAAAAAGCCTGTCAAAAGACAGGCTTTTTTATATCTTTATTTTTTATTTCAGTCTCACCATATTGCTGCAGAATGCTCAGGATTTCAGCACTATTTAAGATGCAATCAACCTTTAGGTTTCCAGAAAATTGACTCGACCTGTTTGCACATCGTAAATCGCACCCACAATTGCAATTTGTCCCTGCTGTAGCATCTCTGCTAACACGGTACTGTGTTGCTGAATATATTGAATGTTATACAGCACATTCATCGCAGTAACTTGATCCAAGAAGGCTTTACTGAGCTCACGCGGCTGCATAATCTGATACACGCTGTTTACTGATTGCATTAATGGCCCCAACACATATTGAAGATGCGGCATCTCCTTCACCTCCTCAATCTGTTTCTGCTGTAAGCGTAATTGGCATGCACTACTGACTGCACCACAGTCGGTATGTCCTAGTACCACAATCACTTTAGAGCCTTTGGCCTGACAGGCGAACTCAAGCGAACCTAACACCTTTTGTCCTGCAATATTCCCTGCAATCCGTAAACTAAACAGATCGCCAATCCCAACATCAAACAACATTTCTGTTGGTGCACGCGAATCCATACACCCCAATACGGCTGCAATCGGGTGCTGACCTTGATCAGCCGTGACGCGAATCTGACGGTAGATATCTCGTTGCAAACGATCATTTTGAACGAAACGCGCATTCCCTGCTTTAAGTAAATCAATCACTTGTGATGGACTCAATTGACGTTGTAATTCGGCTGTGCTGATATCAATATCTAGGACTGCATCATCCAGTTCTTGATAATGTTGTTTAAAGCCAATCAATTTCACATCAACCTGACGTTTCAGTGCAGTTTCAGCTTGATAATCCTGAATGACCTGATAAATATCCGCATCAATCGATTCCGATTGTGTGGCATCAATAATTAACTGCTCACCTGCATGAATATGCTCCAGTGCTGAAATGAGGGCGGAACGATTCAAAAAAGTGACTTGTGACGGTAGTTCAATACGGGTGATGACACCATGCAAATGATGCTCTTTATAAATTCTGACACCTTTATAAAAGTTGCCGTACAGAATAAAAGCCGCACTGCAAAACAAACCCACCAAAATACCCATCAACAAATCGGTCAGTAAAATGGCTATCAGGGTAATAATAAATGGCACAAACTGTTTCCAGCCCTTTTGATACAGCTGCTGGAACAACTTAGGATGCGTAAGTTTAAAACCCGTCACCAATAAAATGGCAGCCAATGCAGATAAGGGAATCATATTCATCAACGGCACAAAACACAGCACAGCCAACAACAGCAATAGCCCATGAATCACACTGGAATACTTACTCCGTGCTCCTGAATTGGCATTGACCGAACTACGGACAATCACTGAAGTGAGTGGCATACCCCCGACAGCGCCCGAAACCACATTACCAATGCCTTGTGCCCACAATTCACGGTTTGGGGGTGATGAGCGTTTATAAGGATCTAACTTGTCAGCCGCTTCCAGATTCAGCAAAGTTTCCAAAGAAGCGACCACGGCTAAGGTCAGTGCTCCTGTATAAATTAAGGGTTCGGTTAAATAACGCCAGTCAGGCCCCATCAATACCTGCTCGGGTGCCTGCCAAATATTCGGTAATTGAATTAAATTTGACGTACTCACTGCCCAATGAGACTGAGTGATGACCAACAGATAATTTATCCCTGCCGCCAAAATTATAGCCACCAAGGCTGAGGGAATATTATATTTTTTGAGAGGGCTGCAATCCCACATCAAGATCAGCAATAAGCTGAATAAGCCAATCAGTGCAGCACCAGCATCGACTGTGGCAAACACGGTGTGAATTTGACCGCCCCAGAGCTGTTCCCATGAAAAATTGGAAAAACCCAACAGGTACGGCAATTGGCTGAGAATCAAAATAATCCCGATCGCCGCCAAAAGCCCTAAAATGACATTATTGGGGATAAAGTTGGCAAAGAAGCCGAGTTTCAGTAAACCAAAGCCAATTTGCAGTAGACCTGCAAAAATAATACACAATAAAAAAGCGGCATAATTGCCGCCTAATTGATCCAATTGTACCAGAATTACTGCCGTTAGCCCTGCTGCTGGACCCGCAACACTAATATGTGAGCCACTCAAAAGTCCAACCAATATACCGCCAATAATTCCAGAGATAATCCCTGAAATAATTGGAGCACCTGATGCAAGCGCAATACCTAAACACAGCGGTAATGCCACTAAAAACACCACTAAACCTGACAAAGCATCCCTGATATGGAATCGGTTTTTTCTTTCTAAAGTCAACATAGTTAAACCGTTTATAATGATCAAATAGCAAAAAATTTACGTCTGTATATTAATATCCAGACGCCCTCAATCTTGTCGGACAATCCGCTGTGTTAAAAGTGAAGTTCTGCTGTGCAGTTGTGACGGTTTATCAGCTTTTAATATTATTTTTGTTGATCTTCAGATTCGGCTCATCTTGCAATTGAAACCGTGACAACAGATAAATTCAAAATGAATAGATCTTTGAAAAATAAAAAACCTCCCAATTGGGAGGTTTTTTTTCGTTGAACTAAGGCTTATTTCGAACCTTTAATCCCTGCTTGCAACAACAATGCACCTAAACCACCGATTTTATTCTCTTGGGGTTTATTGGCTTGTGGTTTTTGACCACCTTGACGTTGTGGACGATCACCTTGAGGGCGGGCCTGCTGTGGACGTTTCGCTTGTGGCTTACGTTCAGCACGCTGTTCTTGAGTTTGCTCACGACGTGGTTGACGCGGTGCTTTCGCTGGAGCTTCAGAACCTTCCGGACGCATCGACAAGTTCACGCGGTTACGCTCGGCATCGACTTGTAATACACGTACCTGAACAATTTGACCTGGTTTTACCACTTTGTGTGGATCAGAAACAAACTCATTTGCCAATTCAGAAATATGGACCAAACCATCTTGATGTACACCGACATCAACGAAAGCACCGAAGTTAGTCACATTGGTCACGACACCTTCAAGCTGCATTCCTTCAGTGAGTTGTGCAACTTCAGTAATGTCTTCACGGAATTTAGCGGTACGGAATTCTGGACGTGGGTCACGGCCCGGTTTTTCTAATTCGCTTAAAACGTCTTGAATGGTTGGTAAACCAAACTGCTCATCAGCAAAATCTTCCGCCTTAATTTGACGAATAATTTCACTGTTGCCAATTAAGTCTTTTACAGTGGTTGCTTTCGCCGTCACCATTTTCTCGACTAAACCATAACTTTCAGGATGCACCGCAGACGCATCTAGAGGTTCGCTACCGTTTTGAATACGCAAGAAACCAGCCGCTTGTTCAAATGTACGATCGCCTAAACGAGGCACTTTTTTCAAGGCTTGACGGTTGTCAAAACGACCATTTTCTTTACGGAATTCTACAATTTGCTGGGCAATCGCTTTATTCAAACCTGCGATATAACCCAAAATTGCCGCAGAAGCAGTGTTTACATCAACGCCAACGGCGTTCACACAGTCTTCAACCACAGCATCTAAGGTTTTGGCTAAACCAGTTTGGTTCACGTCATGCTGGTATTGACCCACACCAATTGATTTTGGATCAATTTTGACTAATTCAGCCAATGGATCTTGTAAGCGACGCGCAATTGAAACCGCACCACGAATCGACACATCTAACTCTGGTAACTCAGCCGAAGCCAACTCAGATGCAGAATAAACCGATGCGCCTGCTTCACTTACCGTCACACGGGTAACCTTAAGTTCAGGGTGTTGCGCCATCATTTCTGCAACGACAGCTTCTGTTTCACGACTTGCTGTACCATTGCCAATCGCGATTAAATCGACATTGAACTCTTGGCACAAACGCGCTAATTCAGCGATTGAGCCCGCTTTATCTTCTTTCGGTGCAAATGGGTAAATCGTGCTATGTGCAACCACATCACCAGATTCATTCACCACAGCCAATTTCACCCCTGTACGAATACCAGGATCTACCCCGAGGGTACAACGGCTGCCTGCTGGTGCAGAAAGCAATAAGTGGCGTAGGTTTTCAGCAAAAACTTGCATCGCTTCAGCTTCAGCATTCAAACGCTTTTCGGTCAACAATGAATGTTCGATGCTTGGGCGAACTTTACCTAGCCAGAACAGTTTCGCAGTTTGCTTTAAAAAGTCCTGACGTGCTTGTGGCTGAACCTGATCTAAATTGTATTCAACTTCAATACGAGCCAAAAGTACAGCATCTTCGCCATCTATTTTTAAGCCCAAAACATTTTCTTGGCGACCACGTAACATCGCCAATAAACGATGTGAAGGGACTTTGTTTAGGTTTTCAGAGAAATCAAAATAATCACGGAATTTTTTACCGACTTCTTTTTTCTCTTCACTTGCCACTAAGCTTTTCAGTACTGCTGTTTTAGCAAAAGTAGTTTTTAACTCTGTAGTTAAAGCAATATTTTGTGCCCAGTCATCAATCAGAATGTGCTGGATCGCGTCAAGTTGGCTTTCCAAATCTGGGTATTCTTCATGACTAAAACCAGCCAAGGCTTCACTTGGTTCAACTGCATCTTGAAAGATTTTTTCTGCAATTGGACCCAAGCCCGCTTCTTTCGCTTTAAATGATTTACTGGTGCGCTTTGGACGATATGGCGCGTAAATTTCTTCTAAAGCATTTTTGGTTTCAGCAGCTTTTACACGTGCCAATAAATCATCTGACAATTTATTTTGTTCTTTCAATGATTCAATGACTTTTTCGCGACGCTCGTATAAATCTCTTAAATAAGCTAAACGTGTATCAAGCTGACGTAATTGAATGTCGTCTAAACCTTGCGTCACTTCTTTACGGTAACGTGCGATAAATGGAACGCTTGCGCCTTCATCGATTAGTTTAATCGCAGCTTCAACCTGATTTGAACGTACGGCAAGCTCTGTTGCCAACTGCTGAACTAAGTCAGTCATCGTGTTTGATCCCACAAGGATAAGTTCTAAAAGCCATGATTATAAAGACCAAGACCATAAAATCCACAACTGTTTTATTAAATTTCATTCTGATTGAATTTGCCAATTTTCGATTTTTTCACCATTCGCACACTTTTTTTGCATATTCAGGCAAAGAACTACAGTAAATCAGGCGTTAATCCGCTATTTTAGATGTATATATTTGGTATCTATGTCTTGATTTTATCTGCGATATTTGTTGCTTTAGAACATAGCAAATCGATATAAATGAATCGTATACTCCTAATGATCTCTCGACCCCGTATACGATGACAATAAAGAATAAGGAGCACACATCATGAGTTTAGTTGTACCTGCAGAACATGGCGATGTTGTACATGCAGAAACTGATCGCGTTGAACGCATTCTCGTCGTAGATGATGATGTGCGTTTACGGACACTGTTACAGCGCTTCTTGGAAGACAAAGGCTTCGTGGTGAAAACAGCGCACGATGCCACCCAAATGGATCGCTTACTCCAACGCGAACTATTTTCCCTTATCGTGCTCGATTTTATGCTTCCTGTAGAAGATGGTTTAAGTATTTGTCGTCGTTTACGCCACTCAAATATTGATACTCCAATTATTATGCTGACCGCTCGTGGTAGCGATTCAGACCGTATTGCGGGTTTAGAAGCGGGTGCCGATGATTATTTACCTAAGCCATTTAATCCGAATGAATTGTTAGCCCGTATTCGTGCGGTATTACGTCGTCAAGTGCGTGAAGTGCCTGGCGCACCTAGTCAGCAAATGGAAGTGGTAAGTTTTGGTCCATGGTCTTTAGACCTCTCCACACGCACCCTCACTCGTGAAGGTCAGGTGGTTACACTGACTACGGGTGAATTTGCTGTACTTAAGGCCCTCGTGCAACATCCTCGTGAACCTCTCACTCGTGACAAATTAATGAATCTAGCGCGTGGACGTGAATGGGGTGCCATGGAACGTTCAATTGACGTACAAGTCTCACGTTTACGTCGTCTAATTGAAGAAAATCCAGCCCGTGCCCGTTATATCCAAACGGTTTGGGGCGTCGGTTATGTTTTTGTTCCAGATGGCGCTGAATAATTAAAACTCAACGAAATAGCTTAAACCATGTTTAAGAATTTCGTGACATCACCATTCGCAACTGTTCGAGGCAGGAGATTTTAAATAAAAATGTTTCTGCGAGAATTCAGGTGAATGCTTGTATCTGTCGAGTTTTGCGAATGGAAATGGTTTTGCCTACTTTTGCCAAAACAAAAGTAGGTCGAACCGAAGGTTAAAACTGGAATTTAAATTAATCACAGTAAGACCCTGCAAAAAACTTCACCCTGTTCTTAAATTATGGGGAATTACCGTGAAATTAGATCCGATCAACCCGCAAGAATTTACCGATTTTGTTAGCTACTCAGAAAAGAAGCGTACTTCTTCGGAACGTTTTTTCGATAAAATTAAGCCACGTTCAGCCGCCATGCGCACCACGGTACTGGTGTTGTTTATAGTGTTCTTTAGCTTATTCATGTCGTTATGGTTCTTCTGGAAAACCCTGTATTTACCTGAAATTCAACAACATGCAAGATTTCTTGCCGTTGAATTGGAAATGATTAACAACCCACGCTTAAAAATTTACCACGATGATGTTCAACTCGACATTGACCAATGGCTCAAACAGCGTGTTGGTGTGGAATATGTCACCGATCCCAAAGAATTTCCGAACGTCAAAGATAAGCTCATAGCTGATTTCTTTACCAATCGGATTGAACATCAACTCGCCAAAGAGTTGAAAATTAAAGACGTCACCGTTTATTTCCAGTTTAAGCCCAGCCCCAGAATTTGGGTGCAAACCCCAGAAATGAATGGACACTGGGTTCGTGAACCGCTGAAAACCTATGCCAACTATAGCCCTGAATTAATTCTTGGTTGGTTACTGGGCATTCCGCTTATTTCCGCTGTCATTATTTTGACGTTGGTTCGTCAGTTGAACCGCCCATTGCGTCGTTTGCAAAATGCCGCCAACAGCTACAGTAAAACAGGCACCGCGCCGTACTTAGAAACCAATCATGGTCCACAAGAAATTCGCGAGGTGAATCAGGCGTTTAATCATATGATTTACACGCTAGATCAGACAGAACGAGATCGTCGTATTATGTTGGCAGGTATTTCACATGACTTACGTACGCCACTCACACGTATTCGCCTCAGTGCAGAAATGATGCCTGATGATGACTTTCTGAAAGAAGGTCTGATTTATGATGTGGAAGATATGGATGCCATCTTGAATCAGTTTATTTCCTTTATGCGCGATGGCTCAGATGAAGTTTTACAAGCCACGGATATCAATAATTTATTGCAAGAGTTGGTGATTCAATTTAAACCCCTCGATGTCCGTTTTAGCCCGCAAGAACTGCCGTTAATTCAAGCGCGTAGTCTGTCACTGAAACGCTTAATTGGTAATTTAATTAATAACTCCAAACGCTATGGCGCCGAGCCTGTCGAGTTATCCGCACGCGTGGAAGGTGAACATATTTTAATTAGTGTGGCCGATCATGGTGAAGGGATTCCAGAAGACCAAATTGAAGACCTGATGCAACCTTTTGTCCGTGGCAATGCCGCACGCACAGTTCAAGGCAGTGGTTTAGGACTGGCCATTGTGAAGCGTATTGTGGATATTCATCAAGGTAAACTCCTGATTCACAATCGTGAGCAAGGTGGTCTCGAAGCCATTATCTTACTGCCGTTACCGAAAGAAGAACCTGAAGAGCAGGTTATCATCAATCCAATTGAAAAATTAAAACAGAGTATTAGCGAACACTTCTAATTTCTTCGCTTATCCTGCAATGGTGAAAGCCGTCTTTCTAAACTATGGACTTTCACCTTTTAGCAATTGATAACTTTACTCATCCCCTTCTAAACAATCCTTCAACAGCAATTGAGTGAAATTTCCAGCATATTGAAAATAATTTGCTCTACTTTTTAATCTAAATTTTTCTGTATCGTGATGTTGTGATTCTCAAGACATGACATTTGTAACAATTTTTACACTCATTTTGCTTAATAACCGTACAGTCAGTATTAAAAACAGCCAAATTTATGCGAAATATAATCTATAAAATCAATTGATTAAAAATTATCAAAATTTGTTATACCAGCATTTTTCTAAAAAATTAGACCTTAGCCTAACAGGTATGCAAAATGCGTTTTCTGATGGGTACAATCCCTATCAGTTTCAAAATTCCAACGAGAGTAAACCATGTCATTAGATCGCATTCGTTTAGCTTCACTACACGACAAAGTCATCAGCGCAGAACAAGCTGCGGAATTCATCCAAGACGGCATGACCGTAGGTATGAGTGGCTTTACCCGTGCTGGCGAAGCAAAAGCTGTTCCATTGGCTTTAGTAAAACGTGCTCACACGAACCCATTAAAAATCACGTTAATTACGGGTGCGAGTCTAGGGAATGACCTTGACAAACAATTGACTGAAGCAGGTGTTTTAGCTCGTCGCCTTCCATTCCAAGTCGACAACACATTACGTAAAGCCATCAACAATGGCGAAGTGATGTTTATTGACCAGCACTTGTCTGAAACTGTTGAGCAAATGCGTAACCTTCAGTTGAAAAAGCCAGATGTAGCGATCATCGAAGCAGTTGCAATCACTGAAGATGGTGGCATTATCCCAACAACGTCTGTGGGTAACTCTGCAAGCTTTGCAATTTTTGCTGAAAAAGTAATTATTGAAATTAACACCAATTTAAGCCCAGCATTTGAAGGCTTACACGACATTTATATTCCAACTTACCGCCCTACACGCCAACCAATTCCATTGACTCAAGTGGATGAGCGTATCGGTACAACTGCGATCAACATCGACCCATCTAAAATCGTTGGTATTGTCATTAACAATGACTTGCACGACTCTCCGTCAACGGTAACTGCACCAGACGATGAAACACAATCAATCGCGAACCACTTAATCGCATTCTTCGAAAAAGAAGTTGCTGAAGAACGTTTACCGAAGAACTTAGGCCCGCTTCAAGCAGGGATTGGTTCAATCGCAAACGCAGTATTAACAGGTTTGAAAGATTCAAACTTCGAAGACTTGATCATGTATTCAGAAGTACTTCAAGACTGTACGTTTGAGTTGATCGATGCAGGTAAAATGATTTTTGCATCAGGTTCTTCAATTACCCTTTCTGCAAAATATGGCGAGAAAGTATTTAACAACCTTGAAGCATATAAAGACAAATTGGTGCTTCGTCCGCAAGAAATTTCGAATCATCCAGAACTTGTACGTCGTTTAGGTATTATCGGCATCAACACTGCGCTTGAATTTGACATTTACGGTAACGTGAACTCAACTCACGTTTGCGGTACGAAAATGATGAACGGTATCGGTGGTTCAGGTGACTTCGCACGTAATGCACACTTGGCAATCTTCGTGACCAAATCAATTGCAAAAGGTGGCGACATTTCTTCAATTGTTCCATTTGCATCACACGTTGACCATGCAGAGCACGACGTAGACATCCTTGTAACTGAACAAGGTCTGGCAGATCTTCGTGGTTTAGCGCCACGTGAGCGTGCTCGTGCGATTATCGACAACTGTGCACACCCACTTTACCGCGATGCACTAAACGACTACTTTGATCGTTCATGTGCAAAAGGTGGTCATACTCCTCACTTACTTCGTGAAGCGTTGTCTTGGCACTCTAATTTCGAAGAAACAGGTCACATGCTTGCACCTCAAGCACAAGCAAAATCTGCTTAATTTGATCCGTCATTAAAAACGCCCCATCGGGGCGTTTTTTTATATGGGTTGTATCTAAAATTTAAGCCATGACAGTTTAATGTGGCGTCAATAAAAACATTTTTATCAGCCCATCGACATTCATCTGTTGCTCTATAGTGCCTATAGAAACCACACCCAAATTCAGCTGAATTTGAGGTGCTGGCTGTAGGTGTTGGATCGGGCTATTCGGATTTACGACAGGATCAATCATGCGATATAAGCCCAGTCTAGGATCCTCCGACTGTAATCCATCAGCAATTGAATAGACCTGCAATAAAATGGGTAAAGGTAAATCAAAAGTTGGAATACGCTCAGGAGGTAAAACTTGTTGTGAAACTCGTGCCGTGTCGATCAATGCCCATTGCTGCGGTGCAGCTTCAAGTTTCATCAGATAATGTTCAAAGATTTGTTGTCTCACGTCATCGGGTTGGGATTGAATGTCCCCTGTTTGAATACGTAAATCTTGTTCTGTCAGCACGGAAAGATCCGATGGGCCATTGGCATAGCCATGACCCATGAACAATACACTCAAAGCCAGTGCATTGAATATTTTGGGAGAGAAATACATGGCAAAATATCCATTAAAATTTCTACTTCTCTTATTTTAAAACTCGACGAATAATTAAACAGTTGTTTCCACGTAAAACGGTCATTCAGGCAAGTTCAGCAGCAAATTGACGCCCTACCCGTAACAAGACAGGAAAACTCAACTTCACCCGAGGATTTCCCTGTGCTGCCAAGCACTGTCGTATGTCCTGTAGTGGGTCTTGCTGGTGATGCCGCTGATAATGCTGTAAGCCTGACCATGTCGCTAAATACTGCAACAATTGCGTACTGCTCCAGGTGTAGTGCAATGCTAAAGCAGGAACAGCCAACTCCTGAAAAGGAAAGGGAATGGTTTGGTAATGTTCATCAATATAGTGCCGCTCTGGGTCCCAATAACCTTGCAAGGTTTTGCAATAGAGCTGCTGTAAGGCATGCTGCAACTCGACATCTTGCAATTGAATAAGCCCATAGCCAATCACAGCTAGCACTCCGTTGGGTTTCAGTACACGCTTTACCTCAGCATAGAAGGTCGTAAAATCGAACCAGTGAATGGCTTGTGCGACACAAACCAAATCGGCTGATGTCTGTGCACACGGACTATGCTCCGCCGCTGCTTGTAAATAACGTACATTCGCAAATGAAGAGGCTTGCTGGAGTTGCCGCTCGCTCAAGTCTGTTGCGAACACCTGTGCAAAATGAGGCGCAAGTAGCTGGGTAAATTGCCCTGAACCTGCACCACAATCCCAAGCCAATTCACGCTCGGGCACATAAGTCAAAATAGCATCAAGAATTTCTGTCGAATATTGAGGACGCGCCTGTTGATACAATTTACTATTTGCAGAAAATAAATCCTTGACCATGCCCCCTCACTCCCTGCCATTTTGATTTGAAATTTAGTCATGATTGTACAGAGCACAACTTTTTTTGTGCATAAAAAAACCCTCAAACATTGTTTGAGGGTTTTTTGAATATGGTGGCGAGACCCAGGATCGAACTGGGGACACACGGATTTTCAATCCGTTGCTCTACCTACTGAGCTATCACGCCGATGCCGTGTATTAAGCCCGATCTCAGAGGATTAGTCAATCCCAATCCGTAACTTTTTGATCAATCGGATATTTTTCAGCCAAAAAAAATCCCTGATGGGATCAGGGATTGAAAACACAAATTCGGTTTTAAAATATATGGTGGCGAGACCCAGGATCGAACTGGGGACACACGGATTTTCAATCCGTTGCTCTACCTACTGAGCTATCACGCCGATGGGGCGTATTAAAGCGTTTTAAGATACAAGCGTCAAGCACATTTTTATAAATTTTGTATCAAATGATGACTTTTTCAACAAATTTTAAATTTCACCCAAAAACTACACCCATTCTCATACACCATTCAGGCTTGAAACTAAAAAGGCAGCACCCGTGCTGCCTTTTATTCAATATCTACATGAGCAATGCCATTACTGCAGCATGATCAATTTTGTTTAGCCAGGTAATTTATTTAAATGAGCCAAACAGCGGTGAATGGCTCCACAGCCCGGTTCAAATATTTTCACCCCTTTGGCCTCTTCCATACGACAAACTTCTGCGACCAAGCGTTCTGCAACGCCACGACCACGGTTGGCAGGATGCACCACAATATACTCAAGCGTCTTACTTTCACCCTGCCCTGTACACCAAATGGCACCAATCACTTTAGTATTAAATTCTGCGGTGTAAACTAGGGTATACTGAGCTAAGTTTTGTTCAAGTTGTTCAATGGCATCGTGCCCATCGCCAAATTCTGGGCTGGTGTCATACAGTCGCTCAAGCTGGCTGCGCATTTCTTCATTTTCTAGTGAAGTATAAGCATGTACGGTAATAGGCATTGATAAACCCTCCTGAGCAATCTAATATGCGGTGATTTCGTCACGGCGAAAAACATTTTACATCAATCATTTTTGACGTTTTTGAGGAACGTGTCTATGACAGAACGTATCAGTGAAGTGGTAAGAAATACCAACGAAACCAAAATTCGAGTACGCTTAAATCTCGATGGTACAGGTCACGGCACTTTAAACACTGGAGTTCCTTTTTTAGACCATATGATTGATCAAATCAAGCGGCATGGACTATTTGATATTGATATTCATTGTGATGGCGACTTAGAAATTGATGATCACCACACGGTAGAAGACTGTGGTATCACCCTTGGACAAGCATTTGCCAAAGCATTGGGCGATAAAAAAGGCTTGCGTCGTTATGGACATTTTTATGCGCCACTTGATGAATCTTTAAGCCGTGCGGTGGTTGACCTGTCTGGTCGTCCGGGTTTGTTTATGGATATTCCATTTACTCGTGCCATGATTGGTCGTTTTGATGTCGATTTATTTTCTGAATTCTTCCAAGGTTTCGTCAATCATGCCCTTGTAACGGTGCACATTGATAACCTCAAAGGCAAAAATAGCCACCATCAAATTGAAAGTGTGTTCAAAGCCTTTGCTCGTGCATTACGTATGGCGTGTGAAGTTGATCCTCGCGCTGCCAATACCATTGCGTCAACCAAAGGTAGTTTGTAATGACCCGTATTGCACTTCTTGATTATGGCATGGGCAATTTGCACTCGGCTGCAAAAGCACTGGAACATGTCGGAGCGACTGTTGATGTCACCAATGATCCGAAACTGATTGCCCAAGCAGACAAAATTGTATTCCCGGGCGTCGGAGCGATGCGTGACTGTATACAAGGCATGCATGAAGCAGGTATTGATGAAGTGGTGCGTAAAGCCGCATTTAACAAACCTGTTTTAGCCATTTGCGTAGGTATGCAAGCACTGATGCAGCACTCTGAAGAAAATGGTGGTACGGATGCGTTGGGTATTTTTGAAGGTGCTGTCAAACACTTCCCAGATATGGAAGGCTTAAAAGTGCCACACATGGGCTGGAATCAAGTGCATCAGGCAGACCCAAGCCATCCAATGTGGAACAACATTGAACAAGATGCGCGTTTCTACTTCGTACATAGTTTCTATGTCGAACCGAAAGACAGCAATATTGTGGCTGCGACTTGTGATTATGGCATCCAATTCTGCTCGGCCATTCATCAAGAAAATCTATTCGCGACACAGTTCCATCCAGAAAAGAGTCATACGGCTGGACTACAGTTACTGAAAAACTTTGTGGAATGGAAAATTTAATTCATTTCTGCATCTCTTGTATTAAAAAGCTCAACTTCGGTTGGGCTTTTCTTTTAATATCGGGCTATCACAGCATAGAAATATATAAAAAATGATTCAATTTCAATTTTTTCCTCGCTCCCATCCAACAACACCAAAACTCTTAGACGTTACTCAGGTTTTCGAATGTTACCTTAGTGATATCAACTCACAAATACATCAGCTCTCAAGCAATGAAGTACTTCTTATTATTGCAAATGGTCTTGAGCAAATCGGATTCAAAGTTGAAAAAAGTAAATCTGCCGAAGATAAAATCCCTGTTCCAGTCCTATACGGTTACAACAACAAAACTTCTAAAAGTTTCTTAGCCGATGCAATTCACTTTGAGCAAAAAATCGTTGTTGAAGTTGAGGCTGGCCGTGCTGTTGTCAACAATCAGTTCTTAAAAGATATATTTCAAGCCAGTATGATGGTTGATATTGATTATCTGGTTTTAGCTGTACGAAATACTTATCGCCAATCGGATGATTTTCAAAAAGTCTATCAATTCTTAGACACGCTATATACATCCCAAAGAATCCAGCTACCCTTAAAAGGAATATTGATCATTGGTTATTAACTTCAAATCTTTTGCCAATCAACATGAAAGGCTATAGGCTAAAGCATCATCTTAGGCACTTATTCTATGGATAAGCTAGATTTATCATTAATCCCCAGCAAAGAACAAATTCAACAATTGCCTGTTTTTAAAAATTTGGCACCCGAGCAGATTCAACTGATTTCCAAACTAGAACACTGTCATAACCTGCAAGATGAACTGTTTACCGCCCCTTTATTTGGCTTTGATTCCGAATCTAAACCGACCTTTCGTAAGGGTGAAGTCGCAACTGGCCCACATGTCATTCAATTGGCAACCACCGATAAGGCGTATGTTTTCCAAATTAGCCCTGCTATTTTGGATTTTTTAACCCCAATTTTTGAAAATCCTGAACAATTGAAGGTTGGCTTTGGTTTAAAAAATGATGCCCATCTATTTCGTAAAAAAGGCATTCATTTCAATCAGGTGCTTGATCTGTCTAAAGCTTTTCACGCCTTTGGTATCACCACGCCTGTAGGCGTTAAAAATGCCATGGCATTGCTGTTTCAAGTCAATTTTCCCAAAAGTAAAAGTGTCAGCACCTCCAATTGGAGCAAATTCCCTTTAAGCGCTGCACAAATTCAATACGCGGCCGCAGATGCCTATGCCCCTGTACTGATCTATCAAGAATTACAACGTTTAGGCATTAGTTTGCCTGCTGCACAGCATAGAACGAAATAAAAGCAACATCTTGCTTAGATATTTGCCAATACTTTGCTAAGATTGCGGCGAATAAATTCTACAAGATCGGGTAAGGAGCGAAAGCATGCTGATCATCCCTGCAATTGACCTGAAAGATGGCAAATGTGTCCGTTTAAAACAAGGCCGTATGGAAGACGATACCGTATTTTCTGATGACCCTGTGGCAACTGCACAGCATTGGGTTAATGAAGGCGCACGTCGCTTACATTTGGTCGATTTAAACGGTGCTTTCGCGGGTACCCCGATTCATAAACCTGTGGTTGAGGCGATTGCCAAAGCACAACCTGAGCTGCCAATTCAAATTGGTGGCGGTATTCGTTCACTGGAAACCATTGAACATTACCTTGATGCAGGCGTGTCATTTGTGATTATTGGCACCAAAGCGGTGCAAGAGCCTGAATTTGTCGAAGAAGCCTGTAAGAAATTTGCTGGTCATATTATTGTTGGTATTGACGCCATCAATGGCATGGTCGCAACTGATGGCTGGGCAAATGTCACTGATGTTAAAGCCACTGATCTGGCAAAACGTTTTGCAGATGCTGGCGTATCGAGCATTGTGTATACCGATATTGCCCGTGATGGCATGATGCAAGGTGTAAACGTGGAACAAACGGTTCATTTGGCGCAATACTCAGGCTTGCCTGTGATTGCCTCTGGTGGTGTGACCAATCTAGATGACGTACGCAACTTAAAAGGTCAGCCGGGTATTCTGGGTGCCATTACAGGTCGTGCCATTTACGAAGGTTCATTGAACTTACGTGAAGCACAGCTATTATTGGATCAGCAAGCGCTTTAAATCCAAGCACTAAAAAAGAGGTCAAATGACCTCTTTTTTTGTCACTAAACATCCGATTCAGCCCATATGCTCGCTTTAGTAAATCGCATTACGAATAAATTTGAGAGGGACATCTGCCTGATTGATGTAACGGTATTCAATTGTACTGGCATATACAATCGATTCGCCTGCATGCAATACTTTCACTTCACCTGCCAAATCTAGGGTGAGTTCCCCTTCAATCACATACAACATCTCACGATAACCTTCTGGATCAGGTTCAGCACAATATTGTTCATTGGGTGCCAAAGTCCACGTCCAGAGCTCTACCTTTTTGCTGGCAAATGTTGAAGCCAAAAGTATTGCTTCACTTTGGGCTTGCGTTCCTTGCCAGGCCAAAGCATTCACAACCGCTTGGCCATGTTGTTCTGGCGCAGCAATCATCTGGGCAAAATCCACCTCAAGTACATCGGCAATTAAGCTCAGTTTTGCCAGACTAATGTTGTCTTGGCCAGTTTCCACACCTGCCACCATCCGCCGACTTAAACCCGCTAAATCTGCCAATTGCTGTTGACTTAAGCCTTTTAAATTACGGTAATGGCGAACATTTTGACTCACATATTGTAAAACCGCAGGATGCTTCATATTGGCATTTCAAGGAAAATTTGAGCAATATATTGCACAAAAAATAAAAGCATGGCAAGCTATGTGCAATATACTGCACACAACTCGAATGATCGCTATGTTCAATGCACGTTTTGGCTCCAATGCTCCTGTGATTGCCCTGATACTCATTACCTTTATTTGGGGCGGTACATTTTTGACTGTGAAATATGCACTTAATTTCAGCTCCCCGATGTTTTTTGTGGGTTGTCGTTTTGCCTGTGCAGCAACCATTATTGGCTTATTTTCTTTTAAGCAGCTCAAACAGATTACCAGACAAGACTTATTCGCAGGTTGTATGATCGGCTGTATGCTCACCATCGGCTATGGTACGCAAACTGTCGGTTTACAGACCATTAGCAGCAGCGAGTCAGCATTTTTAACGGCATTGTATGTGCCCTTAGTGCCTGTCTTATTGTGGTTAATTTTCCGTAAAGCTCCGCATTTTATGATCTGGATTGGCGCGTGTTGTGCTTTTGTCGGTTTGGTTTTATTGACGGGGAATGGTTTCCATGCAATTGCTTTAAATTTTGGTCAAGTGGTGACTTTACTTGGTGCAATTGGTATCGCGCTGGAAATTATTCTGATTGGTTATTTTGCCCCAAAAGTAAATTTAGGTCGGGTGACAGTCATTCAACTGGCTGTGGCTTCTTTACTGGCTTTTGCTTCAATGCCATTGGTGGGTGAACACGTAATTCCAAGCTTTTCATGGCCTTTGCTCAGTATCGCCATAGGTTTGGGTTTCGCCAGCGCCTTGATTCAATACGTCATGAATTGGGCACAACGCTCGGTAGCGCCTTCCCAAGCAGCCATTATTTATGCAGGTGAACCTGTTTGGGCAGCACTTTTTGGACGCCTTGCAGGTGAACGCTTAGCGCCATTGGCTTTATTGGGCGGTGTTTTGGTGGTCTTTGGTATTCTCATCAGTGAATGGAAGCCCAAACGTTTGAAAGCCAAAACAGAAATTGAACAACTCTGATGACGCAAAATAATGAAGTCGATTGATACATTCCCTCGACTTCATCATCATGTTATCGCTTTAAAACGACACCATTTTCCCTGGGTTAATCATGGCACCAATGCCATACATACTCTTGGCAATCGGAATCACAATGGGTGCCAGTGCACGCCCCATTGGAATATTGATGTGTTGAATTTTGGTCAGCATGTCAAAATCATCTGACAGCCCCAAGAAATCATCGGCAATCGCTTTCCCAATCCTTACCGTTTGTGCCACACCATGTCCACTCCAACCCTGTACCGCATAAATCGGATATTGATTGCCAAATTTACGACTGTCAGTAGCCCCATTCACGGTTAAATCAGTGGTTCCACTCCAGACAAAATCAAGCTCGACCTGTTTAAGCTGTGGAAATACATGTTGAATACGCCCTAACAAATAATCATGTGTTTGTTGTTCATCCCAACACGACCCTGTACCTTCCCCCCCAAACAATAAGCGGTTTTTCGATACACCACGGTAATAATCAATTTGGAACTGCGTGTCATAGACAGGTAGATCGGTGGGTAACAACGCATTTAAATCAAGTTCTAACGGCGCTGTGGTACACACATAGGTATAAAACGGAATGGTGGTTTGTTTACGTTCTTCCAATAGTGTAAACGACGCATGATGCACGGCCATCACCACACTTTTACGGGCTTTAATCACACCGTTTGCCGTGGTGACATAAATACCATCGGCACGTTCTTGAATGGATTGCACTTCGGTATCTTCATAGATTTTACCGCCATTTTGACAAAAGCCATATGCCAAACCACGGGTTAAGGCTAAGGGATGGATATGCCCCCCAAGGCGATCTAACAAGCCTCCAAAATAATGTTCAGATTGAACATGTTGATGCAATTCATCCTGATTTAAGAGCGACGTATGGGTTTCTTCTAAATACTCACGTGCTTGCATTCCATCACGTAAGGCATCTAAATGCCCAGGATGCACCGCAGCCGTGATATGACCACGCTTGCGTTGCAACTCCAAATCATATTTGTCACAAATGTCGTCAATTAACGCCATGGCTTCGGTAGACGTGAAATGCCATAACTTTTTTGCATCTTCAAAACTAAAATGCTCCACCATAGTCTCGGCTTCCCAACGCGCCAAGCCCGGGGTCAATTGCCCACCATTACGTCCAGAAGCGGCACTGCCAATGCGGTTTTTTTCGACCAGTACGGTGTCTACTCCTTGTTCAGCCAAGTGAAGTGCTGTAGATGCACCCAATAAACCACCACCAATCACCAGTACATCACAGACGATATCGGCATTTAAAGCCTCAAATTGATGCCATGTTTTTAACGAGCTTTCATAGTAATTTGCAGGATGACTAAACTCGCCCCGCTTCGGATTGAGCCAGTTCCACTCTTTACCTGTTTGTAACGCATGACTGGCCCTATACTCCACGTCATTTTCAAATATTGGTTTATTCATATTCATGTCATTCACACTCTTATATATCCCATTTTTATGTAGGGTCTAATATGCATTTTCGATCACAATATTTTGTCTTTTCAGTTTTTTATAGATAAATAACCCAATACCGACAACCAACCAAGAACATCCAAACATCAAGGCATTACGCTCTAAATTTACCCAGAGTCCAATCATGACTATTACCGATAAAAGCGGCAGAATCAGGTTGAAGAATTTGTTCTTCATGCCTTGCGTTTGTTTATCGCGCAAATAGAATTTGACGAAGACCGAAAAATTCACTGCGGTAAAAGCAATCAAGGCACCAAAACTAATCATGCTTACCACCGTCGCCAATTCTAGAAAAATTGCAGACAGTGAAATTAGTCCAATGGTCAATACGGCATACAGCGGTGTGCCTAATTTTGCATGCAGTTGCCCAAACGTTGCTTTAGGGAAAATGCCATCTTTGGCCATAATATGAATTAAGCGTGAAGCACTGGCATGCGTTGCCAAGCCTGAAGCAAAGGTATTCATAATTTGGGCGCACAAGAAAACAGCTTGGAATAAAGCACCTCCCACATACAGCACAATCTCAGGTAAAGCTTCATCTGGCTTGTTAAAGCGCACATTGCTTGGGAAATACAATTGAATGAACCATGAAGCGGTGAAGAAAATGACACCCCCCGCCAATGTAGTGAGCAACACCGCACGTGGAATATTCTTTTTCGGATCTTTGGTTTCATGTGCCAATGTGGTCACGGCATCGAAACCCAAAAATGAAAAACACAGAATGGATGCGCCCGCAATCAAAGGCAGAACCGTAGTATCACCATTAAATAAAGGTGCCAAGGTCAATACATGTGCATAACCTTGTTCTGAACCCACGCCCTGAATGACCAAATAAATGAACACCACCATGAGCAAGAGTGGCAGAAATACAAAAAGCAGACTTAAATTTGCCAAGATATTAATGCGGAAGCAGTTAATCAGCGTCACGATGCCTGTAAACAAAGTGACCCAGACCCAATACGGTACACTAGGAATCACGGCCTCTAAATAAATCCCTGCCAGTAAAGCATTCACCAAAGGCAGTAAAAGATAATCCAACAGTGAACACCAACCCACAAAGAAGCCTGCTTTTGCCCCACATGACTGAGCCGTGTAATTATAAGCTGAACCAGAATCTTCACTGATTCGACTGAAACGTGCGTAACTAAACGCAGTTAAGAGCATCGCAAATAGCGCCAAAATATAGGCGAGTGGCACTCGACCTTCGGTCACCCCCGAGACGATACCAAAGGTATCGAATACCACCATAGGGGTCATATACGCCACACCAAGAATAATGACTTGCCACAAGGACAATGATCTTAAAGAAACCTCTGTTCTTTTCATTTAAACTCCATTTACATATTTTATTTAACTTAATTATTTTTTTGCAACAACTATGCCATATAATATAAAAAATCTTATTTTAAAATGAGACAAGTTAATGCCTAGATACTCTGTTGAACTGCGTAAAGCTGCAATTCAAGCCTACAAGATAACCGACTACAAAGTAGCGGTATGCAAACAATTTAACATTTCCCGTGTCACCCTCGATGCTTGGATAAAGCTTGAAGAAGAAACTGGAGATCTTGTACCCAAGCCGAGTGAAAAGCGTGGTGCACCAAATCATATCAAGGATTGGAATAGCTTCCAAGCCTTTGTTAAAAAAACAAAATTTCAGAATATTAGTGATCTAGTTCCGCTTTTTGAACAAGAGTTTGGCTATGCAGTTTCGTATGCCGTTTTGGTCCGTGCGATCCATGTTTTGGGCTTGCGTAGACGTCGTGGTCGCTTCTATTGTTAATCAAGTTTTTAGGTTATTTTTAAATAAATTAAGGCTACATATTTAATTAAATAAATGTACATATATGTAAAGTTAATTTATTAAAAATGTAAACTACACTTATTAAAAATGTAATTTTATAAATATAAAAAGGTAAAATATAATTATTAAAAATGTAACTTTATAAATATAAAAAAGTAAACTTAAAATATTAAAAAAGTAAATTATTCACCAACAATTTCAAAACTTTAAAACGATCATATAAAAGTCTACACGCTGAAAAGTCCAGCATGGGGCACAGTACTGTCAAACTATGGTGCACTTGGTCTCAGAATCGGGCAAAAAAAAGAGTGGCAAACGCCACTCTTTTCCATTTGAGCTTTCATGTTTTTTTAGCACTACAGCTAAGGCCCCACTTCCCTACTTTTATTTCGATTGTTTAAATGGGCTGATTATCATTTAAAGTGATTATGCCGCGAATAGCACGGTAGACAATCCAAATCCATGCCAGTGTGATGACACCAATACAAAAGATGGTGCTGCCCAAGGCAACACCCGCAAACAGGTCAGGGTTATTCCCCGTAAAGAACAAGAAAAAGAATGGGACAAATGCAATCACGTTCCAGAATAAATACCACCAGAAGCTGCGAATTTGCCATAAAAAGTGACTCTCAAAGATTGAGCCACGGACATCATTCAGTTTGACATAGTTAATAATCAAGGCGATGAGCGCCAATAAGCCACCTGTAAAAATCGCAATGATGTAAAGGACGTATAACACTAGCGTTAAACTGCGATTAGGATCTTGATCAATGGGTTTATTCATTTTTCTCCCCTTATTGTTGAAACACTCTCCTTTAGATGAGCAAACTATTTAAAGGAGAGATCAGCCATAAAATAAGTAATAGATTTAAGGCTATGGTACAGAAATACACCTTTCTAAAAGGTTGCTTTTGTGTTTTATGTCGCAGCTTTTGTTGTGCCAGCCAAGCGGCTGGCCAACCGCCCAAAAAGGCCAAAATATGTAGCGTCTGTTCAGGTACACGACGCCCGCCCAATTGCGCGGCTTCTTTATCTTGTGCATAAAACCAATAACTGGCTGCATTCATTAAACAAATCAATAACAACACCAAACCACTCAGTAGTCCCGCAATCACCAGAACGGCCAAAACCACAAAGTACGCCATACATGCCAGTTGCATAACAGAATACTTTTGTGGCGGAGGTACTTTGGCTTTCGGTTTCACACCTGTTTGTGAGGCTTTTAAATACGTGACCTGTTGTGCGCGAAAGCGCCCTTGACCATCTAACAAGACAATATATTCCAAGGCACAGCCAACGATTGGGCGCGGACCAGGTCGTGCAAAGTCCTTAATATGTAAGAACACACGCTGTTTATTGGGATCATTCGGTTGAATAAAGCCATAGCCTTTATCATCCAACCATTCCACCAAGCGTCCCTGATCTCGCATGCGATCTTCCTTATTTAACCATTTACAAATTTTAAGCGTTCAATCAGCATATTACGCATTTCTAAAGGATTTTTCTGCAAAATGTCGTCACCCGTGCGCCCTTCAGCGGCATTTTTCTGTGCCACTTGCAAACGCATCATCCAGAAACGCCCTGCTGCCATCGCCAAATACAACTCTAAACAAGCTTTCTCATCTTCTGTGAGAGGACGCACCGTTTGATAGGCAGTAAGGAAGGCCAAAGCTTTTTCTTCATCTAAATGCACGTCTGGATATTCAGTACAGAAATCATTTAGGGTAATTGCGATGTCAAACAACAACTCATCTTTGTTCAATTCGTAAAAATCGAGAATACCTTTGAGTTGCTCCCCTTCAAATAAGGTGTTGTCACGGAACAAATCTGAGTGAATAAAGCCTTTTGGTCGATTCGGATAAATCGCGGTCATGGCATCATACAAACCGAGCAATTCATTCAATAACACGGTATCTGCTGCATTTAGCGTGGGTTTAATTTCGCGTGACACCTGACGCCAGTATTGATGGTTACGGTACTGGGCACGTTCTAATGGAAAATCCTGCAAGGCCACATGCATTTTGGCTTGTGCCACCGCAATCGCTTCGACCTGTGCTAATGATGCAGGCATCGGATGTTTACCCATTAAACGTGGGGCAATTTGGGCAGGCTTTTGTTTAATAAAGTGAATCGCTTGCCCTGCATGTTTTAACGGTACAGGCACAGCTAAACCTTGTTGTCCCAGATGTTCCAGTACAGGCACAATTTCACCTGCACCATGTTCATCCATTTCTTCAAATACGGTTAATACATATTGGCTTTGGTCTTCACAGACCAGAAAATAGTTTGTATTTTGAATACCTCCTTGAATGGGAATCAGGTCAATCACCTCTAATCCATAAGGTGCTGCGAAGTCCTGAACTTCCTTTAAAGTCAAAGTGGTATAAACCGACATAGAAAACCTGCGAAAAATCTTACATAAGTTTGATAGAATACCTTTTCAATCTACCAAGGTGTAGCGCTTGTGTAGGTGAGTTTCATAATCGGCTGTAATTATTGGAAAAAATTATGCTCGCTAAACGTATTATTCCTTGCCTCGACGTTGATAATGGTCGCGTGGTGAAAGGTGTGCAATTCCTTGATATTCGCGATGCAGGTGACCCAGTTGAAGTTGCCCGTCGCTATAACGAACAAGGTGCCGATGAAATTACCTTCCTTGATATTACTGCTACACATCATGGACGCGACACTACTTACCGTACAGTAGAACGTATGGCAGAAAGCGTGTTTGTTCCGCTTACAGTCGGTGGTGGTGTCCGTAAAGTCGAAGATATTCGCCTATTGCTGAATGCAGGTGCAGATAAAGTCAGCATTAACTCCGCAGCCATTTATAACCCTGAGTTTGTCCAAGAAGCATCACAACGCTTTGGCGCACAATGTATTGTGGTTGCGATTGATGCGAAAAAAACTGCAGAAAACAAATGGGAAATTTTCACCCACGGCGGTCGTAAAGAAACTGGGATTGATGCGATTGAATGGGCGGTGAAAATGGCCAACTTCGGTGCCGGTGAGCTTTTAATCACTTCAATGGATGCCGATGGGACCAAAGCAGGTTATGACCTTGGTTTAATGCGTGCCATTAATGACCGCGTGACCATTCCAACCATCGCTTCTGGTGGCGTAGGGACACTACAACACTTGGCAGATGGCATCTTAAAAGGTGGTGCCGATGCGGTACTGGCTGCGTCTATTTTCCACTTTGGGCAACATACCATTCCTGAAGCCAAGCAATATTTAGCAGCACAAGGCATTGAAATGCGTCTTTAAGTACGTATTCAATGATCTAAAAGAGCGCCTAGAGCGCTCTTTTTTATATGCCTGCCCTTCAAAAAGGAGTCTTGAAGATTCCCAATACACCCCAAAATTTCATCGCACTTGATTCAGCTAGATGGTTCAACACTTAAACCAATTTACAGACATGCGTTTGTACGCACATCAAGAAACCAATAAAAAGACGTTAAGCATCATCAAGCGGTGCGTATTGAACATTTCTGCCAAAATCATTGAACCATTGCGACAGCGTCTTGCTGCTGCATAGCTTCATTTACCTCAGTTTTTAGGGCTAGCCCAGTCGCCATATTGTTTTTCTCTACCCATTTGGCAGGAAAATAACGTTGTGACAATTGATTCAATCGTTTCGCGACCGACTGCGGCAAGGCAATGCCCAATGGATTCTGTTCTTGTAAATTCGCAGCCGAAATCACCCGTGTGCCCAATAAATAATCAAACCATGGCTTGGTCACACACCAGTTAGCGTCCTGATTGGCATTCATATGATGATCATAATGCCACGGTATTTTCCTCATGGCCCATTCAGGTTCCAAATGTGCTCGACGATGGATGTAAAAATAATTACAGGCACTATATACCGCTGCGGCTGCCATCCCTTTTGATATCGGATAAAACAAGGCACTACTCACCCCTGCGGCAACCATCAAAGAGATGACTTCATTTTTGGTGCGCCAGTGCGGCAAGCCTTCTACATAACTATCATCATGAAATTGCTGTTTGCGGACTTCTCGATGATGTTCCCAATGCGATTTCATGCTTAAAGGCACTGGGCTATAACGAGGCTGACCTGCACGATGAGTACCATGTAACAGATATTTATGCGCCACCCATTCAAAACCATTGGCAACGACCAATCCTGCTAAAAATCCTTTCCACATAGTTTATTTCTCCATTCATAACTTGAATATAGAAAACTGAATGTGATAAATATTGACCATCCACACGCTTAATATTGACAAATCACGACAACAAAAACACATGATGCCAACTCTGAATGATTATACAGGTTCCGTCTATGGTGGACTGGGACACCTGCTATATGCCTATAGCCAAGCCCAAGGTCTCGTCATTCAGCCTAAATTGCTGAAAGTGCAAAACCTAGAACGCTTTGACTATCGTATTTGGCATGAATTGTTGAATGAATTACAGCAACAAGTGCCTCATCCCGCCCTCGGTTTGGAAATTTCGACCTATGTACAAACGAAACATTTGGGCATTCTGGCTTATCTTGCCCTCGCCTGTGACACTTTGGGTGAAGCCCTCAAGCGTTATCATGACTTTCATCGGCTGATTTATGATGGTAGTCCACTGCAAATTGATCTATCTACCGATTACCTCGCCATTCGCTGGGGTGAATTACCACAGCATCTGACCACGCAACTCACTGACGAAATTGCGATTGCCTTGATGGTGCAGTTCTTAAATCAAAATATGACTGCACAGCCTATTCAACTGCATGAGGTGCATTTCCGTCATATAGCACCTAAAAATAGTCGACTATATGAACAGTTTTTCCATTGTAAAGTGCGCTTTTCACAACCTGTCACGCAGGTCTTGCTCCCCGTTGCCGAACTAAATAAACCCTTACAACAAGGCGACCACACCTTACAGCAATTGTTAATGCAACAGGCACAGGCGCTGTTAAAGCAATTGCCACATTCAACTCAACTAGATCAACGGCTCCAGCAAGCCATCTTGACGGGTCTACAGAAAAACCAATACCAAATTGATATGATTGCTCAACAGTTGAATATTTCTGTGCGGCAGCTACAACGTTATTTACAAGCTCAAGGCAGCAACTATCAACAACGTACCCAGCAAGTTCGGCAAATGTTGGCAGAGCAATACTTACAAGACCCACATCTGAGCTTACAAGAGATTGCCTTGCTGTTAAGTTACTCCGAGCAAAGCGCTTTTCAACGTGCGTTCAAACTCTGGACTGGGCACACGCCTCAACAATTCCGTAAACAATATCTGCAATCCATCTGATGATAGATAAAAATAAGTACACTTTTTAATCATTTTCACATTGAGTCATCTTCTATTTTTCGTTAAAGATAGACTGTCGTGCTTTAGAACAAAAATTAATCATAACGAATAACACTGGAGATGAAGATGAACAAATATCTAGCCGAACTACTCGGCACATTTTGGCTGGTCTTTGGTGGCTGTGGTAGCGCCATCTTTGCCGCAGCTTTTCCTGAACTCGGCATTGGTTTTGCGGGGGTTGCCCTCGCCTTTGGTTTAACCGTCTTAACGGGGGCTTATGCCTTTGGGCATATCTCTGGCGGACATTTTAATCCAGCGGTTAGTATTGGCTTATGGGTTGGACAACGCTTCGATGGCAAAGACCTGTTGCCTTATCTTGCCGCTCAAGTGATTGGTGCGATTTTAGCGGCTTTTATGCTGTTCCTGATTGCACAAGGGCAAGCTGGTTTTATGGGGACAGGCGCTTTTGCCAGCAATGGTTATGCCGAACTTTCCCCTGGAAAATATGGCTTGCTTTCAGCCCTGATTATAGAAGTGGTACTCACGGCATTTTTCCTAATCGTGATTATGGGGGCTACCGATAAACGAGCACCCGCAGGTTTCGCACCGATTGCGATTGGTCTGGCGCTAACGCTCATCCACTTAATCAGTATTCCTATTACCAACACCTCGGTGAATCCCGCCCGCAGCACAGGCGTCGCCTTGTTCGCAGAAACTGAAGCATTACGACAATTGTGGTTATTCTGGCTTGCCCCAATTGCAGGAGCGATCATCGGCAGCTTAATTTATAAATTTGTTGCACAAAGTAAAACAACCGCTTAGCAAAAAGCCAGTCGTTCTTAGGATCGACTGGCTTTCTTCAGGTTTGAGAATTTATAAAAATGGGTTTTCAACGTCCTGAGTCGCAGCATGAATGATTTGTTCTGGTAAGTCTGGTTCTGCTTCCAGTGTTGCTACAATCGCATTTAAATAGGTCTGCAAGGCTTTTGCTGCGGCTAAGCCTGCCTGATCTTTGCCTATTTGCAAATTGCCATAAATACTGACCTGATCTAATTGATTTTCTAGGGTTAAATCATGAATTGCATGTGATTCTGTGCCATTTTCGAAAGGTTTAAACATAATCACCTCGCAGCCAATAATTCAAATGGATCGGTCTTTTTCTACTTCACTAATTGCAACATATACTGCAATAACGCTTCAATCAACTGTTTCACAATCGCATCTTGCGTGTCTGTATCTAGACTAGGGGTCGAACTTGAGGTCGATTTACTGCTACCAGAACTAAAGCTCTTTTGCGCTGCGCTAATCTTTTCCGCAGAAATGTCTTCTGCACACTGGCTTTCTGCATCCCAATGCGAATACGGAATGTCTTGTTTGGCTTTCACCGCAGTCGCGGTCAACGGCAACTGATAGGTATTACGCTTTTGCTCTTCGGTCAGTTGCGGGAATAAATTGACCCCAATTTGTTCTTCCAAATAACATACGCTGACAATTTTCACTTCTTGCGAATTATTGTTGGGTGCGTAATACACCCCAATTGCTCCCGTTTTGGGGATATAAACCGCCTTATACACGGCAGTTGGCACCATAACGCCTTGTCCAATCACCTTTAATTTTTTGCTGGTAAACGTTGGACCCGATACCACATACACAGCGGTCTGATGTTTGGTCACAATAGCACGTGTCGCTTCTTCCAGTTTACGCCAAACTTCCTGATTGTTTTTAGGTGCTTGCGGCACCATATTCGCCAAAGAGAAACTGTCAAACTGCGAAGTTTTATTCGGCATATCGGCATTCGGTGCCATATGACCTCGGTCATAGCCAGAGCCACGATAATCCGACAAAGTCGCACGATATTGCGCTGGAATCCGCTCTTCTTCATGGAAGCTGTCTTCACGTGGAATTTTCTGGCTTAAACGCTGTGGTGTTAAGGCTTCTGCCACCCAAAGTGGCGTTTTAGACACGCCTGAATACATCACATTAAAGCCGTTAAAGCATAAGGCATAGCTCTGTTTTTGTAGACTTTCTTTGTTTAAATAAGGCGGAACATCCCGATAAAACTGATCGAGACAGGCCGAGTTTGATGCACTCGGTAAAGACAAAAACTGGCTAATTCGCTCTTGTCCAAAGGCAATGGCAAAACTACCTACGGCAACCACTCCCAACACCACTTTTGAACTGTGCTGATTAAAAAACCAAGGAAAGGATTGCTTTGAACTACGTTTCTTACTGGCCATTACTTTATCAAACAACTGATTTTGCAGGAGCTTAACAAAGCCCTTCTGTAGAAGTATATCTAGATGTGACTGATCGTTTAACAATTCAGCAAAATCGTGACAAGCAAGTGACGGTTGTAACAAATTGTCTGATTTCATCAGGCTTTTGAATGGTTTATCGATGCAATTGGGTAGATTTCATTGTCAGCCCGATTTTGAATGTGCCAAGGTAATAGCACAACGAACGTTCACAATAAATCACGGAGTCATGATGTCTTCACATAATTTAATTTCAGCAACAATTTTAGCCTCTGGATTATTACTCGGCTTCAGCAGCGTCAGCGCGTTTGCAGAACCCGCAGTACAGGCAGGTGAAACGCTAGAAAGTTTGTCACAAGCCAAAATTAGCACCACGATTAATGGACAACCAGGATCCATTCAAGAATTAATACAGTCTGGACAAGTACGTTTGCTCAATACCGAAAATAATCCTACAGCACCCAGTATGAGCGCAGCTCCGAATAGTACAATCGAGGATGCATCCGCAGCCGTACCCAATGAGGCCATTCCCCCTGCACCACAATTAAGCTCTTCCGCGAGTCAGCCAATCAATAGCACAGATACAGAAATTACAAATAATAGTCTGCCAGAATCAGAGCAAAATCTTGAAGCACAACCTCTGCAAAACCCTTCAGAACAGATGCCTGCTGAAGCTCCATCTGAAGTCGCACAATAACTAATGTGACGCTAAAAACATTTCAATCCGCATAAAAAAACCAAGGACGATGCCTTGGTTTTTTTAGTGCTTATGTTTAAGCAAGAACAAAATCATCAGATTTCAATTTGGCTACCCAACTCCACCACACGATTCGGTGGAATTTGATAAAAGTCACTGACGGGACTGGTATTGCGCTGCATCGAAATAAACAGCTTTTCACGCCACGGCGCCAAGCCATCACCCACAGTACTAATAATCCGTTCACGCGACACAAAGAAGCTGATTTGCATTAAATTATATTCTAATTCTATCGCTTGATAGACTGCTTCCAATGCCATTGGAATATTCATTTCATCTTTAAAGCCGTAGAACAATTCAACGCGATAAAAATGCTGATTCATGGTTTCTACGTGGAATCGATCTTGATCGGTAACATAAGGTACATCTTGAATTTTTACCGTCAAAATGATGTTCTTTTGATGCAAGACCTTATTGTGCTTCATGTTGTGTAACATCGCATGTGGCACAACCGTTGGTGTCCCTGTCAGGAACACCGCTTCCCCTTCGACCCAATTCGCCTGCTCACCAATACTCTGTACAAATAAGTCTAATGGCAGCGTATCTTGTTGCAGCTTGGAAAAAGTGAGTTCACGACCATCTTTCCAGGTCATTAATAAGGTGAATGCGATACCACCAATTAATAATGGTACCCAACCGCCCGACAAAACTTTCAGTGAAGTGGCGCTCACCAAGACCAAATCCAGCAATAAAAATGGCGTAATGAGCAGTACCAGTTTTGGCTTACTCCACTTCCATGTATAGCGAATAAAAACTGCAATCAATAGCGTGTCGCAGAGCATGGTCATGGTCACTGCCAAACCGTAAGCATGCGATAAACGCGAACTGGTTTGGAAAATGAGGATCAAGATGATGATAGCCGCCAACAAAACCCAATTTAGCAAAGGTACATAAATTTGCCCTTGTTCTGAATCTGAGGTGTGTTTAATGCTTAAACGTGGCAAATAACCCAATTGAATGGCTTGGCGTGCCAAGGAGAACACCCCTGAGATCACGGCTTGAGAGGCAATAACCGCTGCCATAGTTGCCAAGAAAATCATTGGGTACAACGCCCATTCTGGTACCAATAAATAGAATGGGTTCTCAATGGCATTCGGGTCACGCAGTAATAATGCGCCTTGCCCTGCATAGTTAAGCAATAAACAAGGTAAAACTACAACAAACCATGCCAAACGGATTGGAACAGGACCAAAATGCCCCATATCGGCATATAAAGCTTCACCACCCGTTACGGTTAATACCACCGCACCCATGATAAAGAATGCCATGAGTGGATTAGATACAATAAAGTGAATAGCCCAGTGTGGACTCAGCATCCCCAAAACCAAAGGCGTTTGAATAATGCTAGAGATGCCTAATAGTCCAAGGGCAAAAAACCATAATAAGGTAAGTGGACCAAAGAATTTCCCAACAAAGGCTGTGCCATATTTTTGCATGACAAACAAAGCGGCCACGATACTAATCGCAATGGGCACAATATAAGGATCCAGCGCATCTGTTGCGATGGACAAGCCTTCTACTGCCGACAACACTGAAATGGCAGGGGTAATAATCCCATCACCAAAAAACAGCGAGGCCCCAATAAAGCCAATGGCAATCAACAATAATTTTTTGCGATCACTAAAATTGGTATTGCGTAGATTAAGGGCAAGCAAGGCCATAATGCCACCCTCACCATTGTTGTCTGCACGCATGACGATTGCGACATATTTGATGGTAATGACCAATGTCATTGTCCAAAAGATAATCGACAAAATACCCAATACATTCTCAGGGTTAATCCCTAATCCATGTGCAGCATGGAAAGATTCTTTTAATGCGTAGAGTGGACTGGTTCCAATATCCCCAAACACAACCCCTAATGCTGCCAAGGTAATCGCAGGCAATGCGGCTTTTTTTGCAGAACTTTGCATAAGCTTGTCTTCAATTATCGACACTATTTTTGCAAATCATATCATTGAGCTAAAACTTTTGCTCGAATTCAATTGTTTCACCTTGTCGATGGCTATATTTTTCGATATTATCCTCCGCCATGGTGAAGTGTCCGAGTGGCTGAAGGAGCACGCCTGGAAAGTGTGTAAACGTTTATAGCGTTTCGAGGGTTCGAATCCCTCTTTCACCGCCAAATTAGCTTCCCGTAGCATCCGACGGGGTACTGAAAGGCTTAAACTGCATAGGTTTAAGCCTTTTTTGTTGTTTTGTGAAATCCTAGCGTATCCATTGCAATCCCCCATATCGTGGGGGATAATTGGGGGATGGACTTTCTAAGTTATTTTTCGTCCCCCAATTTGCACGGATACCATTAAAAATGCTTACTGATGCTCAAGTTAGAAAAATAAAGCCACTTGATAAAAAAAAGCGCTATTCTGACGAAAAAGGACTATATCTGGAGGTTACACCTTCAGGTGGAAGGTTCTGGCGTTTAAAATATAGATTTAATGGCCGTGAAAGCACCCTAACCATTGGTAGCTATCCAGAAATCACACTTGCCCAAGCTCGCCGTGCACGAGATGAAGCACATATTCAGCTTTACAATAATATTGACCCGAATGCTAAAAAAAATGAACGATTACAACAATTAGATGAAAGTACTCTCTTCAAATCCCTAGCTATGGAATGGATGGAGGATCGAAAGCCCGTTATTAAAGAAGGTACATATTTACGCGACTTGTCTGTATTTGAAAAAGATCTTTTTCCAGCATTAGGACATATGCCTATTGATCAGATTAAAGGTAAAGATGTCCTTGCCTGTGCTAAGCAAATTGAAGCACGCGGTGCTCAAGAGATGGCTAAACGCTCTATTCCTTTAGCTGGGCGTATTTTCCGCTTTGCAATTCGTAAAGGACTAATCGAGAATGATCCAACCCCTCACCTTCAAGAAGCTCTCAAGCCTCGTAAAGTGAAGCACATGGCTCGCTTAGATATTTCTGAATTCCCTCCTTTCTTAGAACGAATGGATCGTTATCACGGCAATATCCTAGTTAAAACAGCATTACAGGTTATGACGCTAACTTTTGTGAGAACAGCTGAGCTCATTAACATGGAGTGGAATGAGATTGATTTCGAGAATCATTTATGGAGAATTCCTGCTTATAAGATGAAAATGGCTTTACCTCATATTGTTCCATTATCAAGACAAGCTATGGAGCTCATTCAAACTCTACAGCCACTCACAGGAAATAAGCAATTTGTTTTCTATAATCACAGTACTGCAAAACCTCTAAGCAACAATGCTCTCTTAAGTGCCATTCGAACGATGGGCTACACAGGTAAAATGACGGGACATGGTTTTCGTGGACTTGCGTCTACAACCTTACATGAGCAAGGCTATATGCATGATGCGATTGAGATACAGTTGGCACATACTGTAGGCAACGCTGTATCTCAAGCATATAACCACGCACAACACTTAGAATACCGAACCAAGATGATGCAGGAGTGGGCTGATTTTATTGATGGGTTGAAATACAGAAACTAAAAAATCGTAATCTTATATCATTGAAACATATGACTTTAATAATTTATGATTCCAATTTCAACACACTTTTTGGTTAAAAACTTATTTTAATCAAATTATAAGCGCAATAAATTTAGATAAAGAGAATCTCGCATATTGTCTTTATTACTAAAAATATCATCAATATTTTCTTGTTGAGATAAAAATATCTCTTCAAATTGATTTAACCAACTATCAATTTCAACTGGCTTTGTTGCACAAAGGTTTGAAAGATAGAGCTACCCTAGAAGATCCAAATTTAAGATACAACTTGGGTATGAGGGCGACCTAATTCCGTAAATCTGTTGAGGACTGCTACACGTGCATGAATTTCATTGACTTGGCTTTGAAAGTTTCTTGCATGAGTTTATCGCCTAATAACTTTATGCAATGCATCTTGGTTTCGACCAAACTTCGGCGATGATAGCCT
>NZ_SJNT01000009.1 GCF_004331035.1 Acinetobacter sp. ANC 4910
AGCCGTAAAGACTGTGCCTAGCACATCTCAAGTTTTATTGTTGCTAAGTTTTTTAGTAATAATAAATGAAAGCCTGAACAGCCGAACGGCGGTCAAAGCTTGGTAAAATTTTAAGTTGTGTCGTTATAGTGTACTTTGACAATGGCTGCCAAAAAAATATGAATGTGCAAAGCCAACTCCTTATATTTGGAGTTCTGCCAGAGCATAAGAAATTTATGGTGGCAGAACGAAAGAGGGTTGACAGACTAGTCACTCAACTAGCACACCCGAAGGTGTCCCTCTCCCGTCCTACCGCAACGGGAGGGAACGAGATATACACACAAAACTATCCCTCAGAAGGAATAGCCCTGATGTATGAGTGAAACGGTCTGTCAAAACCGACTGGCAATGTGGCCAGCACGCAAATGGTAATCTTCAATATTTAAGGTGTCAATGTAAAATTGGCTAGAAAATATTTAAATAGTTGTTATTTTTCATTTAATTAGATAATTAAGTTAACACTTAATTAAATATTGAGCATCTACTTTTAGATCATGAAGTAAAAGAATTAAAGTTTAAAAAACTAAAGTTCCGCATTGTGTATTTCTAGGGAACTTCACTAAATAATGTTGTTATCAGCAATCATTTTCAATATTTCATGCTAGAAGATATTTTTATATTCACAAGTTATTCATGCATTTCATTCATAACTCTATTCAACAAAGCCCTCTAACTCATACTTTTCTAATTTGTTAGTTTATCCCCCATTCCAAATTCAATTTAGAAATGCTTTATTTTTAAAGCAGGTATGTATATGTCTTCTCCTATCGAACACAACTCTTCAACAGATATAACGGTGAATACGGCTACATGGAGCGCGGTTGTGGTGATGTCTCTATGTTGCGCTGTGCTGATCGCATCTGAATTTATGCCTGTGAGCTTACTTACACCAATTGCGCTTGACCTCAAGATGACAGAGGGTCAGGTTGGACAGGCAATTGCAATCTCAGGGATTTTTGCTGTTATTACCAGTTTGATGATAAGTAAACTCACTAGAAACTGGGATAGACGTTCCGTGATGCTTGGGCTAATGCTATTGATGATACTTTCAGGCATCATTATTACTTTTGCTCATAATGCTCTTGTATTCATGTTAGGACGGGCAATTCTAGGAATCGTCATAGGCGGTTTTTGGTCAATGTCCACAGCCATTGTAATGCGATTGGTATCATTCAATGATATACCAAAAGCATTGGGACTTTTAAATGGCGGCAATGCCTTAGCCACTACTATTGCTGCACCTTTAGGTAGTTTTTTGGGTTCGGTCATTGGTTGGCGTGGGGCTTTCTTTTGTATTGTTCCCATTGCCATGATTGCATTACTCTGGCAAGTTAAAACCATGCCCTCACTACCTCCAGTCAAGACTCAACAAATGAGTGGCAATGTATTCCTGTTATTAAAACGGCCTGTGATCTGCTTAGGTATGTTCGCTATCTTGTTCTTGTTTATGGGGCAGTTTGCACTGTTTACTTATTTACGCCCCTTTTTAGAAAAAGTGACTTTGGTGGATGCAAACCAGCTTTCTATGCTGTTATTGATTTTAGGTATTGCAGGTTTGCTCGGTACTTTTATTATCAGTCACATCTTACATAAACATTTGTATCGTTATTTAATCTTGATTCCACTCACAATGGCATTTCTAGCAGGTGGATTTATCTTATTTGGGCATCATGTCTGGATGATTGCAGTGTTGATGGCTTTATGGGGTTTGATTGGTACATCCGCACCTGTGGCATGGAATACTTGGCTCACCCGCTCTCTGCCTCATGAAGCGGAGACTGGTGGTGGTCTCATGGTTGCCATTATTCAATTGGCAATTACTTTAGGGGCAACCTTCGGGGGCTTACTTTTCGACTGGCAAGGCTATCAGGCAACCTTTATTTTAAGTGCAGTTGTATTGGGGATGAGTGCCCTATTTGCCTCATTTACACGGCGGTATCGGTTAAACGTAAAGTATCAATAACCAGTCTTAAAGCTGGGGATTGTTGTCTCCGATGTGGATAGTATAAATGGTAACCCGAAAACTGGATGCTGTAATCATCCAGTACCTTGATCAGTCGTCCACAACGCAGATCATCTTCAACCATATCTTCTGGAATATAGGCAATTCCCAGTCCCAACCGTACAGCATCGGCACTATGATAGGATTCATTAAAGACCCATTGCCCATTAATTTTGATTTTTATTTCCAGCCCATCTTTTTCAAACTCCCAAGCATAGATACCGCCTTGTGTGGTGAGTCGGAAACCAATACAGGAGTGTTGGGTCAACTCCTGTGGCGATTGAGGCTGACCATGTTTTGCAAAATATTCAGGTGTTGCTACCACAGCCATTTTGACATCATTACCAATCCGAACAGCAATCATGCCCTCTGCGACACGGCTACCAAAACGGACACCCGCATCAAAGCGTTCAGCAACAATATCCACCATGCCACTGTTTGCCGTTAATTCGATATTAATGTCAGGATAACGCTGGGTTAGTTGTTGGAGTTTTGGCAGCAAAATTTGTCGGATGGCATGGCTACTGGCATTAATCCTGATGGTGCCTGCGGGTGTATCCCTTAACTTACTCAACAAGGAAAGCTCATTGTCGATATGATCGAAACTGGCACTAATGGTTTGCCTTAAGCGCTCTCCTGCTTCTGTTGGCGAGACGCTTCTTGTGGTTCTCGTCAGTAATAGCATACCTAGCCTTTCTTCTAGCCCCCGAATGGTATGGCTGAGTGCAGATTGCGAAACACCGAGTTTTCCAGCGGCTTTAGTAAAACTTCCCTCTCGCGTCACCATCAGAAAGGCATAGAGATCGTTGTAATTTTCTTTGGTGATCATAAAAATCAGCTTTTATATTTATTGCTAACTCATCCAGTATAACGCGAAATAGGTCAATTTAATGCATGATTAATGAATACCACTCATAAGTCCATGCTGATTTTTTAGTCTAATCATTCTAAATAAAACCACCTAAACTGTTTTCAACACATGGTTTTAACTGGTTTATACGATGGTCGGTTGGGAATGTGGATAGGAAATAGGCATCTGCATCAATGAATTTAAGAGCATATTAATCATGAATAAAACTAAATATTCCTATGCTTTTGTTGGCTGTTCGATTGTGCTTGCAATTCTTTTGAGCTGCTTTGCCTTAACTACTACCGCTAAACCTAACCTCGACCATCATCCAACTGTGACAAGAGTTTCAAAAATGAAAATTCAAATTGAGGTTGAAGGCTTAGAACAGCCTATTTTTGCAACCTTAGATTCATCACCAAGCACCCAAGATTTTATTAAACAACTGCCGCTTTCATTGAAGCTTAGCGATTATGCATCCTCAGAAAAAATAGCCACTTTACCCCATAAACTATCAACCCAGTCAGCATCCAAAGGTTATGCGGGCAAAACAGGTGACCTTAGCTATTACGCACCTTGGGGAAATTTAGCGATTTTTTATAAAGACTCTGAAGTTGGTTATGCAAATGGGCTTATTTTTCTAGGAAAAATGGAAGACCTGCCAAAAGAGTTTTTGAGTCAGTCGGAATTAACCGTTGTGATTCGCCAAGTGAAATAACTTCCCAATGATGAATAAGTGAGATTGCTATGTCAGTCATTCAGTACAACCAAAAATTTCGTAAATCTGTTTTAGCAGTCATTACGGCAGCAACAGTAAGTTTATTCTCCTCTACCACAGTGATGGCAGCAGATATGTTAAATAATGCAGATAATTTTTACCAAAGTAGTCAGGTCAACATCCAAAAAGTGACGTTTAAAAATCAGTACAATATGCAGGTAGTGGGTAATTTGGTGATCCCTAAAAACCTTAAAAAGGGAGCAAAATCACCTGCAATTGTAATTGGTCATCCCATGGGTGCCGTCAAGGAACAAAGTTCCATGCTGTATGCTCAAAAGTTGGCAGAACAGGGTTTTATCACCTTAGCGATTGACTTGCCATTCTGGGGTGAAAGTGAAGGACAGCCCCGTAATGTGGTTTCTCCTGACATGTATAGTGAAGCTTTTAATGCAGCGGTTGATTATCTAGGCACCCGTGATTTTATTGACCGTGAACGTATTGGTGCTTTAGGAATTTGTGGTAGTGGTAGTTTTGTCATTAGTGCCGCAAAAATTGATCCGCGCATGAAAGCGATTGCGACTGTGAGTATGTACGACATGGGTGCGGCAAACCGTAATGCACTAAACCATTCTCAGAGCTTAGAACAGCGAAAACAGATCATTGCGTCTGCTGCTCAGCAACGTTATGTGGAGTTTGCAGGTGGAAAAACTGAATATACCAGTGGAACGGTGCATGAATTAACTCAGGATACTCATCCAATTCAACGTGAGTTTTATGACTTCTACCGTACTCCGCGTGGTGAATTTACAGCTAAAGGTGCTGATCCTAAAACAACCACACACCCAACACTCAGCAGTAACATCAAGTTTATGAACTTCTATCCATTTAATGACATAGAAACCATTTCACCTCGCCCAATGCTATTTATTACTGGTGATCAGGCGCATTCAAAAGAGTTTAGTGAAGAGGCTTATAAACTGGCTGGGCAACCCAAAGAACTGTATTACGTTAAAGGTGCAGGACATGTTGATTTATATGATCGTGTGAATTTAATTCCATTCGATAAATTAGCAGCATTTTTTGAAAAAAATTTATAGTAAAGATTGGATTAAAAACCTGAAGGTGATTAAGAGCCACCTTTCGGTTTTAATTCGCCGTTCACTTGTCTTTTATAGAGTAATTATCATAGTTAAGAATATAAAACCATGTTACTATTGTTTTAGTAGTTACATTCAAGTTTATTAATTTCTTATGAGTAAAAATACCAATCTTGAAGTCTGTCCAATTGCAAGAAGTCTTTCAGTTCTTGGCGATGCGTGGAGCATGCTGATATTGCGAGATGCTCATGCGGGTTTCACTCGTTTTGATCAGTTCCGTAAAAGTTTAGGTATTGCGCCGACCATGCTAACAAAACGGTTGTCTGTTTTAGTCGATGAAGGATTACTTGAAAAGCGACAATATTCTGAACATCCGCCACGCGAAGAATATGTACTCACTCAAGCAGGTCACGATTTTCTACCAGTTTTGTTTGTGATTGGAGCTTGGGGACGGAAGCATAAACCGTTTGAAAATCCTGAAAAAATGCCTATATTCCTTGATGCTGAACAAGGGACTGAAATTAAGCCGATTGTGATTGATCAAATCACTGGTGCCGAAATTGGCACTCGCCCGATTAGTCAAAAATAGCGAATAATTTAAATTAAAAAAGCACTCAATGAGAGTGCTTTTTATGGGTTCTATTTAAAATAAATTGGTTATTTTGCTCTGCTACGTTGAGTTGCATAGGTTCCCCAACCACTGCGTAAAACCGATTTAATAAATGCCCATAAGCCACTTTCCTTAGGTTTTGGTTCTTTACCTTTTCCAATGCGTTTGAGTTGCTGGGTGTACCAAAGTACTTCCATAACGCCAAGACTATCAATTTTCTTGATGCCTGTTTTGATGGGTTGCACTGACTGAAAACCATTTTTTCCTGACAGTAAAGATTTGGATACATCAGGTTCAATTGCCATAAGTCTTGCAATTCCAATGACATCACATGCATGTGACTGCAAAGCTTGATCCATACCTTCTACAGTTCGGAATCCACCCGTTACCATCAACGGCGTTTTTACCAGTGTTCTCACTTTTTCTGCGAAATCAATAAAGAAAGCTTCGCGTACAATTGTCGATGCTTTTTGTGGCGCTTTTGCTACGCCAGACTCATAGGTGCCGCCTGATATTTCTATAAGGTCAATGCCTTCATCTGCTAAAGCTTGAATGGTTTCTAATGAGTCTTGTTCAGTAAAGCCACCTTTTTGAAAGTCTGCCGAGTTAAGCTTAATGGCAATTGGGAACTCTTTACCGACTTGTTTACGGATCTCTGCATAAACTTCCATTAAAAAACGGCGACGTTTTTCAGGTGTGCCACCCCACTCGTCATTTCTTAAATTGTGCAAAGGTGACAAAAACTGGTTAATCAGATAACCATGTGCAGCGTGAATCTCAACGCCACTAAATCCAGCCTTTTTACATATCGCAGCACAACGGCCAAAACGCTGAATAATTTCTAAAATCTCTTCGTGTGTGGCTTCATGTGGTGTTGCAAATAAAGACTGCATTTCTGCACCAAATGGCACTGCCGATGCAGAAATATTACGTACATTTAATCCTTTCGGTGATTGTTTTCCTGGATGATTTAACTGTGCCCACAATTGAGAACCTTGTTCGGTCACGGTTTTTGCCCATTTCTGTAAAATTTCAAAATCACGCTCATCCTCGACCACCACATTGCCAGCCTCACCTAAGGCTTTGCGGTCAATCATAATGTTGCCAGTTATGATCATCCCAATCCCTGATGCTGCCCAACGCTGATATAGCCGAACATGTTTTTCGTTTGGATTATTTGAATAGCTGGCTAAGGTTTCACTGGTTGCAGCCTTCGCTAACCGGTTTGGAATGATGACACCATTGGGCAGAGTTAAAGGCTGATTCAAAAGATTGGTTTTTAATTGCAGATGAGTCATGGCCTTATCTCACACAGTTAAAGATGGTTTTGAATGGGGTTGAATAAAGTCCACTAAACTTTGAAACCACATCACATCCACAAAATTTCCGGTAATGACAAGGTCTTGTGTTTTAAGTGCAGTTAAAAAAGTGTTTACACTGTCTTTCGCTGACAACACGGCAAACCCTTTGCTACCCGTTTTAAACGTAAAGGTAAAACTTGGTGACTTGGTTAGCCCAGAGTAAGAGTTAATCTTGCCGGTTTTTACTTCGAAATAGCGGCCTTCACCACTTGCCGTCTGAATCTGAAAGGTGACATTTTTATCCTTCACAAAAGCTGCACATTTCGGATTCTTTTTTACAGCACGCTGCATGAGCTTGGTCAGCATCCACAGCAATAATTTAAATTTCATCATTTTTGCCTTCTTGATTCATCAAATTGACTAGCTCGAACTCATGCATTTATTCATCTAAAAACTGGATTGCATGCTTTACAAAGCGTTCAGGGTATTGAAATTGGGCACCATGACCTGCGTCTGGATAAATAAATAGCTGAGCATTTGGAATGTTAAGTGCCATGTGATAGGCATTGATGGTCGGAATCATCACATCATCGACACCATTTAAAATGAAAGTAGGTTGTTTAATCTCACGTAAATGTGCAAAAGGATCTTGTTCATCAAGTTTAGGTAAAAAATGCATATTGGCTTCTATCTGTGCCTGCATGACTTCAACTGAACTTGGCGTGTCTTGATCTTTGCGTTCATGTCGACGTTTCCAAAATTTATGACCCGCCTGAATAGCAGCTTCAGATCGGCCAAAAAATAAAAAGAGGAAGTTTTCTTCAGAAGGCACAGCAGTTGTTGCATGCTTCAATACCAAAGCAGCGACTTCTGGATCATCTCCACGTGGTTTACCGCCTCTTGGTCCCGTACCTAAAAGCATTAGTTTTCTGACGAGTTCAGGGTGGCGGCGTACTAAATCTTGTGCCTGAAACCCTCCCAGTGAAAAGCCTAATAGATCAACCTGCTTTAAGCCTAATGCACGAATGACTGCTGCTGCGTCGTCTGCCATATCTTCAATACGAGTACGAGGCTGACCTGTAGATGAAGCAATGCCTCGACCATTAAACAAAATGACTTCACGCCCTTGTGCTAAACCATTGGTAATGATTGGGTCCCAATTGTCTAAACTGCCTCGGAAATGCTGAAGAAAAAATAGCGGTGGTTGCTCTGTATTTGCATTACCCCATCGACGATAGGCAAATTTTGCTCCATCTACTTCAATGAATTGGGTCTCGGCTGTTTGATGAGTAATAGTAGTCATTGTCTTTATCCTGAATTTAAGTTTCTGATTAAGCTAATTTTTATTTAGCTAAAAACGTGAGGGATTGTTTTACAAAATCATCATGAAACTGAAATATTCCCCCATGACCTGCATCTGGATAGATAACAAGTGAGCTATTCGGTAAGCGCTTTGCTAAATCATAAGTATTTACTGTTGGCACCATTCGGTCATGATCACCATTGGCAACAAGAACAGGTTGTTGAATTACAGAAAGATCATCTGGTTTCTTATTTCCCCATTTTTTGAGTGCTTTAAGCTGGGCACGATAGGCAGAAATGGTAATTTCTTTATCACGGTTTTCGGTACGTTCGTTAATACGTTGAATAAAGGCTTTTGCAGAAGCTTTACCATTTTCTGTACGAGTGAAAAATAGATAAACTTTAGGGTCTTGATGGGTAACCATTCCACGAACTAAATCCCAATTAGAAACTCGCCCGACTGTACTAATTCCAGTACCGCCCGCAGGGCCAGTTCCTGATAAAATTATTTTTCGAACTAAATTCGGCTGCTTCAAAGCAATCTCTTGTGAAATCATGCCGCCCATCGAAAAGCCGAATAAATCAACTTGCTTAAATCCTTTTGCTTGAATGAAAGCAATCGCATCATCTGCCATCAGCTCAATCGACTGGGCTGGTTTACCCGTAGAAGCACCAACACCACGATTATCAAACACAACAACATGATGTTTTGCTGCAATTCCATCAATAATTCTTGGATCCCAATTGTCTAGCACAGCAGCCAAATGATTTAAGAAAATGACAGGCGTTCCACCGTTTTTCTGACCATATTCTCGGTAAGCGAAGTTAACGCCACCAGCACTAATAAATTGAGTTGGTACATTTGTCCAATTTATATCTTGTTGAGCGTGTTGCCCTGCTTTCGGATTGCTAACAGCACTTGATGACACTTTATGTGCCTGAATTGATGTTTCATTAAAAGAAACCGATGGCACAACCTCTGCCTGAGTTAAGGGAGCACTAAAAATAGATATCGCCGTCAAACTCATAGCAACTGTATTTAATAAAAGCTTCATTTGTTTTGATCCTAATTCTATTCATCAACTGATTTAACTGTTTTGATGAGCAATCTATTGAGATTAACGACACCATTCACAGTTACTACTTATTTAATACTTACTATAAGACCACATTATTTATTTGTCACTATCTTTTTAGTAGTAACTATTTTATTTTTAGATTATGATTAAAAAATCAAGGTGAAACTGAATAGCGAACACCTTCAAATTGGAAAAAATGGTATGACTGGTAAAGTAGTTCTCATTACAGGCGCATCTTCTGGTATTGGTTTAGCAACAGCAAACCTTTTATATGAGGCTGGATTTATTGTTTATGGCACAAGCCGACAAGCGAAAAATTCATCAAAATACAAATTCCATCTTATTGAGTTAGACGTAAATCAAGATGATTCAGTTGCCCAAGCCGTTGAAAAAGTAATAGCAACTGAAGGAAAAATTGATGTCTTAATTAATAATGCCGGGTTTGCAATAGCACCTGCTGGTGCCGAAGAAAGTTCAATGCAACAAGCGCAGGCTATTTTTGATACTAACTTTTTCGGTGCCGTTCGAATGACTCGCGCAGTTATTCCGCACATGCGTCAGAAAAACTCAGGACTTATTTTAAATATCAGTTCAATTCTTGGACTTGTGCCTATGCCTTTTGGCGCGCTTTACTCTGCGTCTAAACATGCACTCGAAGGTTATTCTGAATCTTTAGACCACGAGTTAAGATCACAAGGCATTCGTGTATCTTTGATTGAACCTGCTTATACGAATACTTCTTTAGGAGTAAACTTACTCGAAGCAGACAATAAAGTTTCTTTTTACGATCAAACTCGTGAAAAGCTACATAAACAAATGATTAATTCAATTAATAAGTCAGATGACCCGAGTGTGGTTGCCAATACAATTTTAACAGTCATTCAAAGTCAACATGTTGTGCCACGCTACACAGCAGGAAAAACTGCAAAAAGCTTAAAAGCGTTAAGACGATTTGCACCTGCAAATATCTTTGACAAATTAATTCATCGCAGCTTGAAAGTTTAGAACAAACCCAAGCTTATAAAACTTTAAAATAATTTCGAGAAATAGAGGTTTCAAATGAAAGCAGCCTACATTAGCCACTATGGCAATATTGATAATGTACAATTCGATGAACAAACCAAGCCTTCTGTAACTGAAGATACAGTGCTTGTTAAAGTTCATGCAGCAAGCATTAATCCTCTCGACTTAAGAGTTTTAGAGGGCGAATTTAAAGCAATTCTTCCGGTGAAGTTCCCCTTTATATTGGGGAATGATTTTGCAGGTACAGTTGTAGACGTAGGCTCGAAGGTTACCCAGTTTAAAGTGGGTGATGAAGTTTATGCCAAGACCGATCTAAACGGCACATTTGCTGAATATACAGTGGTTCAGCAGTCTTCACTTGCACTGAAACCTCAAAATATTTCTATGGAACTGGCGGCTTCTCTTCCGCTTGTTTCATTGACTGCATGGCAAGCACTGGTTGAAATTGCAAAACTTAAAGCTGGTCAAAAAGTACTGATTCATGCAGGTTCAGGCGGTGTGGGATCAATTGCGATTCAGCTTGCTAAACATCTAGGTGCAACTGTTGCTACAACGACAAGTGGTAAAAATACTCGTTGGGTTAGAGAGTTGGGTGCAGACATCATTGTTGACTATAAAACGACAGATTTTGAGCAAGAACTTAAAGACTATGACGTAGTTTTAGATACGCAAGGTGGAAAAACTTTAGAGAAGTCACTCAATGTTCTAAAACGTGGTGGGCGACTTATCAGTATTTCAGGCCCACCCGACCAAGCGTTTGCAGAAGCAATTAATCCGAACTGGTTTCTAAAATGTGTTATCCCCCTATTAAGCTGGTCAATTCGCCATAAAGCAAAAAAAAGAGGCATCACCTACTCATTTTTGTTTATGCAGCCGAATGGCCAACAGTTATCAGAAATTTCAAAATTAGTCGAGTCTGGGAAAATAAATCCAGTCGTAGATAAAACTTATGAATTTAGTGAGATTAAAGATGCTTTCCAATATGTAAATACTGGACGAGCAAAAGGTAAAGTCATCTTAAAAATTTCTGAATAAGATCGAAGATAAATATGAATGATCAATTGTTTGGTTAAACAGGTTTAAATGTTTCACAAATTGCTTTAGGTACTGGTTCGGCGCAGGTTGAGGAATATTAAAGAAGCTAAATGAATACAAGGTGAACAGCAAATGCTTTTATAGACACTTTATAGTCAAGCTTGAATTGATGCTAGTCATTTAGAAAAGCCCATCATTTTTATAAATGACTAGAGGTTGTGCTCATTTGATAAATAGCCCAAAAACAGCTCAGCATCATGAATGCTCGTATATTTATATTCACGATGCCGAGTACGAAAATGAACACCATCTTGGTTATGTTGTAATCTAGACACGTAGCCTATCGATATTTGCAGTTGTTCCAATACGTTTTGCAGTATCGTGCATATACATATAGTTAGCTTTGTTTAAACGCCATTTGATCTGTCATAGCCGACTGTTTTGTATCTGTACTTATTCATCAATCTTTACCGGCATATTATCTATGGACTGTGGTTTCTTTTTTTCTGGTAAATCTACTCTTTTATTTAAGACTTTCCCTAATGTTTTGAATCGCGAATTGGAATTATAAAAAATACTCTGTATCACTCTGAATTTTAGGTGAAATATGCTGCTCTACCCACGTTAACCATGCTCTTGTTTTAGCATCAATAAAATGACGCGATGGTAGTAAGGTATAAACACCAATATCAGGTGATCTCCAATCTGCTAAAATGCGACGTAATTTCCCAGTACGTATCGCCTCAATCACGGTAAAGGTTGGAAGCAATGCGATGCCCATATCTTGCTGAACCATGTCCAGTAAGAGCTCTGGTGTATCTGCAATCAATGGCCCTGTAATATCAACTTGATAGGAACAACTGTTTTCACTAACGAGATGCCATTGCGGTGTAATAGATGGGTTTACTAATCTTAAACAGGCGTGTTTTTGTAAATCATCTAATGATTTTGGTTCGCCATATTTTTCTAAATAGGCTGGTGATGCACAAAGTAATGAAAATATTGTCCCAATTTGACGCGCCATAAATCTTGAATCAGCCAAAGATTCCGTAAGATATAAGCTTACATCAATTCCTTTACCTAAAAGGTCTGGGACATTCTGCGAAGTACGGTATTCCACTGTAAGTTCTGGATAGGTTTGACAGAACTCGGCCATCATTGGAGACACATAATGATGTCCAAAACTTGCCATACTCAAAACACGTAACCTCCCTTGTGGTTTGGTCGCCATTCCCATCGCCTGCGCTTCGGCTTCTTCTACCATTGCCAGCACTTGACGGCATTGCTCTGCATAAGTTGCACCAATATCGGTCAGTGCGTGCTGTCTCGTGGTTCGTTGTAGTAATTTTGTTTCTAAACGCCCTTCTAATTCACTAATGAGTCGGGACACTTGCGCTGTTGTGAGTTCCATCTGCTCTGCGGCAGCCGTAAAGCTTCCACTATCAATGACTTTTAGAAAAGCATGCATTGCATGGAGTAATCCACCATCAAGATTTTTGCGCATAACGTAAATATGTTTTTCTTAATTACGCATTGTTGCACCAGTCTGGATCAATCACAATGACATTAATGTACATACATTGAGCAGTTTTTTTGTTCCGAATGAACTGATCAATCTTTTTTAGTATGTCATTTACTCCAAATATTCAACGGGATGTTGAGAAAAGAAAGTAGCTCGAACTACAAAATTCCAAGGAGAAATAAATGAATATAGCGACAAAATTTACTCCAAATAAGATTCCAACCAAGGATGTATCACTTGAAGATAAATATTTAAGTGATGATGGTACTGCTTACATGACAGGTATTCAGGCCATGGTGCGTTTACCACTCGCGCAAACACGGCGGGATACTTTAAACGGTTGTCATACTGCTGGTTTTATCTCAGGTTATCGTGGTTCCCCTGTCGGAAATTATGATAATTTTCTCTGGCAAGTTGAAAGCATACTCAAAGACCATCATGTGGTTTTTCAACCTGGCGTAAATGAAGATCTCGCTGCTACTGCAATTTGGGGTACCCAACAAGCCAATCTCGCAGGTCAAGGTAAATATGATGGTGTGACCTCTTGGTGGTATGGCAAAGGCCCAGGGGTAGATCGTTCTGGAGATGTTCTCCGCCACGCCAATCTTGCAGGAACATCAGAGTTAGGCGGCGTGGTTGCCTTCTTTGGTGATGATCATTCTTGTAAATCTTCGAGTATTCCACACCAGTCAGAACATGTCATGATCGGTTGTGGCATTCCAATTTTTTACCCGACTTCCATACAACAAATTCTTGATTTAGGTGTACATGCGGTCGCAATGTCACGTTTTGCAGGTGTATGGACATCGATGAAGTTAGTCAGTGAAATTGTTGAAACCTCTGCTTCTGTTCATGTGGATTTAAATCGAGTCATTCCTGTTTTACCCCAAAATGTTCAAATGCCAGCAGATGGTGTCAACATTCGTTGGCCAGATCATGGCATTCAACAAGAAGAGCGTCTTTATAAATATCGTTTACCCGCTGTAGTGGCTTATGCCCATGAAAATGAACTGAATCAGGTGACGTGGCATTGTGCTGATGCGCGTATTGGTATTGCAGCAAGTGGTAAAGGTTATTTAGATACCATCGAAGCCTTACGTATATTAGGAATTGAAGGTGAAACGGCCCAACAGCTCGGACTGAGAGTGTATCAAGTGGCTTTAATTTGGCCTTTAGAGCCGCAAGGTTTGCGTGAATTTGCCGAAGGTTTAGAAGAACTGATTGTTGTAGAAGAAAAACGCCCAATTCTTGAAGTACAAATAAAAGATGAACTCTATGCGCTTCCAGATGATAAACGCCCTCGTATCATTGGTAAAGCCTGTGATGGAAAAGGTGAATGGAGTACATCAATTAATGAAGCCCCTTTGATTGGTCACTATGAGTTCCAACCTGAACCGATTGCAAAAATGTTGGCAGCTCGGTTCTTAAAATTAGATATTCCAGAAAACTTAAAAACGCAAATTCAGAATAAAGTTGAGCTATTACAAAAAGCAGAGCAAGCGTCACAGCATGTTTTAGATATTGCAGAACGCAAACCTTTCTTTTGTAGTGGCTGCCCTCACAACTCATCAACTAAGTTACCCGAAGGCAGTCGTGCACTGGGCGGGATCGGTTGTCATTATATTGCCGTGTTACAGAATCATGGCACAGAAACATTCTCGCAAATGGGAGGCGAAGGCGTAAGTTGGGCTGGCGCTTCTCATTTCACCAATGAAAAACATATTTTTGCCAATCTCGGCGATGGAACCTATTTCCATTCAGGCTATCTGGCCATTCGCCAAGCGATCGCTGCAAAACTCAATATAACCTACAAAATTCTTTACAATGATGCCGTTGCCATGACCGGTGGACAGCATGTCGATGGTCACCTCAGCGTGGCACAACTAACAAGACAACTTGATGCAGAAGGCATCACAAAACAAGTCATCGTCACAGACGAACCTGAGTTGATTCATGCCGAAGAAGGTATTGCGTCTCACGTCGAGATTTATCACAGAAATGAGCTAGATGATGTACAACGCAAATTACGTGAGATTTCTGGTGTTACGGCGTTAATTTATGTTCAAACCTGTGCCAGTGAAAAACGCCGTCGCCGTAAACGCAATGCTTATCCAGATATTGCAGAGCGAGTTTTTATCAATAGTGAGATTTGTGAAGGTTGCGGTGACTGTTCTAAAAAATCGAACTGCTTATCGATTGAACCCGTTGAAACAGCATTAGGAACGAAACGTCAAATCAATCAAAGTAGTTGTAACAAAGACTTTTCTTGTGTCGAAGGTTTCTGTCCAAGTTTTGTGACGGTACATACCCGCGACATGAAACGCCCAGAAATATTCGAAGGTATTGGTGCTGGCTGGCCAGAAAAACCAATTATTCCTGAACTGGATCAACAACCCATCCGTATTATGGTCGGGGGTGTGGGTGGTACAGGTGTGGTTACCTCAGGCGCTTTACTTGGAATGGCGGCTCATTTGGAAGGTAAAGCTGCACGTATCATGGATATGGCTGGACTGGCCCAAAAAGGGGGTACGGTTTATTCCTACATACAACTTGCGACAGAAGATGAGCAAATCTCTGCAACCAAAATCCCTGCGGGTCAATGTGATATTTTAATCGGTGCAGATGCCATTGTTGCAGGAAGTAATGCAGCACTTTCACGTTTAAAAGCGGATGCTGTTGTCATCGTGAATGAAGATGGTTCCCCTACTTCTGCTTTCCTTGAGTCGCGTGACTGGTATGCACCAATTACAGATTTAATTCAGCGACTTCGTGGTCGGACGACACAAGGCAAACTTATATCTTTACCTGTAACACGTATTGCCACACAAGTACTAGGTGATGCGATCTTTGCAAATCAGATTTTACTTGGTATGGCTTGGCAATCGGGTCAGATTCCGTTGAAACGTGAAAGTATTGAAAAGGCAATTCACCTAAATGGCACAGCTACTGAAAAAAACCTTGAAGCTTTCCGCATCGGTTGTCATCTGATGAGTGACCCTGACTTAGCCAAACGCATTATTGCAACCATACCAACAACGCGTAAACCAACCACGTTGGCTGAACTCGTTGAAGATCGTTCTGCGCGTCTGGTCGAGTATTGGAATCAAGATTATGCAGCTCAGTATCGAAATCTTGCTGAACAAGCTGCCAAAGTATTGCCAAAAGAATTAGCGGAAACCATTGCGACACAGCTCTATAGAGTCATGGCCTATAAAGATGAATATGAAGTTGCACGCTTACTCACAGGAAAAAGCTTTAAACAATCAATCGAAGCACAGTTTGGTCAAGGGTTACGTTTAACCTATCACTTAGCCCCTCCTGCTTTGGGTGCTCATGGTGCCATACGCAAACGTGCTTTCGGCTATTGGATGCGTATTCCGATGATGATTCTTGGTCGACTACAATGGCTTAGAGAAACTTTCCTTGATCCATTTGCTTTACAGCAAGAACGTCAAAAAGAACATGCATGGCGTGATCGATATATCGCATTTGTCAACGCCATTAGTTCTGCACCTGAAAATTATGACTTATCTGTTGCTGAGCAAATCGCTCAATTACCAGCAGATGTACGTGGTTTTGGTCATGTTAAAATACAAGCGATGGACACGGCGATACAACGTTGGGATGAGCTTGCATTGAGTCTTTGTAAAGAACATGAATAAGAGAAATAGATTTATATAAATGAGTAGCTGATACAGGGTCAAACTGAGGTGGTATTGATACTCAGGTTATAGATCAGGTTCAGCTACTTTATATTTACAATTTAATGGTGAGCATAAATACAATATAGAGAATCTCAAAATAATCATTAGCTGCGAGGAAATTTTGGAAATCTTCTCAAATATATCCGTTAGGTTTATAAGCCATAATTGTTTTAAATAAATAATTTATATGAATAAGATATTGGAAGTTATAGATAAGTTTAAAAATTATTTATGAACTAGCCCCTCGATTAGCATCAGTTAAATACCCTAAACGAGGCTCTAGCTTACATAACTCAAATAAATATAAATGCGCTAAAGAAAAATTTTCCCTAGTGACCTGTTGAGCCCTTTTATCATTATCTACATCTTTTCCATTGCGAACATTGATGTCATTCTTGAACTGTATAAACATCGGCTATGGTTTTCATATTCGTTGATGTACTAGTTCAAATGAAAACTCAGGGTTTGTCCATCATCAGGAATATAGACGCGATCTTTTTCCCCAATTTCGGTAACAAGATTTTGAATATCCGCTCTTTTCACTGGGCAGTGATTTAACGCCTCAAAATGATTCGCAATCACATGCTTTGGGGAAAGTTGGATAAATTTTCTGACTTCACTTTCAGTCATTAAGATGGGTTTTCCAACATCCATTTGTGCTTCGCCTGCTGCCACAACAGTAATATCTGGATTAAACTGAAAAATCGCAGTTTTTACATCCTCAGTGAGCACGGTATCACCACTGATGTAAATTGATGGTTCATTCGGTAGATCCAGAAAAAAGCCACAACCATTCGCCATAAATTTACTGATCCAACCATGCCCATGCTTCGCAGGGACAGCAACGAGGCGACCACCCAAAAACTGGATTTCTTTCCAATGCTCAATTCCTGCCTGAACATTTAGACCCAGATTTTTCAGGTAAGGTGCATCATTACTAAACGTATATACAGGAATTTGTTTATCCGCTAAAAACTTCTCTCCAGTTCGATCTAAATGATCGGTATGCTGGAATGCTCTGATATTGAAGGTTTGGCTGTGCGTAATAAAACAATGCGTGACTTTCTCTAAAAGTTCCGCTGCATTGTCGGGAAGTTCAACCAACGGATTTTTCTCAGCCTTAAATTTCAAATAGGAAAATGCAGGGAGAGATCCTTTTTTACCTAACATTGGGTCAATAAGAATAAAATTGTTCCCAGTTTCAATGATAAAAGTAGCACTACGTAAATGATGAATGTTCATTGTAAAGTCTGTCAGTTTTATTGCTATAAAGTAGAGATATGACCTTACAATGAGTTTACTAAATGGTGCAATAACGCTTTTGGGCTATATTTAGCTAAATTAAACAAAACCGACTTTGTCCATGTGAAGTGAACTCATGTCAAAGTTGATAAGATCTATCCTCGCTCTCAACGGATACCCAATTTGAATCCACTAAATGCAGTTTGGGTGAGGAATTTCATTGGACACAGAGGAATTGTCCACCCCGATTTAGCCACTCCATAATTAATAATCTGGAGTGGCTTTATTGTGAAAGCATATAGGTATATTTATGATATTTAACTAGGTCATTAATTTTTTTCTAAAGTTAAATATTGGACAGTGCCGTAATATGTTCAGAAAAGCTAGTTTCCTTGCCAGCAGCATTAACATGGTTGAAATAGTCATACCAACCACTCGCTTTAATACCAGCAAGTAACACATCACGAATTTCTTCGTTAGGGAAATGCCAAATTCCTAAAAATTGATGCTCGCTACTTTGATCAACATTAGAGTCAATTTGTGTGAGTGTTAATGCTTTAACACCAAGATCCGATAATTTGCCCATCGCAGCTCCAACATTATTTAAATATTGGGTACGCTCATCTAATGATAATGCTTTCCAAGCTGAATTAGGGGTATAGAGTTCGATCAAATACTGATTCATAATTATTCCTTGTGATGAAGATTATTGGAAACCTTTGTTAATAATTGGGTTAACTGTTTGTGCTCTTGTGTAGATAAATTTCCAAATATTTTTGCAATCCAACGGCTATGCTGATCAAATACATTTTTAGCCATAGACTCCCCTTTCAATGTAAGTCTAACTTTGAGAGCACGGCGGTCTTCTGTATCAGCATGTCGTTCTACCAACCCTTCACGCTCTAAACCATCAAGTAGACCTGTAACTGTTGATCGGGTGATACCTGCTTGCTCAGCTAAAGTCTTCGGTGCTACTTCTTGATTTGCTGCATCAAGCAAAAATAACAAAATAAACCGTCCTTCAGATAAACCATGGACAGAAAGTTGGTCTGCACAATCTTTATCTATATGTGAAGCAAGAGAAAGTGTTAAAAAGCACAGCTCAATACTTTTAATATCAGGAAGTTGACGTTTATTTACTTCACTTAGAAGCACTTGGTATTTTTTATCAAGAGGCATTTAGTTAGTCACAAAATAGTAAGCCACCAAACTATATTGGTATCTATGTAATATTGTCAATATTAGATTTGAGTTAAACAAAAATTAATTTAATAGGTCTTTTCGACATAATACAAAACCTACATGCCTTTGAATCGGTAGGAAAAACATGGGATATGATTCTCCTAACCCCCATAAACAATAGGTTCTATACCATTCACTTATCTAAAGCTTAAGTTCGCTTTTAATTTTTGCACAGACTTTTAAGGTCGAATTCACTTCATTTTCATTCAGATTGAGTTTGCACTTAGTATCTTGGAAGATTTTCGCAACAGGATCTTTTAAATTCTGACCAGATTCAGTTAATGAAATATATTTACGGCGACGATCAAGTGTATCTATAGCTACTACAACAAAACCTGATTTCTCAAGTCGTTTAATGATCGGTGTGAGTGAACCAAGATCAAACAAAGTTTGCTCACTCAGTTCGCTAGATGACAAGTGATTTTGATTCCAAAGAGCAGCCAACACCAGAAGTTGAGGATATGTTATTCCAAGTTCAGATAATGGTTTGGTGTAGTTTCGCATCATAGCATTCGTCGTCGAATACAGTGTAAAACAGAGCATTTTGTCAAAATTAAATGTATCTAGCATCGAACTCATCTGTTATGTCCTGAAAAAATTAAAAACGATGAACAGCCTCAATTAACACGGACACCGAATCTGGGTTTGTTTCCTTCGAAATTCCATGCCCCAAGTTAAACACAAAACCTGTATCATCTTTTTGTTTTCCATAAAAAGATGTCATGACTTTATTCACTTCGTTTTGAATTACAGAATCATGGGCAAGTAATACTGCGGGGTCGAGATTACCCTGCAAGGCAACTTTAGAACCCACTCGCTGACGTGCTAAATCCAGATCAGTCATCCAGTCGAGTCCTAAAGCATTCGCTCCACATCCTGCCATTTCTTCAAGCCATTGACCACCTCCTTTTGTAAAGACAATTGAAGGAACTGAACGCTCACCTAACTGGTCTTTTAAACTATCTAAAATAAAGGAAATGTACTTTAGGGAAAATTCTTGATAAGCAGCTCGACTTAGTAACCCTCCCCACGTATCAAAAATCATGATGGCCTGTGCGCCAGCTTCTACCTGACATTTAAGATGCTGTACAACGGCTTGAGCATTTTTTTCTAGTAATTGATGTAATATTTTGGGGTTGCTATAAAGCATACTTTTTATCGTAATAAAATCTTTTGAACCCTGTCCCTCGACCATATAACAAGCCAATGTCCACGGACTTCCAGAAAATCCAATCAATGGGACTTTGCCATTGAGCTCATGACGACATTGGCTGACTGTCTGATATACGTAAGATAAAGATTCATGGGAAGGAATCTCTAAATTATTGATCGCTTGTTCAGAACGTATAGGGTTTTTGAATTTAGGTCCATGATTTTCTTCAAAATATAAACCTAAACCCATTGCATCAGGAATAGTCAAAATATCAGAAAATACAATTGCTGCATCTAAATCATAACGTCGGATTGGCTGCAAAGTTACTTCAGTTGCATAGTCAGGTGTTTTCATTAGGTTAATGAAATTTCCTGCCATTTTACGCACGGCTCGATATTCAGGAAGATAGCGACCAGCTTGGCGCATCATCCAGATTGGTGTTCGATCTACGGGTTGTTTTTGTAAGGCTCTAATAAAGTTAGTATTTTTAAGTGGTGCAAAGTTGGTCATTTGAGGCTCTAATTATATAGATGGGGATTTAGCTAATTCGATGATGATTTGCAGCATTTTTCATTTCTGAAATAGCTTCTTGATAATTAGAAGTATTGAATATCGCCGTTCCAGCTACGAATGTATCTGCGCCCCATTTAGCAATTTCAGCGATATTGCCCGCATTCACGCCACCATCCACTTCAAGACGAATATTTCTACCACTTGAATCGATTAACTTTCGTGCCTCAGCAATTTTAGGAAGAACAGCAGGTATAAATTTTTGTCCGCCAAATCCTGGATTTACCGACATAATGAGCATTAAATCGATTTTATCCATAAGGTACTTGCATGAATCAAGCGAAGTTGCTGGGTTGAACACCAAGCCAGCTTTGCATCCTAGGTCTTTAATGAGCTGAATTGAACGATCTAAATGAATAGTGGCATCAGGGTGAATAGAGATATAGTTTGCACCCGCTTTTGCAAAATCAACGATCAAGGAATCTACTGGTGAAGCCATCAGATGCACATCTATCGGTGCTTGAATTCCTTCAGACCTAAGTGCAGAACAAACTTGAGCCCCCATGGTTAAGTTGGGAACATAGTGATTGTCCATAATATCAAGGTGAATCATATCTGCACCAGAATCTAATACTGACTTCACTTCTTCACCTAAACGGGCGAAATTTGCTGCTAGAATTGAGGGAGCAATCCAAATGTCATTCATATAAAGCGCCTAAATATAAAAATAGTTATCAATAATTTGCAAAAGAGGATTTGATATCCAAAATCATCTCGTGACTTAAGTTTTCTAAATGTAAGTGATGACCACCTTCGTACCAGCTTACTTTTGCATTTTTTCCTAAATACTGTGATTTCGAATGAAATTTATCACCAACAAATAAACCACTTGTTCCAAGCAGAATAGTCAAAAAACAATCAATTTCGTTTAGAAAGCGACCAGCTTGTTCATCAGTTAACTGAATTGGTTTTGATAAAGTGAGCCGAGGATCATGTCACCATCGTTAAAAACATACTTCTGTGTTGCCGCCGTAAGACTTAATTAATTTGACAACCGATAGGTTCGGATTAACTTTGAGCGCATAAAAAATATCAACATATTCTGGCAAAGCATTTCTTAATTCTTGGAAGCTTTTTCTTTATTGGCTTTCATCATAAAGTTAACGTTCCCCATTTTTTTATTTTCAATAAAATATCTATAGAACAATTCATTTTAAAAAATTCCACTAATTTGTACTTCTATAATTAGAGCGTTATTCTACAAAAATAATACTTTGCGCGCAAAGTATCTCTTTTGGTAATTGCAACTAAAATAATTTTATGCTTGTTGTATGAAGTTTAATCAAAATTATAGGATTCGAATTTTTCCCAATTTATCAGGTCGCTAATTAATGCACGAAAGGTTTATCGCTGAAATCCATTTGTAATCATAAGTTTTGCTGTAATTTTTTTAAGTAATTTTTCACATTTTAACGGTGTTAAGCCAAAATCTTTGTCATATGGATTAAGTCATAAAACCTGTAATAATAACTATTTAGGTAATAGACCTACCAAAGATTAAATTATATTTCACCATACTTGCTTGAATTTGGCATTTAACAGCATCAATTAAGCCATTATCTTTAGATTCGAGACATCTTTCTGTAAGCAAGTTTGAATGTATTCAGCATAAACCGATAATTTTTCATAAATATGTTCTGCATAAAACATATCTTCAATCAGTCGAGATGCCTGTTCCAAGCTATAACTTCCATTCGCGCAGAGTAATTGTGCGTTTAATTTTGAAAATTTTTCACATATTTCAATATAAGTTTGATCTTTACGTTTAAACAGTAACTTATGCATGTTAAGTTCAGTGCAATCTGTGATTTGGTCATATGGATCAGTTTGAATAATATGAATTTGAATTTTTAAAAATTTCTCAAGTTCTTCTATCTTTTGTCTATTCAGTTTTAAGTCAGTGATCAGATAGATATTGGAAACGTCTGTTCTAGAAAGTGCCTTGAGTAAGGAATAATAAAAAAAATCAACTGCATTAAGCTCTAGATAACTCAAATCTACATACAGATTGAGAGCTTCCAGCGCGGCATCAGCCTTAAAATTTTGGCTTTTCCCTGCCTGATAATATGGATTTAAAATATCCAAAACAGCATCGGTTGCTGGACTCTGGTAGATGACCTTTTGGTTCAGATTTGCAAGAACAAAGGGAGAAAATAAATACGCCACATTGTACTGATGTGCTTGAATTGCAGATTGAATAATATAGTGCACTTTAGATTTTGAGAGCTCACGTAAAACTTTAGCCCTAAGTAATGTTGCCTCTAAGTTGACATAGTGTTGTGCAAGCTTCTTTTGCAGTACTTCGGAAAAAATTTCATTTTCAACAATTTCAGGAATACTGTTTAAACTCTGAGTTACAAACATTTCATGACCGACTAAATTGACTTATTTCGATCTATTTTCATCTTATTTGATTGTCATAAGTAGCTACAAAAAACTATAAATAAAAATATAACAGAAATGCTAGAACTTTTTAGTTCTGTTATATTTTTATTATCGGTATCTTGTACCTACAGCTTAAATATATTGTCCTGCAAAATCTTGACAATTATTTAAAGTAGGTAGTTTTTATGAAACGATCTATAGTTAGTTATGACATTGCACTACGCTTTGCTTGTCTCGTTTGTATTCGCTGTAGTTTGCAAAGGAGGTTTCTATGAGCCTTGGGTTAACTGCGCTAGAACTGGCTAGAATTCAATTTGCTTTCACTGTTTCTTTTCATATTATCTTTCCTGCAACTTCAATTGGTTTAGCTTGTTTTCTGGCCCTATTGGAATGGAAATGGTTACGTACTCAAAATCCAATTTATAAGGATCTGTTCAAATACTGGATTAAGATTTTTGCGGTCGCCTTTGCCATGGGGGTCGTCTCAGGTATTGTCATGGCATATCAGTTTGGTACCAACTGGAGTGAATTTTCACGAATTGCAGGTTCCATTACAGGGCCTTTACTCACTTATGAAGTCCTCAGTGCTTTTTTCCTTGAAGCGGGTTTCTTAGGCATCATGCTGTTTGGCTGGGGACGTGTGAATCCCAAAGCTCATTTCTTTGCTACCCTTATGGTCGCTATCGGAACTTGTATTTCCATGTTCTGGATTTTGTCATCCAATAGTTGGATGCAGACACCACAAGGCTTTGCCATAGAAAAAGGCATTATTGTGCCTACTGATTGGTGGGCTATTGTATTTAATCCCTCTTTCCCATATCGCTTTGCACATATGGCAACTGCAGCATTTCTTGTGTCCTCATTATTGGTGGTGGGCACTGCTGCATGGCATTTACTCAAAGGGCGCCGTGATGAATTGGTGAAAAAATCCTTTTCGATGGGACTATGGATGGTTCTTGTAACTTCCTGCCTGCAAGTAGCAATTGGGGATCAACATGGTTTGAATACCTTAGAGCATCAACCCAGCAAATTGGCTGCGATAGAGGGTCATTGGGAAACCAATCATGATCATGGCATGCCTTTACTGTTATTTGCATTACCTGATATGGAAAATGAACGGAATATGATGGAGATTGGTGTGCCAAATTTAGGCAGCTTAATTCTCACCCATTCTGTAGATGGCAAAGTGACAGGTTTAAAAGATTTTGCTCCTGAAGATCGTCCACCTGTTCCAGTGGTGTTCTGGAGTTTCCGAGTTATGGTGGGGCTCGGCATGCTGATGGTGTTTATGTCACTCACCGCATTATGGTTGCGTAAAACAGGTAACTTATATGAAAGCAGTTGGTTTCATAAGTTTGCCACGATTATGGGACCCACGGGTTATATCGCCTTACTTGCAGGTTGGGTCACAACAGAAGTTGGTCGTCAGCCTTGGGTAGTCTACGGCGTTTTACGAACCAAAGATGGCTTGTCCATGACGGTCACCGCAAATCAAGTGGGTATCAGTTTAATTATTTTTGTACTGGTCTATACCATTGTATTTGGTGCAGGCATTTACTACATGTTGCGTTTGATCAAAGCTGGTCCAACAGCTATAGACAGCATAGATACGCATCTCACAGGCGTTGGGCATTTTAAAACGCCAATGCGACCTTTAAGTGCGGTTGATGAAGCTATTGATACGACTGAAGGCCTGCCAAACGATAATAACTTTGATCACAAGGAGAAGCACCATGATTGATTTTGCTTTAGTTTGGGTCGGCATTATTGGGTTGGGTGTATTAATTTATGTGGTCATGGATGGCTTTGACCTTGGCATAGGCATTCTTTTCCCATTCATTCAAGGGCAACCAGAACGCGATGTAATGATGAATACGGTTGCGCCTGTATGGGATGGCAATGAAACCTGGATGGTTTTAGGCGGAGCAGGATTATTTGCCGCCTTCCCTCTGGTTTATTCAACGGTATTATCTGCACTGTATATGCCGATTATTCTGATGGTCGTGGCTTTGATTTTTAGAGGTGTAGCGTTTGAGTTTCGTTTTAAAGCACATCGTACTAAACACTTATGGGATTTGGCGTTTATAGGCGGTTCTTTTTTCTCAAGTTTCTTTCAAGGTGTGATTCTAGGTGCTTATATTCAAGGAATTGAAACTCAGAATGGCATTTATAGTGGTGGTGCACTGGATTGGTTAACGCCGTTCTCTATATTCGTTGGTATTGGCGTGGTAATTATGTATGCGGCCTTAGGTTGTGCATGGTTGATTATGAAAACTGAGGCAGATTTACAACACAAAATGTATAGCTTGATGCCCAAGCTGATCATGGTTTTATTGGTTGTATTTGGTGCAGTCAGTTTGTATACACCACTAAGCCATCCTGAAATTGCACAACGCTGGTTGAGCCTGCCGAATCTTTACTATTTTAGCCCTGTACCTGTTTTGGTTCTGATTTTATCTGGATTAATTCTTAAAGCTTGTGCACAGCAAAAAGATGTTCAACCTTTTGTTTTCACATTAGGTCTGGTTTTTCTCGCATTTACGGGCTTTGTGATTAGTTTATGGCCGAATATCATTCCTCCTTCTGTATCCATCTGGCAAGCAGCGGCACCTGAATCCAGTATGAAGTTTGCATTGGTGGGCGCCATCATTCTAATTCCAATTATTTTGATCTACACCTTTTTGTCCTATTGGGTATTTCGTGACAAAGTACGTATAGGTGATGAAGGCTATCATTAATGGAGATAACGACAATGCAAAATCCAATCCAAAAATTGCAAAATCGATTAAGTCCAACAGCATGGTTCATTTTATTATGGTGTTTAGGTTTCTTATCACTTAGCTTAATTGCTGGATTCTTTAGACTTTTGTTAAGCTTTGCATATTAATGATAAACCTCCTACTTTAAACTTTGGATAGCTGTGTGAATACAGCTATCCATTTCTTATATGAGCATGACACCTTATGTATAAATCAGAACAACTTGCACTAAGTCTAAAACATCTGATTGAAACGGGGACTTGGAAGCCACACGAAAAGCTTCCTTCTTTACGCCAACAAGCCGAAGCATCAGGATTTAGCCTGATTACTGTCATGAATGCATATCAAGAGCTTGAAGCACAAGGACTTATCTACTCAAAAGAGAAATTAGGCTATTTTGTGGCTGAAAATCCGTTACAGGTTGCCTTGGCCAAAAAAGTTGTTTTGAATGAAAAAATAGAAATTAACTCTTTGGTTTTTAGATATTTAAAATCAATTCAATCTGAAAAAATTGTACCTTTGGGAAGTGCATTTCCAAATAGCCAGTTGCTTTATTCTCCTAAGCTGATGCAAACCTTAGCGCAACAGGCGAAGCACCGTATTAGCTATGAGCAAACGCCGAGTTTGCCTCCCGGTAATTATGAATTAAGAAAACAGATCGCCCAACGTTATTGCATGCAAGGCATTCCAACCGATCCTTCAGACATCGTCATTACTTCTGGCGGGTTGGATGCTTTAAACTTATCACTGAAAGCCATGACTCAAGCGGGCGAATATATTCTTCTACAAGAAACTATTTTCTATGGCGCATGGCAAGCTGCTGAAAATTTGGGTTTAAAAGTCATTACTATTCCAGAGCATCCTGAACATGGTCTAGATTTGGAAGCCTTTAAAAAAGCAATTACAACCTACTCCATTAAAGTTTGTTTGCTTATGCTGAATAGCCACAATCCAATTGGATTTACGGTGAATGAAGACATAAAATTTGAACTGGCAAAACTCTTACATGAGCATGAAATTTATTTAATTGAAGATGATGTTTACGAGGAGCTTTATTACGATCAAAAAAAGCCACTTTCAATGAAATATTATGATCAGCAAAATTTGGTACTACACTGCTCTTCTTTTTCCAAAACGCTGGGTGCAGGCTTTCGTGTCGGTTGGGTTTATGCCGGGAAATTTTCGGAACATATACAGCATGTACAATTAATGAGTACCATTTCGGTGAACTCCTTTATTCAAAATGCACTGGCGGATTATCTGACGCATCGCCATTATGAAAAACATTTAAAAAGTTTGAGGAATACACTGAAGCGGTTAAAAAACCAATATTATCAATATCTAATAAAATCGTTGCCCGAAGATTGTCAGGTCAGTTATTATCCATCGGGCTATTTTCTATGGATTACCCTACCAGAACATATCGATAGCAGTCGCATTTATGAAAAACTGATTTTGAATGATATTGGTGTGGCGCCAAGTATTCTTTTTTATCGGAAAAATAAAAAGCAAAACCATATTCGTATCAACTGTTCTTTCGAAATGAATGATGAAATGATCAAAAAATTAGATCTTTTGATCGCCCAGATTTCGGAGCGATAGCTAATTTTTTCCAGCAAATATATAAAGATTTACTCGATTCGTTTCGAGCAATATAAATATGTAAAGTGTTTATCTATTTATAAGCGGGCTTTGTCTTGCTAATAAAAGGAGAGCTTAGTTTAAAAAATATTCCCAGATAATGAAGCCGATAAAGAACCCGAGAAATGAATATAAGGTAATGATAAAGAATACAAACCATGCTTTATTTTTTTTAAGTAAAAAATTCATCGTGAATCCCTAGAGCTGCGCTAACTTTGTTGTTATTTTACTGTCCATAAAATTTAACAATAGGTACAGTTCACGCCGAAATCAATATAACAGATAGGATGTGTATATCATTCAAAACACTGGCTTTTGGCTTATTGGTGTATCTGGAAAAATAATCGATAGAATGCTTTATATTTCTTGAATAGAAATATCTGTGATTTGATCAGAATTCTGATAATGGGATTGTAAAAGTAACACTAAGGATTTTGCTCTTTTTTCCGTATACAGACAGTCACCATCACTTAAGCTAGCCAACCATTCTGGAAGCGAACCCAGTATGGTTTGCTTATCGTGACGAGTGCCGTAATACACTTCTATGCCCGATTGCTTAGCAACAATGATAAAATTCGACATAAGGAATATCCTAAGTCACGGAATAAATTTAGAGACGTTGTATTGAATAACATCCTCTGTTTTTTGTCTTCATCACCTGTAGCTATTCACAGTTAGTTTTGTTGATTTGTTTCTCTGTTTTTGATCATTTTGTGATTAAACCTACTTTATTAATTTAACAATTTTGCAGCCATAAAAGAAGTCTATAGTGAATGTGAACCCTACTTAAGCTCATTGCTAGCACAGCATGCTTTTGAATAGATGACTATTCTTAAGTTTCAATACTGCAAAAAACCTGTGTAGTCATAGGAATGAGAGCACAAATGTAATTAAGTGACTTTCTGCAATGTTGAGTTAAACAGAAAAAAAACTTATGTAACATAAGTTTTACTCTATAAATTCCGAATTGATTGATAAACATTGAAGAAAGTGAGCATCAGTTACACAAAAGAATTAGAGACTACCTAACATAAGGAGCAGTGTTATGCACTTTGTGTGGTCACTCAACAGAGGACTCTATTTTTTCTTGTCTTAAATCAATGGCTATCTGTAATTCAGACAATGCACTTCAGGGCTAAGTTAGCCTAAAAGATTGTGTAATCAAAGCGTTTTTATTTTTCTACCCAATTTATTATATAAAAATCTCTTCAATGCTCTTACTGTTTATTGGAATTGACTCTAAACAGCAATCAATCTGATGAAAGCATTGAGTGTAAAGCTAAATAAACCCGATTAAACTTAAAACTGAACTCTCAACGAAAAAGTGATCCGAGTTTTTAAGTCTATGTTAAAATTAGAGTAAATCTATGCCTAATAGGTCAAGCTATGGAAACAATTATTATTACATTCATCATGGCGATCATTCTGGTGCTGCTTATCTTTTTCTATAATAAGAAAAAGTGAAAACGTTTAGCACCCACCTTTTCATCTTATTAAAAATTATTATTTTATGATCATAAAAAGAAAAACATCGCCTAAGCGATGTTTTTTCAGCAATACAATGATTTTGATTGCTTAGGATGCATTTTGATCATTTGGAATGAGCGGTTGTGCCAAAACGCTTTCGTGCTCTTCAACTTTATTGCCTTCAGTTTTAGCAATTACAGCAGTTGCAACACTGTTACCAATAATGTTGGTTGCGGTACGCCCCATATCGAGGAAATGGTCTACTGCAAGAATAAGCAAAATGCCTGCTTCTGGTAGTTTAAACATCGACAATGTTGCCGCAATAACCACCAATGATGCACGAGATACACCTGCAATCCCTTTACTGGTAATCATCAAGGTTAAAAGCATTAAGATTTGCTGAGATAGACTTAATTCAATGTTATAGGCTTGTGCAATGAATAACACCGCAAAAGACATATAAATCATTGAGCCATCTAAATTAAATGAATAACCTAATGGCAGCACAAAACTGGTAATACGCTTAGGTACACCAAATTTTTCTAAAGCAACCATAAGCTTTGGATAAGCTGATTCACTACTTGCAGTGGCAAAACCTAAAACGGCTGGTTCACGTACTGTTTTAAGTAAACGGAAAACATCTTTTTTAAGGAAAATATAGCCGACACCAATAATGATTGTCCAAAGAATCAATAAACTTGTGTAGAACTCGCCAATAAAAACACTATAGTCGAGAATAATTTGCGGACCTTTTAAGGTAATGGCCGATGCAATTGCTGCGAACACAGCAATTGGTGAAAACATCATGACATAGTCTGTAATACGGAACATGACACGGCACAATTCATCAAGAATTTTTGCAATTACCGTACCTTCATCTTGCTGATGATGCACGTATGCTAATGCAGAGCCAAAGAAAATGGAGAATACCAAAATCTGTAGAATTTCATTATTCGCCATGGCTTCAGCGAAGCTTTTTGGGAAAATGTGCGTAATGAAGGTTTGTAAGCTTAGATTCGTTGCTGTTACACCTACATCAACTGGTGCAGTCGGTATTGGGAGATTCATACCTGCGCCAGGTTGAAATAAATTGGCTAAACCCATACCCAAAAGTAGAGAAATAAGTGAAGCGCCAATGAACCAACTCATTGCTTTAAGTGTAATTGAACCTAAAGATGATGATTTACCCATTGAAATGAGACCAGAGACGATCGTCGCAAATACCAATGGTGCAATAATCATTTTAATTAATCTTAAGAATACATCTGTAAGAATCTTAAAATATGAAGCGATGTTTTCAGCCTGAGTAATGCTCAAATTGCTATGAAAAAGCCAACCAATTAATATTCCAGATACCATGGCAACTAGAATAAATTTTAATAGTTTCTTCTGATTCATATAAAATTTCCTTTTAATACCCTAAAATCGATAAAAACATCCTATTGTTTTATAGGATGTTATGATTTTTTTCCTACTATGCCAAATATCCATTTGACTTAGGGGTGCTTGGCAGAATCTAAACAATATCAATTCAAATTAACAATGAAAAAAAGTATTTTACTATGCAAAAAATGCATAAAGATTATTAAGTATTTATACAAAATGCCAATGACTGTTTGAATTAAAGAATCTTAAATATGAAATATGTTTGTTGAAATCAAACATTACAATTAGTGGAATTGACAGAACTAGGATTTGTTTAATGATAAGTAAAACTCTCCAATCGTGCGGCTTGGCACTTACCCTCCTTGCATCATCTATGTCGCTTTATGCAAAAAACAATGTTGTTGTTGTTGCTACGGGTGGAACTATTGCAGGCGCTGGTGCAAGTTCAACAAACAGCGCAACTTACAGTGCTGCAAAAGTACCTGTTGATGCGTTAATTAAAGCAGTCCCTCAAGTAAACGATTTAGCAAATGTCACGGGTATTCAGGCACTTCAAGTTGCATCTGAAAGTATTACAGATAAGGAATTGTTATCTTTAGCCCGTCAAGTCAATGATCTAGTCAAAAAACCGTCAGTGAATGGTGTAGTGATTACTCATGGTACGGACACCATGGAAGAAACCGCTTTTTTCCTTAACCTAGTTGTACATACCGACAAGCCAATTGTATTGGTAGGTTCTATGCGTCCATCTACTGCTCTATCTGCAGATGGTCCTTTAAATCTGTATAGTGCAGTCGCGCTTGCTTCATCTAATGAAGCAAAAAACAAAGGCGTGATGGTACTAATGAATGACTCGATTTTTGCTGCACGTGATGTGACAAAAGGAATCAACATTCACACCAATGCCTTTGTAAGTCAATGGGGAGCTTTAGGAACTTTGGTTGAAGGTAAGCCTTACTGGTTCAGAAGTTCTGTAAAAAAACATACCAATAATTCTGAATTTAATATTGAAAAAATTCAGGGTGATGCATTACCAAGTGTGCAAATTGTGTATGGTTCAGACAACATGATGCCTGATGCATACCAAGCTTTTGCTAAAGCTGGTGTAAAAGCAATTATTCATGCAGGTACGGGCAATGGTTCAATGGCGAATTATTTAGTCCCTGAAGTAAGAAAATTACATGATGAACAAGGTATTCAAATTGTACGTTCATCACGTGTTGCACAAGGGTTTGTACTTCGTAATGCCGAACAACCTGATGATAAATATGGTTGGATTGCAGCACATGATTTGAATCCACAAAAAGCACGTCTTTTAATGGCTTTAGCATTAACTAAAACCAATGATGCAAAAGAAATTCAAAACATGTTCTGGAACTACTAAGCGTTAAATTAACGTTATTGATCTAAACATTAAAGGCAGATTCAGCAAAAATGAGATGAATCTGCCTTTTATTTTTTTAATTTTCATACTTTCAATCACTCGGCTTTTTTCTAAGAAACCTTTTTTGTGATGTTTTTTGTTATTTTCTAGCCCTTTTTTTGTATCTAAAAAATATACTTTTTTTAAGGTTTGTAATATTTTGCCAATCACTACTTAGCAAAAAAACAATTTAAATCTTCCTCATCCTTCTCTCTTAAGACTGAAAATATCACTCTCACTTCGATTTTGGTCTTATTTGAAATCACTGACAATCAGAAGAATTGACTCTATTCACAGCATTAATTCGTCCATTGTATGAAACTGTTGCGATACAACTGTAATTACTGGCATTCCACCAATAATTGGTCTTCGAGCTATAATCTGCCGAGCGACTGCTCAATAGATAGTTGTATCGGCGAAAGACAGTGTTTGCTGCATTTGCTTTTGTTTCTTCTAGATTTTTTATTTCGGGCGGCATTTGCATGCTTTCATTTTTTTTATTACTTGCACGTTCATATTGAGCTAAGGCAGAAAAGGATGCGATGGATAAAGCTGCATTCGAAAATGTTGTGGTGTCTGTTGCATACTGATCGGATAAATTCGATTCACTTTCTCCAGAGCTAGCCGTAATACTTGCCAAATCAGAATGTTCAGATAAGGTTTCTGCTTGAGCTATAGAAAAAAATGGGCCAATGAAACATAAAGCATAAATTATTTTCTGGGTATTGTTCATTTTATGACTCCCCGCGATCCTTGAGAAGATTATTGTTATAGAGATACTCTAAGCTTTTTTTTTCAGAAAAAGAAGAGCTGAAATAATTTTAAATAAAACAAATCTTATTGAATTTTATCCTTATTTTTAGATGACTTTATTCATATCAGTATCTTATCTAAATTTTAGAGTTCATTCATTTAAAAAAAATAGCTAGAACGAAATGCTCTAGCTATTTTTTTAAATCGATTTTAAAGAAACGTTTTAAACGTAATCCACCTTGCTTTGATCTAATAGATTAAGCTTTAAGATCTTTTTCTTTTTATAGCGGTAACCAATAAAGAGACCAACGAACCAGATTGGAGAAAGCACAAGCGCGATTAAAGTATCATGATCGAAAGCTAAAATCACAATCGTGAAAACCAAGAACAACATAGTAAACCATGCCATGAAGAGTCCACCAGGCATCTTATAATTTGATTTGAGGTGTAATTCAGGGTCTTTTTTACGATATGCAATATAAGAAAGTACAATCAACATAAATGTAAAAATACATAGAATTGACGTTAATGCAGAAATAATCGTAAATGCAGTCATGACATTTGGCACAATAAATAGAATTGACGTTCCAAGTGTTACGCACAGCATAGAGAAAACTAAGCCACGAATCGGAACTTTACGTTTTGATAACTTGCTAAAGCTTTTCGGTGCATCATTTTCTAAAGATAAACCATATAACATACGACTAGTCGCAAAAATACCACTGTTTGCAGAAGACAGAGCTGATGTCGCAACAACAAAGTTAATTAGACCCGCCGCAATTGGTAAGCCAACATGGGTAAACATTTCTACATATGGGCTTTTTTCTGGTGAGACTTGTGACCAAGATGTCACGGCAATAATACAAATCAATGAACCCACATAAAACAACAAAATTCGTAATGGAATAGAGTTGATGGCTTTAGGGAGTGATTTGTGTGGGTCTTTGGTTTCGGCAGCAGTGGTTCCGACCAATTCAATACCGACAAAGGCAAAAATAGCAATTTGGAAGCCTGCTAAGAAACCAGTTAAACCGTATGGGAACATGGAGCCACTTTCAAGTAAATGTGAGAAAGATGCTGTGACACCATTCGGAGATACATAGTGGGTACTAATTAAATACAGCCCCGCGACAATGAATAAGATGATCGCAACAATTTTAATCAGTGAGAACCAAAATTCTAATTCACCAAACATTCTTACTGCAACAAAGTTTAATATAGTAAGAATGGCGAGTGAAGCAAAGGCAGGTATCCATACGGGCATATCGGGATACCAGAACTGCATATACCCCCCTATCACAATAACATCTGCAATAGCGGTAATAATCCAGTTACACCAATAAGACCAACCTAGAAAAAAACCTGCCCATGGGCCTAAATATTCGGTCGCAAAATCGGCGAAGGTTTTAAAATTTGTATTTGCAAGCAATAGTTCTCCCATTGCACGCATAACAAAGAAAAAGAAAAATCCAATAATTAAATAGGTCAGAATAATCGAAGTTCCTGAAATACTCAGTGTTTTCCCCGAACCCATAAATAATCCAGTACCAATTGCGCCACCAATGGCAATCATCTGGATATGACGATTTGTCAATGAGCGTTGCAATTTTTCTTCATCTTGTTCAGTCATGTGCTGACTTCCAAGAAGGTCTCCTTCTAGAAATTGCTTTCCCTTGTTCTTACTCATGTAATGTTTACTCCAATTTATAACAACCGTTACAAATCCTTTAATAACGACTTAACCCACATAATGAATAATCTCAATTATTTAAATTACACATAAGATTAATTTAAATAATTGAGAGTAGAAATCCATTTATTCTGCTTTCTTAAGCCTTGCTTGATCGCTTTTAATTAAATGGATGACTTAAATGACTTATTTAAAAACCAATAACCACTCCAATAAAAACCCCAATAAATGACTAATTGATAATCAGGTTAAATATGATTTAGCGCCATTTTTAACTGAATAAAATTTCTGGTGGATCATACAGCACACTTTAGACTTTTTTGTTTAATTACTCTTTATTTCTGCTTAATTAAAAAGCACTTGTTTAATTAAAAATGTACGTTTAGCTAAAAAATATGCGGGTAAATAGTTGCAATTATCCATTAGTCTAGTGTGCTTTATTTTAAGACTTGATGATTTAAAATAAAAACCATCAAGTCTATTATAAATATCCTGAGTATTTAAAAACCCTGATATTTATAAGCAAATACCAGGTGAAAGTTTCTCGGGTAAAATGACTTTGTCACTTTCCAGTGAAGCCATAGGCCAAGCACAATAGTCGGCTGCGTAGAAAGCACTTGCACGATGATTCCCTGAAGCCCCTACACCTCCAAATGGTGCAGCACTAGATGCGCCTGTTAAGGGTTTATTCCAGTTTACGATTCCTGCCCGCGCTTCAATAATTAAGCGTTCGAACAAGTCCCGATTTGGCGAAACTAAACCAACAGACAGACCAAAACGAGTCTTGTTTGCAAGACTCAAGGCTTCATCAAAATCTTTATAACGACAGATGGTGGTTAAAGGGCCGAAGTATTCTTCATCAGGGACTTCAACTTTTGTAACCTCAAGAATCCCGGCCGTAAGTAGTGAGCTTTCAGCGTCAGGACGTGTCATCTCTAGCAGTGCAGTCGCCCCTAGAGCTAATAATTGTTGTTGTGCTTTCAACATCAAATCGGCAGCTTGAGATGAAATCACCCCACCCATAAATGGCTGTGGTTGCTGATTCCAGTGACCCACTACTAATTTTTGTGCAGCCTCAACAAAACGTTGTACAAAAGCATCACCATTTGCACCTTCTTTTACCAGAATACGGCGTGCACAAGTACAGCGTTGCCCAGCAGAAACAAAAGCAGACTGAATGGCTAAATGTACGACAGCATCTACATCAACCGCTTCATCAATAATGAGTGCATTATTGCCCCCCATTTCTAAAGCGAGAATTTTTTCCGGACTAGCCGCCATTTGTTTATGCAGGTGATAACCTGTATTGGCACTGCCAGTAAAAAGTAAACCATCTATCTGCGCTGAAGCTGCCAATGCTTCACCTGTCTGGCGTCCACCTTGTACCAGATTCAAAACACCATCAGGCAAACCTGCTTGCTGCCAGAGTTTTACCGTTTCTTCAGCAGTCCATGGGGTTAATTCACTTGGCTTAAATACAAGAGTATTTCCTGCAATTAAGGCAGGAACAATATGCCCATTGGGCAAATGACCAGGAAAATTATAAGGCCCAAATACAGCCAATACCCCATGCGGACGATGACGCAATGACGCAACACCATCTGCCATGATGGTTTCACTAGAGCCTGTTCTTTGATGATAAGCGCGTACAGAAATTCCCACTTTAGCAATCATGGACTGAACTTCTGTCAGTGTCTCCCAAAGGGGTTTACTGGTTTCTTGGCTAATCACTTCTGCCAGATGATTTTTATTCTGCTCTAATTGTGCTGCAAAACGTTCAATGATCTCAATACGCTGCTCTAATGAACATTTAGCCCATAATGGGAATGCTTGGCGTGCAGCAAGCGTAGCTTTTTCAACATCCTCTTGATTGGCTGCTTGTGCAGCCCAAAGGGCTTGATTGCTGACTGGATCTGTTTTAACCCATTCAGCGCCATGCCCATTCAGCCACTGCCCTTGTATAAATTGTTTGCCCTGAATCATGCTTTGTGTTCCTTTGGATTTAAGGACAACACACGAACTACATCACCCTGAGCTACTTGGAGTTGCTCAGCCTGCGCTTGAGTTAACTGTATGGTTTCTTGTTCAGGATCATGCTGAATCAAAAGACCACGGTAGTCTTGGTAATGGTCATTTGAAATTAAATACGGTTCTGCTTCATTCAAAGTTGCTGTTTCAACAATTTCAACTTGGAGAACTGCACTTTCTTTAATTGAACGTAAGTTCTCTACATCGGCTTCTAAAGTCGCACCACCATCAAAAATATCGACATAACCTTGGAAACGTAAACCTTCACCTAACAATAATTTATATGCAGGTAAGGTATTTGGATGGACTTTGCCAATCACTTCTTGGGCTGCCGCAGGCAACATATCGACATATAAAGGATAGCGTGGCATCAGTTCTGCAATAAAAGATTTCTGGCCTGTACCACTGAGATAATCTGCCTTTCTAAATTCCATATCGAAGAACTTATGTCCGACTGCATCCCAGAACGGAGAGTTACCGACTTCATCTGAATATCCGCGCATTTCTGCAACGATGCGTTTTTCAAAAATATTTCTGAACGCTGCAATAAATAAGAAACGGATTTTTGAAAGAAATTTTCCGTTCATTTCTTTACGATAATCAGGATCGAGGAACAACGTACATAATTCACTGCACGTAGTATGGTCATTGCTTAAAAACAAGGTTTGGTGTGACTTATACACATTCAGTGTTTTTGAGGAATGTACTTGAGTACCAACATGGAAGTTATACCAAGGTTCACTTAAGCCCAAAGCAACTTCAATACCACAGAGTCCGACCACTTTGTTGATGCTGGTATCTTCTAAAACGAAGAAATAGCCTTGATCTGCTTTGCTCAGTTTACCTCGTACTGTATCGCATGCACGTTTCAGTTTTGCTGACAAAATTTCCAGATTTGGCTGTAATGATGTAAGCCCATAGCCTGCTTTTTCGGCAAGTTGGTAGATGTCATTGATATCATTTTCTCGGATATAACGAATAATCATCATTTATGCACACTCCTTCAATTCTTGAGAAAATTTTTCTAGGGCTTGCTCAAAACGGCTTAGCCCTTCATCGATATCTTCAAATGGAATAATCAGTGAAGGCGTGAAACGGACAACATTAGGGCCTGCAACCAGTGCCAGTAAGCCTTGCTCGGCTGCCAAAGTGACAATATTTTTGGCTTGACCCGCATGTTCTGCCTTTAGGACACATCCAAGGAGTAAACCTTGACCACGGATTTGTTCAAAGACATTAAATTTCGCATTAATCTTATTTAGACCAGTGACAAAATAATCAAATCGTTGCTGAACGCCTTCTAGAACTTCAGGCGTGTTGATAAATTCGAATACTGCATTTGCCACTGCACACGCCAATGGATTACCGCCATAGGTCGTCCCATGATCCCCTACCGCATACATGTTTGCGTATTGATTCGTGGTAATCATCGCACCAATAGGGAAACCACCGCCTAAAGCTTTTGCAGTCGTTAAAATGTCAGGGGTAACACCTGTATTCATATAGGCATACAGTGAGCCAGTGCGACCAACACCTGTTTGGACTTCATCAAAAATCAGTACGGCGCCATGTTCATCACAAAGTTGACGCAAGCCTTTTAAAAATTCGATATCTGCAGGCAGTACACCACCTTCACCTTGAATAGGTTCAACAATAACAGCGCAAGTATTTTCATTAATCACTGCTTTTGCCTGCTCTAAGTCATTAAAAGCAGTATGTTGAATACCTTCTGGTAAAGGTGCGAAATCTTGAGAGTATTTCGGTTGACCACCTGCGGTTACAGTGAATAACGTGCGGCCGTGAAATGCATTTTTAAAAGCAACAATTTGATTTTTATTTGCATGACCACTTAGCAAACCAACTTTTCGTGCCAGTTTTAAAGCGGCTTCATTTGCTTCTGCGCCCGAATTACAGAAAAACACTTTGTCTGCAAATGTATTTTCGACGAGCTGTTTTGCTAAATGAAGAACAGGTTCATTGGTATAACCATTACCAATATGCCAAAGTTGAGTCGCTTGTTCAGTCAGGGCTTGTACCGCCACAGGGTGTGCATGACCTAAAGCATTTACTGCAATGCCACCTGCAAAATCAATATATTGCTTGTCATCCTGATCCCAAACCTGAGAACCTTGACCACGAACTAAGATGAAATTTGCTGGGGCAAAAACTGGAACCATCCAATCATTAAAGTTTTGGCGTGTCAATGCTAAGTTATTCATTCTGCTGTCTCTCCAATATCTTCTAAATTCATTTTTTGGTTTTTCACCAAAATCGCTCAAGCTGCTTCCTAATGTTCCTGTGCGATGGACTTAAATTTCGTGTAGCTTTTCGTTATAGAAAACAAAAACTGACGTGGACAGTTTTTTTAGACCATGTGAAATCAAGGATTGAGGAAAAGTGCCTACAATCGCCTTACGAGTATGATTTTCTAAGTTTGTAGTCATCTATTTTTCCTTAACGACTGAAGCTTCCATATGCGCTTAAAAACCCTTAGAGATACATGTTGATCAACACGATATTGATTCGATCTCGAGCTGAATTTAAGTTTTACATGAAACTGAATCTTCAGCAGGCTTAGCGCATTTGTATATTATTCAAAATCAAAATGACTTAAAAAATTTGTACTTTTTTCTAAAATGAATTATTTTTTTCCAAATTGACAATTGCAGGATGCAAAATGAGTGAAATTGATCAAATTATTCTCGGTTTTCTAAAAGAAAATGCCCGAATGTCTGTCACAGATTTAGCGGAAAAAACGGGGGTATCTCGTCCGACTATCAGGAGCCGAATCGACTATATGGAAACATCTGGCATGATTACGGGGTATACCGTGCGCTACCGTCCAGATGTGGAAAAAAATATTATTCGCGCCTGGATGAGCATTATGGTGGAAGGCACTAAAGCCAGATCAGTCATTAGCGAATTACGTCTAGATTCAGCAGTTGAACGCTTGCATAAAACCAATGGGAAATGGGATATTTTGGTTGAAATTCGAGCAGACTCTCTAGAAAACTTTGATAAAGTCCTAGAAAGAATTCGATGTATTTCTGGTATTTATAATAGTGAAACCAGTATCTTACTCTCAACTTTTAAAACCTAATCTTAATAAAAATTACATTTAAGTATTCTCGTGATCAGAATGCTTAACAACCCTTGATATAGATGAATATTGGCTCTTCAATCATATGAACTAAAATTCATCTACTTTCATGGATTGGTTTTTTAAAGTATTTTAATCAATAAAATTGTGCTATTAATTGAAGCGTTGCAAGCATTAAACAAACTGATTTATTTAATGCTGAAGATGTTATTTAAAATACTATAAACAATGAAAATTTTAGATTTTCTAGGATTTATATTTAAGACTCAACTTATATAACATTACGGGCAAGAAAATATGAAAAGTAATGTTAGGATATAAACGAGATAATCTTATACGTTACAAGGAGATATAAGTATGGCTGTATCACCATTAGAATTCTATCAAGCCAAATTAAATTATGAAATGGACTCTTGGGATTTATTTGAAGCATTAAGTCAGGGACAAAAGATCATAGTTGTGGATGGGCGCAGCGAAATAGCTTATCAACATGAACATATTCCGCATGCTATTAATATCCCTCATCGAAGTATTACACAGCAGACATTGGCGCATTTGAACCAATCTGTGCTGTATGTAACGTATTGTGATGGTATTGGCTGTAATGCCTCGACCAAAACAGCGCTAAAAATGGCAACTTTAGGCTTTCAGGTTAAAGAACTGATTGGTGGTCTAGACTGGTGGAAACGAGATGGTTACCAAACAATGGGCGACAATGCTCGCGCAGGAACCAGTATTGATTGTGGTTGTGCAGGTTAAAACATCTAGAAGAAATTGTTCTAATGCTAAAAGTCCAGTTTCCTCTATTCTTTTCTGATCGGTCTTGGATTTTATCACCTGTATTTCCACGATTAAATCTCGACTGCATCATGCTCTTTAATAAGTAGTTTAATGGCAGTGCTTATATGCTTTATGATGAAAATCAAATTTTAAAATAATAAAATACCGATAAAATGAATAAGGCAATAAAAGTTTTATTCGTATAAGAATAGAATTGTATTGGTCTAAAAAGACTTTATTCACACCAACAAGCTAAGGATAGCGCGTATGGATTTTAAGATACACGGCAAAGCCCATCACTTCTTTTCTTCACACGCAATCCTGATTATTACTTTTGCCCAACTTTTTGGAACATCCTTATGGTTTAGTGCAAATAGTGCAGCAGCCAATTTAATTCAAGAATGGCACATTCGCATCGCTGATATTGGTTGGTTAACCAATGCCGTACAAGCTGGTTTTATCATTGGTACTTTCTTGATTGCCTTTACGGGTTTTGCAGATCGCTTTAAAGCAAGCTCTATTTTTACTGGTGCAGCACTGTTGGGTGCATTGTTTAATTTGTGTTTTGCTTGGTTAGCACAAGGTTTAATCGATGGCATGATTTACCGCTTTTGTGTGGGGATTTGTTTGGCTGGCATCTACCCCATTGGGATGAAGTTGGTGGTGCAATGGGCACCTCATCGAGCTGGAGCAGTTTTGGCACTTTTAGTCGCCATGCTCACATTGGGTACTGCATTACCCCATGCACTGAATGGCTTATCTGCCAATTTAAATTGGCATTATGTGATTACTTTCTCATCCATTTTGGCATTAGTTGCCGCATTGCTTATTTTTATATTGGGTGATGACCAAAGTGCGAAAGTTGCTAAAAAAAACATGGCGACTGGAAATGCATTTCAGGTCTTTAAAATCAAAAAATTTAAAGCCTCCGCACTTGGATATTTTGGTCACATGTGGGAGTTATATGCTTTTTGGACGATATTGCCACTTTTTATTGCTCACTCCGGCGTTTTAAAAGCCCTAGGCTTATCGAATGTACCATTGGCGACATTTTTAATTATGGCATGTGGTGCTGTCGGTTGTCTTTTAGGTGGATATTGGTCAAAAAAGTATGGTAGTGATCGCGTTGCTATGGGCGCTTTATTCCTTTCTGGTCTATGTTGTCTGATTTTTGCATTGGCTTGGCGTTATTTACCGGCGTGGTCACTGCTAATCGTTCTTATGGTATGGAGTGCATCTGTCATTGCAGACTCACCACAATTTTCTGCATTGGCTTCGGTTGCATGCCCACCAGAAAAACTGGGCGCAGCACTTTCTATTCAGAATTCTATTGGCTTTGCGATAACCATCGTATCCATTGCATTTACGACCTATGCTTTCGATCATATAGGTTTAGATTCTGCTTGGATTCTTTTGCTTGGTCCTGTTTTAGGTATCTTGGGCTTCTATAGGACGATGTCAAAAACTGAATGAAGTTTTGTTCTTAGCAAATGATTTTTGTCTAATTTTTTGATTTATATAAGTTAATTTTATGATTTAAACTGCTGTGAGATAGCTTATTCATATGTAATATCAATAAGCTATCTTTTAAAAAGACTAGGGAAAAATCGTATTAAAATTTAAAACTATAATCCACATTAATACGTGTTTCATTTGCTGAATGGAAGGTCATATTGGTTGGCATATCATTCCGATAATGAGAAAAACGTGTTCTAAGCCCCAAGCCTTTTAAACTCCCTTCTGGTATGCGATAACCCAGTTCAAACTCTAAAGACTCTTCTTCAAAACGTTGGCTGCCATATGCTAATAAATCAATGTCATCCCCTTTGGCATAGCGTGTCATAAAGCGCAGACCATTGAGTGAAGTTTCACCTAGACGGACATTTTTAAAATCATAGTCATAACGTAAAGAAACCACTTTTTCATCTTTATTTGAATAGTCCGAACTCATAAAATCTAGGGTAACTGGACTTTCAGCGCCTGATAAAAATGGCAGACCTGTATTACCAAAAGACTGCATATAACCAATTGAGAGCGTATGTCCCTGTGTGTTGAGACCAAACAACCCACTGACGTGACGATTATCCACAGTGCCTATTTTTTCACTTCCCGTATCATTACTGTTAAAAAAGCGAACATCGGTTAAAAAATTGTACTGATCTGAAATGGGTTGCTTACCATTAATACCCAGAAATTGTTGCTGATAAATGTCCTGTAATTCAGCATGATACATACGGATGCGATAGGCATCACTGAGTTGATAAGCTCCCCCAAGCGTATAGAAATGATCAGTGGTTGCAGCCCGATCAAAACGATGATTGATATTATCAATACCCACATCGGTATAGTGAATAGAATCACGTTGGCGGACTTTATCGACATAAAACCCTTCCAATTGCAGTTTAGGAATTTCTGTAGAAACGAATCTCACACCACGATAAGTCTGCGGGAGTAGTCTTGCCGGCGAAGAAAATATTGTCGGAAGTTGCGGAACCAAATCTCCTACAAAAAGTTCATTTTTACTCAATCGGACTTTGCCCGTTACACCAATTTTTGCATAATAATCATCTCTTGAATTGTCCGAATTGACAGCTAATAAACCAGTCCGTGCGTAATCATCTGCTTGACTTCCCAATAAATTAAAACCAGCCATGGCAAGGACATCTACACCAAAGCCTATGGTTCCATCGGTATAACCCGATTGTCCCTTAAAGATAAGACCCTGAGCCCAATCTCGAGCTGCTGTATAAGGATAAGGATCATTTTTATAATCCCGATCAAAATAGAAGTTGCGTAATGTGATTTCGGCCTGACTGTCTGCAATGAACTGTGCATGTGCCATGTTGGCAAAAATTGGGCACAAGCAGATCCCCATCCATAAAGATGTCTTTTTCATTTTTATCTCAGCTTTTAATTGTTAAACAGATATTTAGATTGATGTATTGAGTGAATAATTTTGAGTTTTTTGATGTCGATACACCGCTTTACCCAAGATTAAAATCAGGAAAATTGCCAAGATAAATACAATGCCGTAGTACGCATAAAGATGCTGTGGTGTCATACCCTGATCTAAAAATAGACCTGCTATGGTTGGAGATAAAATGGCGCCAATACGCCCAAATCCAATTGCATACCCCACACCCCGACTTCTAATATCCGCTTCATAAATGGTCGGTGAAATTGAATAAAGTCCTGCAACACAGCCATTAATAAGTATACCGAGTAATAAACCGACCAGCAGTGCAATACTCACTTGTGATGAAACTGCAACAAATAGGAAAATACAGAGTGCTGTTAAGCCTAAAAATAAGCTGAGCGCGTAGAAAATTTTAATCCGTGAAGCTAAAAGACCAATAATTGCTGCACCAAAAATACCACCAATACTAATTAGAATACCTGTACTGACGCCTTGATCTCGCGACATGCCCATCGCAATTAAAATTTTAGGTGTCCAACTCATCACAAAGTAGAAACCAAACATGACCAAGAAAAAGGCGAACCATAAACACAAGGTTTGGAATCCTAGATGGCCACGAAACAGTTTCGCAACATCGCTGCCCTTTTGTTGTTCAACTTGTACAGACTCTGGCAGCACGTTTAAAGACATCAACTGCATACGTTGCAGAATCATATTTGTGTTTTCCAAGGCACGGACAGGTTTTTTTGCCAACAAATAATCAAGTGATTCAGGTAATAACCACACAGCAAAAGCGAACATGATCAGCGTGGTCATACCACCCGCTAAAAAGACTGAACGCCAGCCCAAATGCTCAATTAAAACAAAGGTAAGTACGCCTCCTAACGTTGCGCCAATACCATATCCTGTAGACATTAAGCTTACCGCTAGGCTTCTCCAACGTGCATTTGCATATTCACTTGCCAGTACGTTACTACTCGCCAAGATCCCGCCAACGCCAACACCTGTAATGAACCGTAGTGCAGCCAACATACTATGACTTTGCACAAGCCCACATGCAGACATGCTCAACCCTGCAATAATCAAACAAATCAGAATTAAGAAACGGCGGCCAATTTTATCTGCTAATGGTGCCAAGAAAATGGAACCTGCGGCCATACCAAATAGACCCGCGCTGAGGAGTATCCCGATTTGTGCACCAGACAAAGCCCATTCCGCAGATACTGACGGTGCTGTGAACGCCATCACCATGACATCAAAACCATCAATGACATTCAGAAATAGACAAATCAGAATCACGAACCATTGGTAACGGCTCATTTTAGTATTGTTAATTTCGTCTAAAACATTTCTTTGCATTGTGTAACTCCCAATTAGGAACGGAAATACACACGACCATGTGGGAACACAACATTGGGTGATTATGCATATCCATATCCATAATTGCCTAGAAGGGATAATTAAGAATGAAAGTGATCCTCTATACATAGAGATCATTTTTATGAAGCATCCTGCTCTTTTTCTATACTGTATAATTGGATCCATAAAATCAACTAATTTATTTGGTTTTTTATATCACAGTTAAAAAACTATATAAATCAAATCATTAATTTGTAATTTTTATTAATATAAAGGCGAAAATGATTTTAAAATTTTCAAAATTAATATATCTGGATCCATTTAATAAAAACCTAAGCATCTAAATTTAACAGTGAAATGGATCCATAGTTGAATCTTATAAAAATACAAACTCTGTTGAAGTGAATAATTTTAGCGCCATTTTCATAAAAAACACCCAAATCACATTTGACAAAACGATTAAAGAGACATAAATTGGATCCAATAATTGACACGGAGTCATCATAATGTTCATAAAAAATGCTTGGTATGTCGCATGCCGCCCTGAAGAACTTCAAGATAAGCCATTAGGTCGTACTATTTGCGGTGAAAAAATTGTTTTCTATCGTGGCAAAGAAAATAAAGTTGCTGCTGTTGAAGACTTCTGTCCGCATCGTGGCGCACCACTTTCACTCGGCTATGTTGAAGATGGCAATTTAGTTTGTGGATATCACGGACTGGTCATGGGCTGTGAAGGAAAAACTGTAGCAATGCCAGCACAACGCGTGAACGGCTTCCCATGCAATAAAGCCTATGCTGTAGTTGAAAAAATGGGCTTTGTCTGGGTGTGGCCGGGTGAGAAAAATCTTGCAGATGAATCTAAACTTCCTGTACTAGAATGGGCCGATCATCCTGAGTGGAGTTATGGCGGAGGCTTATTTCATATTCAATGCGATTATCGCCTGATGATTGACAACCTCATGGACTTAACCCATGAAACCTATGTGCATTCCAGCAGTATTGGTCAAAAAGAGATTGATGAATCACTGCCAATCACAAAGGTAGAAGGTGATCATGTCATTACCGAACGTTATATGGACAATGTGATTGCCCCTCCTTTTTGGCAAATGGCACTTCGAGGTAATCATCTTGCAGATGATGTGCCTGTAGATCGCTGGCAGCGTTGTCATTTCTTCGCCCCTAGTAATGTACATATTGAAGTGGGTGTCGCACATGCAGGTCATGGTGGCTATGACGCACCAAAAGACAAGAAAGTGTCTTCAATTGTGGTGGATTTTATTACGCCTGAAACTGAAACTTCACATTGGTATTTCTGGGGAATGGCACGTAACTTTCAGCCTGAAAATACAGAACTCACTGATCAAATTCGTGAAGGACAAGGCAAAATTTTTACTGAAGATTTGGAAATGCTGGAACAACAACAGCAAAACATTCTCAATAATCCCCAGCGTAAATTACTGATGCTGAATATTGATGCAGGTGGTGTGCAATCACGCAAAGTGATTGAGCGTTTGCTTGCCGAAGAAAGACAAACAACGGTAACTCGCCATACAGCACAAATTCCAAATATTCATGTGATTTAAGGATAAAAACATGGACGTTATTATTGATAAAATTCATCAGCTTACGCCCTCAATTCGTGCCTTTGAACTTATTCCCACATCTGGTTCGGCCCTGCCATCGTTTGAGGCTGGGTCGCATATTGATGTCCATCTTAAAAATGGACTTACACGGCAATATTCACTTTCTAACTGTTCGAGTGAAAAAAATCGCTATGTGATTGGGGTGCTACACGATGAAAACTCACGAGGTGGTTCACGTTGCATACATAATGACTATCAAGAAGGTGATGTATTAAGTATTGGGCAGCCACGTAATTTATTTGCGCTACATAACCAAACACAAAAAGCAATGCTGTTTGCGGGTGGAATTGGAATTACCCCTATTCTTTCAATGGCCTACCGTTTAAAAGCACTAGAGATTCCATTTGAACTGCATTATTTTGTACGTAGTCATGAAATGCTCGCTTTTTATGGAAATTTAACCCAACACTTTGCAGATCAAGCTCATTTTCACATTCAAAACCAAGCTGATACTCAATGTGATATGGCAAAGGTATTGCAACAGCCCGATTCAAGTAAACACCTATATGTCTGCGGGCCAACAGGCTTTATGCAATTTGTCATGCAATCGGCTGAAACAGCGGGTTGGCAAGCCGAACAACTGCATCAGGAGCATTTTGTAGCACAGCAAAGCAAGCAGGAAAATGATGAAGCATTTACTGTGGAAATTGCTGGCACAGGACAGCGAATTGAAATTCATCCAGAACAGACCGTAACTCATGCCTTGTTAGCGCATGGTTTTGATGTGCCTGTGTCCTGCGAACAAGGCATTTGTGGTACTTGTATTACCCGTGTTGTTTCAGGTATTCCAGATCATCGAGATGTATTTATGACGGATGAAGAGCGTGCCTTGAATAATCAGTTCACACCTTGCTGCTCTCGCGCTAAATCCAAACATTTGGTGATTGAGTTATAGGAACACTCGTTTTACTCCTGCTCAAATGCATTGAGCGGGAGTTTCTTATTACACCTCAGTCAATATGTTTTTGACCGTTTCGCCTAACAACGCAACACTGCTATGTTCTCGCATTAAAGTTTCGGCACGGCCCGACTGACGCTGAAGCAAAGCCTCATAAATAGAGCAATGCTGCAAATGTGCGTAGTGTAAGCGGCGATATTCAGATAAGGCTCGTGATTCGTCATAGGTAATGGCTTGAACGGAAGCCATAGGAAGTTGATTATTTTTTGCTAAGGCTTGAATAAGCGCAACATTCTGTGCGCCTTGAATAATTGTGTCGTGAAAGGTGACATTATACTCATGATAACGTTCTAACTCTTCATCCCCAAATTCAGTATGCTCTGCAAAGAGTTGCTCTATTTGTTCTATACAGTTTTTTAAAGTTTGCTGCTGCTGTTCCGATAAACCTTGTTCTGCTAAGGTTTTAGCAGCTAAACCTTCCAGTACTCCGCGAACTTCCAAGGCATCATTGACCAATTGATTGGAAATTTCACGGACCGTATAACCTCGGGTTGGATTCTTAATCAATAAACCTTCTTGTTCCAACAAGCGGAAGGCCATACGAATAGGCTGACGAGATACCCCAAGCAACTCTGCCGTTGGAATTTCAGCAATGCGACTGCCGCCTTCAAGCTCACCCGCGATAATCATTTTTCTTAATTTAATTAAAACTTGTTGCCCTGAAGACATCCCTAGCCACACTTGTTAAAAGATTTCAAAGTCATGCTAGCAAGATCAATCATCAAGTGACAATATATTTCTAACAGAGAAAACATCTCTATCTATGCATGGGGATATTAAAGCCTCATCTTGGCTTATTCTAAAGGTGTTTTAACTTTAGATTGTTTTAAGTTATTGACCATAATGTCTAAATTATTGCGAATTAAATAAGCCAAGTTCATATCGACCCCTTGCAACATTTTAGTTTCCAATGCTTCAACTACCGCATTACACTCGGCTAATTTAGCCAAACCACTTTCTGTTACTGTAAGCAAAATACGACGACCATGAGTTGGATCTGGGGTTTTCTCAATCCATTGATGTTGCAATAAATCTTGTAAAATTTTATTGGCCGATTGTGGCTTAATAAATGAACGCTCTGCGAGTTTGGCATTCGATAAATTATTTTTAGAGGCCAAAACAGATAACGCCGTGAACTGCGGCAAACTGATGTCTAAATCTTTTAAATGTTCTGTTAAATATTTACTAATTACCCGATCTATACGTGCGATGGTATAGCTTAAACGTGGGCCATCTTCTGTTTTTTTATCAACGGTATTTGAACGCATCATAATTTTTCATCATAAAAGCTAAAACTAAAAAAGAAGTATGAGAGTGAACTCTCATACTTCTTTGTATTTAACGAGCTGTCGTACTTTGTATTAACTGTACAGGCTGTTTAGGCTTTCTGACAAGCATCAAGGCAGAAATTGCTGCGATCAGAATCACTGGAATACTTGAACCAATCACAATCGTAGCACTTTGCCCCAATGACAGTAAAAAACCGGCAAGCAATGGACCCGCAAAAGACCCTATACGACCGATGGCAACCGCTGCCCCTACACCCGTGCCTCGCATTTCGGCTGGATAATAAATGGCAGCAAGTCCATATAATGCAGACTGTCCACCTACAATAAATAACCCACAACCCACCGCTGAGAGTGCCAGCACCGCCACGGTTGGAGAAAAAGACAGACAACACAAAGACACCAAAATGCCGAGATAAATAAATTTAATCACGAAACTCATGCGTATTTTGTCTAACATCATGCCCATTAGAATTGAGCCAAAAAACCCACCAACGTTATAGCCCATTTGCACATAATTGGCTTGAAGCTTAGTCAGGCCTTGAGCGCCCATCAATAGAGGCAGCCAATTTAGTAAGAAATACAGCACCACCAACGTACAGAAGAAACTGATCCAAATTTGAATCGTCGACATTCTTCGTTCTTTAGCAAATAGCACTTCCAAAAAAGGCGTTGCCGATTGGGTTTTATGTTTTAGGTAGTCTGTTGATTCAGGTAAGAATTTCATCAACAGTGGAATTAATAAAATCGGGGCAATCCCTCCCACATAAAAGATATGACGCCACTCTGCATCACCAGACAAAAGCATCGCAACTACAGAAGTGAGTAAGCCACCGCAGGGAATACCACTGTACATAATACTCACCGCTGTGCCTTTACGGTCAGACGATACAGCCTCTGATGCCAAGGTAATCATCATTGGTAAAGCACCGCCCATACCCAGTCCAGTCAAAAAACGAATGGCTAACAGTAGTTCATAATTTGCAGCAAAGGCAGTCACTAATGACATCGCGCCAAAAATTAAGATGCTGAAAATTAATACTTTTTTACGACCAATAATATCGGCAAGCCGCCCACCGATAAGCGCACCTGGTAAGGTTCCGATAATGGCTGCACTAAAAGCCCAAGCCATGTGGGCATTATCCAACATAAATTCTGCACGCATACGTGGGGCGGCAACCCCCATAGATTGAAGATCGAAACCTTCAAAAATTGCGATCGCAAAACATAACAGCAAAGTGAGTTTGGCCCTTCCCGAGGGCTGATGCACTTTATCCATAACTAAATCCTTCTTTTGATATTTCCATGACATCTTGTTGTTTTGTGCTGTTCATCGAACACCTGTAGAATATCAGTTAGGCTGATTTAAAAATCAATACCAAAATTCATTTATTTTTTATAAAAAATATTTTAATTATATTTTTCAATAATATAAAAAATTTATGCAAAATAATTCAAAAAACACTTGAATGTAAGTTTAACTGATATTAATTTAAGTGAAGAACAACCAGACTGTCATTCAAGGAGCAAGCACATGACATATGAAAACCGTTGGGAAACTGTTGATGTAAAAATTGAAAATGGTATTGCATGGGTTATTTTTAACCGCCCAGAAAAGAAAAATGCCATGAGCCCAACATTAAACCGTGAAATGATTGATGTTCTCGAAACATTAGAACTTGATCAAGACGCTCGCGTGTTGGTATTAACAGGATCTGGTGACTCTTGGACAGCAGGCATGGATTTGAAAGAATATTTCCGTGAAGTAGATAGCCAACCAGAAATTGTACAAGAACGTATCCGTCGTGATTCTTGCCGCTGGCAGTGGCAATTATTGCGTATGTATTCAAAACCAACCATCGCTATGGTTAATGGTTGGTGTTTCGGTGGCGGCTTCTCTCCTTTAGTGGCCTGTGATCTAGCCATTGCAGCAGACGAAGCAACCTTTGGTTTATCTGAAATTAACTGGGGAATTCCACCGGGCAACTTGGTCAGTAAAGCAATGGCAGATACCGTTGGACACCGTACCTCGCTGTATTACATTATGACGGGCAAGACTTTTAGCGGAAAAGAAGCGGAAAATATGGGCTTGGTCAATAAAAGTGTGCCTTTGGCTCAACTTAAAGCAGAAGTCACTGAACTTGCCAATATTTTACTAGAGAAAAATCCTGTGGTATTGCGTACTGCTAAAAATGGCTTTAAACGCTGTCGTGAACTCACTTGGGATCAAAATGAAGACTATTTATATGCCAAGTTAGATCAATGTAACCATCGCGATACCGAAGGCGGACGCCAAGAAGGTCTGAAACAGTTCCTAGATGAAAAATCTATTAAACCGGGTTTACAAAGCTACAAGCGTACTGGCTAATTTCTGGTTTTTAAAATGGTTAAGTAAGGATACAACCCATGCACAATGTACAGTTAAAACAAGATGAATCTGTAGACACATCAAACATTCATAAGGTGCAATTGCTGATTCACGGGCAATCTGTCGATGCATCGAATCAGGCGACGTTTGAACGAATTAGCCCGATTGATGGTCAAGTCGCCAGTATTGCGGCGGCGGCAACTTTGGCAGATGTCGATTTAGCTATAGAGTCTGCGGCAAAGGCTTTTCCTGTTTGGTCGAAACTTTCCCCGACTGAACGCCGTTTACGTTTACTCAAAGCAGCGGACTTGATGGATGCCAGAACGGATCAATTTATTCAAATTGGGATGCGTGAAACAGGTTCAACTGCGACATGGTATGGGTTCAATGTCCAGCTTGCTGCCAATATGTTGCGTGAAGCAGCAGCCATGACCACACAAATGGATGGCAGCCTTATTCCGTCCGATGTGCCGGGCAATATGGCAATGGGGATCCGTGTTCCGTGCGGGGTTGTAGTCGGCATAGCGCCTTGGAATGCTCCTATAATTTTACCGACTCGTGCGTTGGCGATGCCACTAGCCTGCGGTAATACTGTGGTACTCAAAGCATCTGAAGCTTGCCCTGCAACACAGCGTTTAATTGGTCAAGTGTTGCATGAAGCAGGACTTGGCGATGGTGTGGTAAATGTCATTACTCATGCTGCTGAAGACGCACCACAAATTGTGGAACGCTTGATCTCGCACCCTGCGGTCAAACGAATTAATTTTACTGGCTCTACCAAAGTCGGGAAAATTATTGCAGAAACCGCAGCCAAATACTTAAAACCTGTTCTACTCGAACTTGGCGGTAAAGCCCCAGTTGTCGTTCTTAATGAAGCTGACATTGATGAAGCTGTCAATGCGGTTGCATTTGGTGCGTTCTTCAACCAAGGGCAAATCTGTATGTCTACCGAACGCGTACTCGTTCAAGATGGAATTGCAGATCAATTTATTGAAAAACTGATTGAAAAGACCCGTACCATTCATGCAGGAAATCCAACATTTAAAGGGCACGCACTAGGTGTATTGGAAAGCCAACGCGCAGCAAATCGCATTCAATATTTGCTAGAGGATGCTCAAAGCAAAGGTGCTGACTTACCGCTTGGCATTCATGTACAAGACACTGCTATGCAACCGACCTTGGTTTTGAATATTCATCCAGACATGCTGCTGTATCGTGAAGAATCTTTTGGCCCAGTGTGCACGGTACAACGTTTTAGCAGTGTTGAAGAAGGCATTAAACTTGCAAATGACAGTGAGTTTGGTTTATCTGCTGCTGTGTTTAGTCAAAATATTGCACAAGCACTAGATGTGGCGAAACAAATTGACTCGGGTATTTGCCATATTAATGGTGCAACCGTGCACGATGAAGCGCAGATGCCTTTTGGCGGAACCAAAGCCAGTGGCTATGGGCGCTTTGGGAGTAAAGCATCCATTGCCGAATTTACAGAATTGCGTTGGATCACCATACAAACACAGCCGCGTCATTATCCAATTTAACAATTGGATCCGACTTTAATATTCAATAAAAATGCATGATGCAAAAGTTAAAGCGCAGTGATGCGCTTTCCATGGAGTGAAACCAATGCAAATGAATGCTACTCAATCACAAGATCGCGAACGCTTCGTAAAACTGGGGAGCCATGATATCGATTATGTTTATCGAGATCAGGTCTTGTATCTTCACCCTAAAGAACAACTTAAAAATTACCCACAAAAACTGACTGATCGCTTAATTCATTTTGCACAAACCAAACCAGAACATATTTTTGCGGCAAAACGAAATTCTCAGGGTGAGTGGGTCAAACTCAGTTATGCCGACACCTTACAACGTGCCTGGCATATTGCCCAAGCCTTACATAATCGCGATTTGAGCGAACAACGCCCTTTGCTTATTTTATCGGGTAATGATCTTGAGCATTTAACCTTATCGATGGCTGCAATGTTGGCAGGTGTTCCATTTTCTGCCATATCCCCTGCTTATTCACTGATTTCACAAGATTTTGGCAAACTCAAACATGTGTTTGACGTGCTTACTCCGGGCATGGTCTATGCCAGTGACGGTCAAGCCTTCGCCAAAGCCATTCAAAGTTGTGCCCAAACGGAGATTGAAGTTGTTACCAATAAAGGGATTCTAGGTGAACATAGTTGCACTTCATTTCAATCACTTTTAGATACGCCTGTCACGAATGTGCAGGAGCATTATCAACGTTTAGATGAACATCAAATTGCCAAGTTTTTATTTACCTCGGGTTCGACTAAACTGCCGAAAGCTGTACCAACCACGCATTTGATGCTAAGCGTGAATCAGCAAATGTTGTTACAAACCTTCCCAGAGTTTGAAGAAACACCACCAGTATTGCTTGATTGGTTGTCGTGGCATCATACCTTTGGCGGTAGCCACAACGTCGGTATTGCCTTATATAACGGTGGAAGCATTTATATTGATGATGGCAAACCTGTCGCAGGTAAGTTCGATGAAACGATTCGAAACTTAAAAGAAATTTCACCTACAGTTTATTTAAACGTACCCAAAGGCTGGGAAGAACTCACCGATGCACTGGAAAAAGATGCTGAACTGCGTGATCGTTTTTTTGCCAAAGTAAAAATTTTGTTTTTTGCTGGTGCTGCGTTATCCGAGGCAGGCTGGAACCGACTAGACCGAATTGCACAACAACATTGTGGTGAAAAAATCCGCATTATGAGTGGGCTTGGTATGACGGAAACAGCCCCCTCTTGTGCGTTTACCACAGGGCCGCGTGTTATGGCAGGCTTTATTGGCTACCCAGCACCGGGCTGCGAAATTAAATTGGTTCCTTATGGCGACAAACTTGAATTCTGTGTCCGTGGTAAACATGTCATGAAAGGTTATTGGCGCTTAAATGCAGACCAAGAAAGCATCGTTTTTGATGAAGAAGGCTTTTTCCACACTGGAGATGCAGTCCGCTTGGTTGATGTCAATGATCCAACTCAGGGCTTAATGTACGATGGCCGTATTGCAGAAGACTTTAAACTCAATACAGGTACGTTTGTAAATGTCGGAACCCTTCGCAATAAGGTTTTAATTCAAGGCAATCGACTGATTCAAGATGTCTGTATTACTGGTTCAAATCTAAATGCAATTGGCCTTTTGATTTTCCCTAAATTAGATGCTTGTGCCGAATATGCAGGGCTGTCTTTATCAGAACATCGCGCTGAAGAAATTTTGAAACACCCAAAAATCCAGCAATGGTTCCGTCAATTTTTAATGCACTACAACAAGGATGCAACAGGAAGTTCCAATCGCGTCTCTATGCTGTATCTGCAAACTGAAGCGCCGCAACTGGATGCGGGTGAAGTTACCGATAAAGGTAATCTTAATCAAGGCAATATCATTAAGCGTCGTGCCGAGAAAATTGAAGAGTTGTATCAAAAACAGACCGAGAATTCGCTGATTATTCGAGTCCCAACTTTAAACAACTAAACCACTGAAATAACAGTAAAAAAGCTCAATTTATTTTGGGCTTTACCCTTATTTTTGCCAAAAAAAGGTTAAGTATGCAGCAAGATACTGAATTTGAACTGTTTCGAGATAATTATCGACGCTTTCTAAAAGAATATGTCGCACCGCACTATGAACAGTGGGAACAGGACGGGCTTATTCCAAGATGCTTATGGAATCTGCTTGGAGAAAATGGCTTTTTATGTGTCGATGTTCCTGAAGAATATGGCGGTTATGGCGCACCTGTTCATTACTCACTGATGCTGGTACAGGAAACTGCACAAGCAGGTTTTACCTCTTTAGCCGTTGCAATTGGAGGGCAAAATGAACTGGTTTCTCCATATATTCAAAACTTAGGCAGTGAAGAACAAAAGCAATATTGGCTTCCCAAAATGGTTACAGGTGAAGTCGTAACAGCCATTGCCATGACCGAAGCCAATGCAGGATCGGACTTACAAGCCATTCGCACCCAAGCTATTCTGAATCAAGACCATTATTTGGTGGATGGTTCAAAAACCTTTATTTCCAATGGGATACATGCTGACCTGATTGTATTGGTGGCAAAGACTAATCCTGAAGCGCGAGCAAAAGGCATTTCTTTGCTACTGGTTGATGCTGCATTAGAAGGTGTTGAAAAAGGCAGATCTTTGAAAAAAATTGGACTCCATGCCCAAGACACCGCTGAGTTATTTTTTGATCAGGTCAAAGTCCCTAAGAACCAAAGACTGGGCGAAGAAGGTCAAGGCTTTTCCTACCTGATGCAGGAGTTACCTCGTGAGCGCTTAAGTATTTCTATGATGGCTCTGGGTTCAATTTTAGGCGCTATTGAAATCACCAGTGATTATGTGCAGCAACGTAAAGCCTTTGGTCAGCCTTTAAGTCATATGCAAAACACGCGTTTTGTATTGGCCAACACACAAATTAAGGCCAAAGCGGCTCAGGCTTTTGTCGATCAATGTGCGGAACAATACAGTCGAGATGCTTTAAGCGTCAGCCATGTTGCTGCTTTGAAATGCTTTATTACCGATACCCAATGCGATGTGATTGATCAATTACTACAACTGTTTGGCGGCTATGGCTACATGCAGGAATACCCGATTTCACGTTTTTTTGTCGATGCACGTGTACAAAAAATTTACGGCGGCACCAATGAAATTATGAAAGAAATTGTCGCGCGTGAATTACTCGGAAAATAATTCGTTTAAACAAGAAATGAAGAACAGACCTCGGACCGAGGTCTGAATGTAAAACAACAATGATATTTCAGGAAGAAATGCAATGCAGTCTAAATTATGGATGTACTCTACCCTTATGCTCTCCAGCTCAGTATTTGCAGGTAGCTTTATTGATAACAGCACGGTCGACTTAACCACACGAAATTTTTATTTTGATCGTGATTATCAAGAACAATCTAAATACCCTGCCGCCAAAGATTGGACGCAAGGCTTTATTCTAAAAGCCAATTCGGGCTATACCGAAGGAACAGTTGGTTTTGGCTTGGATATATTAGCGACGGCTGGGTTTAAACTGAATGCCAGTGCAGATTATGCAGGAACAGGAAACTTACCACGAGATACTGTGACCAATGAACCTGCTTCAAGTTATGGAGAAATTGGAGTCACAGGTAAATCTAAAATCAGTAAAACCGAATTAAAGGTTGGAACACTTCGACCAATGAATCCTGTACTGGTCGCCTCACCTGCGCGTTTGTTGCCACAAACCTATCGCGGGATTTCTTTAGAATCGAAAGATATTCCAAATCTGGATTTTCAATCGGCTTATATTGATCAGGTCAATCATCGTGATTCAAGCAATTACGAAAACATTAAAATATCAGGTGTAAATGGGCGCTTTAAAAGTGCAGAAACAGATGGACTTTATTATTTGGGAGGTCATTACCAACTCATTCCCAATACTAAACTCACCAGTTTTTATATGAATGTCGAAGACTTATATGACCAATCTATGTTTGGGGTTACCTACAATCATAAGTTCAATGAGAACAATAATTTAAGTTCACAATTGCGTTACTACCGCAGCCGTGATGAAGGTCAAGCCAAAGCAGGTTTAGTGGATAATGATCTGATTCATGCCTATTTTGAATACAAACATCAAAACCATAAGTTTATTTTGGCGACTTTCCATCATAGCGGTGACACCGCATTTCCTTACTTAACTGGAGGAGAAACGGGACTGCTAATTGACACTTGGCCTGCGGAGTTTTTGAACCCTAAAGAGCATGTGTATAGCTTACGTTATGAATACGACTTCAAAAACTATGTACCGGGCTTACGCTTTATGACCCGTTACACCAGAGGGGACAATATTTATGCGCCAAAACTGGGTGGAACCGATTTAAAAGAACATGAAACTGATTTTGATATTGGTTATACGGTACAAAACGGGCCATTAAAAAATCTGGGTTTACGTGCTCGCTACGCGATGTATGACAACAATATGCTCTCTACTGCCAACATTAAACCATCCAACGAAACACGCATCAATATCGATTACACATGGAAGTTTAAATAAGCAAATGGAGGTTCTGCATGGGTCAGAACCTCCATTTTTTTAGGGGAAATTCATGAAAAAAGTCTTGGTACTGTTGTTTGGATTAAGTTTGATGACCTTCGCTCAAGCTGAAACATACAATCAACCACCACCGCTTCATCTTAAACCTTTGGCTACTTTTAGTGTCGATCTGAATGCGCCCGTTTGGGAGCTGGGAAATACCAGTGATAGTGGCAAACGCCGCATTATTCCAATCACGGGTGGATCATTTGTAGGCAACGCGTTTAAAGGTCGCATTTTAAATAATGGTGCCGACTGGCAAATTGTCGATAGCAAAGGTCTTGCCATCATTGACACTCGATACTTACTTGAAACTGAAGATGGCGCGTTGATTTATCTTCAAACCAAAGGTTATCGACATGGATCAACCGAAGTATTGAAACAACTTGCAGAGGGTCAAGATGTCGATCCGAACAAATACTATTTCAAAATCACCATGCAATTTGAAACCAGCTCACCCAAATATGCTTGGTTGAACCAAACGGTAGCCGTAGGGAGTGCTATGCGTTTAGGTAAAGCCGTAATTTATGATGCTTACACGCTGCAATAAGCATCGAAGCTCTATCTATCTTTTAGGCATTATTCGAGAAATGGATCTTTCATTATGACCCCAAACACTTTAACAAACCTTCCCCCAATTCATCGTCTTCTGGGAGGTCATAACATTCAATGGAATGCAGATCAAACTGAACTAGAAATTAGCTACGTGGCACTCGACAGTTTTACTAACCCTAGAGGCAGCGTAGAAGGTGGCATGGTCTGCGCCATGTTGGATGATGTGATGGGTTTATTTGCCTATTTGGCCAATCAGCAAACACCTGCCACCACCATTAATCTCACGATGGATTTTTTACGCCCTTGCTTGGTCGGTACGGTACTCACCAAATGTCGCTTTATCAAGCAAGGCAAAGTCATTCTCAATATTGAAAGCGAAGCATGGCAAAACCAGAAACTTATTGCCAGAAGTACTGCAAATTTTATGGTACTTAACCCCTAACCTACGACATTGTTTGATATGGAACTTCAATCATGCAAAAGCAGTTAAAACAAAAAAATTGGTTCATACCGTTAAGTGTATTGACCTTATGTGTTGGTCTTTCAGCCTGTGGCGATAATGACAGCTCAAATACCACACAAGCCACAGCTACAATTCCGAAACTTTCTCCAGCCGTCGGAACCAACTTAAAAGGTGCATGCGCGGATTTACAAGGGTTTAAATATGCAAACACCAGTATTACTTCTGCAAGCTTAGAAGCAGCAGGTAGCTTAAAAGTTGCAGGTCAAGATATTGCGGCACACTGTCGTATTACAGGCTACATGTACCCGCGGGTCAGCCCTGTTGATTGCCAAAGCTATCAAATTGGTTTTGAAATGCGCTTACCACTAGACTGGAATGGCCGCTTTCTTTATCAAGGCAATGGCGGAACCGATGGCAATATTGCCACAGCTACGGGGCAAGTGGGCAGCGGTGGCCCATTGACCAATGCACTGCATGATGGTTTTGCTGTTATTTCATCTGATGCTGGACACAATGCTTCACAAAATCCATTGTTCGGATTAGACCCACAAGCTCGAATAGACTATGGTTACGGTGCAATTACCAAACTCACCCCCATGGCAAAAAATCTAATTCAAGCTGCTTATGGAAAACTCCCAGACCGTTCTTATGCAGGTGGAACCTCAAACGGTGGACGCCATGCCATGATGGCAGCAACCCGTTTGGCAGATCAGTATGATGGCATTCTCGCCAGTACCCCGGGTTTCCATCTACCACGTGCTGCTGCAGCTCAACTCTATACCGCACAACAATTGCGCCGTGTGGCTACGGATGAAAATGATTTGAGTACAGCCCTTACGCTATCGGAACGAAAAGTTCTTGCACAAGCCATTCTAGGTCAATGTGATGGTTTAGATGGTGTTAACGATGGCTTAGTTCAAGATGTAGAAGCTTGTCGCACTGCTTTTGATATTCATCGTGATGTGCCTGTGTGTGCAGTTGAGCGTGATGGAAGTTGTTTAAGCACAGATCAAATTGACGTACTTGCGAATATCTATCGTGGTCCTGTCAATTCGAGTGGTGAAGCATTATATGCCACACAACCTTTTGATCCAGGACTAGTGGGCAGTAATTGGGCCAGTTGGAAGTTTGACTCTTCTGTTGGGACAGCGCGTGACCCTGTGGCTGTTGGGATTATTTTTCAGGTTCCACCAGATCCAAGCATGATACAAAACTCTCGACAATTTGCCTTCAATTTTAATTTTGACGTGGACTATGCAAAATTATCGGCAACGAATGAAACCTATCAAGAAAGTGCTATGTCTTTCATGATTCCGCCCAATGAATTAAGTCTGGATCAGTTACATCAACGTGGCGGCAAAATGATTGTGGTACAAGGTACGGCCGACGGGGTGTTTTCAGTGGATGACACACAAAACTGGTATGACAAGCTACTGTTCAAATATCAAAATAATGCCTCTGGCGATGCTCCGAGTTTTGTCCGATTTTTCCGTGTTCCGGGTATGAACCACTCTCGTGGTGGCATCTCAACCGATCAGTTTGACGCACTCAAGGCACTGGTCAACTGGGTTGAATATGGTCAGGCACCAGACCGAATTATTGCTGGTGCACGCGGTCAAGGTAATGCCAGTGGGCAAGTGAATATGGAATTGCCTAGCGATTGGTCAGCAAACCGTACTCGTCCACTTTGTCCATATCCTTTGATTGCACGTTATAACGGTCAGGGCGACAGTGAGCAAGCCGAGAATTTTAGCTGTAAATTGTAATTAAAATAAGTATTTAGAAATAAAGAAAGAGTTAAACATAGCTCTTTCTTTGTTTCGATCAATCAAAAAAACTTGTCATTTCGATTCCATTTAAAAGCTGTAAAACATTATTCAACTTTAATGGCTGTAAATGCTTGCCCATGCGTTCTTTCTACCCAATGATATTAGCGAATAGCGTTGTATTGGGTCAGTTCAAGGTCCAAAATTAGACTTATTTAGACTCTCGTTCGCATTTATCAAACAGTCTAAATTGAAAAACTAGGTGCTTCAAAACATCTCACCTAGTTGCATTATAAAAATTTTATTTTGTTTTTAAGATGATGATTTAAATCGTATTATCATAAAATTAAGCTTTGCTGATGATTAAAATTCAACACCTAAAATTAACCGTATTGCGATCGCGCCCAATAATAGCCCCATCACTTTTTCTAAAAGAAAGTTATATTTTAGAAAGCCTGATCTGATTTTAGGTTGTGTAAAGATCAAACTGACAACAATAAACCACAAAGTATTCACCAGACACATCCATCCGCCATACAGTATCTGCGTGAACAAAGGTGTAGTTGTACTGACTATGCTGGTGAAAATGGCCAAGAAAAAAATGGTTGCCTTGGGATTCAGTGCATTGGTCCAAAAACCTGTCATGAATGCTTGATGATAAGACATTTTTATGTGTCCAGAAGCAGCCTCCATATTGATTTCAATTGGTGTAGACCCTCCTTTCAAACAATTCCAGCCTAAATACAGTAAATATAAGGCACCAATTATTTGAAAAAGACTCATGAAAATATGATTTTGTGACAGAACCAGTCCAACCCCCATTAGGGTATAAAACACATGAACGGAAATGCCACAACCAATTCCCACGGCTGTCATACAACCGATTCGATAACCGTGTTGAGTACTTTGCCGCACACTAATAATGAAATCGAGGCCTGGAATAATCACTGCAAGAAAATGTATGAGCGCCAAGGTTAGAAATTCATGGTAATACACACTCATCCAGAAATACCTGTAGCTAAAGCATAATGTACAGAAAGTTTCCCTTTCTTCATTTCCATTTTAAGAATGTCGACAGGACCAATTTCAGATAAAGATTGGACATGTGTGCCGCCACAAGGATAAGCATTCAGTTCACCAAACTGAATTTCACGAAATCCAGATTCATTAAGCGTAAGTTTTGCTGGTAAATCAGCATCTACAAACATCTGAATCAGGGTTTGTAAATAAATAGAATCTAGAAGCTCACTCTTTTCAGTGGCTGAAAACTGTACTTTTGCATCATTGGGCCAGTGTTGTGCTTTGATTGGCTGCCAACCATAAGTTTCAATAATATGCCCAATTAAGTGTCCTGCACTGTGTAAGCGACTATGGAGTTGACGGGATTGAATATCAACTTTTGCATATACCTGACCTAAGGCTACAGCGCATTTACAGAGATGAACAATGGCTCCATTTTTAAATGCAACATGCAGAACTTCACTTTCTGCAATATATCCTGTATCACTCGGTTGTCCCCCGCCTTGAGGATGAAATGGCGTGTTTTCTAATTTAATTTCAAATTGACCATTTTCCAGTAAAGTACAAGCCACAACTTCGACGTAACTTTCAGTAACACCAGATAAATAAAGATTTTTTACCATGAAATAACAACAGTATCTAAATATGAAAAAATTGTATAACTTTGTCTATGGGGTGATAATCTAGAAAATTATCAAATAACTTTTGCCTCATGAGCACAAATCAAAATTTAAACTTACTGAATGAAATGGTGACATTTGTAAAAGTGGTTGAAACAGGCAGTTTTTCTGAAACAGCACGTCAGTTTGGAACAACGCCTTCTGCAATCAGTCGAGCGATTTCACGTCTAGAAAAAGCGTTAGGGACTCGACTACTACAAAGAACAACCCGTAAGTTACGTATAAGTGAAAGTGGGCAAGCCGTATATGAGCGATGTCTAGATATGGTCAATGCGGCTCAAGCTGTGATGGAAAGTTCAGAAAAATTCCACTCAGAGCCTCAAGGTCAAATTCGAATGAGTGTGCCTAAAGCAGTTGGACATTATCTTATTCATCCCTATTTGCCTGAATTTTTAAGACTTTATCCTAAAATTGATATTCAACTGCTTTTAGAAGACCGATACATTGATTTAATTGAAGATCAAGTTGACCTTGCTATTCGTATTACGGAAAAGCCGCATGATGGTTTGATGGGGCGGAAACTTTTAGAAATAGATCATGTAATTTGTGCAACCCCTGAGTATTTATCAAGGTTTGGTACACCTCAGCACCCACATGATTTGAAAGAACATCAGTGTATCTATTTGGGTGAACAAGCAATTGATTCCAAATGGAAATTTCAACAAGGAAATAAAAGCCTTTCAGTCCATGTCAAAGGTCGCTACGCTGCGAATCATACTGGAGTACGACTTGAGGCTGCTTTACAGCATCTTGGAATTGCCAGTTTACCGTTCTTTGTAGCAAATAAAGTAATGAAAAATAAGCAGTTAATTCAAGTTTTGCCAGACTGGTATTTTAAAACCTATTATAGTGGTGGAGCATGGCTGTTATACCCAGCGACAAAACATTTGCCACCAAAACTAAAAGTATTGATTGAATTTCTTGCTCAAAAATTGGAACAAGAACCCACATTGTTAAGACCAGATTGATAAAAAACATTCAAAAAGTTGTACGGTAAAGCAATCGTTGGGGGAAATTTAGAAATGTGAACCCCGACAAAAAATAAAGATTTATGTGTGTTATTTACGCTCAAAAAATTACAATTAGGCATTGAATAAATAAAAATTTAACAGATAAAAAATTATTTATTCAATGCCTAAATATTATTAATTAATTAAAGTATTCCAGATATAGTCCATACGTTGAGAATATATAACTTTACTGCGAATAATATAAATATCTTGGAAGAAGTGATAACCATCTAAGACACGCAATTTATTTTCAGAAATTTCTTCTTCTACTAAAAGTTTAGGTAACCAAGCAACGCCTAGTCCTTGTAAAACCAAAGCTTTTAGATCTCCAGCATTATCTGTTTCATATAAAATTCGATAATCCAATTTATCTTCAATTTCACGGTCAACGCATTTTCTTAAATAAGCTTGCTTACTATAAGACAGCAAAGGAAAATGTTGATCTAAACTGTATTTTTCGTATTTATCACGTGCAGAAGCCACAGGAAGAATTTCCATTTTCACAATTTTATGAAATGCAAAAATTGCATGGTCTAACTGTTTTAGAGTTTCTTCATCACAATAGCAAATTAAGAAATCACATGAACCTTCTTTCAATAATCGCATGCCCTGTTTCATATTGGCTGCAATAATTTCAAGTTGTAGATCTTTAATATCTGTATATAAATTGTGAATGAAGTTGGGGAAAAATTGGGTAATGAGTGAATGAGATACTGCGAACTTGATAGAAAGCTCATTGTTTTTAATATTTTTTTCCAAATACTTAATTGTTGTATCTAATTGATTTTGTATATTTTTTGCCGATGATAACAGAATTTGACCGGCATCCGTAAAGTCAACATTTTTGCTATAGCGTTTTAAAATTTGAAAACCTAAAGCATCTTCAATAGCTTGAATTCTGCGTGTAAAGGCAGATTGTGTTACATGTCTGAGTTCGGCCGCTTTTGAGATGGATTTTTCTTGTTCTAAAGCAAGTAGATCCTCAATCCAACGAATTTCCAATGACATTTGCGCTGTCCATAATCTAAGCGATGTTAATAATTATACAGTGTTATGCAAAAATTGCATGGATAAATATTTTTTTACATTAGTCAGGCTAGGTCTTCTCGCTCTAAGATAAAATTATTCCCGCTATAGAGCATTTCTTAATGAATATTGAAATTAAATCACGGACTGAAAAAGATTTACTCGGTTTTAAAGAAGTCCCATTCCATTGTTACTACGGTGTACAAACGCTACGTGCATTGGAAAATTTCAATTTAAGTCCGAATAAATTAAGCCATTTCCCAATTTTCATTAAAGCTTTGGCAATGGTTAAATCTGCATGTGCAGTTTCAAATTTTAAATTAAATAAATTAGAAGAAAATAAATACAATGCAATTCAACATGCTTGCCAGCAGTTGATGAATGATTTATATCATGATCAATTCCCAATTGATATGATTCAAGGCGGTGCTGGTACTTCAACCAATATGAATGCAAACGAAGTAATTGCAAATATTGGCTTGGAATACATGGGACATGCAAAAGGCGAATATAAATATTTACACCCAAATAATGATGTAAATATGTCACAGTCAACCAATGACGTATACCCTACAGCCATTAAAGTCGGTTTATTGTTTTCTTTAGATCAACTTAACACACCGTTCCAAAGCTTAATTGACAGCTTCCGTGTGAAATCTGAAGAATTTGCACATATCTTAAAAATGGGTCGTACCCAGTTGCAAGATGCTGTGCCTATGACTTTAGGTCAAGAGTTTGGTGCATTTGCTAATACCTTACAAAATGACTTGAATATGCTTTACAGCATCATGCCGAATGCATTAAGTGTTGTGAATTTAGCAGGTACAGCAATTGGTACAGGTATTAACACTGAAGTTGAATACCGTTTACACGCAATTGAAGCGTTGTCACAAATTACGCAAAAGAACATTTCAAGTTCTCCTGACTTAATTGAAGCAACTTCAGACATGGGCGATTTCGTTCTATTGTCAGGCTTCTTAAAACGTACGGCGACTAAACTTGCTAAAATTGCCAACGACTTACGTTTATTGTCGAGTGGTCCACGTGCAGGTCTAAATGAAATTCACTTAGAACCACGCCAACCAGGTAGCTCAATCATGCCAGGTAAAGTGAACCCAGTAATTCCTGAAGCAATGAACTTGGCGTGTTACCAAATTATTGCAAATGACTTAGCGATTACCCTTTCTGCTGAAGCGGGTCAATTACAGTTAAATGCAATGGAACCTTTAATTGCCTTTAAACTTTTCGAATCAATTGATTTGTTGGGTAAAGCAATGCGTATGTTCCAATTGAAATGTATTGAAAATGTTGTGGCGAATGCTGAACATTGCCAACACTTGGTAGATAACTCAATTGGTATTATTACTGTATTGAACCCATACCTTGGCTATGAAACGACGACTCGTATTGCTAAAGAAGCGAACGAATCTGGTCAAAGTATTTTGGCGCTCATTAAAGCTGAAAACTTGCTTTCTGATGAAGTTTTAGCAGACGTACTTTCAGTACAAAACATGGTACATCCTAAGCAATCTGCATAATATTTTTATGCAATAGCTCAAAAAAAGGAACTTAGTCATAAGTTCCTTTTTTTTCGTCTGTATACTCAATCAATTCAATACGCAGTGTATCTTCCCAGAAGAAAAATTTATCCAATTAATTTTTTATTATTCTGATTAAAAAGTAATTTTTATATTCTGCTGCAATTTTGCAGTGGAGTTGACCTAATATCATTTGCATACAGTTTTTCACTTTATCTTCATCAAAGTCATTCCATAATAAAAGCAGATTACTAAACACAATAACTCAGGTGTATGACGATGAATAAAATAAATGGAACCGTAAGTCGTGAAGTCCAAGATCATCTTTTATTCATTGGCTTAGACCGTGTCAGTAAACGAAATGCTTTTGATAGTCATATGATCTTGGCATTATCTCAGGCACTCACTGAATATGAAGCAGATCCATCTTTAAGATGTGCCATTATTTTTGCACATGGTGATCATTTTACAGCAGGGTTGGATTTACTTGAGCTGCAAGATAAATTGGCTCAAGGCATTTTTAATTTTACGGCTGATCAGATTGACCCTTGGGGAGTTAGTGGTAAACCCAGAACCAAGCCCGTTGTCGTTGCTGTACAAGGTACCTGTTTTACCGCAGGAATTGAACTGATGTTAAATGCCGATGTTGTGATTGCCAGTGAAGATTGTACGTTTGCACAAATGGAAGTATTACGTGGCATTATGCCTTTTGGCGGCGCAACAGTGCGCTTTGTTCAAGCAGCGGGTTGGCAAAAAGCGATGCCATACTTATTGACTGGAAAAAGTTTTACAGCTGCGACTGCTTTAGATTTGAATCTTATTTCTGAGAAAGTCGCTTGTGGTCAGCAGTTTGCTCGAGCAACTCAAATTGCTCAGGAAATTTCTATAGCGGCACCTTTGGCAGTTCAAGCTTTAATCTGTTCTGCACAAGAAGCTCAACAAAGAGGCACAGCCTATGCCTTACAAAATTTAGCATCCTACTTACCTGCTTTGTTCCAGTCAGAAGATGCACATGAAGGTGTAATGGCAATGGTACAAAAAAGAAAACCTGAGTTTAAAGGAAAATAGAATGCTTTATTCAAGACCCAAAACCTTTATTCAATAAAAGACAGATACGTCATTTTATATAAGGCTCAAGTGAGCAAAATGGATTTAAAACATGGATCGCTCACATAAAAAACATAACAGAAGCTTAAAATCACTTTTCTCTGTTATAGTTTTTTATTCAGAAAGTGTATCTACTTCAATCTGCAAAACTTAGCCATAATCATTACAAGCCATAATAGAGTGAGTTTTGAGATGAATGATGATCAAGGTTCAAGAAAGCCAGAAAAATATGCGGACAGTTCTATTTCGGATAAAGCCTTTAAGCGAATGATTGTTTGGTTTTTCTTATACTGTGCATTTTTTTGTATCTGTGTAATTTTTGTGGTGAATGCCGACTCAGCATTTATGCCTTGATATCACAGTACAAAATAACTCTAACACGACCCTACGTGATATTTGCATCAGAATCGAAATCTTCAAATTTGATTCTGATGCAATACAAATTATGATGTTAAATCAGACTCATCAAATATTCTTAAAGCCAATTTGGCGTCTATAGTTCTGTACTTCAATCTGATTCAAGCTCAAATTATGATGTCCTATGACCGCATAATCAGTTAATATTTTTCAAAATAATTCAATAAATATGTGAAATATATGAGTGCAGAAGCGGATTCTCTTAGTCTCATCTCCCCAGTAATCTTGCTTACAGCCGCAGTCATTGCTGTACCAGTGATCAAACGCTTGGGGTTGAGTTCTGTTTTAGGTTATTTAATTGCAGGATTAATTATTGGGCCATTTGGTTTGGCTTTTTTCTATGATTCAGCATCAATTTTACATATCGCTGAACTTGGAATTGTGATGTATCTATTCGTGATTGGGCTAGAAATGCGTCCTTCACATTTATGGAGTCTAAGAAAGGAGATTTTCGGACTCGGAACTTTGCAAATTATCGCGTGTTCACTTGGGCTGACTGGCGTCGGCTTAGTTTATGGTTATCCTTGGCAAGTGAGTTTTGTGTGTGCTGCGGGTTTTGTCCTCACTTCTACCGCAATTGTGATGCAACTTTTGGGCGATCGTGGCGATATTGCACAACCTCGCGGACAAAAAATTGTCTCTATTCTTTTATTTGAAGATTTACTGATTGTTCCTTTACTCGCAATAGTCGCGTTTATTGCACCAAATCATGTTGTTGAAAGCACCTCGGTGCGTTTGCAAAATATTGGTATTGGGTTAATTTCAATTGCTGGTTTAATCGCAGCGGGCTATTGGTTACTCAACCCCCTATTCCGTCTATTAGCAGCAGCGAAAGCACGTGAAGTGATGACCGCAGCAGCATTATTGGTTGTATTAGGCGCAGCTTTACTCATGCAAATTAGTGGGCTTTCTATGGCAATGGGTGCTTTTCTAGCGGGCGTACTACTTTCAGAATCAACCTTCCGCCATCAAATTGAAGCTGATATTGAACCATTCCGTGGGATTTTACTTGGCTTATTTTTCCTCGGTGTTGGCATGTCCCTAGACTTAAACGTGGTGAAAAGTAACTGGCCACTCATTCTCAGTGCCGTCATTGCATTGATGTGTGTTAAAGCAGTGATGATCTATCTTACCGCGCGTTTAACCAAAAGCCCGCATACCGAAGCACTTGATCGGGCATTATTGATGGCGCAAGGCGGTGAATTTGCTTTTGTACTGTTTACCGCAGCAATGAGTGCACAAGTGATTAGTGCTGTCGAACGCTCGAATCTTACCGCAATTGTGGTTTTGTCTATGATTCTTACGCCAATTATCGGTATTCTATTTAAACGATTTACCCAAAAAACAGCACAAGTTTCATTAGACAATATACGCATTGCAGATGGGCTTTCGGGTAAAGTACTGATGATTGGTTTTGGTCGTTTTGGGCAAGTGACCAGTCAATTGCTCCTCGCACGAGGGGTGGATGTCACGATTATTGATAATGATATCGACATGATTCAAAACGCGGAACGCTTTGGTTTTACCATTTATTATGGAGATGGTTCTCGCTTAGATATTTTACATGCCTCAGGAGCGGATACGGCTGAAGCCATTGTGGTGTGTGTAGACCATAAAGACACCACCAATAAAATTGTAGAGTTGGTACAACATGAATTTCCTTTAACTAAACTATTGGTACGCTCCTATGACCGTGAACATGCCTTACATTTGGCCAAACAAAATGTCGATTACATGATTCGGGAGACTTTTGAGTCGGCTATGGTATTTGGTGGTGCGATTTTAGAAGAACTCGGCGTTGACCTAAATGAGGTTGAAGAAATTAGTCGTGAAATCCGAGAACGTGACAAAGAACGCTTTGAAACAGAAGTTGCGGCAGATGATGTTTATGCAGGAATTGGCCTACAGTACACAGGCCCACGTCCGACAGCACCATTAATCACGCCTAAGCATACAGGGCAAATTATTAATGAATGCGACACACAACAGTAATCAAGACTATAAAATTCATCAATAAAAAGAGGTCTAATTAGACCTCTTTTTTATATTTTGAGAAATTTTTATCGCGCTAAAATTTCATGGCACATTTGTCTTAACCATTGATGGCTGGTCTTATGATGACATGACATATGCCAAAATTGCTTTACGCTATACGTCGGAAATGCGATTGGTGCATTAAAAATTTGTAAATTGCCACGCGACAATAATACTTCGCTCAGGTAATAAGGCACAGTTGCAATCGCATCGGACTCTTGTACCACCAAACCGACACCCAAGTAACTTGGTAAGCGCATGATAATATTGCGTTTTAAATCCAAATTTAACAGTTCATTTTCAATATGATAATGACCAATGCCTGCATCAATATCAATATGTGACTCTGCCAAATACTGTTCAATGGTCAAATGATTTGGTGTTAGACGTGGATGGTTTTTCGCGGCAATTACCACATAGTATTGTTCAAATAACAATTGTTGATAAAAGCCATTTTCCATATGTGGCAAGAAACCAATTGCCAGATCAATTTCACCATTCGCCATTTGATAACTGGTTTCGGAAGTAATCGGACGCACATTTAATCTTACATGGGGTGCGTGCTGTTTCAGGTATTGTGACATCTTAGGCAATAACACCAAATGCGATACATCTGTCATGGCGATGTTAAATTGCTGATGAGAATTCATTTCATCAAAATCGATGGTGAAATTATTAATTAATTCAATTCGGTTTAAGGCTTCACTCACCAAAGGAAAGAGCTGTTTGGAAAGTTCCGTTGGCATCATTTCATTGCCAATACGTAAAAATAACGGATCGTTATAATGTTGACGAATTTTATTTAAGCTATTACTGACCGCAGGTTGGCTCATGCAGAGTTGTTCTGCAGCAACCGAAACACTTTTAAATTTATACACATAGAAAAAAATGCTAAGAAGTTTACAGTCAAGTTCGAACACTAAAATAGAAATCCTAATCTTATTTCAATAGGCATATATCATCGCTTTTTTTCGGATTTACGCCAATATCAAATTCTATCTTTTTCAGTGATTGTATGTATTTTCTTAATTATTTAAATTAATAATCTGCCCTCATGCATGGTTAGAATCTCCGCATCTAAACTTTTTAATTCATCCATATGATGTGTGACATAAATCATGGGTAAATTCAGTTCATCTTTAATGCGTTTTAAAAAAGGCAATATTTGTTGCTTGAGTTGACGATCTAAACCTGTAAGTGGTTCATCTAAAAGTAATAAATTGGGTGATGATAGTAATGCGCGTCCAATACAAACACGCTGGGCTTCGCCCCCTGAAAGTTGATGGGCTTTGCGTTGAATCAGGTGTTCTAATTCTAATAATTCTACAATTTGTGCAGAGTGAAATTTGATATTCTGAGGATCTTGAAGTTTTTCTGCATATTTTAGGTTTTGTTGAACATTTAAATGAGGGAATAACAAAGCTTGTTGAAAGACTAAAGCAACTTGTCGTTGGTGGGGAGCTAAGTTGATCTTCCGAGATGAAGCAAATAAAGTTTGAGAACCCAATTGAATATCACCCGATAGCGGATTGAGTAATCCTGCTATATTTTTGAGCAAGGTGGTTTTACCACTTCCCGATGAACCGACAATGCCTAAAATTGGGTGCTGCATTTCAAGTTGGATATCTAAATTAAAATCAGCTCGTTGATAACGGAATTTACAGCTCAACATGACTTAAACTCCTAATCTTTTTTGATATTTTTGCAAAATCACATAATTGGCAATTAATGCACTAAAGGCCAACAGCATAGAAAGTGCAACTAAGCGCATTGCCATTTCTTCACCGTTGGGTTGTTGCAGAAATGAATAAATTGCAATCGGTATCGTGCGGGTTTCATCTGGAATATTGCCAACAAAAGTAATGGTTGCACCAAATTCACCCAGACTACGGCTAAAACATAAGATGCTCCCAATAATGATACCTGGAATTGCCAAAGGTAAACTAATACTGCAAAACACCCGTATCGGACTTGCCCCTAAAGTTGCCGCTACTTGTTCAAGCTGTTGATTAATCAATTGAAAAGACAGACGAATGGGCTGTACCATCAAAGGAAAAGCTACAATCATTGAAGCGAGCACAGCGCCTTTCCAATTAAAAACCACCTGAATACCGAGTTCATTTAAGTAGCGCCCAATCCAGCCTTGTTGTCCAAATAAAACCAAGAGTAAATAGCCCAAAACCACAGGAGGTAATACCATCGGCATTTGTAAGATGGCTTCTAACAAAAATTTAAGCCGAAACTCATAACGTGCTAAAACCCAAGCCAATGCAATTGCAAAGGGTAAACTCAGCAATGTCGCGAACAATGCAACTTTGGCTGATAAATATAATGCACTGAGTTCCTCTGGGCTTAACATGGATTCAGTCCTATTGTTTTAAAACAAAACCACAGCGTTGAAAAATTTGCTTGGCTTGGCTATTCGTACGCACATATTGTTCAAATTGTTTGGCGTCTTGATTCGCTGCACCTTGCTGAGTCAGTGCAATGGGATAAATAATTGGATGATGTGAATTGGCTGGGAAAGTCCCAATAATTTTTACTTTCTGGCTAATGAGTGCATCGGTTTTGTAGACAATTCCAACAACACATTCCCCGCGTTCAACAAATGCCAAAGCAGCGCGCACATCATCGGTTCCTACAATTCGACCTTTCAATCGATTGAACCAATTCAGTTTAATTAAACTTTGCTTGGCATATTTCCCCACAGGAACCGATTCCATTTGCCCTGTACACAGGTATCCCTGAAAAGCTCCTGCAAAGTTAAATGCTGGTTTGGCTTGAAACGGAATATTTAATTGACGCGAGCTAATTGCGACCAATTGATTCAATAAAAAAGGACGGACTTGCTTACCGCTAATTTTCTGTTTTTGTACCAGATAATTCATCCAATCCAGATCCGCAGAGAAATAGATATCGCTACTTGCCCCTGCTTCTATCTGTTTGGCTAAAGCAGAAGATGCGCCAAATACAGGCACAATTTTAGTTTTTGGATATTGTGCTTGATACTGTTTGGAAATATCAGTTAAAGCATTGGTTAAACTGGCTGCGGCATAGACTTTTACCGTATTGGCATGTGTAGGAATACTCAAAATAGAGGTTATGACAATCATGAATACATGTTTAATTTTCATTGAATGACAACTCCTACATTTAGAGATGATCTTATCGTGAAGTTAAAGGAAAAGCCCTTGTACCGTTGATCCTGCACTTAAAACCTGATTTTCTGGAATTCGAACCAAACAATTGGCGTGCATCAGATTACTCAGCATATGTGATTGCTGCTTCGATAAATTTTCGACCCATAATTGCCCTTGCTCAAAATGAGCAAACATTCTCAGAAAACGTTCTCTCGAATCACTTTTAATGGATTGCTTTAAGGTTGCACTAAACCAGTTAGGTAATTGAGTCTGACCTTGTAATGTTTTTAATAAAGTAGCACCATAAATTTGCATGCCGACAAATACCGCAGCGGGATTACCCGGCAGTCCTAATAAATAGCAGGCATCACCAGATGCACGTTGATATTCTGCAAAGAGCATCGGTTTACCAGGTTTCTGTTTCACTTTCCAAAAGATTTGCTGAAAGCCCTGCGCTAATGCAACGGGTCGCACAAAGTCATAATCCCCAACCGAAACTCCACCCGTGGTCAAAATGACGTCGCACTCTTGTTTGAGTTGTTGAATCAATTGTTGTAGCGCCAGTTTGGTATCTTCGACATGATAAATGTTGACGTTTTGCTGCTGTTGTTCAAACCATGCTTGGATTAACGGGGCATTCGCATCAAAAATTTTACCCGAAGTAAAATCATCCAGTGTTTTAGCAACTTCATCTCCAGTAATGACCACAGCAACTTTGGGAAATTGATAGACTTCAACCTGTTGAACTCCTGCCATCGCCAATGCAGCAATGGCCCCAACACTTAAATGCTGTCCCTGGTTTGCCAGTCGTTGTCCACGACTCAATTCTTCTCCTGCATCACGAATATCGGCATGTATTTCTAAGGCGATATTGATTTGAATTTGATCAGGACCCAATGATGTGACAATTTCTTGCCTTGCAACTGTTGTTGTACCTTCAGGGATTTTTGCGCCTGTGAAAATACGTAGTGCCTGTCCGTGATTTAAGGTCAAATTTGTGTCTTGCCCTGCTCGGATTTCACCAATCAATTCAAACTTGGAATTCTCTAGGATTGGCTGATTGCTACATATGGCATAACCATCAACCGCACTTTGACTAAACAAGGGCAAATCAATTTCAGAGTGAATATCTGCTGCTAAGTATCGATTCAATGCCTGTTGCAATGGAATACTTTCACTGGCTAATGTATGAACTCGATCTACCATCGTCGCAAGGGCTTGATCTACACTCATCAATCCTGTTTCAGCACCACAACCCGACATTATTGATACCCTCCTGCATGGGGAATATTTTTCTGTACATCAAACAGATGAATTAATGCAGGTTGAATTGCAATGAGGGATTCTTTCGCACCCTGACGGCTTCCCGGTAAAGTGATCACTAGACTCTGGTCGATATAACCTGCAACACCACGACTAAGCGCTGCATAGGGTGTACGTTTCTGACCAAAACTACGAGAGGCTTCCATCAACCCCGGAATTTCTCGTTTCATTAATGGCTGTAGGGTTTCTACAGTAAGATCTTTCGGACCAAGCCCTGTTCCACCCACGGTCAGAATAAGAGGATACTCATTTTTTTGCTGTTCGATTAATGCCAACAGTTGTTCAGGACTGTCTGGAATCACCTGATACGCAATCTCTTTAAAATTGGCTTCTTGAAGGATTTCCAACACATTTAAACCTGCGGTATCAGGCTTTTTGCCTGCGGCAACAGTATCGGAGAGGACAATGATTGACGCGGGAATGGCATCTTTTAGTGCGCGAGTATAGTGAGACTTGCCCCCTTTTTTCTTCGCCAGTTTACATTGGTCTAAGCATAAATCTTCTGGTTCGCAATGTGGTTTAAGCATGTCATAGAGGGTTAATCCTGCCAGACTCACCGCGGTTAAAGCCTCCATTTCCACGCCTGTTGGGCCAATGGTTTCAACGGTTGCCGTAATTAAGACATGCTGCTCAAATAGTTCATATTCCACATCTGCACGGTAAATGGGTAAGGGATGACACAAGGGAATCAGTTCATCAGTACGCTTTGCTGCAAGAATTCCTGCGATACGGGCAGTTTTTAGCGCATCGCCCTTTTCAGTATTGCCATTGCGGAGCAGTTCAATACAATGTGCAGGCGCATACAAAATACCTGTTGCTACTGCGGTTCTATAGCTTTCGGCTTTCATGCCTACATTTTTCATGATGCTTTCCTATTGCTAAATATTAAACGGCTGCCGTTGCTGTGTGATGATGGTGTTGGCATGATCCATGATGGGTCTGTGACGCAACAGGCGTTGTAACGGCAACATAATCCTGATCTTTACGGATACAGCAACCTTCTACATATTGGCTCGAACCATCTACATAAAACTCTTCCTTCCAGACAGGGACTTCATGCTTGACTCGTTCCACCGCTTCTTCACAGGCTTGGAAGGCTTCTCGACGATGTGCTGCATAAGCCATGGCAATAATTGCAGTATCGCCGATATCTAAAGCACCAATGCGGTGAACCACCCGAACATAAGACACTTGGTATTTGGCTTGAATTTCTTGCTCAATGGCACGAATCATTTTTTCGGCAACAGGTGCATAAGCGGTATATTTCAATGCTTTGACCACTTTGCCTTCATGGTGATTACGTACTGTCCCGATAAAGATGCCAATGCCACCACATTCAGGAAAATGTTGAATACCATCAAAGTCACTTTGCGTTAATGCGGTGGTTTGAACTCGTGGGAAATTCTTCAGGCTCATCTGACTTAACCCCCTGCCACTGGCGATAGCAATACGAGTGTCATTGCATGTTCAATAGTGAAATGACGCGGGATAATGTCTTCACCCACTGCACAGGCACAGCGCTCAATCAGGGTTTTAGCTTCAGGATAAAGTGACATGACTTGGTTTAAGGCTACCCCGATATCACTATTGGGCGGGCTGTAAATCACAAGGTTTTCAGGCAATAATTTTTCAACGGCACCATAAGCTTCAATTTTAATTTGGATGGTTGAATTTGATTGCAACATATTAACCTCCGATCATGTGCATACTAATTTTTCTATGGGTTTGCTGGGCCTGAATGGCATGAAACCCTGCTTTTTTGTTCCAGATATAAGATTCAAGTTTCTGCTGTAACAGACTTGCATTTTGTTTTGTCTGAAGTTGCTCAATTTCAGGTTTAAGTGCTAGCCCCTGTGTGGCAAACAGGCAGTTATAAAACTCGCCTTGAGCAGTAAGCCTAACGCGATCACACTCACCACAAAAAGCATGGGTAATGGTCGAGATAATGCCAATTTGATGTCCGTCGACCCAATACTGTCTTGCTGGGCTACGCGTATGCTCTGTTAAGGGTTTTATGCTGAATTTGGTTGCAAGCATATCTAAAATTTGCTGTTCACTGACCACATGTTCAGCGTTCCAATGTCGGTCTCCATCCAAAGGCATAAATTCAATAAAACGCAGTGGAATAGCGAGGTCTTTTGCCCATTGCGCCAAGGGAATAATTTGGTCTTCATTTTGGCCTTGTATCAGTACACTATTGATTTTAAGAGGTAAACCGACCTCTAAAGCAGCCTGAATGCCTTCCAATACAGGTTGAAGCTGTTTTTGGGTAAGCTGAAAGAACTGTGTTGCATCTAAACTGTCTAAACTGACATTAATATTGTCTAGCCCCGCGAGTTTTAAATCCTGTGCATATTTTTTTAAGTAATGACCATTGCTGGTCATCGAAATTTGTTTCAGCCCTATTTTTTTCAGTTTTTGCAGTTCTGCAACAAAATGTACAACACCCTGACGCATTAAAGGTTCTCCACCTGTAATGCGAATATGTTCAATCCCGTTTTGCACCATAAATTGGCAAAACTGAAACAATGCCTCAAAACTCAAAATCTGATGTTTTTTCATCCATTCTGGATGTTCAGGCATGCAATAAACACACTTAAAATTACAGCGATCGGTCACTGAAATTCTGAGTTTACGCTTGCTGCGACCAAATTGGTCAATAAAAGCAGCCCTTGTTTTAAGTGTTGATATTGTCATACGTGTTATTCCAGTTGGGAATGACCGATTGCACAATGATTGTGCTTATTTACCGATTGCACTTTCATTGTGCTCATAGCTATGAATTAATTAGCAATAAGTGTTCCAACTTTGTGCTATCTCTGGGTTTAGTTAAGAAATTTTAATTGTTGGTACTGTTGTAGTTCATCAAGTGAGTTAATACTGTGAAAAAATAGGTTTTTATGATTAAACCGTGCAACTTGAGGGTGCAGTTCAGCAAAACACTTTTTTAGACTGAACTGTTTTAGTTCAATGTTTCGGTTTAATTGCTCTAACGCACTGCGTTTTAACAAACAGAAGGGATATAGTGCGCGTCCATTCAATTCGACATAAGCTACTTCTGCCTGTGCACTTTTTGCCAGTACGGCATGAAGTTTCTCAAGTACACGGGATGGAATATAGGTCACATCGCAAGGAATAAATAGAACATAGTCCGATGGGACATGTGTCCAAGCGCTTTTCATGCCCATCAGTGGACCTAAAAACCCAGATTCCTCATCTTGATAATAGGCAATGCTCGGTACCAATGCGCGGTAAAGTGAATAGTCACGATGACTATTCACCCAGATAGAATTCACTTTATGTTTTAGGGTTTGATGAATTTTTAAAAGCTGAATCTGATCATCAAAAGTTTGTAAAAGTTTATTCATCCCATTCATACGTCGCGCTTGTCCTCCTGCAAGAATGACAAGATCAGTGGTAGGATAAGTTTGAATCATTCCACATCCTCCGTTTGACAGGCTTTAATTAAGCCGCGAATTTCAGGTAGGCAAGAACCACAATTGCCTCCTGCTTTTAAGCAAGCTGTAACTTGCTTTTCATTGCTAATGTTTTTCTCTTTAATAGTTTCAATAATTCGATTTTTACCCACTTTAAAGCAACTACACACCAATGGGCCTTCATTGTTGTTCATCGAAATAGGTTGACCCGCCAATAACGCTTTACGGTGCATGGCACTCAATCGTTCACGCTTAAATAATCCTGCAACCCAGTCTCGGTCTGGCAGTAAAGCACGTGGGGCAATATATAAACTGGCTATCAAAATGCCATCTTTTAAGACAATGCTATGACTGATTTGTGCCGAATGATCGTCGACATTTAACCATTCAAAACTTTCATCTTGAAACGGTAAAAGTTCTTTTAAATGTTTGGTAATGTCATCGTATTTACGGCGGTCTGCCAGTTCATAACGAACAGCTTTGGCAGTAGTTACTTTGGTCCACCACACACAGGCCTCCATAGAGGCCTTGACCATAGCGGCGTACTCATTGCGAGCATAAAATACGCCCTGCCATTGAGTATAAAAAGGTTGTAGCATCACGGGTGTGTGCTTAAATTCTGGCTCACCTGAAATAGCATCTACCACAGGATTGACCACTCGACCAATGCGGGCATCTGAAGCGACTTGATCGTTCCAATGGATGGGAGCAAAAATTTGCCCACGACGGATACCTTGCGAAATAGAAGTTTTTAAGACACAGCGTCCCCAAGTCGAAGACACTTCGACCAAGTCCCCTTCTTTCAAGCCATATTTCAAAGCATCCTGTGCATGAATCTCACAAAATGGTTCTGCACGATGCGTACTTAAGTTGGCCGATAAGCCTGTTCGACTCATGGTATGCCACTGATCACGAATACGACCTGTATTCAAAGCCAGAGGATATTCACTGGTACAGGCATTTACAGGAGCAATATTTTCAACAGCAATAAATTTGGCTTTACCATCAGGATGGCTAAATTGCCCGTTAGCATAGATATGTCGTACTGTTTCAATGGACTGCTGTTTATCCCATACTGGCCACTGAATGGGATTGAGATCATCGTATTCTTGTTCCGTTAGCCCTGTTAAACCTTGTAAATTAAAATAACGGAAAGTCTTTGATTCATCACGTTGTGCTAAGGGTACATTTTCACTGGCTGAAAGTTGTGCATGCTCGTTAAATATTTCGCTGACATTTTCAAAATTAAAACCAGAAAATCCCATTCTTTTTGCCACTTGCGAAACTGTCCACCAGTCTGCTTTAGCCGTTCCCGGCGCATCTAAAAATGCCCGTTGTCTGGAAATACGTCGCTCAGAATTGGTCACCGTGCCATCTTTTTCTCCCCAACCTAAAGCGGGCAGTAAAACATCGGCAAATGCTGTCGTATCGGTGTTCTGGCAAATATCCGAAACCACCACAAAAGGACATTTTTCTAAGGCACGTTTGACCTGATCTGCATTGGGTAAACTCACCACAGGATTGGTGGCCATAATCCAAAGCGCTTTAATTTTACCACTTTCAACGGCTTCAAATAAATCAACTGCTTTTAATCCAGCAGATTTAGCAATGACGGGACTTTGCCAAAAGTTTTGTACCAATTGCTGATGTTGAGGGTTATCAATATCTAAATGAGCTGCCAACATATTGGCTAAACCACCCACTTCACGGCCACCCATCGCATTCGGCTGACCTGTCATTGAAAATGGTGCTGCCCCAATTTTCCCAATTTTTCCACTATATAAATGGCAATTGGTAATGGCATTGGCTTTATTCACGCCTTGCGAAGACTGATTGACCCCCATTGAAAATAGGGTCATTACTCGTTCAGTCTGTGCAAATTTTGCATAAAACTGTTGTAATTTCTCCAGTGTAATTCCTGTTTGTTTTGCGACATCTTCTGGATTTTGTTCTGCTTGGCTGCTCTGCAAAGCAGCGTCAATACCTTGCGTATATGCATCAATAAAGGATTGATCAGCACACCCATTTTGATGTAAATATTGTAGGAGTCCATTAAAGAGAGAAATATCTTGCCCTGGAAGAATGGGCAAATGTAAATCGGCTTGTTCACAAGTACTGGTAAAACGTGGATCAATCACAACCACAAAAATATCGCGTTCGGCTTTGGCTTGCATAATCCGTTGATACAATACGGGATGACACCACGCCGTATTTGAACCCACCAAAACCACCATATCGGTTTGTTCAAAATCCTGATAACTGGCAGGAACAATGTCTTCACCAAAAGCCCGTTTATGTGCGGCCACAGCAGACGACATACATAGACGGGAATTGGTATCAATATTGGCTGTACCTAAGTAGCCTTTCACGAATTTATTCACCACATAGTAATCTTCGGTCAGTAATTGCCCCGATACATAAAATGCAATGCTTTCAGCCCCATATTGCTCTATACAGCTTTGGAATTGCTGTGCAATTTGATTGAGTGCAGTATCCCAAGTTGTGATTTTTTGCTGTGTATTTCTTCCGAGCATGGGCTGTAATAAACGCGTTTCTAAGCCAAGGGTATCCGCCAAATTACTGCCTTTAATACACAATTTTCCATAGTTGGAGGGATGTGATGCATCCCCCTCTACACTCACAACTTGACCTTGCGCCGTATGTTTGACATGTGCAACTACACCACAACCCACACCACAGTACGGACAGGTGGTTTTTGTGCTCTCGGTGACTGGAGCAGTCGAACTTTGGAGTTCCACAAATGGAATACTGGTCATACGGTGCTCCCTCTTCTTAGGTTTAAACTCATGGCAGCAAAAATATAATGGTTGTTGAATTAGCCTACTTTTTTTAATGCAAAATCCCGACCAAAAAGCAGCTTATTGCGAATGTTGGAAATTGGGGTTTGATCTGCAATTAATTCGGCATACCAAGCACCATCTTCCGTATCTCCAAACAAAACAGCTCCAATGACTTTGTCCTGTTGAATAATGATGCGCTTATAAATTTGACGTTTTTCATCATTTAAAATGATGTCTTCAAAATCATCTTTAGGCTCAAAATTCCCTGCCGAAAACACATCGACACCACTGACTTTTAATTGGGTTGGAACCGTTGGGGCTTTAAAGGTCAGACTGCCATGTTCTGCCAAGTGGCTCGCGCAAATAAAAGCTTGTCCCCATAAAGGCTCGACTAAACCAAAGGTTTGACTGCGATGTTCAATACATTCACCCACTGCATAAATACTTGGGTCAAAAGTTTGCATGGTGTCATTCACCATGACGCCACGGTTGGTTCTGAGTCCTGCGCTTTGCGCTAGGCCAATATTCGGGCGAATACCGACTGCAAAGACCACCAAATCTGCATCTAATACGGTACCGTCTTTTAAACGCACTTGGCTGACTTGACCATCAGTACCGATTAGCTCTTCAGTATTGGCTTCGGTAATAATCCGAATGCCTTTTTGCTCAATACTATGACGAAGCATTTGACTGGCACGATCATCCAGTTGACGTTCCATAATTCGATTCATTAAATGTAAAACGGTGACATTCATACCACGGCGTTTTAAGCCATAGGCAGCTTCTAAACCGAGTAAACCACCACCAATCACCACTGCATTAGGTTTGTTTTCACAATATTCCAGCATGGTTTTGACGTCATAAATATCACGGAAACTTACGACGCCTTTTAGGTCTGCGCCTTTTACTGGCGGCACAAAAGGTTTAGACCCTGTGGCTAAAATGAGTCGGTCATAATCCACCACAATGCCTGTTTGGGTATGTACTTGTTTGCGTGGACGATCTATTTTCACGGCAGGATCATCTGCAATAAAACGCATACCTTTGTCGCTATACCATGCGTGTGGATGCAACATAATGTCTTCTACGGTTTTTTCACCTGATAACACGGGCGACAGCATAATGCGGTTATAGTTACCCCACGGTTCTTCACCAATTACGGTAATTTCATAACGATCTGGTGCCATATCCAATAAATCTTCAAGACAACGCATACCTGCCAAACCATTTCCAACCAAAACCAACTGCATTTTTTCTGAAGAAGGCCCATTGTTGGTGATATAGGTTTTTTGCGCTGTTGGACTCACCCAAACACGTCCATCCTGAATTTTGGTTGGGAACACCAGTAGTTTTTGATCTTTATCTTCTAAGCAACGTCCAGTGGCTAAACTAAAATGCTGCTTATAAATGGGTGATGCGATGACGCGTTCACCTTGCAAGTCGCCAATAATGCCACGGCTCATGACATTGGCTTGGCTGAAAGGGTCTTTATTGCTCAGCGCATAAACGCGTTTCTCTGTCCCTACACGGAACAAAGCGATCGCTTGTCCTTCAACCAAAGCCCCTACGCCCGTATTCGGGGTGATGTCATTTAAATCACAGACCTCAACCCAGTTTTGATCTGGAAGCATATTTTTATCATTTAAAATAGTCATTTATGTTCTCCTTATTATGCTTCAACCATTGGAATACGGTCTTCAGCGCGTTCTGCGCTGTTTAATGGGCGAATTTGTCCGCGTTCTTGGGTAAATTGAATATGCGGATCAGCTTGCTGCTCAGCATTGGCATTGATATAGGTTTGGAAACGTTTACGAATTTCAGGGTTCTCAACCGCAGTACGCCATTCATCTTGATAGGTTCCAACAATGTGCTGCATACGACGTTCTAGTTCTGTGGCTAAACCCAGTGAATCTTCAATAATCACAGATTTCAGATAATCCAAACCACCTTCCATGTTGTCGCGCCATACGCTGGTGCGTTGTAAACGATCTGCGGTTTGAATGTAGAACATAAAGAAACGGTCGATATAGCGAATCAGCATTTCGGTATCTAAGTCAGATGCGATTAGTTCTGCATGGCGTGGTTTCATGCCGCCGTTACCACAAACATAAAGGTTCCAACCTTTTTCAGTGGCAATCACGCCTACATCTTTACCTTGAGCTTCTGCACACTCACGGGTACAACCCGAAACTGCCATTTTTAATTTATGTGGTGAGCGTAAACCTTTGTAGCGGTTTTCGAGGAAAATGGCCAAACCGACTGAATCATCTACACCATAACGGCACCATGTACTGCCAACACAAGATTTAACCGTACGTAATGATTTACCGTAAGCATGACCAGACTCAAAACCTGCGGCATTCAACTCTTCCCAAATCAACGGCAGTTGATGCACTTGTGCGCCAAACATATCAACACGTTGTCCGCCCGTAATTTTGGTGTACAGGTTGTATTTTTTAGCAATTTGACCTACAGCAATTAAGCCATCTGGTGTGACTTCACCCCCTGCCATACGTGGTACAACGGAGTAAGAACCATCTTTTTGGATATTTCCTAAGTAGTAGTCGTTACTGTCTTGCAAGCCTGCATGACTTGGTTCAAGTACAAAATCATTCCAGCAAGAAGCCAAGATGTTTGCAGCCGTTGGTTTACAAATATCACAACCCAAACCATGCCCATGCTGGTGAATCAGGTCATCGAAGGTTTTAATTTCATTCACACGAACCAAGTGATACAGCTCTTGGCGCGAGTACGGGAAGTGTTCGCAAATATGATTGTTGACCGTGACGCCTTGACGTTGTAATTCAGATTTCAATACCTGCGTTACTAATGGTGCACACCCCCCACAAGCCGTCGCAGCTTTGGTACATTTCTTTAATGCCCCCAAAGAGGTCGAGCCGTCACTAATCGCTTGACAAATATCGGCTTTCGATACGTTATTACATGAACATATCGTCGCACTGTCTGGCAGTAAATCGACGCCACTGCCGCCTGCTTTGGCACCTGAGTCGGTAAACCCTGGCATGATAAGGCTTTCTGGGACTTCAGGTAATGCCAGACCATTCAACATCATTTGCAGCAAGTCGCTATATTCTTTGGCATCACCCACCAATACCGCGCCCAAAAGTTTGGTTTTTTCTGCATTGACCACAATTTTCTTATATACCAATGCAGCTTCATCGGCATAGAAATAGCTTAACGAATTTGGAGTCATGGCATGTGCATCACCGATGGATGCGACATCTACACCCATTAACTTCAATTTAGTGCTCATGTCTGCACCAGCGAAAATATTACATTCTTGCTGCATCATATGCTTGGCTGCAATACGTGCCATGTCATAGCCCGGTGCCACTAAACCAAAGATTTTATTGTTCCAAAGCGCACACTCACCAATGGCATAAATATCGTCATGACTGGTTTGGCAATAATCATTAATGACAATACCGCCACGCTCGCCAATGGCTAAACCGCTTGAGCGTGCCAGTTCATCGCGTGGGCGTATGCCTGCCGAGAATAAAACGATATCCGTTTCGAGTTCTGAGCCATCGCCAAATTTCATTACATGAACTGCGGATGCCCCATCTTCAATACATTGAGTGGCTTTTTGGGTGTGAACTTTAACCCCGAGGTTTTCAATTTTAGTGCGTAGTACTTTGCCGCCTAAGTCATCAATTTGCACGGCCATTAAGCGTGGCGCAAATTCCACCACATGCGTTTCTAGGTTCAGGTCACAAAGTGCTTTTGCTGCTTCAAGTCCCAATAAGCCACCACCAATCACCACACCTGTTTTTGCATTTAAACTTGCAGCTTTAATAGCATCTAAGTCTTCGATGGTACGGTAAACAAAACAGTTTTGACGTTCATTACCCGGAATTGGCGGTACAAAAGCATAAGAACCTGTGGCTAAAACCAATTTGTCATAGCTAAGTGTTTCACCCTGATTGGTGGTCACCAATTTATTTTCTGGATCAATTGCAGTAGCTTTGGTATTTAAACGTAGGTCAATTCCATAGGCATCGGCAAAGTCTGCACGTGCAAGTGATAAATCTTTTGCACTTTTTCCAGAAAAGTATTCAGTTAAATGCACGCGGTCATATGCCAAACGTGGTTCTTCTGCCAAAATGGTAATTTCTACTTCGTCACCTGCCTGCTCAAGTACACTCTCAATGAACTTGTGCCCGACCATACCGTGACCAATCATAAGTAGTTTCATATTCTTTCTCCTTAAATTTTTTTTACTTATGCCATGTTGTTACGATCAAGCACGGCTTGCTCAAATAAACGTTGTTCTTTCTCTTTATGTTCGACCGAAAAGCGAATCATGAGCACAAAACTTGCTGCAATCACCACCAATCCACCCAGAACCATGAGGCAAGTTTGAATATCTAAGACACCTTTAAGTAGGAAACCTGCTGCAACCGCACCCACGTTGCCCCCCGCACCGATAATACCTGCAACTCCGCCTAAGGCATCACGATCAATAAATGGCACCAGTGCATAGGTCGCACCGCAAGCCATGTGAGTAAACAAAGCAAACACCGTCATGGTTAAAATGGCCAATACCGCAGTGTTCATTTGTGAGAATACAATCAGGAACAAACCTTCCATCAGGATCATGCCGAACAAGACTTTAGTGCGCCCATCCAAGCCTTTTTTAGTTGCAACCTTGTCCGAAATAATGCCACCCAGAGCACGGGCAAACAGTGCCAAAAGTCCAAAAATACCCGCAGCCAAACCTGCTTCTTTTAGTCCAAAGCCAAAGTTTTCCACGTAGTACATAGCGACAATGTTATGAATGAAAATTTCGATACCAAAACATGCGGCATAAGAGCCAAATAGAATCCAGACACGATAGTTACGGGCTGCATGCATTAAGATGTTTAGGCCACCTTTTTTCTCGCTACCAACTTGAATGCCTTGAGCACGTAATTCCTTAAAGTTGCCTTGCGGACAATCTTGTGTGTATTTCCAGTACAGCCCGCCCACAATCAACATCATGACACCAGGAACAAGTAAGGCAATTCTCCACCCCATAGCTTGTTCGACACCGAACATCACTAAAGCTGAAAGTAGCAGTGGCATTAAAGCTTGAGTGGCACCGCCCCCCGCATTTCCCCAACCCGCAGTAGTAGCATTTGCAGTCCCGACAACATTCGGGGCAAACATAATGCTAGTATGGTATTGAGTGATGACGAAACTTGCGCCAATTGCACCGATGAGCAATCTAAAGAATAGAAAAGATTCATAACTGTTGGCCGATGCAACACCAAATACAGGAATGCTGCCAAGAATAAGTAAAGTAGTATAAGTTTTGCGTGGACCGTATTTGTCACAGAGTGGACCAACAATCAAGCGAACCAAAATCGTAATCGCAACGGCTGCAATATTAATATTCGCAATTTGATCTTTAGTTAGATGAAATTCGCCTGCAATGACAGGCATGAGCGGTGCACAGGCAAACCATGCAAAGAAGCAGACAAAAAAAGCGAGCCAACTCATGTGGAAGGCCCGCATCGCTGAAGTCTTAAAATTAAAAAGACTTATTGTTGTGGCTTTTTTCTCATATAAATTTGAAGACATAACCCTCTCCTTCCTGAACTGAACGTATATAAATTCCTGCTCGGCAGAGTGATCTGCTTTACAGGTCGATCAGAACGGACATCGTTGGCCGTCTTACAAATTTTTTAAGAGTCGTCTTTGACTCAAGATGAATAATGCAATTGCTATGCCAATATTGGTGTTATTCAATTAAGATACTGTTTTAGTTAGATAATTTTATAAATAACGATTGTTTTTTATATTAGTGCTGAAATTATGCTCAATCTCAAAGATTGAATGATTACTATCGAAACACCCCATCATGTGAGTTTTTGCCACGAAATTGCACATTTTGCTTTGTAATGGTGCACAGATGAATTTTAGAATTTGCTTATTTGTATTATTTTGTATGTTTAATCACCAAAATGGCACATCGGCATGTTTATTGCTTACTAATGCTACAAAATAAACATCAGTTCTGCCCTGATTAGCAGCCCAATAGCGATCGCTCAAATATGCCAAAGCTTAAAATTGCCCTGATTGATGATGATCAAGATCGTGCCAACTATATAAAAGATTCACTGCTTCAGCACGATTTTGATGTGGTGGCCTGCTTAACCATCGATCATTTAAATATGTTCAAATTAGAACATTTGCAGGCCGATGTCATTTTGCTGGATATGGATCATCCACATCGTGACATTATTGAAAGTTGTGTGAGTCAGTTTGATTTACCGACTGTGCTATTTACCCAAAATAGCCAAAAAGAGATGATTAAGAGTGCCATTGATGCTGGAATTACCGCTTATATTGTCGATGGTATTGATCCTGCAAAATTGGACAGTATTTTAGAGATCTCGATTGAGCAGTTCAAAAAACATAAGAAATTACTGGCAGATTTGAAAGAGACCAAAAGTAAACTCGCCGATCGGAAAGATGTCGAAAAAGCCAAAGTTCTTTTGATGCAACTGCATCAACTCACTGAAGATCAAGCATTTCAGTTACTCCGTAAAAATGCCATGAGCCATCGGATTACCATGGGAGAAATGGCGCGTCGCCTACTCGATGCGCAAGAATTACTACAAACCAAGTTGAAGGATTAAGCTATGGCTACATTAGAAAAAACACATATTCAACTTGGCTATATTCCATTGCTCGATTGTATTTCCATACTTTGGGCAAAACATCGTGGTTATTTTGATGAACTTGGATTAAATGTCACACTGGTTAAAGAAGCCTCTTGGGCCAGTTTGCGAGACCGTTTGGCTTTTGGATTATTAGATGCAGCACACTGTTTATCAGGTATTTTACCTGCAGCCTCAATCGGTACAGATCATATTGGCATTCCATTTCAAACCCCTTTGGTTTTAAGTGTAAATCGCGCTTATATCAGTTTAAGTCAAAAATTATGTTTTGATCTGGGCATTACCCATAATGACACCGCAAAGGAAGTCGCAGCTAAAGTTGTGACCGCGATTCAACACGGGCAAAATATTCAATTGGCACATGTATTTGCCAATTCCATTCATCATTTTTGTATTCGTGAATGGCTCGCACTGGCAGATGCAGAATTAGCCCAAAGCATTAAACTCAGAATTTTACCGCCACCTTATATGGTAGAAGCCTTAAATAATCAGGTGATTGATGGGTTTTGTGTCGGGGAACCTTGGAATACGCAAGGTGAAGTCTTAGGATTGAGTCAAATTGTGGCTTCTAGCCAGAATATTATTCCTGAAGTTGCCGATAAAGTGTTAGCTGTGACCAAAGAATGGGCGACAGCCCATCCGAATACCTTAAAAGCGATTACTCAAGCCATTCAAAAAGCCCAGCGTGAAATCAAAACCATGCAGGATTTTAGCCAAATTTGGGCATTATTAACCGAATATGAGGTTTTACAATTTGAATGTTCCGATCGTATCCACGTTCAAGAATTTTATAAAATTCAAAATATTATTCGAAATTTCATAGAAGATACAGCCACCCCTAAAGTTGAAGATTTTGAATGGCTGATTCAGCAAATGGCGAAATGGAGCAATGTTCAAGTGAATCATGCTGAGCTTAAAAATTTAAGTCAGCAATGTATCATTCAACTTTAGCTTTTATGGCTTAGATTAAAGTTTTCGCAAGGTTAAGATTTGTTCGCTGCGACCAAAGGGGCCATGTACATCATGCAGGACTGCACTGGTCAAACCAATGCCATCTGTACCATATTGCTGTTCGACGTCTAAACCTAACCATTGTCCCTGAGGAATACGATACAAATGAATTTGCAAATCTAAATTTGGAAATGCCCAGCCCGCTTGAGGGTCTTGGCGTGGCACAACACCATTTGCAGTATCCACCATACCCATGAGTTTGACAAAATCTGATGTGGTTTTACCTTCCACCATATTACATGGGTTGGTGAGCCAAACGAGTCCTTTTCCTGCTCTGCGGGACGCTTCAGCACGGGTTTCAATACTCTGAATATAACCGCCTGGCCAGCACTTCATGCCATCCCAAACAGGTAATTGCTCTGGATGTAGAACTTTTTGATCTTCAAGTCCCGCAATACTATGCGTGTCTTGGGTGAGCATTTTCCATGCACGGGCCACAATACAGGTTTTACCATTGGCTTGCATTTCGCTTTCAATCAGCTCAATGGTTTTTCCACCTCGAATCAAACGTGTGGTAATACTAAAATCGCCAAATCCAATTAGACCAAAAATATCGAGACTAATACGCCCTATTCGCATGTCATCTCGAGGTAAAAATTGTTCCAATTCTGCACAAATTACGCCTGTTGCAGGTGCCATATGTTGCTCATGCGGATTCCAAGCGCCTTGTGCATGAATATTTGATTGATAATGTGCAGTTACACTTCCATCCACATGTTGTTCGCGTTGTATTAAACGATAATAAGCAGGCATATTCATATCCTTATTCTTTTGTGTATTCCTAAATTAAGTTTGTTGTTTCAATGAGCATTATTTCACTGCACAAAATCCGTAATAATTTAGAATTTGGCTGTAGGTTTTAACCTTTTTAAAGCCAACATTGGATAAGAGCTGCTGCCCCATTCTTGGCGAGACCAAGAAAAAATCTTGCTGTAAACGTTCAACCATTTTTTCACTCTGACCTTCTGTTAAGCCATTATTTTCACAAAGTTGCTTCAGTACAAAAATTTCATGGGCTTCTGTTTCTTTCATTAAGTCATAAGTCAGCAGCATCCCATTGGGCTTTAGTTGAGTAAAGATGTCTTTAAAGAAGTTTTGCTTTGATTCCAATGGAATAAAATGAGCCACCAGAATGGATAATACTGCGTCAAAAGTATGAGTTGTGCCGATAGATTTTGTATCGCCATGAATAAAGCGAATACGGCTTAAAACACCTTGCTTTTCTAGATGTTGCTTTGCCTTACATAACATGACATGCGATGGATCTAGCGCAGTAAAGTTCCAAGTTGGATGCTTTTGCGCCAAATATTGAATTTCATATCCTGTTCCACAGCCCACCACCAAAATATCTACATGTTCTTGTTCGGCATAATGATGAGTTAAAATGGCATCGACTTGCTGATGCGTTAACTCATAGCCTGGAATAAGCTTGCGGATATGTTCATCGTATCCATCCACCACTTGTTGGTTATTAAAGTCTTTCGCCATGTTGCACTCTATTTAATTGTTATGTAGATGATATGAATGTGCTAAATGCTTTTTCATCATTGCGTGCTGCTTTCAGATTTTGCTTAAGCTACCGACATTGCATCCAAAGTCAGTTCCGCAATGGATGGTTTTGGTCTCTCAACCGTTAAACCTAATTTTTGAAATAATTGTTGATCTTTGCCCTGTGCGACATTAGGCGTCGTCAGCAGTTTTTCACCCGAGAAAATGGAATTTGCACCTGCCATGAATGCCAAGGCCTGATCACTGTTAGTTAAAGACTCCCGACCCGCAGAAAGACGAATATAGCTTTTTGGCATAATAATACGTGCAACAGCAATGGTACGAATCCATTCAGTGACATCAAGTTTTTCAACATCTGCCAATGGCGTGCCTTCAATTGGAACAAGCATGTTAATTGGCACGGATTCTGGGTGAATAGGTAAAGTCGCAAGTTCAAGTAATAGACCAATACGATCGGCAGTGTCTTCACCCAAACCCACAATACCGCCGCTACAGACTTTCATGCCTGCACCACGTACATATTCAAGCGTATTTAAACGATCATCGAAAGTACGGGTACTGATGATATTGGGATAGTGTTCCCGTGAGGTATCTAAATTATGGTTGTAATAGTCTAAACCTGCTTGTTTTAAGCGTTCAGCCTGAGACTGATTTAACATGCCTAAAGTCATGCACGTTTCTAAACCTAAAGCTTTTACTTCACGAACCATTTCTAGTACATAAGGCATATCGCGCTCATGCGGGTTACGCCATGCAGCCCCCATACAGAAGCGAGAAGAACCAGACGCTAATGCTTCTTTGGCTTCGCTAATGACCTTGTCTACAGCAATACGCTTTTCTGCTTCTAGTTTTGAATCATAACGTGCAGATTGCGAACAATATTTGCAATCTTCAGGACATTTTCCTGTTTTAATAGAAAGCAAAGTGCTGACTTGAATCTGGTTCGCATTAAAATTTTGTCGATGTACTTGTTGTGCCTGAAAAACCAAATCTAAAAAGGGTTGCTGATATAGATTTTGTATTTCTGTGCGAGTCCAATCGTGACGAAGTTGCATCATGATTTCCTTATTCTATTTGATTTATTCAGACTTTTTCGTTTTCTCCCTTTACCCTAAAGCAGAGTAAAGGGAAACTCCGAGTCAGATGATTACGTTATGCAATATCTTCCAGTAAATTCAGCTCTTTACGCATGAATTCTTGAAGTCGAAATTTTTGTGCTTTACCTGAAGCGGTCATTGGAAACTCGGTAAAGAAACGCACATAACGTGGCACTTTATTATGTGAAATATGTTCAGCACAGTAACGTCGAATACTTTCTTCTGTGGTTTCATGGTGCTCATGCAAAATGATGCAAGCACATAGTTCTTCACCATAACGTGCATCTGGCAGACCAATCACCTGTACATCGCTGACATCTGGATGGGTATATAAGAAATCTTCAATTTCTTTCGGGAACAGATTTTCACCACCGCGAATCACCACATCTTTGATGCGACCTTTAATTTTTACAAAGCCATCATCATCCATTTCAGCAATATCACCTGTGTGCATCCAGCGTGCGTTATCAATCACTTCTTGGGTTTTTTCACCATCTTCCCAATAGCCCAACATCACTGAATAACCACGAACACAGAGTTCCCCGAGTTTGCCGCGCGGCACGACTTTGCCTGCTTCATCCACAATTTTGATTTCTAAATGCGGATGTACACGACCTACTGTACCGACACGTTGTTCAACCGTATCACTGGTCGAGCTTTGTGCACTCACAGGTGCTGTTTCGGTCATGCCATAACAAATGGTAATTTCCGTCATGTGCATTCGCTCCATGACACGTTGCATGATTTCGCGCGGACACGGGCTACCTGCCATAATGCCTGTACGTAAGCTACTCAAATCAAAGTCATTGAATTGTTCATGCTCTAAAGTGGCAATGAACATGGTGGGCACACCATAAGCTGCTGTACATTTTTCTTGCTGAATGGCTTTTAAACTATCTAAAGGATTAAACACAGCCGATGGGTAGACCATGGTTGAGCCATGTGTAATACAGGCTAAATTCCCCATCACCATGCCAAAACAATGAAACAAAGGGACTGAAATACACACGCGATCTTGCGGAGTTAAATGAATCGCTTCACCGACAAAATAACCATTATTTAAAATGTTATTGTGCGTAAGCATGGTGCCTTTCGGGTTGCCCGTCGTCCCAGAAGTAAACTGAATATTAATGGTTTCATCAAACTGCAACTCACTTGCAACCCCTTCTAAATGATCAAGTTGTTTTGCTGTAGGTTGCCCCAAAAGATCTTGAAAACGATGAATACCTGTATGCACGGCATCATCAATTTTAATCACGTGTTTTAAATGAGGTAAGCGTAGTGAACTTAATAATTTATTTTCAGCCTCTTGAATTTCAGGTGCAATTTTTAATAAAAGCTCTTGATAATTGGTGGTTTTAAATTGCGATGCAATGACTAAACCTTTACACGACACCTTATTCAGTACGTATTCTAGCTCGTTACTTTTATACGCAGTGTTTAGGTTAACGAGAATAATACCCGCTTTAAATGCAGCGAATTGAGTGATGGTCCATTCCACACAATTGGGTGACCAAATGGCAAGACGATCGCCTTTTTTGAATCCCAGTTTGAGTAAGCTACAAGCAAAAGCATTCACCTGTGCTTGTAGCTCTTTATAGCTTAACCGTACATTCTGATGCACACTGACCACAGCATCCTGATCTGCATATTGCACGCATGCCTGATCAAATTTTTCACCAATGGTCATGCCCAGTAAAGGTTGACTGCTGGTTCCATACGCATAGCTTAACCGTACCTGTGTCATTTGAATCACTCTCCTTGATTCTTTGTAATTCTGATTCTTACTGTTTTATTTTGATCACAGAGATTACTTTGTACGGATTTCCCTCCTTTGCATATAAGACTATCTAATTACGTTCCTGTAATTGCACAGCTTGTACACAAAAGTCTGCAACCTGTTTCACAAAGTAATCTTTGTAGTTTTGATCAAACATCACATTACGAGATGGATTTAAAGGTTCAATCACGACAAAAGTCATACTTCCGACAATGCATAACGCCACCGTATTTAAATCTTCAAAACCAAACTCACCATTGACTTTCCCTTCGGCAAGAATCTCGTTAATGCTTTGCTTAATCAATTGTTTACTGCGAAAACGCTCATGTTCAATAATTGGATCTACAGGTTCAAACATAAGTGAATACGACAGTTGAGGACTATTCAGTGCCCGCTTAACAAAGGTCGTGACTGCCTTATGTAATTTTTGTTGTGCTGTAAGTTCTTCACTGCTCGCAATCGTATTCAAAATATGAACCTCATGCTGAATCGCTTCAGACAACACTTCAATTAAGACTTCACTTTTATTATCAAAATAGCGGTAAACCAAGCCACTAGAAACGCCTGCACGTTCCGCAATCGCTTGAATTTGGGCATCTTTAAATCCCCCTTGAGCAATAAGTTCTCGCGCAGATTGCAAAATCGACTGTCGATTTTGTTCCATTCGCTCTTGCATCAATGTCGATCTTTTATAGCTCATAATCTTATTCTCATCCAGATAAAATGAATTGTAAATCATTTTGTGAATTTTAGTTCACTTTTTTAAAAAATAGATGTATTGTAAAACTACAAGCACAACAACAATGCTTATTGGACAACAAATATAACCTCAGGATGAACAGCATGAACGCACACGTTCCATTACAACTTAATCTACAAACCTTAAGTTTCGGTTTAGATGAAACATTAATCGCACTGCGTGATTCGGTTGCTGCATTTTGTGCAAAAGAAATTGCACCAATTGCTCAACAAGTGGATCGTGACAATGTATTCCCTGCACACCTTTGGAAGAAAATGGGTGACATGGGCTTACATGGTTTAACAGTAAGCGAAGAGTATGGTGGTTCCAACCTCGGTTATTTAGCGCATATTATTGTTATGCAAGAAATCTCACGCGCATCTGCCGCTATAGGATTGTCTTACGGAGCACATTCTAACCTATGTGTGAACCAAATTAAGCGAAATGGTAACGAAGAACAAAAACAACGTTATTTGCCTAAACTTATTTCTGGTGAATTTGTCGGTGCATTGGCAATGTCTGAACCGAATGCAGGTTCTGATGTGGTCAGCATGAAATTAAAAGCAGAAGAACAAGGCGATCATTACCTATTAAATGGCTCAAAGATGTGGATTACCAATGGCGGTGATGCCGATGTCTTGGTGGTTTATGCCAAAACCGATTTACAAGCAGGTGCTAAAGGCATGACGGCATTCTTGGTTGAAAAAGACATGCCTGGTTTTAGCTATGGTAACCATTTAGATAAATTAGGGATGCGTGGTTCAAATACTTATCCACTATTTTTTGACAATGTAAAAGTACCCAAAGAAAACGTGTTAGGTGGTGTGGGGAATGGCGTAAAAGTCCTGATGAGTGGTCTGGACTATGAACGTGCGGTACTGAGTGCTGGTCCGCTTGGCATTATGGATGCTTGCATGGATACCGTGATTCCTTATATTCATGATCGTAAACAGTTTGGGCAGGCGCTTGGTGAATTCCAGCTCATGCAAGGCAAAATTGCTGATATGTATTCAACTTGGTTAGCTTGTAAAGCGCTTGTGTATGCAGTGGGTGCTGAATGCGACAAAGCTGAACATAGCCGTAGCTTAAGAAAAGATGCTGCCAGTGCCATTCTTTATGCTGCTGAAAAAGCCACGTGGATGGCAGGTGAAACCATTCAAGCATTGGGTGGCAATGGCTATATCAACGAATTTGCAGCAGGTCGTTTGTGGCGTGATGCAAAACTTTATGAAATTGGTGCAGGAACTTCTGAAATCCGCCGCATGTTAATCGGTCGTGAATTATTTAACGAAACGGCTTAATGCTTCTGGCTCACTTTATACAAGGAAGTTTATATGAATCAATTACAAACCCAAATGCAAAGCGGTCATGAAGAGTTGAATCTGGTGAAAATGCCAAAACAGAGCAATCAAAACATCACTTTTGCAAACCAAGGCTCAGATTTAAACCAACTGCAAAGTAAAATGAACAGCCGCAGTGAAGAATTTAAAAACAATCAGGCAACGATGTTGAATCTTGTGCAAGATTTAAAACAGATCAGCCAGAAAATTGCCTTAGGTGGTGGTGAAAGCGCGCGCCAAAAACATATTGCTCGTGGCAAATTGTTGGCGCGTGATCGAATTGATCAACTGATTGATGCAGGAACCGCTTTCCTTGAAATTGGACAATTGGCGGCACATAACGTCTATCCTGATGATGTTCCTGCTGCAGGTGTAGTGGCTGGGATTGGTCAAGTGAATGGTGTCACCTGCATGATCGTTGCCAATGATGCAACGGTAAAAGGCGGAACTTATTATCCACTGACGGTGAAAAAGCATTTACGTGCACAAGAAATTGCAGAACAAAACCGCTTGCCTTGCATTTATTTGGTGGATTCAGGCGGTGCATATTTACCTATGCAAGATGAAGTGTTTCCAGATCGTGATCACTTTGGGCGTATTTTCTATAACCAAGCCCGTATGTCGAGCTTAGGTATCGCTCAAATTGCCGTCGTGATGGGCAGTTGTACCGCAGGTGGTGCTTACGTCCCTGCCATGTCGGATGAAACCATTATTGTGCGTAACCAAGGTACGATTTTCTTGGGTGGTCCACCCTTAGTGAAAGCGGCAACAGGTGAAGTGGTCAGCAGCGAAGACCTTGGTGGAGGTGATGTACACACCCGCCTTTCTGGTGTCGCTGACCATTTGGCAGAGAATGATGAACATGCCCTTCAGATTGCGCGAAATATTGTAGCGAATTTAAATATTCAGCCGAATAAAACAGCAGAAGCAATTGAAGAACCACTTTTCCCTGCCGAAGAACTCTACGGCATTGTGCCAAGTGATACCCGTAAACCTTTTGATGTGCGTGAAATTATTGCCCGTATTGTCGATGGTTCGCGTTTAGACGAATTTAAAGCACGCTTTGGAACAACCTTAATTACGGGCTTTGCCAAAATTTATGGTATGCCTGTCGGAATTATTGCCAATAACGGCATTCTATTCTCTGAGTCAGCACAAAAAGGCGCGCACTTTATCGAGCTTTGTGTACAACGCAATATTCCATTATTGTTCTTACAAAACATCACGGGTTTTATGGTCGGACGTCAGTACGAAAATGAAGGGATTGCTAAACACGGTGCCAAACTGGTCATGGCCGTCGCCACCGCCAATGTGCCTAAACTGACCTTGATTATTGGTGGATCATTTGGCGCAGGAAACTATGGCATGTGTGGTCGTGCCTACTCCCCACGTTTTTTATGGACTTGGCCAAATTCACGTATTTCGGTGATGGGGGGCGAACAAGCAGCGAGTGTACTCTCGACCATCAAACGTGACCAAATTGAACAAAAAGGTGAATCTTGGTCTGCCGATGCAGAAGATGAATTCAAACAACCCATTCGTGATCAATACGAACGTCAAGGTCATCCATATTACTCTTCTGCACGTTTGTGGGATGACGGCGTAATTGACCCTGCTCAGTCTCGTCAAGTGTTAGGTTTAAGTTTGGCTGCGGCACTGACGGCGCCAATTCAACCAACCAAGTTCGGCGTGTTCCGCATGTAAGGGGTGAAAAATGGACTATCAATTTTTACAACTCGAACAGCAACAGCAAGTAGCAACGGTTTGGATCAATCGCGCTGAACTTCATAATGCGTTCAACACGACAGTGATTGAGGAACTACATCACTGCTTTCAACAGTTGAATGAACGTAATGATATTCGCGTGGTGGTTTTGGCGGGTCGTGGTAAAAGCTTTTCTGCTGGTGCTGACTTAAACTGGATGAAACAAGCAGGACAAGCCTCTCAAGCAGACAATGAAGCAGATGCGTTAAAACTTGCGAAAATGCTGCAAAGCTTAGCAACTTTAAAGCAACCAACCATTGCGCGTGTACAAGGCATCGCCTTTGGTGGAGGTATGGGACTTGCTTCGGCTTGTGATATTTGTGTAGCCAGTACAGATGCAAAATTTGCAACGTCAGAAGTTCGTTTGGGATTGGCACCCTCAACCATTAGTCCGTATGTAATTCGTGCAATTGGCGCACGTCAGGCTTCACGTTACTTTCTTACGGCTGAACGTATTACGGCTGAGCAAGCGCTACAAATTGGTTTAGTCCATGAAGTGACCACACCTGAATTACTTGATGCCAAAATTGATGACATGATACAAGCCTTATTATTAGGTGGACCTGAAGCACAAGCTGCATCGAAGCAACTGATTCATATGGTGAATCAACAAAGTGTCGATGAAAGCCTATTGCTTAAAACCGCGCAACATATTGCCCATGTGCGTCAAGGCGAAGAAGCAAAAAATGGACTGAATGCTTTTTTAAACAAACATAGCCCAGCTTGGATTAAGGCAACGGCATAACGATAATAAGGACAGAACAATGTTTGAAAAAATTCTAATTGCAAACCGTGGTGAAATTGCCTGTCGTGTTATTCGCACTGCGAAAAAAATGGGCATTGCGACAGTTGCCGTCTATTCAGATGCCGATGCTCAATCACAACATGTCAAACAAGCAGACGAAGCCATTTATATTGGTGAATCCCCTGCTTCTCAAAGCTATTTACAGATTGATCGTATTATTCAAGCAGCTCTAACTACAGGGGCACAAGCGATTCATCCGGGTTATGGTTTTTTATCTGAAAATGACCAGTTTGCAGAAGCTTGTGAAAAAAACAACATTACCTTTATTGGTCCTCCTGTTGCTGCCATTTTAGCTATGGGTCTAAAAGCGACCTCTAAAGCTTTAATGGAAAAAGCTGGTGTGCCCTTAACTCCGGGTTATCATGGCACCAATCAAGATGCAGCTTTCCTAAAACAGCAAGCAGATCAAATTGGCTATCCAGTGTTAATTAAAGCCAGTGCTGGCGGTGGTGGTAAAGGGATGCGTTTGGTTGAACGCGAAGCTGATTTTTTAAGTTCACTTGCATCTTGTAAAAGTGAAGCAAAATCGAGTTTCGCCAATGATGACGTGTTAATTGAACGCTATGTGATACAACCGCGCCATATTGAAGTACAAGTTTTTGGTGATACCCACGGTAATTATGTGCACCTATTCGAACGTGATTGTTCAGTACAACGTCGCCATCAGAAAGTACTGGAAGAAGCACCTGCGCCACTGATGCCACAACATAAACTGGAGGCGATGCGCCAAGCTGCAATTGATGCTGCACGTGCAGTAGATTATGTTGGTGCGGGTACAGTGGAATTCATTGTGGAACAAGATGGTACGGCGTATTTCATGGAAATGAATACTCGCCTACAAGTAGAACATCCTGTAACTGAAATGATCACAGGACAAGACTTGGTCGAGTGGCAATTACGCGTGGCTTATGGTGAACCCTTACCAAAGCAACAACATGAATTACACATTCATGGTCATGCGATTGAAGCGCGGGTTTATGCAGAAGAACCTGAAAAAGGCTTCCTTCCTGCGATTGGTCAAATTAGTTATTTACATTATCCAAATCAAAATCAGCATGTACGTGTGGATAGCGGAATTGTTGAAGGCGATGAAATTACCACGTTCTACGACCCAATGATTGCCAAGCTAATTGTTTGGGGCGAAAACCGTGAAGCAGCATTGGTTCAAATGCACCATGCCTTAAGTCAGTTTCATGTCGAAGGTTTAGGCAATAACATTGCCTTCTTAGACCGTATTATCCGTTGTGATTCATTTAAAAATGCCAAACTGGATACCAACCTAATCCAACGTGAAGATGCTTTCTTAATGAATGCAGAAACAGCTTCAGATGAAACCATTGTTTCTGCCGCATTTATTGAATTATTAAAACGCTTTCATCAGCAGCAAAATGCGAATTCTGTGTGGTCATCAGCACCGTTTTGGCGTGTCAATGTCACTACACAATACAGCGTTAAATTGCAGCTCAATCAACACAGCATAGAAGTTCGTTTTACAGCGATTAAGAATGGCTTTGTTGCACACTATCAAGGTCAGGAATACCCAATTCAAGGGCAACTGCTTGATGCTCATTCAGGTCAGCTCAATCTGAATGGCAAACAATCGAAATTAGCCTTTAGTGTAGATGCAGACCACTTAACCATTTTCAAAGATGGTCAAACGCACAAGTTTGCCTATATGCGTCCAAACTATGGTCATGATGATACTCAACAAAATGAGGGCAATCTGAAAGCGCCAATGCCGGGCGTGATTACTCAAGTCTTGGTAGAAGCTAATTCACAAGTGAAAAAAGATGACATCTTACTCACTTTAGAAGCCATGAAGATTGAATACGCCATTCGTGCTCCACGCGATGGTGTGATTACTTCGGCCTACTTCCAACCCGGTGATCAAGTCAAAGCAGGTGATGAACTGGTTGAATTTCAAGCTTTAGCAGAGGAAGTGGCATGACTGAATTTGTAAAAATTGTCGAAGTCGGTCCACGTGACGGTTTGCAGAATGAGAAAACCTCACTCACCCTTCAAGATCGGAAACACCTGATTCTGGATTTAATGCAAACTGGACTTACAGCCATTGAAGTCGGTTCTTGTGTGTCTCCGAAGTGGGTGCCACAAATGGCATTGAGTGATGAACTCTATGCTCAATTGCCCAAGGACCCGAATGTTCAATTCAGTTTGCTCACGCCAAATATGAAGGGTTTTGAATCTGCTTTGGCTGTCGGTTGTAAAGAGGTTGCGGTGTTTACCGCAGCTTCTGAAAGCTTCACGCAAAAAAACATTAATTGTTCCATTGATGAAAGCTTTGAAAAATTTGCCGACATCCTAAAAGCAGCCAAAGAACATGACATAAAAGTTCGTGGTTATGTGTCTTGCGTGGTTGATTGCCCTTATGAAGGTGCGATTGATCCGAAACAAGTCAGCAAAGTTGTCACCCGTTTATTTGATATGGGCTGTTATGAAGTCTCTATGGGTGAAACCATCGGTACAGCAACCCCCAACCGTGTCAAAAACATGTGGGAAGCTTGTTTAAGCGAATTAGATGCTCAATTCATGGCAGGACATTTTCACAACACCTACGGCATGGCCATTGCCAATATTTACCAATCCTTAGAACAAGGCATTCGTGTTTTTGATTCTTCAATTGCGGGTTTAGGTGGTTGTCCTTATGCCAAAGGCGCTTCGGGTAACGTCAGTACCGAAGATTTGTTGTATTTACTCAATGGTATGGGCTTTGAAACTGGCATTGATGTTGAAGCATTGATGCAAGCCAGTCAAAACATTAGTCAACGTTTAGACCGTCAAAATCCATCAAATTATGCTAATGCCTATTTACAAACGCGTTGTGCTTAACAAATATAACCTATAAATCAGCCACTTATACAGCGGCTGATTTACGTTTCATTTAGATCAAACCAACTTAATCAGCAGAAATATCTTCAAACAGAACTGAAGATAGATAGCGTTCACCGCTGTCAGGTAAAATCACCACAATGTTTTTGCCAGCATTTTCAGGACGCGCTGCCAATTGTGCTGCTGCTGCCATCGCTGCACCACTTGAAATACCCACTAAAATCCCTTCTTGAGTCGCAATTTTACGCGCCCAATCAATTGCATCTTGACTGGTAATTGCCACAACCTCATCCACCAAATCAAGGTCTAAGTTCTTCGGAATAAAGTTTGCCCCAATGCCTTGAATCTTATGCGGTGCAGGAGTAATCGCTTCACCACGTTTGGTTTGTCCAATAATTGCAGATTCAGCAGGTTCTACCGCAACTGAATACAATGCTTGGTTTTTTACTTTTTTAAAGAATCGTGAAATTCCTGAAATTGTGCCACCTGTACCGACACCTGCAACTAAAATATCGACCTGACCATTGGTTGCTGTCCAAATTTCAGGACCCGTTGTATCTTCATGAATTTGTGGGTTTGCAGGATTTTCAAATTGTTGCGGGAGGAAATAAAGCTCTGGCTGCTCAGCCGCTAAACGTACAGCTTCATCTATAGCACCTTTCATACCTTTAGCTGGCTCGGTCAATACTAAGTTTGCACCCAATGCTTTTAACACTTTACGGCGTTCAATACTCATGCTCGCTGGCATGGTTAAAGTAATGTCATAACCTTTTGCCGCAGCAACAAATGCTAAAGCAATACCCGTATTACCACTGGTCGGTTCTACAATATGCATGCCCGCTTTTAATACGCCACGTTTTTCTGCATCTGCAATCAGTGCCACACCAATACGGCATTTCACTGAAAAAGCAGGGTTTCGGCTTTCAACTTTGGCAAACACATTCGCGCCACCAGAAATAACGCGATTAATGCGTACTAATGGTGTATTACCAATCGCTTCTGCATTGTTACTATAAACTGCAATCCCTAAATTATTGGGTGTTGGAAAGGCTGAATCAGTCGTCATGTTATATCCCTAAGTTTATTCACTATTTATAACTAAATCATCATACAACCAATTTTTAGCAAATACAGAATACAGTTGAAAATTTCTGTTGATTTCTCTTTTAATGCATCTATTTCACGATGAAGATTTTGGCATGTCCTTATGCCATTTCAACTTTAGGCTTCTAATGTCGTTTGGTTCCATTGTTCGAGTACAGACACAGCCGCGGTAAAATCCATCTGCTCGGCTTGCGCTGTTGGAGTTTCTTTAAACAACGCTTGAATACTTTCAAAAATTGGCACGTTTGAATTTTGCTGTTGTGCTAAATCTAAGCCTATGCCAATATCTTTTTGCAATAAATTCAAGGCAAAGGTTTTAGGAAAACTACGGTTCAACACCTTCTGCGCCATGATCGAATCAGACACCGTACTTTTACCACTGGAATGATTAATACAGTTTAAGGCAGCCCTAACATCAACTTGCTGTTGTTTAAGAATAGTTAATCCCTCCGCCAAAGCCCACAAATGGGTGGCCATCAACACATTATTCACTGCTTTCACCGCAAAACCTGAACCACTATCTCCAACATATTCAACCAAGCCTGAAAATGCAGAAATGATCGGTAACGCGCGTTGGTAGGCTTGCTCATCTCCACCCAACATCACGGTTAAGGTTCCCCGTTCCGCACCAATCGTTTGGCCCGAAACAGGTGCATCTAAATAAGTAACCTGATTTTGCCCAAGCTGCTGAGATAACTTGCGTGCTGAATCTGGCACACCGCTGGTACAGTCAATCCAGATACTGCCCGCTTTAGGAGGATATTGTGCAATAAGCTGTTCAACATCCGCACTGGTCGGCAAACAGGAAATAATAAAATCGGCTTGTACGGCGTGTTCCAAACTTACGGCTTGCGTAGCAAATTGCTGTGCATGCTGTTCGGCTTTTTCGGTCGTTCTATTCCAGACATACACAGGTAAACCGAGCTTAGGAAGATGGGAAGCCATATGCCAACCCATCGCACCCAATCCAATAAAAGCAATACTTTGACTCAATTGATCTCTCCATTCAGGTTCATTAAGAACCTTGCACAACGCTGTTGTTCGCTTCACTTTCCACACTTTGAACTTTTGCTACAGTCTCTTCACCACGGTTTAAGAAGAGATTGAGTAGAATTGCTGCCAGTGTTGCAGTACCAATACCGCCCAAGTCAAATGAACCGATGTGTAAACTGAAGTTGCCTGCGCCCATAATTAAACTCACGGCTGCAATAATTAAGGTGCTGTTTTGGGTAAAATCTACTTTGTTATCGACCCAGATTTTTGCTCCAGCTACGGTAATCAACCCGAATACAACGATGGATGCTCCACCTAACAATGCAACAGGAATGGTGCTAATCACGGCGCCAAATTTTGGTGATAAACCAAGTAAAATAGCGAAGATCCCTGCGACTACAAAAATAGTGGTTGAATAGACTTTGGTGACTGCCATTACGCCAATATTTTCTGCATAGGTGGTCATGCCTGTACCGCCAACTGAAGCAGATAAAGAGGTACATATACCATCTGCGAAAAATGCACGTCCCATATACGGCGACAGGTTTTTCCCTGTCATGGCTGAAACTGCTTTGAAATGTCCCAAGTTTTCCGCCACTAAAATAATCGCCACAGGTGCAATCAATAACATGGCATTTGCGTTAAAGACGGGTGCATGGAACGTCGGTAATCCAAACCATGCAGCATTGCCAATAATTGAGAAATCAATAGGTTTACCGAAACCCATGACATTGGCAAGCAAGAAGTACACAAAATAAGCAGAACACAGCCCAATCAGTAACAACAAGCGACGCACCATACCACGTGTAAACACCGCAACCGCACTAATACAAACAATGGTAATTACCGCCATCCACGTATCAAATGTATTGGTCGATACACTTTTAATGGTAATGGGTGCAAGGTTCAAACCAATGATCATGACAATGGCACCTGTGACAATCGGCGGCATCAACTTTTCGATCCAACCTGTTCCCGTCTTCATTACCACAAGGCCAATACCTGCATACACCAAACCACAAGCTATTGTTCCCCCAAGGGCTAAAGCGATGTTCGGATTTGAACCTGCACCAGCGTAACCTGTTGCGGCCGCGACAGCTCCAATAAAGGCAAAACTTGACCCCAGATAACTTGGCATACGACCACCCGTCATCAGGAAGAATAAAATCGTGCCTATCCCCGTAATGAAGATGGTTAAGTTAGGATCGAACCCCATCAGCAACGGTGCCAGTACCGTTGCTCCAAACATGGCAAAAGCATGTTGCAAGCCTAGAACGATACTGCGTCCTACTGGAAGATATTCATCAATTTGAACAGGTGTTGTATCTAAGTCGCCTTGATAAGGCTTAAATTTCGGAAACCACGATTGTTTTTCTTGCATGGGTTTCCCCTCCTTCTTTTAAGGTGTGTTTTTAGCACATACGGTGTGGTTCACAATAAGCACGGTTAAAATACATTAGCGCATTTAAGCCCTGAGTGTGTTGAATAGCTTTGACCCGACAGAACAAAACATCATGACTCCCCACACTCATGCTTTGCACAATTTCACAGTCAAAACTAATCAAGGCGTCCTGTAAAACAGGCGCCTGCGTAGCCAACGTTTCCCACTGACCCGCAGCAAAGCGTTCAGGCATTGGCGTTTTGCCACCAAAAACATTGGAAAGAGTCATTTGATGAGAAGCCAAAGTGTTAACACATAACACTTTATTGGTCTTAAAAGTCTCAAATACAGATGCAGAACGATTAAGACACACCAACAACGTAGGTGGTGTATCTGTCACGCTACATACGGCAGAGGCAGTAAAGCCTGCGACGCCTGCTGGTCCAGAAGTCGTAATCACATTGACTGCTGCCCCCAGATTTGACATGCCTTCGCGGAAGGCTTTTTGATCGACTTCGATATGTGTAGTTTTTTGCGTATTATAGATTTTTTGTAAACATTCTTCTTTGATTAAGCTCTTAAGCAATTCAGCATTCATTTTTGTTCTCCTGTTGGGTTCTAATCTCGCGACCAATTAAACGGTAACGACATGAGCAACACTGGCAATTTCAACTAAAGCATCAGGTTTAACCAAACCGACCTGAATGCAGTAGCGTGCAGGTTTATCTCCCGGGAAATACTCGGCATAGACTTGATTAATCGCGGCATAATCCGCCCAATCTTTAACAAAAACATGGTTGAAGGTCACATCTTCCAAACTACCACCCGCTTCCTTTAATACCTTTTGAATGGTTTCTAAAATATGTCGGGTCTGTGCAGCCGCATCTCCCACATGAACCACATTGTTATTTTCATCAAAAGCCAATGTGCCTGAGACATAGACGATATTGTCTGCTTGGGTGGCTGGAACATAGGGTGCTAATGGTTTTGATGTTCCTGCTGGAATAATGACTTGTTTAGGCATGGTGATCGCTCCGTATTAGGCAGATTTGGCAAGTTGGTCAATATTGGGAACAAAAGTGTCTACAAAGCTTTCTGTATCGGACACCCAACCAAAAAAGGTTTTGATGTTGTAGAGGCTTGCAGCTTGAATTTCTGCTGAACCCGCCTGATAACACGCATCTTTTAATGCCACCCCAAAGTACTCAAGGAAAAAACCATCTCTTAAGGTCGATTCCACGCAAACATTGGTCGCAATACCCACGAAAACCAAATTACGAATTCCTCGTGCACGTAACATGCTATCTAATGCGGTATTAAAGAAACCGCTGTAACGAGGTTTTTCAATCACGATATCTTGGGCTAAAGGTTGTAACTCATCGATCAGTTCGAAATCCCAACCGCCCTTTGCCAATAATTTGCCTTGTAGTTCGGGTTGTTTACGCATGGTTTTCAACGCATTGGATTTATGAAAATTTGGTGAACCACGTCCTCCCGCTTCCACATATTGATTATCCCAGCCGTTTTTAAAGTAAATCACCTGAATATTGGCTGCATGTGCTGCTTCAACTGCTTTTTTAATATTCTGCACCACAGGTTGGGTCGCTGAAATATCAAAACCGGCTAAATCCAGATAGCCACCCATTGAAGTATAGGCATTCTGCATATCAATGACGATTAAGGCAGTTTGCTCAGGCGCAAACTGAATATTTTCAGGTTCTGCTTTTAAGGTTTTGCCTTGACCTGTGGCTTCGGTAAAATCACTGATGACTGTATGTGTATGGATTTGGCTCATGCTGATTTCTCCAAAACAGTTACAGGTGCTTGTTGTGTAAGATCCGTTACAATGTGTTGACGGCATTGCATAAGCGGTTGAATTTTTTGACCAAAATCTTCCACACCCTGAACGAAATCATCAAAGGTCAATAAAATGCCTTCTGTGCCTTTAATGTCACCAATTTCATCCAACATGGCTGCGACTTTTTCATAAGAACCGACCAAAGTGCCCATGTTGATATTGACGGGAGATACGCTCGATGCCATTTGACGAATATTGGTATCGGTTCCTGAAGTGGTGTCTTTGCCGCCTTGATTCATCAACCAGTTAATTGCTTCCATGTCTGCGCCATCGTTATAGCTTTGCCATTTTGCCAATGCTTCTTCGTCAGTTTCAGCGGCAATCACCATAAACAGCACATAAGTCTGAACATCCCGTCCTGTTTTATCCGTATGTGCTTTTAAGCGATCATTGATTTCTGCATAAGCGGTTGGTGTGTTTAAACCTTTCCCAAAGACAAAGTTGTAATCCGCATATTGTGCAGAAAATGCGAGCCCTGTATCCGATTGACCTGCACAGATAATTTTCATATCTGCTTGTGGGGTTGGGCTAACACGACAATCCTGCATTTCAAAATGTTCGCCTTTGAAATCTGACTTACCTGTAGCCCACAGTTCACGAAGAATTTGTACATATTCAGATAAATAATCATAGCGCTTACCAAAGTACTCATCACCTGGCCACATACCCATTTGCGTATATTCAGGCGCTTGCCAGCCTGTCACGACATTTAAACCAAAGCGACCATTCGAAATAGAATCAATAGTTGAAGCCATACGTGCAACAATTGCAGGTGGCATCACCAAAGTTGCTGCGGTCGCATAAATTTTAATTTTGCTGGTAACCGCAGCTAAACCCGCCATGAGTGTGAAGGTTTCTAAGTTATGATCCCAAAATTCAGTTTTGCCACCAAAGCCACGCAGTTTGATCATAGATAAGGCAAAATCGAAACCATAATGCTCAGCACGTTGTACTATTTTTTTGTTGAGTTCAAAGCTCGGCATGTACTGTGGAGCATTTTCAGAAAGTAACCAACCATTGTTCCCGATTGGGCAAAAGACACCTATTTTCATGTGTTACATCCTCATTCAATTATGAAATTTCTCAAAACCTATACCCTGTTATTTTCTGGGATATAAATTTTTATATTCTTAATTTTATGAGTGCATGGAGTGTGCCAACTTTATATTTTCTATTTATATCAATAATTTAAAATAATTATAAAATTTACGTATTTTACCAAAGGGTAAATTAACTATTTTTCACATGCACTTTTTTTGTGATTCATGATCTAAATTTGTGCATTTTTTTGACCAGATGGAAAAATAAATGAAATAAAAAGGCACTGAACCAAGCAGTGCCTTTTTGAATATTTATATCAATCTATATGATGGTGAAAATGAACCAAGCTTGTTAACTTGCTGCTAAATTTAAAGCTGATTGTTTGATCAATTTTTCTAATAGTAGTTGATTAAATAATTCAGGTTGCGTAACAGTTATTGCATGCGCCCCATGTGGCAAAATATCTAATTCAGCATGCATAAATAGTTGTTTTAAATGATGACTTTGCTGATAAGGAACTAGAAAATCATCTTCAGTCGCAATTAAATACATTGGAATTTTATTTAAACTCGAAATCGTTTCAGCCTTCAGTTCATAACTCATTAAAGCACTCAAACGCGTGAAGACATTCAGCAAAGGCGGAAATTGTTCGATCTGCTTATTTTCCTGAATTTCTAAATCTGAAATATGTGCAGAAATCCATGCAGGAGGATATAAAAATAATGCCTGTGCTCGGACATACGCTTCGACACCCGCATATTGTAATAAGGCGATTCGTGTACTAAAGCACTTGTGTGTATGTGCATCTAACTGTTGCCAGCCATTTACAACTGAGAGAGACAACATGGTTTTTTCAGATTTTTCAAGTAAAACAGCCAGTTCCGCCCCAATAAAACCCCCTAAAGCATGCCCAACAAAATGGAATTCTTGAATGTTCAACATGGATAATAAATCCATGACCTGTTTGGCCAAGTGGGTCATACTATAGTCTTCATTAAGGATGACCGCATTTTTATGGCAACCCTCTTGATCATAAATCACCACATGAAAATGTTGTTGTAGTGCTTGTATTTGCGGTGTCCAAAACTGCCCATGTCCACCTAAACCCGCCGATAAAATGATATATTCAGCGGATATTTTTTGTGATGGAAAAACCTGATAATGCATAATGATTGACCTCTAAGAAAAATGTGTTTCCTAGAGTTCAGCAAAAAATATGCCGATTCGCTTTCATCTTCATGTGCTGTTTATTGTCGTATTTCTTCAAGGATACGATCTGTTACATGCTTTATGTTCTATTTAGCAGCAAAAGCATTTGTATTCTTAGACAACATTGAACAAAATAATCCTCGAAACATGGTTCATAGGAATAACAATGTCCAATAAAGGTTATCGCCAATTTTATCGTCAACTCACACAGAAAATTCTAAATAAAGTGGTGAGTCCACAAGTATTAGGCACGACCTCTGAACTGGAACAGCAATATTCAGCTTCGTCCGACACCCCTATTTGCTATGTATTACAAGATGCCTCTCTCAGTAATACCGTACTGATTGATAATGAAGCGCAAAAGAGACAGTTACCTTCAGTCTATCAGCCCTTAAAGATTGGAACGGTTCAAGAAGAAGATTCCATTTTAGTTTTGAATGAAAAGAACCATCTTAAACAAGGATTGCATTACCCTTCTAAACTCATTCATTTAATTGAAGTTTTAGAGAAAAATCCAGAATTGGATGTCGACTTAGTTCCTGTGACTATGCTGTGGGGACGTGCTCCTGAATACGAGGATTCTTGGTATAAAGCCTTGTTTGCAGATGCATGGTCAACGCCATCGCCACTCAAACAAGCCATGAATATTTCCTTGTATGGGCGTGAAAATTATCTGGAATTTCACAAGCCACTTTCTTTAAGAAAGTTAATAACCGAGGCGAAGGAATTAAGTCCTAATTTCTCGCCTGCACATCATGTAATGAAAGAACTGAATGCTAATTTTAATAAATATAAAGAGGCAATTTTAGGACCCGACTTATCTGACCGTCGTAATGTCATTAATAACCTTTTGATTAGCGATGGCGTTAAACAAGCTATTCGCAAAGAAAGTATCGATGAAAATATCAGTATGTTTGAAGCTGAACATCGTGCACGACACTATTTAACTGAAATTGCCTCTGACTTTTCCTATTCCACGCTACGCTTTGGCTATCTTGCTTTAACCAAACTATGGACTCAACTTTACGATGGCATTGAAGTTCATAACTTTGATACCGTGCGTGAGTTGGCTCAGGACTATGAAATTGTTTATGCCCCCTGCCATCGTAGTCATATCGATTACCTCTTGTTGTCTTATGTGATTTTTAACCGTGGTTTGATGGTGCCGCACATTGCAGCAGGCATTAACCTGAATTTACCAATTGTCGGCCAATTGTTCCGTGGTGCGGGTGCTTACTTTATTCGACGAAGTTTCAATGGCAATGAACTTTATACTTCTGTATTTAAAGAGTATTTACATAGTCTACTAATGCGTAATACCCCTTTAGAATATTTTATTGAAGGTGGACGTTCACGTACAGGGTTATTGTTACCAGCCAAAAAAGGCATGTTGTCGATGACCATTCAAAGCCATTTAAGAGGAAATTCCAAACCTATTGTTTTTATTCCGACTTATTTTGGCTATGAAAAACTATTGGAAGGCACTTCATACTTAAATGAACTCAGTGGCAAGCCCAAAGAGGCCGAATCACTTTGGGGTATTTTAAGTTCAGCGCGTAAAATTGAGAAAGTTTTTGGGCAAGTGTACGTTAACTTTGGCGAGCCTGTTTTTCTGGATGATGTATTAAAACAGCAAGATGCTGAAAAAATTAAACTAAAACTCAATGATAAACTGCCTGCTTCAGTGGTTAATACAGTCGATCAAACAGCACAATCAATTTTAGAAAATATCAATAAAGCGGTGGTGATTAACCCGATTTCCATCATTTCTTTAATTCTACTGAACGCGCCAGAACATCAATTGACTGAATCAAGTTTAGTTACGGCGCTTGATCAGTATCGGAAATTACTGCAACACAACCGTTATGATGATCGAATGATTATTTCTGAACTTTCTAGTGCAGAAATCATTCAATACGCCTTAAAGTTAAAGCAAGTTGAAATCCATCATCAAAACTCAGAAACATGGGTGCGCGTTGCAGAGAGCCAAAAAATTCTATTGAGCTATTTCAGCAATAACATTCTGCATTGCTTTATTTTACCGGCTCTGGTTGCACGTATTATCCAACATTATGAAAAAATTGAGGTTTCTCAGTTAATTCAATTGGTACAGTCTTTATATCCATTTGTTCAAGAAGAATTCTTTTTGAAATGGCAACCAGAAGATGTAGAAACGCAGATCCACACTATTTTAGATCATTTTGTGGATTCGCAATGGATTGAACGCCATGCAACACAAGTCGTGCAATTGCCAGCCCATGTCGCAGGATTACAAACGCTTGCAGCATTGTCAGAGCATAGCTTAAATAACTTCGTTGTCATGCAAAGCATATTTACTCAATATGCAAATACGCAAACCTTCTCTGAAAAAGTGTTTGAGAAAATGGCAAAAGCAGCATTGCAGCAATTAAGTCAAAACAAAGTCATTACTCAAGGCTACTATTTCGACAGTGCTACTTTAAAAGGATATTTAACGACTTTGAAAAAGTTGGGACTTGCTGAGGTTACCCGCGAACATCTATTACTCGCGCCAGATTTTGTGACCCAGATGCAACATCGTTTAGCATGGTATGCACAAGATCACCAAGATGCATTTGATCATGCAAGCCTATTTAATGAAAAAGAACTTAAACATTTTTATGACAGTGTAAAAGTTAAAAAAAGTTAAGTGCCATCAATTACGGCATGTAATTTTAATCAAATTGCATGCCGTAATCAGGATTACTTATAAGAAAATCTAATAATTGTTTTCATTAAAAACCATCTAGATTGAAATTTTAGCTACATGTAATCTGCACATTGTGCGCTTATAATAGTGAGCTGATTTTAATGAGACGTACCAATGGAAAATGATTTTGAAATTACATCGATGCGAAATTCTGCTGAACATGTGGTGAGTATTTTAAAATCACTTGCTAATACGGATCGTTTACTTATTTTATGTCATTTGGCAAAACAAGAACTGAATGTTTCGCAAATTGAACAAATCACTCAAATTACTCAGCCTACGCTGTCTCAGCAACTCATGATGTTAAGAAAAAGTGATGTTGTTAGTACGCGCCGTGATGGAAAACAAATTTTTTATTCCATTAAAGATGAAAAATTAGTACAGGTACTGCAAACTTTATATGAACTGTATTGTACCAAGTCTGTATTAAGTTAAATAAAATCATTATTCTATTTCCTTTCTTGTTGTGATTTCTGTGCATAATATATTTAAAGTTGCGCTTTAGATCAGTCTATGTCTAATTCAAAGAAATCATACTCAAAATATTTTCCAGCTTCTACTTGGCTTGCAGATTACAATTTTTCCAACTTTAAATCTGATCTGCTTTCCGCCGTCATTGTAATTGCCATGCTGGTGCCACAAGGCATGGCATATGCAATGCTCGCAGGCTTACCCCCAATTACAGGCTTGTATGCCAGCATGTTGCCCATGATTGTTTATGCATTCTTTGGCAGTAGTCCGACACTTTCGATTGGCCCTGTGGCCATTATTTCGATGATGACCTTTGCCACACTAACGCCATTTTTTGAGGCAGGTTCAGAAGCATATATTCAAGCAGCCTGTTTACTGGCAATGATGGTGGGGATTATTTCTTTCTTATTGGGCATCTTCAAATTTGGTTTTCTCATTCAACTGATCAGCCACCCTGTTATCCATAGCTTTATTATTGCATCGGCTTTACTTATTGCTTTGGGACAAATCAAGTTTTTACTGGATATCCCCCTTCAATCAAACAATATCCCTGAACTAATCATCAGCTTTTATCAGAATGTAAAGCATGCACATTTAGGTACTTTGCTATTTGGCATGGCAGCCATGCTGTTTTTAATTTATATACCCAAATTGCTAAATTTAGGTCATATCCAACAACGGTTTAAATTTTCAGGATTTTTGATTAAAGCGATACCGCTGCTGCTCGTGGTTTTGTCTATTACTTTGGTTTCTGTTTTACAACTTGAAAATGTAGGGATTAAAACAGTAGGTGAAATTCCCTCTGGCTTTCCACCTTTAAAAATTCCGAACTGGGATTGGGATTTGGTATTACAACTTCTTCCTGGCGCAAGCATGATTGCCATGATTAGTTTTGTCGAATCGCTTTCAATTGCTCAAGCGACAGCATTACAGCAACGTAGTGCTTTAAATACTAATCAAGAGCTAATTGCATTAGGGCTTTCGAACTTGAGTGCAGGTATAAGTTCTGCCTTTCCAGTCACGGGAAGTTTGTCACGTACCGTCGTAAATGCCGATGCTGGTGCCAAAACGCCGATGGCTGGTATTTTATCTTCCTGTTTTATTGTCGTTGTCAGCTTATTTTTTACAGGATTTTTTAAAAACCTCCCTTTAGCTATTCTCGCTGCAACAATTATAGTTTCAATTTGGAAACTGGTTGATTTAAAAACATTTTTTGAAACATGGCATTATTCTAAAGCAGATGGTATTGCCATGTGGATTACATTTTTTGGGGTGATTTGCGTCGATATTTCTACAGGTTTAATTTTAGGGGTTATTTCAACCTTTCTGTTAATGCTCTGGCGTATTAGTCGTCCGCATATGGCTGTGATTGGACTGGTCGAAGGGACTCAGCATTTTCGGAATCAACAACGCTATCCAGTCAAAACCGTCGACTCTATTCTTTCCTTGCGGATCGATGAAGGTTTGAACTTTTTAAATGCCAGTAGTTTCAAAAGCTTTTTTATTAATGCCGTCAGTGAACAGAAACATGTGCAATTTGTAGTCGTTAACTGCTCTGGGGTCAGTAGTATTGATTATAGTGCCTTGGAAGTATTAGAAGAATTAGATGCTGAACTGCATAAACTCAATATTCAACTGCACCTTTCCGAAGTCAAGGGACCTGTAATGGATAAACTCATTCATTCCCGACTTTATGAGAAGTTAGATGGACGCATTCATTTAACCCATTACCAAGCCATTCAGGCTTTAAATCCAGAATTTTTAAGTTTAACTTGAAAAGCTAAGTAAATAATTTCAAAGCTGTTATTTCAGATTTGCTGCCTTCATAAAGGCATTTTTTGCAATAAAATTCGGTTTTTCCTTGTTTTAAATCAAAAAATATCAACTTTAAAAAGAATAAGTTAGTTTTTATATCAAAATATATTTTATCCATTTTAAATTTTAGGTATAGAATTGCACACTTAATTTTATCCTCTGCCCTCGTAGTACTGACAAGGTCAACCTATGTTCTCAGCTTTTGCGCGTTTAAGTTTAGTTACGCGAATCATCATCGCCATTATTTTAGGGATGGCAGTTGCCTTCTTGTTCCCCAATGCTGCTCCTTATTTGAGCCTTTTAGGTGACCTATTTATTAAGGCCCTAAAATCTGTTGCGCCTATTTTAGTTTTTGTATTGGTTATGGCATCCATCTCCAATTTTAAAGTTGGACATAGTGCAAACCTTCGCCCAATTATGATCTTATACGCAGTGGGCATGTTGCTAGCTGCGTTCAGTGCTGTGGCTGCAAGCTTAGCTTTCCCAAGTACTTTATTTTTGGACGTTCCTGCACAAGGGGAATTGCAACCACCAGGAAATTTGGCAGAGATTTTAAAGAATTTACTTTTAAGTTTTATTGCAAACCCTGTTACAGCAATTAGCGAAGCCAACTTTATTGGTATTTTAGCTTGGGCGATTGCTCTTGGTTTAGCCTTCCGTCACGCACATGACAGCACCAAAGTATTTATTGCAGATGCGGCAAATGCTGTAAATCATGTCATCCGTATTGTGATTAACTTTGCACCAGTCGGTATTTTTGGTTTAGTCGCTGTAACTTTTGCAGATTCTGGTTTAAAAACATTATCGGCATACGCTCAGCTTTTAGCAGTCTTGATTGGAACAATGTTCTTTGTTGCGTTGGTGATTAACCCAATTTTGGTTGCTTTAACAACTCGTCAAAATCCTTACCCACTTGTATTCCAATGCTTACGTGAAAGTGGTATTACCGCATTCTTTACACGTAGTTCTGCTGCCAATATTCCTGTCAACCTTGATTTGGCAAAACGCTTAGAGGTAAATGAAGCAACAGCTAGTGTTGCCATTCCTTTAGGGGCTACTGTGAATATGGCTGGTGCATCGGTGACCATTACTGTATTAACTTTAGCAGCAGTACATACTTTGGGTATTTCAGTTGATTTTACAACCATGATAATTTTATCTGTTGTGGCTTCAATTTCGGCTTGTGGTGCATCGGGTGTTGCGGGTGGTTCATTATTGTTAATTCCAGTTGCATGTGGTTTATTTGGTATTTCTTCTGATATCGCAATGCAAGTGGTCGCTATTGGTATGGTCATTAGCGTTCTACAAGACTCAACTGAAACTGCATTAAACTCATCTACAGATGTTTTATTTACTGTAGCTGTTGATCGTGCGTCACGTTAATATTATTTTATAAATAATAATTTAGACATTTATTGGATGGTTGTATCGCGATATGCCATTTCAAACTTTACCGTTTTGGATGCAACTAGGGGCATTCTTCCTCGCAATTAATGCGGGCATGATTAACGTACTCGGACTGGTGACAGTATTGCACCAGTCTGTTTCTCATATGACTGGAAATGTGAGTATGTTATCGATGGCAATTGTCCATTGGGATCCTGCTTCAATTCTCTATCTCTTTCTGGTTATCCTCTGCTATGTCGCGGGGTCTTGCTATAGCGGACTTATACTTGGAAATAGCACGTTCCAACTGGGTCGACGCTATGGTGTTCCACTGAGTCTAGTTGCTCTCTTTATCCTACTGTGTTGGCTCATTTTGCCCTATTTACCGCGTTATGCTTTATTGTGGGCTTGTGCGGCTATGGGAATCCAGAATGCAATGGTCAGTCATTACAAGGGAACTATTATTCGTACCACCCACTTATCTGGTGTTCTCACTGACTTAGGACTTGCCTTAGGCTACCGATTGATCGGTTTAAAAGTTGGGCGGCGGCGAATAATTTTACATTTACTCATTTTATTTGGCTTTCTGCTAGGTGGACTGCTTGCAAGCCTGATTTATCCTTATTTAAAATTAAACGCGTATCTCATTCCAGTCGGTTTAAGTTTCTGCTTAAGTCTGGTGTACTGGATCATTTACTTTCAATATCGTCATCATTAACCCTTTTGGAATTTATTATGGTTAAAAATGCTTTACAGGCACAGTTATTAAAAGCTGGTCTGGTAGACAACAAAAAGGCAAAAAAACTGTCTAAACAGGCGGTGCATGAGCAACGCACTGGACAAAATGACGATGCTGATATCAAAGCAAAAATTGCCCAAGACAAACAAGAGAAAATGGCAAAAGATCAAGCCCTTGAGCAAGAAAAGAAAAGTATTTTACAAGAGAAAGAATTAAAAGCTTCAATTGTACAAATGATTCAACAACATAAAATTAAAGATGTTGCTGGTGATGTGGTCTATCAATTTATTGATGAAACCAAAATCAAAAAAGTGTATTTACAGCAGCAAGTCTATAACGCATTAGTATCTGGCAGTTTAGTCATTGCCAAAGATCAAGACAGTTATGCATATTTGCCTAAAGCACTGGCAGATCGTATTAATGAAAAAATGACGGGCTTTATTATTGTGAACAATTCTGAAAAGAATGAGCAAGTCACAGATGAAGAAGATCCGTATGCTGCTTATGTTATTCCAGATGATTTAATGTGGTAATCAAAATCAAAAGGGCGTCATTTAGACGCCCTTTTCTATAATGATAAACAAAAATATCTTTAGAACTTCATGGTGGCTTTTAATACTGCCTGACGCGCATCACCTTGTGAAACCGTTAAATTGCTGACACTGGCTGTGTAATAGGTCGTATCAAAGAGATTATTGAGATTGAGTTTAAAGTTGACATCTTGCTTGGCAATTTGGGTGTCATAACTCACAAAAGCATTGGCTACAGTATACTCTGGTAAAGTAAAGCTATTTTCAGTATCTCCAACTCGCTTACCAACGTAATTACCACTGAGTCCCATTCTTAGGTTTCCAAGACCCAATTGACCATAATCATAGGTAAAACTTAAAGATGCAGTATTTTTAGCCACATTATTTAAGCGATTACCAATTAAATCTGTATCTTCATCCTGTAGCACTTTTGCATCGGTATATGCATAGGTCAAGGTTGCATTTAACTGATCGGTAATCTGTCCTGTTACATCCAGTTCTAAGCCTTTAGACCCCACTTTGCCAGAGGTATGTAACTCATTCTCACCTGTTGTTGTGTTGGTTACACTGGCCAGTACGTTGCGTTTTTTAATGTCATATAAAGCAAAATTGGCCTTTAGACGATCATCTAATTCATATTTCAAACCAACCTCATAGGATTTGGCTTGTTCAGGCTGTACATCTGAATCAATTTGACCACCACTTAGCGGTGCAATTGAAGAATTAGGCTTCAGCGACTCAGTATAACTGGTGTATACAGATAACTGATCATTCCATTTATACACCAAACCTGCACGTGGTAACCATGCATCATCATTGGTATTGGTGTTAATACTGAATGGTCGTCCTCGTCCCGCCATTTGCTGATAATAGGTATATCGACCACCTAAAACGGCAATCCATTGATCTGTTAAATGAATTGCATCTTGCAAATAGAAGCCATACGTGTGCAATTTATCGGTTTGTTCACTGGCATTTGCATCAATACTGCTAGATGCAGTCACTTTACCAAAAACAGGATTTAAATAATCAAGTGTTGTGGTGTTTTCAGCTCGAACCATGTTTGGTCGATAATATTTTCGGTATTCGATATCAGAACCAATTTGAAGGTCATGTTTAAATCCGAGCGCATTAAAGTGCCCTTCTAAATACGCTTGACCCGCACTATCAACGCTTTCAGCGCCTAATGTGCCATCAGTCCGTCGTGTAACGGTATGATTACTGGTATTCAGTTTGGTAATACGTAATTGATTCGCATCATAAGTTTCATAATTATAGCTATAACCCAAATGCCCAGACCATTGATCATTGATTTGATGATCTATACTTAACTGAGCCAGATGATCTTCACCATTGGTTTGGTTAAAGGCTTCATCTAAACGCGTGTATTTTGAAATAGGCAATGCCTTATTGGTTGTCGGATCAAAAACTGTCGCACGGTCAAAAGGCACATCAAAATCACGATATTGATAGCTCAGGTTCACTTGGGTTTGACCATTATCCCACGCCAACGATGGTGCAATTAAAGTTTGCTGGTTATAACCAAAATTGCGCCAATAATCTTGGTCTGAATAGTCGGCAATGAAACGATAAGCAAAATTACTCTGGCCAATAGCACCTGTAGTATCCACGCTGCCACCTGAACCATTTTTTCCATTTCCAAAGCTTGAACCGTAAATAGAAACTTCAGATGCTTGTTCACGTTGCGGTTTTTTGGTCACCACATTGACCACACCACCAGGGTCCATAATGCCATATAAAAGTGATGCTGGCCCTTTCAGTACCTCAACCTGCTCAACTGCGGCATTCATTGCACGACCTTGTACAATTGGCATACCGTTAATCATGATAGAACCATCGCGGTTATCACCAAAGCCCCGTTTCATTACCGTGTCTTGAGTTCCCGCCAACGTGTTACCTTGCGTAATCCCACTGACTTGAGTCAATGCCGCATCTAAAGTTGCAGGCTTAAAATCTTCAATATATTGATTTGAAACTAAATTAACAGTTTGTGGTGTTTCTAAATTCTTTTGTTTTCCCTTTAAGGTACTTGCAGTTTGCTGCCCTATTTTCTTATGTTCTGCTTGTTTTGCGGTTAAATGAATCGTTTCTAACAATTCAGATGTCTGTATTTCGGCTGCATAAACCCATATTGGGCTGAATGTAGTGGTCAATCCTAAAAAAAATTTTATGCTTAGGCTTAGTGGATGTAATGATTTCACTAGGTTGTAAACTCGATTTGGGAGGGATGTTTTAAATTTTGTGCGTATTCTAGCGCCAGCCAACACTAATGAGAATACTTATTATTTATCTTATTTAAATATTTTAAATAAATTTTCATATTTGTTTAATTATTTTAATCAAAATAGAGGGGTTCAAGCTGTTTTTTAGCCTTTATGGACTCTTGAAACAATCATGGTATGTTTAAGAAATGTTATTCAACTTCATTCCGAAGCTGTTAATTTATAAAATATAAATCGATTAAAAATTTGTATTGAGGAAAACTTTGGAGCATTTTACTTTTATTGAACGTATTACAGCGTGGTCAAATCAATATGCTTGGTTAGATATGTCTTTATCTTTAAGCCTATTGATATTACTTGCGATTTTAACCAATTTTATTGCGAAAAAAATTGTTGTTCGTGGTATTCGTAAAGTCATCTCCAAACTAAAATTTACCAATCATGATATCGTTACTCAACATAATGTCATTCGTAGAATTGCCAATATTGTTCCTGCCTTAGTCATCATGAACGGTATTGTGACAATCCCTCATTTATCCGTGAAAATTATTAGCTTGGTACAAATGGCGACACAAGCTTTTATTTTTTTCACCTTCGCACTTGCCATCGGTGAAAGCTTAAATATCTTTAATGCGATTTATCAACGCAATCCCAAATCCAGAAACAAGCCTATTAAAGGCTATTTGCAGTTGGTGAAATTGGTCATTTTTGTGGTCTGCGGTTTAATGATTATTGGCACATTCTTGAAAAAAGATGTCTTTACACTACTTGCTGGTTTTGGTGCCATGGCAGCCGTATTGATGTTGGTGTTCCAAAATACCATCTTATCCTTGGTCGCTTCTGTACAAATTTCATCTTACGATATGGTTCGCATTGGGGATTGGATTGAAATGCCTTCGTTAAATGCGGATGGCGATGTCATTGATATGTCATTACATACAGTCACCGTTCAGAACTTTGACAAGACTTTTACAACTATTCCCACCAATAAACTTGTGACAGATACCTTTAGAAATTGGCGTGGTATGGCACAAGCGGGCGTACGTCGTATAAAACGCTCGATCTTTATCGATCAAAGTAGTGTGCACTTTATGAATAATGAAGAACAACAGAAATTGAAGGAGTTCTTACTTCTAGATCAGTATTTAAATACCAAACAAGAAGAAATAGAAGAGTTTAATTTGCAACTCTCAAATCAGGCAGTTTATAACCAACGTCGTCTGACCAATTTGGGTACATTTCGTGCCTATGTCGAGTTTTACTTAAAACAACATCCTGGTATTGCACAAAATCAGACCATTATGGTGCGTCAATTACAACCAACCAGCGAAGGTCTACCTCTGGAAATTTATAGCTTTGCCAACACTACGGTGTGGAAAGACTATGAAGCCATTCAAGCCGATATTTTCGATCATTTAATTGCAATTTTACCTGAGTTCGGTTTAAGAATTTACCAAGCGCCTTCAGGTTCAGACATGAAAGTTTTAGCACAACATTCAGTACATGCACCGAATGACTATCTGCTAGACCGCACTAAATCCCATATTTAATCATGTATCCCCTTACTTTTTGTGAGGGGATTTTTAACTCAAATGTACTATTCAAAGAAACAATAAAAATACTTGATTTAAGTTATTCTACCCGAAAACTATTCACTGACTTCAGCATGTTCACAATAATCAAAATATTCTAATTTAAAACTTTCTACCGCTTGCTGCTTTTGGGTTTCATTTGGAAATATGGGGAGATCATAGGCATCTTCTACAATTGCCTCATACAACTCCCTTGCCCCGTCTTCATATTCAAGTGCAATACTTTTCTGGAGGCTGAGCGGAACTTCATCTTGTCTTTCTTGCATCACATTCCCTGCAACAATCGCAATTGCTTGGCAAAAGCTAATGTTATCTTGAACAGATGCAAATAACGCTCCAGAATACAAACAGCAGCAACACATTATTATTTTTTTCATAATGCACCTGTTTTATGTGCTTTAGTTCCATTTTAACAAGCGGAATGTGAAGCTGCTGTAATTTCTTGTTGGAGCAAAATTAAAGTCTTGCCTTCTTATTTTGTTTCACAACTTTAACTAACGCTTGCTCATTACAAGCTTTAGGGCAAATAACAAGAAAATAGTTCCTGTAATTTGATCTAAGCATCGCACAATCTTTGGCTGTTTAAGAAACCTAGAAATTGGCTGCATCATAACAATAAGTATGCTTGACCACAGGAACCCTAACACAACATGTATGGCAACCAGTCCCATAATCCAAATAAATGGGGTGACATCTTTTGGAATGAACTGCGGTAAAAAAGTGATATAAAAAAGCCCAACCTTGGGATTAAGAATATTGCAAAAAAATCCTTTTAAGAACCAATTAGTTGTTCTTTGTATGTCCATGTTATTTTCTAGACTACTACGCGGCTTGACCAATAATTGTAATCCTAACCAAGCCAAATAAGCGGCTCCAATCCATTTTAAAACATTAAAAGCAAGTTCAGAGGTTGCCAATAATGCACCCAACCCACATGCAACAACTATTCCCCATACCATGCACCCGAAGTTAATGCCTAATGCAGTTTGAAAAGCCTTTTGACAGGTTTCAAGTGTGGCGGTACGAATAATTAACGTGGTATCTAAACCTGGGGTAATGGTCAAAATAACAATTGCGATTATATAAGGGATAAGTATTTCAAGCATATCTGACTCACTTCTTTTTCAAACTGACTCAATACGTAGTGGGTTCGTACGCATTAACAAGATTAATGAGTAAACCCTATAAAAATGAGTATTAACATAAAGTCGAGATAATCACTTAAAGTATTTTAAAAAAATTAAATGCAGTTACAGCATTTAGATCAATCTTACGCAATCTAATCATCAATTTGTTAGTCAGATATTTATATTTAATGAATAAGGTCTACCTAAGTAGACCTTATTCGATGTTTTTTGAAGAGTGGATAAAGCTGAAAATAAAATTAATGCGTATTTGTTACTTCCCAAACAGAAGTTACGTCAGCACCGTCTATGACAAAATCAACAATTAAACCATCAATAGGTAAATTATTAGGATCGTTCCATTGCTCCACCGCAAAATAGAACCATTCACCACACTCATCACGAATCATGCCCAATTGTGTTTGGGAATCGTATCGTTCTACACATCCTCTCATATTGTCACCTTTATTATTGATTCAATTATTTAAGTTAACAATTACAGGGTATTAAAGTTATCAATAAGCCTGTGTCGATAAAAATTTTATCATTATTTTCCAGAAAAAATACGACTTTTTTCACATTTTTCTAATAATTATCGACAGCGTATTCCATATTAAAATATATTTCTATAGAAATAACCGATCATTATTTTTCAATTCAATTCCCAGTTATTTCACTTGAAAATAGTGTTTATCCGTAACCAAAGTAATTCTGAGTTTTTTATAAAATCTAAGGATTGGATCCTCATTTCCTTTCATGATTTGATCTGCGAATTTATCATCTTGCATGAGTACCGCATAAGTTTTATAGCCAAAAACTAACTCGCTTGGTACTTTTCCAGTTTGTGTAAATTCGTCAATTTGCTTGTTTATTTTCTTTACAGATAAATCATTCATGTTTTTTAAAGTTTCGGATTAGGCTTACTTTTTTATAATTGAAAAACATGACAAAAATGTGAACATGAGCACCTTCTGTGTTAGCCGACTTTATGATGGTGCGTTAGATTGATATGGATTACAATGAATTCAAACAAATTTCGGTTGTACTTTTACATATGAATTTAGGACAAATGAACGTTTTCATCTTCCTAATCCGTTATCTTTGAAAATACAATCCCGACTTTTTTCTTGTGAAAATTTTATTTATCTTATTGTTATTTCTAAATTATGCAATTTTACCAAGAGGTTAATATTAATGCTTAGATGGTTCGAAAAGCGTGTAGATCCCTATCCTAGTCAAGGTTTAAAAGATCCACTGCCTACAACTTTCTTTGCATTTGTCTGGAGTGCATCCAAAGGCATACGTCCTTACCTGCTTATTTTAGTGCTTTGTACCGCAGGCGCTGCAAGTTTTGAAGCTTTGTTGTATGCCAAAATTGGCGACTTAGTCAATTGGCTCAGTAAAAGTCAACCCGATACGTTTTTGGCACAACATCGCCAAAACTTAATGTTACTGAGCATGATATTACTCGGTAATATCTTTTTTGCTAACTTCCAATCCATTATTAAACACCAAATTCTATTTAGCAGCTTTCCAATGCGTCTGCGGTGGAAGTTTCATAATTTACTATTACAGCAAAGTCTTGATTTCTTTCATAATGATTTTGCAGGGCGACTTTCTGCCAAAGTCATGCAAACAGCCCTTGCGGTGCGTGAATTCTGGATGATTTTAGGCGATATGCTTGCTTATGTACTGATCTACTTCTTTACAGTCAGTATTGTACTTGGGTCCATATCACCATTTCTGATTATTCCGCTATTGGTCTGGTTGGCTTTATTCCTGCTTGCAGCATGGTATTTCATTCCACGACTGAGCAAAATTTCCAATGAGCAAGCCGATGCTCGTGCGGTCATGACGGGGCGTGTAACCGATGCCTACACCAATATTCAAACGGTAAAACTATTTGCCCATGCTGGTCGTGAAAGTCAGTACGCCAAGGCATCCATGCAAGAGTTTATGCGGACAGTGTATAAGCAAATGCGATTGGGTTCAGGTTATGAAATAAGCATTAACTCGCTCAGCATTGTGCTTTATGCAGGTGTACTTGGAACAGCTTTATGGTTGTGGATGGAAGGTCGTGCAGAGCTCGGCATTATTGCTGCAACCACAGCAATGATTTTAAAATTAAACAGTATTGCCGAATTTATGATGTGGCAAACATCTGCTTTATTTGAAAATGTCGGCACTATTCAAGATGGTATGAAAACATTAGGCCGTCCTATTAGCATTCAGGATAAACCAAATGCTACTACGCTTGAGGTGAAACACGGCGAAATTAAGTTTGAAGATGTCTGTTTTGCCTATAATGAAAAAAATGTTATTGATCACTTTAATTTAACCATACGTCCAGGTGAAAAAATTGGTATTGTCGGGCGTTCTGGTGCTGGTAAATCTACGCTGATTCAATTGTTATTACACTTCTATACCATTAACCAAGGTCGTATTTTAATTGATGGGCAAAACATAGAGGACGTAAGCCAAGACAGTCTGCGTAAAAGTATTGCTTTGGTCACGCAAGATACATCGCTATTGCATCGTACCGTTGCAGAAAATATCAAATACGGACGCCCAGATGCCAGTGATGCAGACATGTATGATGCAGTTCGCAAAGCCAAAGCAGAAGATTTTATTCCGCAACTGACCGACCTTCGTGGTCAAAAAGGTTATGACGCTTATGTCGGCGAACGCGGAGTAAAACTTTCGGGTGGACAACGTCAGCGTATTGCAATTGCACGAGTATTCTTAAAAGATGCCCCTATTCTGATTCTTGATGAAGCCACCAGTGCATTAGACTCTGAAGTCGAAGCTGCAATTCAGTCCAGTTTGGATGATCTAATGCAAGATAAAACAGTCATTGCAATTGCACATCGTCTTTCTACCATTGCACAAATGGATCGTTTAATTGTACTTGATCAGGGCCGAATTGCAGAACAAGGTACGCATGATGAATTGGTTGCCTTGAATGGTATTTATGCACAATTATGGCAACGCCAAACTGGCGGTTTTTTAATTGAACAACATGAACTGAAAAATAAGGATAGTGCTTGATGTTGTATTTGGAAGATCTACACGTCGGTGATCGCTTTAAAAGCCGTGCTTATGAAATGACTGTCGATGAAATTAAGCATTTTGCACATCAATTTGATCCGCAACCGTTTCACACCAACGAGATAGAGGCAGCTAACCATCCTATTTTCAAAGGATTAGCTGCGAGTGGTTGGCATACTTCTGCGGTAACGATGCGATTGTGGACAGAATGTTTTCCTGTAGCGTATGGCTTAATTGGTTCCGAAGCCCAAGTACGTTGGCCAAGACCGACTCGCGCAGGTGACCAGATTCATGTTGAGGTGGAAATTACCGAAATTAAACCGTCAAAATCCAAACCTGACCGAGCTATTGTGAGTTATACCACCGAAACACTCAATCAAAATGGTGAAGCGGTATTACTGGGAAATACCAAAATTTTAGTGTTTAGTAAAAACTATCAACCTGATCTTTAAAAGATGATGATTCTAAAATCATTCGTGGTTTTAGAATCCGCTTTATCTAATTTGTCGAACAATTTATAAGGCGTGTACTTATGTTTCATGCCAATATAAAAACGAACTGATATAACAACATTAAACGTGCAATGGATCGCGCATGAATACTATTTCGTCTAGACAAGATCAAGGAATTCCTGGAGTCTATGGTCTGCTACTTTTAGATGTCGTGTCACGCTGGGGCTATAATGCAGACACTTTATTTGCTCCATTCCAGCTCAATAGTGAAAAATTAGCGGAGCCAGATTTTCGAATCTCGACTTCAGTCGCCAATGCATTACTTCAACATGCCTTGACTCTGACAGGTGAATCAACACTTGGTTATCATTTAGGTACGCAAATGCGTATTTCTATTCATGGTTTTATTGGTTATGCCATTATGACTGCAAATGATATTACCGATGCCCTTGTCCTCGCCAACCGCTTTGTGCAATTAAGATTGCCCTTCTTGCAAATCTATTTTTCTACTTTTGCTGAAAAAGCAACTTTGCAACTCAGAAGTGATGTCTGTATAGAACCCTTACGTTCAGAAATTTGTATTGCATTAACCATTGGCATCATTTCTATGGCCAAAGCCATTACAGGGGTAACAGATTTGGGCGGTGAGATTGATTTTGATTTTCCCCAACCCGAAGGTTTTGAACGCTATATTACGAAGTTCCCAAATCATCAATTTCGTTTTGATCAACCTCATTTATTGATGAGCTTTGACAAAAAATACCTCGCATTGAAAATGATGAATGCTGACCCGATTGCGAGTCAAATTGCTATTAACCAATGTGAAGCTGAACTTTCGGCTTTAGGTGAGCGCAGACGGCTCTCTATGGCGGTTCGCGACATTTTGACGCATTCAGAACAGCATTATTTAAGTATTGAAAATGTGGCCTATCGCTTACATATGTCTGATAGAACCTTGAAGCGACAGTTAGCAACCGAAGGAACCTCGTTTTCAACAATTGTTGATGAAGTACGCTACCGACATGCAACGTCACTACTCTCCCGAACGGATTATACTCTTGAACAAATTGCAGATGAACTGGGCTATAGTGATGTTGCCAATTTCAGTCGGGCCTTTAAACGTTGGAGTGGTCGTAGCCCAAGTAATTGGCGTAAAGATCCATACCTATAAGCCTTTTGTTTTTATGTAAAAACATGTATAAAGCATGACAAAAATAAATGAATACTTTTGAGGAGTCATCATGAATCATCCTTCAGATTTGAAATATGCGAGCACGCACGAATGGGTGAAAATTGAAGGTGATCTTGTTGTAACTGGGATTTCAGACCATGCGCAGGATGCCTTAGGCGATTTAGTTTATGTCGAAATGCCAGAAGTGGGACAACAAGTGACTGCTGGTGAACAAGCGGGTGTTGTTGAATCTGTGAAAACAGCTTCTGACATTCATGCGCCTATTTCTGGGGTTGTAGTTGAAGTAAATACAGCACTGGAAGATGATCCTGACTTTGTAAATGATGCACCCTATGGCAAAGGTTGGATTTATAAAATCAAGCCAAATAACATCGATGATGTAAACACATTATTGTCTAGTACGGACTATGAAGCAGGACTCTAAGTTATCCTTGTTTCTTAAAAATCAGCTTTCGGGCTGATTTTTTATACCTAAAATCCGTCAATAATCAAATAACGATAATTTTATTAAATATAAAAAACATTAATATAAAAAAATACATCAAAATATCAATTTACTTTATTTTTCTTCTTTACTTGGTTATGATTAAACCTCATCTTCATGACCTTGGTATGCTCAGGGAATACATAAAAATAGTAATAGCCACATTGTCGTGATTCCCTTTCTACTTCTGGGTCAATTATGTCACATTCATCTACAATTCAGCTTTGGAATAAGTCTTTTATACTGTGTCTAGCCAATAACTTATTTTTATTTATCTTTTATTTTGCGCAAACCACAATTCTGCCCATCTATATTTTACAAGACTTACATGGCAGCCTTGCTCAAGCTGGATTAGCCATGACTTTATTCATGGCATCGTCTATTGCGGTACGCCCTTTTAGTGGATTAATCATTGAAAAGTTTGGTCGGAAAAAAACACTTTTTATCTCTGAGCTTCTGTTCTGTTTATTTTCCGTTGCCTACATCTTTGCAGATAATCTAGAGGTTTTACTCTGGCTACGTTTTTTACATGGCATTTGGTTTAGTATTTTAACCACAGTCACTGTGCCTATTGCCAATGAATTCATTCCAGATTCACGCCGTGGTGAAGGTATGGGTTACTTTGTCATGTCGGTCAACTTGGGCATTGTCTTAGGTCCACTCATTGGTTTATCGCTTATTCAACCATTATCTTATACTGTTGTTGCAAGTATTCTCGCTGCAATTGTATGTCTCGGTTTTATCTTTTGTTTTTTAATCCCCATTCATACAACGACTTCGAACACGCTAGCTCCACAGAAAAGACAACTCTCGATTCATGATTTTATTGAGAAAAAAGCGCTGCCTGTTTCTATTATGGCGATGATGGTTTCATTTGCTTATGCAAGCATTATGTCATTTATCTCGACCTATTCCGCATCGAAAAACTTACTTGCTTATGCCAGCCTATTTTTTATTGTTTTCGCAATTTCGATGATGAGCCTGCGCCCTTTCACTGGAAAAATTTATGACCGTAAGGGGCCAAGCTATGTCATTTACCCAGCTTTAACTTTGTTTTCAGTGGGTCTTATTGTACTCAGCCAAATCAATAGTTTAATGGGATTTATACTTGCAGCCATTTTTATTGGGATGGGGTTTGGCTCAGTACAACCCTGCCTGCAAACGCTGGCTATTCAACGTGCAGCACCTCAACGAATTGGTCATGCAACATCCACCTTTTTCACTTTTTACGATTTAGGCATTGCACTAGGTTCAATACTTTTAGGTATTTTAATCACAGCACAAGGTTATAGCATGTCCTATATCTTATGTGCGGTCATCGTATTACTGAGCTTATTGTTTTATAAATTTTGTGTGGTCACTACAACAAAATAGCATACAAAATTAAGCCCCTGATTTTCAGGGGCTTTTTACAATCAATATTTTATTATTGTAGTTTTCTTAATTGTTGTGCAGCTTCTAACAATAGATGTTCAGTTTGTTCCCAACCAATACAACCATCTGTTACAGACTGACCATAAATCATATCGCATGAAATCTTTTGATTCCCTTCGACCAAATGACTCTCTAGCATAACCCCACGAACATTTGTTTGCTCACGCTCACTCACAATTTGACGGAGCACCTCTGACTGCAATTGAGGCTTCTTATTGCTATTACCATGGCTGCAATCGATCACTAAAGCAGGTAAAACCCCTTTGGTTTTGGCCTTAATTTTGTTGATTTCTTCTGCCTGATAGTTCGGACCTGTATTTGAGCCACGTAAAATTAAATGTGCAAGTGGATTACCATGAGATTGAAGCATACAAGGCAAACCTGACTGACTCATTCCCAAGAATTGATGTACATTTGAAGCCGATTGAATGGCATCTAACGCAATTTGAATTGAACCATCCGTACCATTTTTGAAACCAATGCTGTATGGCATTTGGCTCGAAATTTCACGATGAATTTGTGATTCACTGGTGCGAGCACCAATCGCTCCCCATGCCAATAAATCATCAAAATAAGCTGTCGCCATTGGGCTTAAAATTTCGCTCGCAATTGGCAAGCCCATTTCAAGAATGTGTAAATATAACTGACGAGACTGTTCCAAACCTGATTGTAAATTCGATGAACCATCTAAGTCAGGATCATACATAAAGCCTTTCCAGCCCACTGTAGTACGTGGTTTTTCAATATAAGCACGCATTACTAAAAAAATTTGATCAGAAACTTGCGCTTGTAGTTGTTGAAGTTTTTGCGCGTATTCCAAAGCTGCGACGGGGTCATGAAGGGAGCATGGTCCTGTAATCACCAATAGTCGTGAATCTTCACCAGATAAAATATTTTGAATAATTTGACGATGTTCGGCAATCTGAGCCGCAAGTAGTGCAGAAAGAGGAAGTTGTGCTTTGAGTTGCTGAGGCAAACTCAATAGAGCTTCTTGTGTAATCGTTTGATGTTGTAGTGCAGTATTTAAAGCATTCATTGGTCTTTCCTTTGGACTGTTGTTCAGTCCGATCTTTTATTTGTGCGTTTTGGATCTATGGGATGATAAGGGTTGAGTCATAAACTGACTAAAGTAAAACCAATAACCGTTGCTAAAATATGAAGTGTTAAATGTGTACATGTGAATCTCCTAAAAAAATTTATAAAAAACAAAGCATAAAAAAACCTGACCGGGGTTGCCGATCAGGTATCAACTGGTGGGCAACCTTATTTTGCCCAAACGCGTTCAGGCAATTAGCTAAACTGCCAGAAATAAAAATAAGCGTTTGCGATTAAAGGTTGCTTTAACATCTTTGTTTCATCAAAAAAAGTATCTGAAATTAAAAATACGCCTTATTACTGCCTTTGACAACCTTTATTTTAGGAATAATAGTTATGTCTAGAGTAACTTTTACTTATCAATCCATTGAATGATCGATATTTTAAACCCATCGCTTCAATTTCTTTTGCATGCTCAGTTTCAACTGTTCCTTCCAGTCATTGGGTAATGAACTTTTGGCAAGTCGAATCCAAACGCTTGCGAACTGTTTGGTGAAACTGGCTTCGTTGTAATAAATTCCATACTCAGCGCACAAGGCTTTAATTTTTGGCGCTACTTCTGCATACCGATTGGCAGGCATGTCTGGAAATAGATGGTGCTCAATTTGATGACTTAAATTACCACTTAAAATATGTAGCCCTTGCGTACCCGAAAAATTACTCGAACCCCGAATTTGGCGTAAATACCACTCTGCCCGAGTTTCATTTTCAGTATTGTCTAACTCAAAGGTTTCAGCATCTTCGGTAAAATGTCCATTAAAAATCACTGCTGATGCCCATAAACTACGGATCACATTAGCTACGGCATTGCCTGCAAATACTGGAATAGCATTTGGTCCTGCAATCAATGGAAAAAAGACATAGTCTTTAAGCACTTGGCGCGTTACTTTCTTGCGTAATTTGCCTGAATCTTGCCAAACTTCACGCCATGTTTTGGTTTTATATGCCAGTACATCTTCCAAATGTAAATTCTGTACGCCCACATACCATTCAAAAAAAACCATGAGCTGAATAGCCAACGGAATGTTGAATAAAAATCTTGGCTCCCAAGCTTGGCTTTCACTTACTCGAATTAGGCCATAGCCAACGTCGTGGTCTTTTCCAACAATATTGGTATATGTATGATGCACATAGTTATGGGTATATTTCCAATCATCGCCTGTTGCGATGGTATCCCAATCATAATTTGCACCATTTAGGCTTGGGTCATTCAGCCAGTCAAACTGACCATGCATCACGTTATGCCCCAACTCCATATTTTCAACAATTTTAGAAATTCCCAACAGCCCTGTACCCAATAACCAAACAGGTGGTAGCCAGCCAGCGAACATCAACATACCGCGGGAGGCAATTTCACTATAGCGGACAAAATTTCGGATTTTATAGATATAAGCTGCATCTTGTTCGCCCAAACTTTGCATCGTTTCACGGCGAATGGCTTCGATCTTTTCTCCAAATGACTGAATTTCTTCATCTGTTAGATACTGAGATTTGCTATTGCTTTGGAAATTAACGGGTTTATTCATTTTATTTGTCCCTACATTAAACTTTTATAAATTAATCACAACTGGGCTAATCGCCTGTGAAATGCACAGTTTGATCTGAGTATTACACTGCTCATCAATTTCGCCTGTGAGCACATTTCGAACTACCCCCTGTACTTTGGTGCAAGAACAAGTATTGCAAATTCCCATACGGCAGCCATGTGCGGGTTTAAGCCCTGCTTTTTCTGCACTTTCCAACAAATTATCTGTGGCTAAAAACTCTTGTTGTGCACGGAGGAAAGTCACGGGTTGCGCTTCGAGTGTTTGATCAATCTGGATTTTAAAATATTCTGTCTTGAGCAAATGCGAGATGCTTTGATCGGCATAAAGCTGCTGCACATGCTTCATCATGTTATTCGCACCACAGGCATAACACTCGCGTTGTTGATAGTCTGGTACGAGTTGCTGAAGCAGCGATTCACTAACATGTTGCTTATTTTTCAATGTATTAAATGAATGATATTTAAACTGCGGATATTGTGCTGCCAAGACTTCTAGTTCTGCATGGTAGGCATTATCACGGGTAAAATATATCAAATCGATAGGATGCTCTGTGCTTTTCAGCGCCTGTTTGACTAAAGCATAAATGGCGGTAATTCCACTTCCTGAGGCAAGGAATAAGCTTGCTTGGCTCGATTGTGGTTTAAATACAAATTCGCCTTGAGCTTGAGAGATTTCAATGACTGCACCTAAAGCTAAGTTGGTGACAGCTCTTGAAACAGATCCCTGTTGTTTTATGGCAATCAGCACATCACCATTGTCGAGGATGTCGACTATAGAATAACTTCGCTGTTGTCGAACGCCTGCTATCACAACCGTGAGCAGCAGGCTTTGCCCTGCCTGAGCTATCTCAGGTCTAAAGTTCTGATTTGGTCGTAACTGTAACTGAATAAAATCATCACTCAATGCTTTACGCGCAATGAGTTGAGCCTTAATTTTTTTCCACGCCCAAATTGGATGAATTTTTTCTGCGATAAAATCGACAAAGTCTTCGCGTATCCACTCTGGCTTATATTGCACATGATTTCCCATAATTGTACCCATCTGAATCAATCTATATTTTTATACAACTGTCTTTTATTGCTGAGTTTACAATAAATTTAACTGTTGTAGTGCTCTATGTCAGATCAGGACAAAACATATCATTTGGCATTTATTATCATTTTTTGTCTAACAAAAGTTACTTTTTGCCAATCTACTTCCATAAAAATTTTAGATATAGATAAAAAAAGACCGAGCAAAAGCTCGGTCTTTTGTAGTGACTAGACTCACTTATTCGGAAAAATGAACGACTGAACGGATGGATTTTCCTTCGTGCATTAAATCAAATGCTTCATTAATTTTGTCTAAGCCCATGGTATGGGTCACAAAAGGTGCCAGTTGAATATCGCCTTTCATCGCATCTTCAACCATGCCCGGCAGCTGTGTACGTCCTTTTACGCCACCAAAAGCTGTACCCATCCATTTACGCCCTGTAACCAATTGGAATGGACGTGTAGAGATTTCCTGACCCGCACCAGCTACACCAATAATTACTGATTGTCCCCAACCTCGGTGTGCACATTCCAATGCTGAACGCATGACGTTGGTGTTACCAATACATTCAAATGAATGATCAACACCCCAACCAGTCATTTCAACAATCACTTGCTGAATTGGTTGTTCATAGTCTTTGGGATTTAAAAAGTCTGTCGCACCAAACTGTTTGGCTAACTCAAATTTGTCAGGATTCATATCTACGACAATAATACGACCTGCTTTAGCCTGCTTCGCGCCTTGTACTACTGCTAAACCAATACCACCCAGACCAAATACTGCAACTGTATCACCTTCTTGTACTTTGGCTGTGTTATGTACCGCGCCAATCCCTGTTGTTACGCCACAACCTAACAAGCAGACTTGCTCAGGGTTAGCTTCAGGATTAATTTTAGCTAATGATACTTCAGCAACAACGGTGTATTCACTGAACGTAGAACAGCCCATATAGTGATAAATTGGTTCGCCGTTATAAGAAAAACGCGTCGTACCATCTGGCATTACACCTTTGCCCTGAGTTGCGCGAACCGCAACACAAAGATTGGTTTTACCTGATTTACAGAATAGGCATTCACCGCATTCTGCGGTATAGAGTGGAATAACATGATCGCCAGGTTGAACACTGGTTACGCCTTCACCAACCTCTACGACAATACCTGCACCTTCATGCCCCAATACAGCAGGAAAAACGCCTTCTGGATCATCACCTGATAGGGTAAACGCATCGGTATGGCATACACCCGTATGGGTAATTTTAACCAATACTTCCCCTTTTTTGGGTGGTGCAACATCAATTTCTACAATTTGAAGTGGCTGTCCTGGCGCAAAGGCTACGGCTGCACGTGATTTCATGCCATGTTCATCCTTATATCGATATTTAACAGATGGACTACAGTAACCGCTTTTTAAGCCTTAATTCAACCATAACAGCATGATAATATGTATTTATATTGGTAATAATGAATTAGAACAAGATGCAAAAAAATACCAGATATTTCTCCTTATTATTATGCGCAAGTATGAGTTCACTTACGGCCTGTAGCCTTCCACCAAATCAGGCAAAGAAAGAATCTGCTTCCAATTATCATACCGAACATTGGGTACAGCGTCAGAATGCCGATGCTAAACTTCAGCAAGGACTAACTGCCTACTTAGCATTGGATGATGCCTTCATGAGCATTGCATCCCGTATTCATTTAATACGAGAGGCGAAATACACACTCGATTTGCAATATTATATTTGGGAAGATGACTCCTTAGGTCATATGATGCTGACTGAACTATTAAAAGCAGCAGACCGTGGCGTTAAAGTCCGCCTCATGATTGATGATCAAAATGGCACCAAATTAGATCCACTACTTGAAAAATTGGTTGCACATCCAAATTTCGAAATCAAACTCTATAACCCCTACAAATACCGTAATTTTAGGGTCATTGATTATGCTTTCCGCTTAAAACAAATTAATCATCGTATGCATAACAAGCTAATTATTGCCGATGGTGCCATTGCAGTAACGGGAGGACGTAATATAAGTCGTGAGTATTTTGATGCAGGCGATGATTTTCAATTTACCGATATGGACATCTTGTTCTTTGGTAATGCCGTAAAATCTGCCAATCAAATTTTTATTAACTTCTGGAATAGTGACCTGAGTTATTCAGTACAGCAATTGATTGGGATTGGATCCGCAGATGAACTAGATCAACTTCGTAAAAGTCATGCTATGAATGATCTAGAAAGAGAACAGTTTATTAACCGACTAGATTTTGCACAAAAACAAATCATGATGCAATTACAGGAACGTCAGGTTGAATGGGTTAAAGCCCAATTTTTGGCTGATTATCCAGAAAAAACGCTGGGCAACATTGCACACGATAAATTGCTATATTCTCAACTAAAACATGCAATGGGTATTCCTAAAGAACATTTAGAATTGGTATCGGCTTATTTTGTACCCACTAAAGATGGAGCTGCTTTTCTTGAAAATCTTTCGCATCAAAATATTAAAGTTCGTGTTTTAACCAATTCTTTTTTAGCCAATGATGTAGCTTTGGTCCATGCTTTCTATCAAAAATATCGGAAAGAGCTGCTTAAAAATGGCATTCAACTTTATGAGTTTAAACCAGACATTCAAAGAAAACAGCGTACTTGGTATGAAGTATTAACAGGTAATGCAATTCCTGCCAAAGGAAAAAGTTCGTCAAGATTACATGCCAAATTTTTTGATGTAGATGGCAAAGTTTTTATTGGTTCATTTAATTTTGACCCACGCTCTGTGAACTTAAATACTGAAGTGGGCTTGGTGGTCGAATCGGATCATTTACAAAACCGTGTTACACATGCGACGGATCGCTATTTACCCCAAATTGCCTATGAATTAAAACTCAACCCTCAAGGGGAAATCATTTGGCTCGAACATCATGAAAATGGACAAGTGACTGAATATAATGTTGATCCACACACCACAAAGTTTCAGCGATTTACTTTTAAAAGTTTGTCTTACTTACCAATTGAATGGATGATGTAATGACATAATCATTACATCCTATTTATTTTCTCATTTAAGAAGCTTAATTCGATTGTGTTTCATTGTTGTTGGTCAGCATTTCGGAATTAGGTTTTTCATGATCAAAACTAAAGCTATCCATCACTTGTGCAATGATCTCAAATATTTGGGGATTCATACACTGCGCCACATTAAAACGCATGAGATATTTTGCAGCTTCTGATTGGCTAAATGCGTGTCCTGGAGCAAGAATTAATCCACGTTTTAAACAGCGTCGAGATAATTCTGCTGCATCAATCTCTGAAGGCAGTTTACACCATAAGAAAATTCCAGCTTTGGGAATAAGTACAGGTTCAATACGCAGTTGCCTTAATCGTTGAATACACAATCCCATACTCGTGTTGAGTTTCTTTTTAAGTGACTCGATATGTTTTAAATATTGACTGTCCATAAGTGCCGCAAATACAATTTCTGCGTTCAAATGCCCACTACTAAAATTAGTTGCTATTTTCAAATCAATATATTTTTCAATATCTTGTTGACTAGAAACAATATAACCACAGCGAAGTGAAGCGGTTAAAGTTTTAGAAAAGCTGCCTATTTGAATTACTTGCCCTAAACCCATAAGTGTGGAATAACGTGGCGCTGGAACATATTCAAATTCTGAAAAAATATCATCTTCTACAATTAGCAGATTGGCTTGTTCAGCCAGTTTGGCAACTTGATATGCTCTTTGAACAGATAAGGTTGCCCCTGTCGGATTATGAATTCCAGAATTGGTTAAATAGAGTTTAGGTTGATATTGTAAGGCTTGTTCGAAACTTTCAATATCAGGACCTTGGGCTGTAAATGGAATAGCAATTGCTTGTAAGTGATGGGCTTGAATCAGGGCTTGGAAGTTAAAATAGCATGGATCATCGACTAAAATGACGTCCCCAGCGTTTAAATGTACACGAAAAATTAAGTCGATGGACTGAGTCCCAGAATCTGTAATTAAGATTTGTGAGGGTTCAACTTGTATTTCATATTGATTATTTTTACGGGCAATCCATTGCCTTAAGCCCATATGACCATGCGGTACAGGATATTCTACCAACATCTTTAAAGACGATTTAGCAGCATGTTTTAAAGCTTTACGCAAGCTGCTTTCAGGCATCCACTCTGGAGGCAACCAACCACAACCTGGTTTAAGCGCTTCATCATTCGCATCCAAAGATTGTCGCGAAATCCATAAAGGATTAATTTCCCGATCATATTGAACATGATGTTCTGTTATTTTCTTGGTTTGCATCTGTCCTTTAACATAAAACCCAGAACCCGCTCTTGCCTCGAGTACACCCTCTGTAACTAAGCGTGCATAAGCCTCTACCACGGTCGAAATAGAAAAATTCAAATCTTGCGCTAAACGCCTTACCGAAGGTAAACGTGCTCCAGCAACAAAACGTTGGTTTGCAATTTGTGATTTGATTTGTTCAATCACAATATCAATTTTGCTTTGCGTATACATGGCTGAGTATTCAAGTTAATAGATCTCTGACAATACAAATTGTATACCAATACAGTTATTTAAAATTGTACTGGATTGTATCTGTTTAGAGCTTCTGATTTGGCATGTAATTGAATCATACAAAAATGAGATTTAAGCATGAAGCAAAGTAATATGGGTTGGATACATGGCTTTCTAGGTATGGTCATTTTCGCGGGTTCTATGCCTGCTACACGTCTTGCTGTGGTGGGATTCAGTCCAGAATTTCTCACAGGCGCTCGTGCTGTGATTGCTGCTGGGCTTGCAATGTTATGCCTTCTTTTGTTTAAACAACCCTTTCCGAACCTTAAACAAATTAGATCTTTAATTGTGATTGCATTTGGCGTTGTGTTCGGGTTTCCATTTTTTACAGCTCTTGCCTTAGAAAACATGACTGCGGCACGTGCCCTTGTTTTTTTGGCATTACTCCCTTTAGCTACCGCCATTTTTGCGGTATTACGTGCAGGCGAAAGACCTTCGAGTAAATTTTGGCTTTCTGCAATCATAGGCAGCAGCTTTGTTGCCATATTTATGTGGTTTCAAGATCAGCAAAGTTTTCATCTGAGTAGTGATCTATATATGCTGATTGCTGTATTGGTTTGTGGTTTAGGTTATGCCGAAGGTGGACAACTCTCAAAGCAGCTCGGTGGTTGGCAAGTCATTTGCTGGGCATTGATTATTGCTTTGCCTTTAATGTTGCTGTTATTTGGAATTTATTATCCTGACAATTGGGCATCTATTCCTCTTACAGCATATGCAGGATTGTTCTATGTTTCCCTTTTTAGTATGCTGATTGGTTTTGTATTTTGGTACAAAGGTTTGGCATTAGGCGGCGTTGCACGTGTTGGGCAAATTCAACTTTTACAACCCTTTTTGGGACTCATACTTTGCACCTTAGTACTTCATGAATCTATCGATTTTGCCATGATTATCGTGTGTTTTGCCGTCATTATGTGTGTCTTCTATGCCAAAAAGCATGCCTAAGGCTCTAACTTGAAAGATACATCGACTTAAATTAAACCGATTTTTTGAAAAAGCTGTTGATAGGCTTCAGCTTTTTTCTCTAATGCTAATGGGTAAGCGCGCGAAGATGATGGCATTCGAGATAAAGTTAACTCACGCTCTGCAAAAAAAGTCTGTGAACTTGTCCCGATTACTGGTTTTTCCGTGCTTTCAGGCATCGATAGCATGAGCGTGTCTGTCGCCTTATCCCCTGTAGTGACAATATTTTGACAAAAAGGAATTTTGGCTAATAAAGCCGTTAAATCGGTCGGCGTTTCTATATGTAAAAATTTATCAGAGGCATTGTCTTTTAAACGCACGACTTGATACGCCGTATCAAAAATCGCAATCCCTTTTTCAGTTAAGAAATCACGGATTTTCTGCTCATAAAAATTCTTATTGAGAAGGTCTAGAAAATACGCTTTGTCTTGGAAAAAGATCAGCCCAAAGATTCGCCACATGTCGTTTTGATAATTCGGATAATAAAAATCCATTTTCCAGCGTGTTTTCGGCGGTGGAAAACTGCCTAGCATCAGTAATTTTGCATTTACTGGTAAAAATGGTTCAAGTGGATGGGTTTCTATAACTGACATTTCTTAAAATTAACACTTATATTTAAATGAGATGAATACCAAAATGTTGTAAAAGCTTTGCCCAAAGCAAAAATATAATTATCGTTATAATACAACAAGTACCTAAAGCAATCCAAAAACCATACCGTTGATACAATGGAGGAAATGCTAAAAACATGGGTAAAGTCGGTATGACATACCAAAAAGTATACCAAGCATGATTGGCAATTTTTTGAGGTTCCTGTCCCTCTAATTTCATCCAGATCAGAACAAGAACCGTTACTAGCGGTAATGCTGCAATTAACCCGCCTAAACGGTCACTACGCTTTGCTACTTCGGAAATAAGTATAACCATACCTGCTGTTATTGCGTATTTAACAATCAGAGGAAGCATTCACTTCTCCATGTAAAATGATCTAAGCAAGAATAGTTCAATTAGTTTAAATTTTATAGCGACTTATGAAACTCTTTACTCGAAATAAGAGACATAATCTGAGAAATCTAGAAACACATCCAATTAAACTCTTATTTTAATTTCAACTATTTAATACATACCATCATTTCATTTAATGAAGTAAATCAGCCTGTATTTTGATTAATAAAACTGTAAATCCTTTATCTCATGAAGGGCTTCACTTTTACATAGAGTAAATATGGAAAACGAGCCTTACTTTTATAAAAAGATGCCTTTGTATTATGCCTGAATTTCAATGGGCTAATTTTGCGGCTTTCGACTTAAAGATAACCAAGCACATGATGATGAATGCTAGTAAGATCAATGAAGCCCCAAATCTGCTGAGATCTAGTCCACCATGACTAACAGGCTTATCCAAGAAATCTCCTAAAACTGCACCTAATGGTCTAGTTAAAACAAATGCTGCCCAAAATAAGAAAGTTTTTGATACCTTTGTCCACACATATAAAAAGGTGAATAACAATAACAGCCCACTAAAAATCAATGCTGCACCTGTATACCCTAAACCTTGAGTATCAGCAGTCCAGTCTCCTAATGCTGTACCAAGTGTTTGGGAAAACATAATCGTTAACCAATAAAATGCTTCGCTTTTAGCAGATTGAATATTATTTACTGAGATTGACCCACTGTTACGGTACCAAATAAATAAAGACGTGAACAATAATCCTAAAAGGATGAGGCTTCCACCCAGATAACCAATGCCTAAAGTTCGATCAACATAATCTGCTATTGTTGTTCCTAGTGTTGTTGTCGCTATGATTGTTGCCCAATAGAAAAATGGACTATATTGTTTTGACTTAATCTGTGCCGCAACAAAGAGTGCAAAAATAATCGAAAAAATTCCCGTACTAACTGCATACCCTAGATTTAATGACATTGATAAAGCGTCACCCGCTGTTTCTCCTAGTGTTGTAGCAGCAATTTTAATCACCCAAAATAGTAAGGTAACTTCAGGTACTTTACTCAATGCTTCATCGAAGGTTTTACGAGTTGCCATGGTATTTACCCAGCTTTTTTATTCATAATAATTCTATGGCAAACAAATGAATCGAAACTTAAAGTTAGTGTTTTTCTAATTATTAAACGGAATATCATTAGACCTCTTTCATAAGTCATTTTTTAAACAATAATAAATTCACAATGAATATTCCCTCTTCTTTTTAAGGAGAGGGCTAGGGTGAGGATTTTATTAAAAAAATCCCCTCATCCTAACCTTCTCCCAAAGGGAGAAGGAACTTTCAATATTAATTTCACTGCCAATTGATGATTATTTGTTGATTTATGAAAGAGGTCTACTCATCAATGTAATCATGACTCTACGTCCAGCCCGAACATGTGATTAATCAGCCGACCATTTCATTCAGGAGCCAAGCTAGTTACTTAGTTAAGATCAGCAAAGTGTCGGTTTCTTGACTTTTTTCTTGTAAAACGAATAACGAGGCTAATATTAACGTGATTGGCCGTAACAACATCTACTGATAAATTTCTGAAAATTATTAAATGATAAAGATGAATCAATATTCAAAAATAAACCATAAAAGCCAAGGCTTGAATGGTTTATTGGCTTAACCCAATTTATTTACAATCCGTAAAGGCAACACTTTCATTGCTAAACCCATCGGTAGCCACGGCCACTTTGGAACATATGCTTTGACAGGCGCTTTCTCAATTGCTTCTGCGAGTAAATGCGAACCTGTCTTTTCATCGACTTCAAAAGGTAATTTTTTTGCGCCATCATTCAATTCAGTGCGAATATAACCAGGGAAAATAGTCGAAACTTTAATTGGTGTATCAATGAGTTCTGCGCGAATCCCTTCTGCTAAATGTGCAACCGCAGCTTTGCTAGCTGCATAAGTCGATAAATGCTTTGGTAAACCACGCATCGCACTCATAGAAGAAATAACCACCAAATGCCCAGAATTTTGAGCACGAAAAATTTCAACCGCTGCTTCACATTGTGCCAATGCTGAAATAAAGTTAGTTTCGGCAGTTACGCGGTTAATCTCAAAATTACCTTTACCAATACGACGCCCCTGACCCACACCTGCATTCACAATAATACGGTCTAGTTTGCCAAAATCTTGTTGGAATGCCTTAAATACTTCGAACACTTGATCATAATTGGTGACATCTAAGGTTTTTGCAATGACTTGAACACCATACTGACTTTCAAGCTCTTGTTTAAGTGCCTCTAAGCGCTCCATACGACGTGCACAAATCGCAAGATTGTAACCCTTTTGAGCAAATTCACGCGCCATACCTGCGCCCAAACCTGAACTTGCCCCTGTAATTAAAATGGTTTTTGCCATGGGTGAAATCCTTGTTATATCCATGTTAAAAGTTCTGAGTCATCGGCTTTAATAAAATGATGCTCATTTAAACTGAGTAATTGCGGTTCATTTCCAACTAAACGCAAAGTGGTCATACTGGTATTAGTAATCGCCCAGTTCAATGCAAATGTGCGACTAGGATTCAGTTCTAGAATCTTCCCTGCTGCTACAGAAATTACACCACCAGAAGTAAATACAACTGCATAGCGTGGTTTGGTTTGAGCTAACTCATTACACAATTCTTGTAATGCTGTTTCGACGCGATCTTTAAAGATTGGCCATGACTCTTCATATTCATGATGATACTCACCGCCTGTCCAACGCTCTATTGCCCCTTCAAATATTTTTGCCAGATAGGCACGCGGATTTACATGCTGCGCGACATCAGATTTTAATAAATGCGGTTCGTTGAATCTTGGCTCATACTGAGCAAAAACTTGCTGATGATTGAACTCGTTCCACTGCGAATCTGTCGCGACTGGGCTATGTGGGAAGCATTCCGCCAAAGCCAGTTGCGCTGTTTGCTGATGTCGTTGCATGGAACCAGCGACCACATACGGTGATTCTTTTAAAATCTGTTTGAAATATTGCCCCAATCGTTGCGCTTGTAATTCTCCTTTCTCCGAAAGTTTGTCATAACTTTCAGCACCAAAAGACGCTTGTCCATGACGAATCAAATAAATGGTGGTCATTTCTCTAAGATGTCCTTAAATTTTTCCATATATTTATGTGCAATTTCATTAGCTTCTAGTTTTTGCATACCAATCAATTTCAATGCACGAATATGTAAAGCATGAATAATGACCCAAAAATCTTTAAATGCAGGATTATTGGTTTGTTTATGAAAATAACGATAGTAAATTTGCTGCGCGATAACCGCTAAACGGAAAATGCCAAACACTTCGTAAAAGGTCCAGTTTTCAAGCTGTAATCCTGTCTTTTCCAAGTAATATTCCACAACTTGCTTACGGGTAAACATCCCTTGCATATTGGTGGGTTGGCGCCGCGTTGCTTTAAAAATTTTACTATCCTTTTCTTCAACCCAATAAGCTAATGCTGAACCCAAATCCATCAGTGGATCACCAACTGTCGCCATCTCCCAATCCAAAACGCCAATCACTTGCGTTGGATCTTCAGGATCTAAAATCACATTATCAAAACGCCAATCGTTATGAATTAAACAGGTTGCCGAATCTTCAGGGATATTATCGATCAGCCATTTACGTACAAATTTAAAAGTCGGCACATTGAGCGTATGTGCTTTCTCAAAGCGCTGATCCCAACCTTCAACCTGTCTGCGACAATAGCCTTCACCTTTGCCTAGTTTTTCCAGTTCTGTGCCTTGATAGGGCACTTGATGTAATTCAATCAGTTTATCAATCACATTCACACATAACTGATGGACTTGTCGCTCAGAGAAATGCAACTCGGGTGGAAGTTTGGCACGAGGAATAATACCCGCAATCCGTTTCATGACATAAAAGTCACAACCCAATATTGACTCATCCTGACAAAGCCCAATCATTTCAGGTAATACAGGATAAAAAGGTGCCAAGTTTTTCTGCACTTTATATTCACGTGCCATATCATGTGCAGATTTTGCTTTAGTCCCTTTGGGTGGGCGACGCAGAATGAGATCAGTATTGTCATATTTTAGGCGATACGTCCAATTTGAAGCCCCACCAGAATATTGTGTGACTTCAACTTGTCCTTCTAACACGACGCCTTGTGACTTAAGCCAATCTTCTACAGCTTGTACATCCAGTTCTTCACCTTCATGTACACTGCCACCTACATCAATTACCGACATACTTGTTATCCCTGGTTTTTAGAATATGAATGCTTTACTTAGTTTTACCACAGCTTTATTTTTTACGCGCGCCGTATCCACGTTTTTTCAGTTCAAGTTTTGCAATCATCCCTTTATGCACTTCATCAGGGCCATCGGCCAAACGTAAACTACGTGCTTGAGCAAAGAATGCAGTTAATGGTGTATCACGAGAAACACCTGCACCACCATGCATTTGTATCGCCATATCCACCACTTTTTCCAATACACTTGGTGCAACCACTTTAATGGCAGAAATTTCGGTTAAGGCTGCCATATTGCCCAAAGTATCCATTTTGTAGGCAGCATATAAAGTCAATAAACGTGCCTGATCAATCGCAATACGTGCTTCTGCAACACGCTCTAAGTTGCCACCTAGTTTCAGAATTTCTTTTCCAAATGCAGTTCGACTCATCCCACGGTCAATCATCAGCTCTAATGATTTTTCTGCCGCTCCAATACAACGCATACAATGATGAATCCGACCTGGCCCAAGACGACCCTGTGCAATCTCAAAGCCCTGACCTGCACCACCGACAAAATTAGACAGAGGAACACGCACATTACTAAAGCTAATTTCGCCGTGACCATGTGGTGCATCATAATCCCCAAATACGGGCAACATACGCTCGATGGTTACTCCTGCTGAATCAATCGGTACAAGAACCATCGAATGTTGATGATGACGATCTTTAGTTTCGTCAGGCGTATGCGCCATAAAGATAATAATTTTGGCGTTTGGATCACCTAAACCTGATGACCACCATTTACGTCCATTTAAGACAATTTCATCACCCTCAACCACAGCAGTTGCCTGCATGTTGGTTGCATCACTCGAAGCGACTGCGGGTTCCGTCATACAAAATACTGAACGAATTTTTCCTTCCAATAAAGGAGTTAACCACTGCTGTTTTTGTTGGTCGCTACCATAGCGCCATAACACTTCCATATTGCCACTGTCTGGGGCATTACAGTTAAATACGGTTGGTGCAATTAAGCTACGACCTGTTAACTCTGCAATATGCGCATATTCTTGCACTGAAAGCCCTGCACCCAAGATTGGATCGGGTAAGAACATATTCCATAAACCTGCTGCTTGAGCTTTAGCTTTTAACTGTTCTAATTGCGCTGGCCATTGCCACTGAGTCCAATCCCCACTTGGATTCAAGCGATGTACTTCATTCCAAAACTCAGTTTCTATTGGCTCAATTTCATTTGTAATAAATGTTTTTGTGCGTTCTATATAGTCTTTGGCACGTACTGAGAGTTCAAACATAGGTTTATCCTGTGAATTTTGAATATTTTCGCTTTACAGTACATTAGCTGGAAAATTAGTATGAATGAAATGATTTTATTTAATCTAATACTATGAGCAATATTCATAATAATGTAGATATGGATTTAGCAACGTTCTACCGTATCGATATCAATCTTTATCCTCTTTTTATTGCTATTTATGAGCTAAAAAGTATTTCAAAATCAGCACATATACTCAATATTACACAATCTGCTGCTAGCCACGCTTTACAACGTTTGCGCCTACAATTGCAAGATGATTTGTTCATTCGCGCTGGTCATAAGATGCTACCTACGCCATTTGCAGAACAATCTTATCCCATCATCAAAAAAGCTTTGCATGCTATTCAAAGTGTTTCACTTCAGAAACAAAGCTTTGAACCCATGATGATTAAAACACTTAAAATTGCAGTCCATGATGAAATTGAACCGATTATTTTCCCACGCCTTTTTCAACATTTCCAACAACTCAATTTAGAGATTCAATTTACGAGTTTTAAATTAGATCGTAAAACGGTTGTTGCTGATTTGGCTGCCCAGCAAATTGATTTTGTGATGGATCTAGAACAAAATTTTGGAGAAAAAATCCAATTTCAAGCACTGGTACATGACCGTTTCGTTGTCTGTACTCAACAAGCTCAAATGAATGAAAATCGTTATTTTTCTTCTCCACATATTGGCGTATCTTCCCGCCGTACAGGGTTATTATTAGAAGATATATATTTTCAACGTCAACAATTGAATCGGAACATTTTATTACGTTGCCAGAACTACTCGACTGCCCTCCAAATATTAGAACAGAATGATCAAGCGATTTTAACCTTACCAGAGACAATCCTATCTCACTTACAAGTCGGCTCATCTTTGAATATTTTTCCTGTTCCTGCCGAGTTACCTTATATGAAGATGGGGATGTTTTGGCATAAAGATTTAAATGAAAATTTAAGGCATGTTTTTTTGCGTGAGCAAATTAAGCCTATTTTTGCTTAGGCTATTTTATAATATATTTAGAAAATGCTTAGGCTATTTATCTTTCCAAAATTGGTTCGACACTAAATAAAAAAATGGTTTGCATTGCAAACCATTTGAACTGAAAGATTCATCACTTAATAATTTAATCTAGATCTATTTTCATCTATCCAAATCCATTTAATTTATTGATTAGAACCGACACCACTTAAAAGAAGAAATCATAAGACTTATTTCCTCATTCGAATCTAGGTTTATTGGAAAACTTTAAATCGTTCGGCATTTTCAATATAAGTTTTTGCTTTGGCTTCAGCCTCTATTGAACCAAATACCAGTTGAGCACGTAGTTTCCAATTTTGAGGAATGTCCCATTCTTTATGGACTTGCTGATCTACAATTGGATTGTAATGCTGTAAAGAAGCCCCTAGCCCTTCTGTATGCAACGCTGTCCACGTTGCAAATTGAGCCATAGCAGTAGAATGCTCTGCCCAAATTGGGAAGTTTTCTGCATATAAGGCAAAACGAGTTTGTAAATCTTCAATTACACTCATGTCTTCAAAAAATAGAATTGTGCCCAATCCTGCTGCAAAACTATCCATTTTAGCCGCGGTTTTAACTGCCGCTGCCTCGTCAGTTGCGTAAGCCTGTAATTCTTGTTTCACGAAGTTCCAAAACTTTTCATGCTCTGCATTAAATAAAATTACGGCGCGTGAAGATTGCGAATTAAATGAAGATGGACTTTCACGAATCGTTCGTTGAATTAGATCCGTTAAATATTCAGGTGTTTGTTCTACATTTTTTGCCAATGCATAAATGGTACGGCGTTGTTCAATTAAGTTCAGGAATTCATTTGCCATGTTGCATGCCTTGAATGATAGTTTAATAAAAGGTTAATTCTTAGCCTGTGCTTTGCTAATATTGAATATTATGCAAAATCAATTCCAACTTACTTATAAATATTAAGTAAAAACATATTCATATTTTTTATATTTGGTAAAAAAAGACTCATAAGACATTTATACGATATTTAGAATAAAACTAAAATTTATGAGGTTATCGAATCATTTAGCGAATAAAAAAACCATTTAGCCGTTGATGCCAAATGGTTTCTTTTTTAAATCAGGAGTTTAAATAGATCTCAAGCTAGGTTGGCTTGCAATACATTATTTGGAAGATGGGCTTTCCAGATTTCTCTTAATGTTGGTAAATAGAACTTTTCTCCTAGCTCAACCAATTCAGCATCAATCAAAGCATGAATTTCGTGCATGAATAGATAATCGAGTTCTACTGTTTTTAATTTTGCATGTTTTTGGGCATCAGTTTTGCGCTTTTGTTGTGCACGCTTAACTAGTTCATCCGCAAATTTTTTATCCTTAAATTTTGCCAAGGCTGTCAAACGTAGTTCAATCACCCCCCAACCACTTAAAAGTAACTTAAATAGTTCAAAATCTTCAGTGTTTGACTCCCATGTCATTTCCTCTAAATTTTCACTTTCAGGCAATACTGGAAGTAACAGCTCCATTACACTTGGGAAAATCTTTTTAAAATTTAGAATAAATTTAACAGGATGCTCACCTGGGTAATCCTTAAATTGAATACGTTTCTGAACATCTGTCAAATATATGTCTAGCATAGGTCATCATCAGCGGTAAAAATCTAATGCGTATTGTACGCACTTATGCAACAGATAAAAACCGCTGATCTTATTTCGTTTTACAGAAGCTTATTTTACGTTCGGCGAAACCATATTTTCTGGTCGAACCACTGCATCAAATTGCTCTTCGGTCACCAATTGCAGCTCAACTGCTACCTGTTTAAGGGTTTTACCTTCCTTATAAGCAGTTTTAGCCACTTTTGCCGCATTCTCATAGCCAATCACAGGGTTCAATGCCGTTACTAACATTAATGAGTTATGTAGGAAATAATCAATTTTCTCTCGGTTTGGTTCAATTCCGACCGCACAATGTTCATTAAAGCTATTACATGCATCACCCAACAATTGAATAGACTGCAATAAGTTATAAGCAATCACTGGCATAAATACATTCAGCTCAAAATTCCCAGAAGCACCTGCCACATTAATGGTTGTATCATTGCCCAACACTTGTGCAACCACCATAGTCATTGCTTCACTTTGGGTTGGATTGACTTTACCAGGCATGATACTTGAACCTGGTTCATTTTCGGGAATACGAATTTCACCAAAACCACAACGTGGACCACTGGCCAACCAACGAATATCATTGGCAATTTTATTCAAACTCGCTGCCAGTGTTTTTAACGCGCCTGAGGCAAATACTGCCGCATCACGTCCAGCAAGAGCTTCAAATTTATTCGGTGCTGTAACAAAAGGAAGTCCAGTAAGCTGAGATAATTGCTCAGCTGCTTTTTCTGCATAATCAGGATGAGCATTTAACCCTGTCCCAACAGCCGTTCCCCCTAAAGGCAGCTCATATAAGCCTGACAATGCCTGATGTAAACGTTTTAAACCATGATCTAGCTGAGATACATAACCACTAAACTCTTGCCCCAAAGTTAACGGCGTTGCATCTTGTAAATGAGTACGCCCAATTTTCACAATGTTATTAAATTCTTGAGCTTTAGCATCTAAAGTGTTACGTAATTGTGTTACGGCAGGGATCAACAATTCGTTAATTTGCAAACTTGCTGCAACATGAATTGCGGTTGGGAATGAATCATTGGTCGATTGTGCACGGTTTACATGATCATTTGGATGTACAGGTTTTTGTGCACCTAAAGGATTACCTAATTTTTGATTGGCGATATTGGCAATGACTTCATTACAGTTCATGTTACTTTGCGTACCCGAGCCTGTTTGCCACACCACCAACGGAAATTGACTGTCCCACTGCCCCTGAATCACTTCTTCTGCTGCATCGACAATATAGTGCGCTAATTCTTGTGGAATTTGCTTCAAATCTGCATTGGTAAGCGCTGCAGCTTTTTTCACAAGTCCCATTGCTCGGATCATTGGTCGAGGTAAACGTTCACCACCAATTTTAAAGTTCTGCAAACTCCGTTGAGTCTGTGCTCCCCACATCGCGTCTACGGGAACTTCAACTTCACCCATGGTGTCATGTTCAATACGTGTATGCATGTTTACCTCTATCTTCTTTATCTATCTATGGTCTTTTTTACTTATTCAGGTTGAATAGTGTTGTTATTTTAATGTAATGAGGCGTCAGAGTAAACGATAATTATTATCGTTTACTCTGACTTTAATTCACTTATGTACGCAACGTATTTTGATAGAAACGCCACTCATCTTCCAACATTTGGGTCAAACTACGTTTTGCTTTCCAGCCTAAAATTTGTTCAGCTTTCTCTGTATTTGCTCCAACCTGATCCAGCTCTTGACTAATCAAGTAGTTGGTATTCATGGTTTTGATTTCAACCCCTGTTACTTGGGCAATCTGTTGCAATAAACTTTGAATCGAATAATTTTCACCTGCTATATTAAACGCCTCACACGTATGCTGTTGAGTATACAGCCATTTCAGAGCATCAATTACTGCATCACAACTGTCCAAAACGTGTACAAATCCGCGCTCTACAGTACCATCAGCCGTTTTAGCTTGCTTATGTAAATCAATATATTCGCGTTGTCGAGCAGCAACTTGCATGGCCAACGGCACAATATTTTTCGGCAATGGCTGTACAAACTCACCGAGAACACCATGTTCAAATGCACCCACCACATTACCCAGTCTTAGAATAGCAATATTCCATTCTTCATCGGTCTTAAAGGTGTCACATATAATTTCCTCAATCATTTGTTGAGACTTAATATACGGATTGGGGTAAGCATAGTTAAATGGCATATCTTCCTGAAGATCAAGACCCGACTCACCATATACCGCTAAACTCGATAAATGCACCAAATGTCGTACACCCGTTCGTTGCATGGCACGCATTAAACTCATAATACAACTGACATTATCATTGTAATACTCAAGTGGCTTTAACACCGACTCTTGTAAAGATTTGAACCCAGCCGTATGAACAACAGCATTGATTGTATATTGCTCAAAGACCTTATTCAAAGCAGGCGTGTTGCGAATATCCAGCTTTGCAAATGGAACATACATCCCAGAGATGTACTCCAGTCTTTCCAAGGTCTGTAGATTGGCATTGGACAAATTATCTACAATAATGACTTCCTGCCCCTGAGCCATTAAGCTAAGAGCGACATGCGAGCCTATAAAGCCTAATCCACCAGTTACTAAAATCATTGTATACTACCTTTTTCTTATGAAGTCTGGACGTTCCAAGTTTCGATTGGTACAGCCTTTAAGTGAATTCCATGAGTACATTACTGTTAATTACCTCTGCTCCTACATCTATTCATGCTTGGCATGCACTCGGGCTTGCACAAGCGTTACATACACAGCAAGAAGCATTCCGTGTTTTCTTTTATCAAGACGGAGTTTCCGTAGCCAATGCCCTGCAATGGGTGCCCGATGACCAACGAAACCTCACGACAGAGTGGCAGAAACTCAGTATTCGCTTACCTGTTTGTGTAAGTGCAGCTTTGGCAAGGGGTATCACAGATGAAGAAAATGCAAAAAGACACAATATTGACCAACATAACTTAGCGTATGGCTTTGAATTGGTCGGTTTGGGTGAACTTGCCGATGCCGTACAATCCACTGAACGTCTAATTCAATTTTAAGTGGTTATTTTTGGCGAATTTGTTGCATTTAAAAGGTAAATTGTGTGAAAACTGTACTCGTGATATTAACCCAAGCCAACCTAACTAGCTTACACGTGCATGAAAGCCTTGCTGCGACTATGGTTTTAGCGACATTCGGCTGTGAAGTCAAGGTTTTACTCGTGAATGCTGCGCTCAGTCTATTACAAGCGGAACAACAGTTTGATAGCCTTAAACACGCCTTTAAACTGGCATCCAATATGGTTGATAGCTTTGAATTTTACGACCTAACCCCAGTTTTGGTAGAAAGTGTGAATCAAGACCACCCTTTTGTGGTTCAAGCACAACAAGAAATTGAATTTGTCGAACTAAATGCCCAGTTTTTACAAGACTTCGACCACGTTTTATATTGGTAACGGATGAATATTTTTTATGCTAACAGCTACACTTTATTTAATTCAATCAGATTATTCTTCCGTAAGCACTAAACTCGTTCAGCTCCAATCCTTATTACAGAGCAGTGACAGTGTAGTACTGATGGGAGATGCTGTCTTACACGCACAGCATGATACATTACAGCACGTCAAACGACTCTATGTTCTAGATACAGATGCTGCATTACTGATTCAACAATTGCCAACACACATCCAAGTCATTTCTTATGCTCAATTTGCTGACATTTGCTTAGCACATACGCACTGTATGAGCATTAAATAATAGGTTTAAAAATATCATGATGAATCTAGAACTTGATCAAGATGGTCATTTGGTCGATTACACCATCTGGACACCTGAAGTCGCTCAAGAGCTGGCAAATAGCCTTGAACTTGAATTGACCGACTGGCATTTGAGTATTTTGCATGCTGTACGTCAGTTTTATCAGCAATTTGGACATTCGCCTGCAACTCGTCCTCTCATTAAATTTTTAATGAAAAGCGTAAGCCCAGATATTAACAATGCAGTTCTGCAAGAAAAATTTAATACAGGTCTTGTTGCCCGACATTTAAGTCGCCTTGCAGGTGTTCCAAAACCTGCCAATTGTTTATAAAAACGAAAGCTTAAGCCTGTTGGGTTTGATCGATAGGCTGAACAGCGTCTAATTGAAATGGATGATGACGAAAAATTGGTTTAACCTGCCGTGCATTTAATGGTTCTTTACATTCTGAACACACTGTTATGGCTGTAAAAATTTGACCACATTGTTTATGCATGAGTTGCATAGGCTTACCCGTACCATCATCCATCCACTTATCTGCCCAAGTCACCATGCTCATCAGTACAGGATAAAGTTCTAGACCTTTTTCAGTTAAGCAATACTCAAAACGTTGCTGTCGCTCTATATACGGTTTTTTTTCTAAAATTTGCTGGTCAACCAAACGCTTTAGACGGTCAGCCAAGACATGTCGAGTCACACCCAATTGCTGCTGAAAGTCGTCAAAACGACGCATGCCCATAAATGCATTACGCAAAACCAATAATGTCCATCGATCTCCAATAATCGACAAAGCTCGTGCGATCGAACAAGGCTGTTCGCCAATTTCATCCCATTTCATAGATTTCGTCATTTCAACTGTTCTTCTTCAAAAGTATCGGATTGTGACGTTTTTGACAACATTGCTGTCTGCATCTAGATCAGTAATAAAAAAGCCACGTTATTCACATGGCTATTAAGCGGTACAAACAACAACTAGGGAAGTCGTTGCTAGCTAAAAAGGACTTTCCCTTTCAGCACAGCTATTTTGATCGTATTCAACGTATCATTTCCCGTCATTTTTATATCATTTCCTGTCAAAGTTAAGCCATTCGCTTAAATTTCGTCACCTTCTTTCCATACATCTTCGTATTCTTCCCGATCAATCATAAAACGATAACCATGTTCCAATGCCAAAAATGGCAGCACTTCAGGTAAAAGTTTATGCAAATCCTTCACACAAACCGTTTGAAAAAAATCTTCACTATCATCATGCTCACCCGCATAAATAAACCAGGTGACATCTTCCCCTGCTTCTGGCTTGTTACGAATGCCTACAATTGGTTCTTGATTTAAAGACGCGACTGCAACGGCAATTACATCATTTTCATGCACTGCAATATACTTTGAGCCATATTCTTCACATACCAGTTTTTGTTCCGTGATTAAATCCATATCCATTGTGGATACCAAATGTAATGATTGATGTTCCGCAGTTTAGAACCAAGTGCAATTTGCCTCAAGTCATCCCTACACAAAATATACTGTCGCGCGGTTTATTTTTCTGCTAATCTTGATTATGTAACTTTATCAAGGTGGATTATGAGCGAGTCAAATACAACCTCTCACGGCGGCAAACGTGCCAATGCAGGACGTAAATCTCACTACACTGAAAAAACAGTCGTTATGCGCGTGCCCGAGTCTAAAGTAATGGCCATTAAAGAATGGCTAAAACCTGTACCTAAAGATGACCGTCAGAACACCATTCAACTGAATCCAATTCATTTACAAACTGAATTATCAATTCCTTCCCCACTCGAATCTGTTGCGGCTGGATTTCCCTCGCCCGCGCAAGACTACATAGAAGATTACATCGATTTAAATAAGTATTTGGTTAAAAACCCAACCAGTACTTTTATTTTACGCGTGGATTCTTTGTCTATGAAAAATGCAGGGATTGATGCTGGAGACCAAATTCTCATTGACCGTAAATTAAATGCCGAACATGGAGATATTGTATTAGCACTCATCAACAATGAATTTACGGTTAAACGCTTTATGCAAGATAAACATACGGAGCATGGTTTTCGATTTTGGCTAAAAGCAGAGAATCCTGACTATCCTGACATCTACCCTCGCGGTGAAGAAAATATTGCAATTTGGGGTGTTGTCATCTGTATTTTAAAAAAGCTCAAATAAGTAACGATTATGGACAAGCTTTATCATCAAGAACTTTATGCACTGATTGACATTAACAACTGCTATGTCAGCTGTGAACGTGTATTTAACCCCAAATTGAATGATAAGCCTGTAGTCGTGCTCAGTAATAACGATGGTTGTGTCATTTCACGCAGCAATGAAGCCAAAGCTCTGAATATTTCCATGGCTGTACCTTGGCACGAAATTGAACGCGAAGCATTAAAAGCAGGTGTGTACGTCTTATCTAGCAATTATCCGCTCTATGCCGATATGTCACGTCGTTTTTTTGAGATTTTAGGTGAGCACTTTAATGATCAGGACTTAGAACCCTACTCGATTGATGAATGTTTTATAAGGCTTACTGGTTACACACAACTTTTCGATATCGAAGAATATTGTCGAGAACTTGTGAACAAAATCGCGCAATGGCTTGGCTTACCTTGTTGCATCGGAATAGGTTATTCCAAAACTCAGGCAAAACTTGCCAATCATTTTGCAAAGAAGCGGAAGAGTTTTAATCAAGTCTGTTTTTTACCCACATTGGACTTATGCAGCTTTGAAGGGCTGCTACTCGAAACGCCTGTAGAAGAAATTTGGGGCATTGGACGAAAAATCAGTAAAAAATTACAGCATTATGCCATTCATAATAGCTTTGACTTAACTTTTGCCAATGAAAATTACCTCAGTAAAGAGTTTTCCGTGCTCATTGCACGTACAATCCGTGAGCTAAAAGGTCAGTCCTGTATTGCATTAGATGATCCAACATTACCAGCAAAAAACATCCTTTCATCGCGTAGTTTTGCCAAATCACTGTCACAAAAAGAGATCATAAAACAAGCGCTGATTTTTCATGTCAATCGTGTACATAAACGCCTCATGCAACAGCAGCAACTCTGCGCCTGCATCCATGTTTCTTTATATGAAAAAGTCCCTCAATCACCACATAAAAAAAGCCATTCACATGCCGTAGGTTTAGAATATGCAAGTGATGATCTTTTAGTTTTAAACAGAGCTTCTCTTCAGCAAATTGATGTTTTATTTGAAGAAAATAAAAAGTATGTGAAGGTTGCAGTCATGCTTTCTGCTCTACATCCCAAAAGCCAGCATATTGATGACTTATGGCAACCCATCAACTTGATTCAACAACGCGAAGAACTGATGAAAATTTTGTACAAAATGAAACATCGTTATGGTTCAGATTGCATACAAATTGGTTATCATTCCAACAGTACTACATGGCAGATGAAACAACTGCATCGTTCGCCCCGTTATACAACATGTTGGAATGAAATGTTAACAATTGATGATTCTCTATTCAGCCAAAAGACATGTAAATGAGCTGTTTTGGTCAATTTATACTTTAAAAGAAAATAACTGCTATATCGTAAATTTTGTCATTTTTTAACATTGCCAATTGTTAGCAAAGTTCGCAATATATGTCCCAAGTTCTGGTACATGCTTTCTACAATAATTCAAATAAAAATCAAAAGACTTGTAGGATACTATGCCATAATAAGCAAACTTTGCAGAGATCTTGCAAAGCAATATTGCAAACTTAAAATTGGAGCGTGCTGAATGAGTTCGACCATTTTGGTCATTCATGGACCGAATTTAAACTTACTAGGAAAACGAGAACCTGAAGTATATGGTTACTTGACCCTAGAGGATATCAATCAGCAACTCATCTCTCAAGCGCAAAATGCATCAACAACGCTCAATACTTTTCAAAGTAATTGGGAAGGTGCCATTGTCGACCGAATTCATCAAGCGCAACAAGAAGGTGTACAGTTCATCATTATTAATCCTGCAGCACTGACACATACTTCAGTTGCAGTACGTGATGCCCTTCTTGGCGTAGCAATACCTTTTATTGAAGTGCATTTGTCAAATGTTCATGCCCGTGAAGCATTTCGACATCACTCCTATCTTTCCGATAAAGCCGTTGGCGTAATTTGCGGTTTAGGTGCTAAGGGTTATGCCGCTGCACTCGATTATGCCCTCGAAAAAATTCAACCATCTAAGTAATCATAATCAGGAATACTGTCTCATGGATATTCGTAAAATCAAGAAACTCATCGATTTGATGATTGAATCTGACTTACAAGCGATCGAAGTCAAAGAAGGTGATCAATCGATTGCATTGACTCGTCGTAGTCCAGTCGTTGCTGCAGCAATTCCTGCAATGCCAGCACCATCAGCAGAAGCTCCTTCGGCAGCAAAATCTTCACCACGCGGTGCAGTAGAAACTTCACCAATGGTTGGTGTGTTTTATGCAGCACCAAGCCCAGGTGAAGCAACATTTATTAAAGTGGGTCAAACTGTAACTGCCGGTGAAACACTTGGTATTATTGAAGCAATGAAAATCATGAACCCAATTGAGGCAACTCAAAGCGGTGTGATTGAAGAAATTCTTGTGAAAAACGGTGAAGTGATCCAATTCGGTCAACCTTTATTCCGCTATCGCGCATAACACCACGGGGTCTCACAATGTTGCAAAAAGTTCTAATTGCAAACCGGGGTGAAATCGCTTTACGTATCACCCGTGCTTGCAAAACATTAGGAATCAAAACGGTTGGTATCTATTCCGATGCTGACAAAGACCTAATGCATTTACGTTTTTGTGATGAAGCTGTCTGCATTGGTCCAGGAGCGAGTAGCGAGAGCTATTTAAATATTCCTGCAATTATTACTGCAGCAGAAATTACAGGTGCAGATGCCATCCATCCTGGCTATGGCTTCTTATCTGAGAATGCTGAGTTTGCTGAAATTGTAGAAAACTCTGGCTTCATCTTTATTGGTCCACGCCCAGAACATATTCGCCTGATGGGGAATAAAGTTTCTGCAATTACCGCAATGCGTAAAGCAGGTGTACCAACTGTACCTGGTTCTGCCAATGCAGTAACACCACAAAACGCTCTTGCTGAAGCAAAAGAAATTGGCTTTCCACTAATTGTGAAAGCAGCTTCAGGCGGTGGTGGTCGTGGTATGCGTATTGTAGAACAGGTAGATACCCTACTTGAGTCTGTACAAGCAGCTCAACGTGACGCAGAAATGTGGTTCGGTGATGATACGGTATATATGGAACGCTTCCTGCAAAAACCACGTCACGTCGAAATCCAAGTTTTGGGTGATGGTAATGGTCATGCAATCCACTTATTTGATCGTGACTGCTCTTTACAACGTCGTCACCAAAAAGTGCTTGAAGAAGCGCCAGCACCAAACTTACCAGAACAAGCACGCGCTGACATTTTAGAAGCATGTGTGAATGCATGTAAGCTTATGCAATACCGTGGTGCAGGTACATTCGAGTTCTTATTTGAAGATGGTGAGTTCTTCTTTATTGAGATGAATACCCGTGTTCAAGTAGAGCATCCTGTTACAGAAATGGTTACAGGCATTGACATTATTGAGCAGCAATTACGTATTGCCGCAGGTCTTGGACTTGAAATTGCTCAAGAAGATGTTGAATGTAAAGGTCATGCCATGGAATGCCGTATCAATGCAGAAGATCCTTCTACATTTATGCCATCTCCAGGTAAAATCGAGCATTTCTATACACCAGGTGGTGCAGGCATTCGCTTAGACTCTCATATCTATCAGGGTTATAGCATTCCGCCTTACTACGACTCAATGATCGCCAAGCTGATTGCACATGGTAAAGATCGTGAAACTTGTATTGCTCGTATGCGTCAAGCCTTAGATGAAATGATCCTGACTGGAATTAAAACCAATATTCCTTTGCATAAGGATTTAATTCTACAAGACAAAAACTTCTGCAAACATGCAATGGATATTCACTATCTAGAAAAGCATTTGTTGAAGCAACTTGAAGGTCAAGCTGAAAAAGCAGCGTCTTAATTAGCAAACCCCGAATCAATAAAAAAGCCAGTCAATTGACTGGCTTTTTTATTGATTCGTATAAAGTCGTTTATCAGAAAAAACTCACGGTAAGACCCGGCGTAAAGTTGCAAAACATTGTCCTGCTTTTTCATTATTACAAAAGTTAATGGTCGTCGGATTTTTCCATTGTACAAAATACTGAGAAATTTCACCGGACTGGTCTTGCTTATACCCAGAACAGTCTGTTTCATTATTATCGTATTTCACCTGTAACATTAAAATAGGAAGTTGAGCCGCAACATCTCTCGAAGCCTGATAATCATAGATTCCTGTAGACCATTCTTGACCACTTTTAATGAATACGTCGTTATTACTTTTAAAATTATAGTATTCAATACATTTTTTATTATTTGGAATTTCCATTCCCCACAAACCTACAATTTCAGGTCGTGTCATAATACGAATCGTATTGGCACCACGATCTGCCTCATCTTGAGCATCTTGTGTTGCAGTAGAACTTTCATTTGCCATGCTCATTGCTGAACATAACATCAAGATCACTGTAAGATATGCTTTTTTCATATAGTTAATCAGCCATTGCATCCCTGCAAATACGTTATCATATTTTTAAGCAAAACCACCGCTTATAACCATTTCACTACAATCTATTTGTATAAAAAAATGCATTTTCATCATCATGGTACTAGCACTTTCCTCTTCGAAATCTATAGAATGATTTCCGACAGCTTTTAAAATCAAAGCTAATATTGAGTTTACTTTTATTTTCTTCAATTGCTAGAAAATCATAACGCTTAAATTAAGGATGATTATTTGCAAATGCAAATCAGACAACTTATAACTCCTTCCATTCAACAACAATCATATGCATTTTTAATAATCGCAACCGTAATTTTTGCTTGCTGTCTCATCGGGATATTTACACGTCCAATCACTTTTTTAGCCTTATTATGGCCTGCTAATCCTATATTATTGGGGTTGTTTTTACGATTTCCAAAACTCAATATCCTTGGAGGTTGGTTGGGTGCAATTACCGCCTATCTCCTTGCAGATTTGGTTACAGGTAATTCAATTGAAATTACACTGTATTTAACTATATCAAATTTAATTAGTGTCTCCGTCCCTTTAATTTTGGTTCATCTCACAAAATTGGATTATCATGACTATAATAAAGGCTTGAGTTTTCTATATTTATTTACCATGTGTACTTTGGGAGGCTGTCTGCTAAGCGCTTTTTTTGCAGTTCAAAGTATCACACATGTACCAAACAGTTTTATGTCTCCAGAACGTTTTTGGACTGAATTTGGCATGTGGTGGACAGGAGAAGTTTTTAACTTTGTGACTTTTCTCCCCTTAATTCTTACCTTCCCAGCAAAGAAAGAAAGTCGGCAATGGATTTTTGAACTCTTTACTGAGCCGTTAAAAACCAGTGATATTTTACCTTTCATCGCTATTATCATTTCCGTCGCTTTCACGCACATATTTTTTGGCCCAGGTTCACTACTTTATCCTTTAGCAGCCTTAATTTGGGCAGCACTTAGCTATAGATTATTCACTGTTGCCTTTATTAATAGTGTGGTCTGCATAGTGACCTACCATAGCTTAACCTACTTTTACTTATCATCTTCATCCAATGCTTTCTTAAGCACGACCATATCTATTCGTATTGGGTTATGTATGCTTGGAATTGCACCACTTATTCTGTGTGCAATCAGCCAAAATCGTCAAAAGCTTTATCATCAAGTCCTCGACTACGCAAATCATGACAGTTTAACAAACACATTAAATCGACGATATTTTCTGGAACAAAGTCAATTATTTATTCAAGAATTTCAAAATAAATCTGTAGCTATTTTAATGATAGATATTGACCATTTTAAGCAAATGAATGACCGATATGGTCATCATGTTGGTGATTTGGTGTTGCAACATTTCGCAAAATTAGTAAAACACAAAATTGGTTTTAATGATTTATTCGCACGTATTGGTGGCGAAGAATTTACTGTGCTAACGCTGAATACATCACTAAAAGAAGCAATTGAATTAGCAGAACGCATTCACCATAGCATCGAAACCGCAGTTTTAAATATTGAAAATCAGTTTCAAATTCAGATGACCATTAGCATCGGCATCGCACATCAAAGCTTACCTTTATCTGGAACATTACAACAACTGATTGTTCGAGCAGACCAAGCCCTTTATAGTGCAAAAGCACAAGGGAGAAATCAGATTATTATTTCGACTTAATGAGTATAAGGCAGTAGATCTGGAGTAAAACAATAATGAAGTTTTCGGAATATCAACAGTATGATGGTTTAGGATTAGCTGAACTGGTCGCTAAAAAAGAAGTTCACCCTCATGAGTTACTGCTCACAGCACTCCTAAGGGCTGCGGAAGTAAATCCTAAGCTCAATGCTATTACAATTCCAATGCATGACTATGCACAAAAATGCTCTCAACAATCTCTTCAAGGTGCGTTTGCAGGCGTTCCATTTCTTGTAAAAGATTTATTTCAAGAGTTTAAAGGCTATCCAAGCACCTTTGGTAGTAAAGCATTTAAACGCGCAAATTATATTGCCCAAACCAATTCTGAAATTGTCAATCGCTGGGAAAAGGCGGGTATTGTGACGTTTGGTCGAACCAATACACCTGAATTTGGAATAAAAAGCATTACTGAGCCAGAAGCATGGGGAACTTGCCACAATCCATGGAATTTAAAGCATAATAGTGGTGGTTCTTCAGGCGGATCAGCCTCTGCTGTTGCAGCTGGTATAGTGCCTCTTGCCGGTGCAGGCGATGGTGGCGGTTCTATCCGCATCCCTGCTTCTTATTGTGGTTTGTTCGGCCTAAAGCCCAGTCGAGGTCGAACACCGTGGGGACCACATTTAAGTGAAGCCATGCATGGAGCAGCTATGCAACATGTATTGACCAAATCAGTGCGAGATAGTGCAGCCATGCTGGATGCTACACATGGCTCCGAACTACATTCTCTTTTTTCAATTAAAACACCAGAGCAAAGCTATCTAGATATTATTCAACGCCCACCTAAAAAACTCAAAATTGCCTATAGTGTGAAATCTCCTATAGGAACCAAGGTTTCTAGTGAAGCAGAAGTAGCGATTTTACATACTGCACAGTTACTCGAATCTTTAGGACACATCGTGGTTGAGGCTCAACCACCTATCAATGGCATGTCATTAGCCAAAGACTTTATCACGACTTGGTTTAGCCAGTTCGCTTATACCATTCAAGAAACACGGGCTCAGCTTAATATTCAAAATGATGATTTTGAATTGGATTCATTAGCTTTGGCTGCATTTGGCGAAACGACAACAGCATTACAATATATTCATAATCTTAATAATTGGGGCCAATATGCAGCGCAGATGAATCATTTTTTTGAACAATATGATTTGTATCTCATTCCATCAACTGCAACTACAGCACCTAAAAATGGTGAAATTAAAACACCCTTATGGCAAAAACAATTGTTAAAAGGTCTGCTCAAAATAGGACAAGCACATCGACTTGCAGAAGGAAAATTTATTGAAAAAATTATTAAAGAAAATCTGAAATGGGTGCCATTTACCCAACTAGCCAACATTACAGGCTTACCTGCAATGTCCGTTCCACTTTATTGGAACAACAATCAACTTCCTTTAGGCTCACAATTTGTTGCACCCTTCGGCAGAGAAGACCGACTTTTACAATTGGCACAACAATTGGAACAGGCCCAACCTTGGGCAAAAAAATATAGTGAAATTAAGATTTAACCTTAGCCAAACGGTCTTTCTGTACTTTATTGGGCAATCCCGCAACAAAAATTAAGCCAGTAAATACAGAAAGTCCTGCAATCATGAAAACATGTTCACCTGAAATTTCAGTCCAGTACTTACCCGCCAACAAACTACCAGAAGCAACACCTAATCCCCACATTGTGCTATAAAGTGCCTGTCCACGTCCCTGCTGTCCAGACATAAAATTTTCAAAGATAATACGCATCGCAATCATATGAAAAAGACCAAAACTAAAAGCATGAATCGTTTGAGCGAATAATTGCATCAAAAACATATTCGGGAAAAAGCCGACGATTAACCATCGAATACCCGTCAGTATCAAACAAATGCTCACCAAGAAACGCCATGAGAATGTCTTAAGAAAGATATTCGCAAAAGCAAACATAATAATTTCTGCTATTACACCAATCGCCCATAAAAACCCAATTTCAGTTGTTGAGTAACCAACCTGCTTAAGATAATTACTGTAAAAACTATAAAAAGGAGCATGTGATAGCAACATTATAAATTCAATAAGGAAAAAGGATGCGACTACTGGTTTTTTTATAATTGGCCATAGCGGTTCAAGTTGTTTTTGTGATTTTGGTGCACTTTTAGGTTCATGAATGGTGAATGACCATAAAAATGCTAAAAATGAGATACAAAGCAATAAAATGGGAAGCGTAGAAATAGGGATTATTTCTAATAATGCCCCTATACAAAATACACCTGTGATAAAGCCTATAGACCCCCATTTTCGAACTTTCCCATATAATTCTGCTTTTTTTTCACCCAACCAGAATAATGTCACACCTTCAAATTGCGCTAAAATTGCATTTTGGAAGAAACTGAAAATCAACATCAGCAAGGCGATCGACTGAAAACTATTTGGTATAAGAAAAATTAAAAACCATATACAAGCTTCCATCCAAGTAGCAATTCTGACTAACAACATCCGTTTACCAGACTTATCAGCCACCCAGCCCCATATGAATGGTGCAAAAAAACGAGTGATAATTGCTATGGAAGATAAAACACCAATTTCCTGAAAATTAAAGCCTTGGTCTTCTAAATAAAGACTCCAATACGGCATAAATGTTCCAACAATGCAATAGTAAAAAAGATAGAAACCACCTAGTTTAGTTGTCATTGGAAGAGGTTGCATTAAGTTGCATTCCTTTGTATTTTCAATAAGTTAATGAATTATATAGTTACATGGGGTTGTATACAGTTTGCGTGTTTTGCAGATGAACAGTCTACAAATCTTTTTTAAGAAAATTATTTCAAAATTTGTATACTTTAAAAAATATGCCATATTTTATCACTTTAGATGATAGATACCCATAGCTCGAAGAATAAGAATAAAGGACTGCTCCTTTTCTAGATTAAATAAACAATTAAATCTGGTAAACTGTAATGTAAAAGAGGATAAATTATTTTAACGTCGAAAATAAGAATTGTTCATAAGTCTTCACTTAAACACTAACCTTAATTTATTAAAATATATGAACCCATATTGTCAAAGGATTGGAAACAATTAAACTTAATCATTTAACATCACCATTACTTATAATGATTAATAAATCTAAACCCTTCTTAAGTTATGAGTTCACCAACTTGAATCATTAAATTGTTTTGATGACAAAGCTAATAAGCACATAAAGATGCTTAAATCCATGCAAAATAATCTGAGACATTTCGAGCTTTGGTTTTAACTAAATTGTACGTTCTTCAGTAAGCTAAATAAAGTCTCTATTTTATTGCACTATCTCGGGTAATATCCATCTTCTTTTGATATCTAATCTTTCGACTAATTATTCAGCCATTTTAATATCTACCATATGTCCATTCTGATAATCTTTACTCGCAATCTCTCCTGGCTAATTCATAATTAAATATAGCTTCGAAAAAGAACCCATCCATCGAGTTTTTACCTCGTTTTTCAATTACTAATAAAGCCTATACCATTGAATCCGCTAATTTTTACAGATAGCTAATGTTGTTTAATAGATCTATAGATAATAACTTTATTTTTATCAAAATATGATCCAAAATCGTCAAATTTCCATTTATGCTTATTCATTAATCATTTTTATCGTAAGCATATTTTTCAAAAAATTTTAGTTTGAATTCAAATAGCCATGACATTTGCTCATCATTACATCTACATTAAAAATCAATTTTTAGAGTTTTTTATGCATTTTATACTATTAAAAAAATTCACAATATTTGGTTATTTTAGTAAAAAAATTTATATTTATTAAGAAATTATTTATCAAGAAAAGCCACCTTAGGTGGTTTTTCTAATCTATTAATAACTAGGAAGCTCTAAACTGATTTTCTCAATAAATTTCTCTTGCTCATTCAGGTTTATGAATTTCAATCTTTTCACGCTACCCACATTAAAATGAATTACAACAAAAAAAGATGGTTCACTCTTAATTTCCATATACTGAATTAAATCTGTATTAACGATCACATCATTTACACGAATTAGCATCCTAGCACCACAATTAAAAACTTCCTCTATATTAATAATCATAAAATATAAAATCTAGAGAAATATTATAGATTAATTGAACGATTAGTTCATGATCAAACAACATTAGAAAATTTAAATTAACTTAACAAATTCATAAATTTAAACTATATTAAAAATACCAATACCGTAAATACAAATAAATCATTTTTTTGTAAATCTAAATAATAAAATTAAGTACAGATAAATTGCTATAAATTTTAAAAAATCTAAATCCTGGCAAAGATAAAGACTACCAATTAGAGAACTAGTTAAAATATAAAACTACTTAACTAGACTAATTTAATTTTATTAAAAAACTAAATAAATGAAAAATGTTCAACTATTTCCATAATAGATTCCTCGCTGAAATTAAAACCATGCATTTAATTTTTTAAATCTAAATGTCAAAATTACCCTTGTGTAATTAAATATAAACTAAAATTAACGATTAAAATTTCAAGATTTTTAAAAAAATATTAATCAAAAACTTAATAATATTAATACTAGAATCTATTGAAATCCCATAGCGGTAGGAAAAATATAAAATTTAGGGTAACTGAATATTTAAAGTTTTATTTTATATTATCATAATGTATATAAATTACTTAAGTCGTGCAAATGTATTCTGAACTAAGTGCCTAATTTTATATAACGACTAAGGCATATAATTATTGTTCTATCGTGTATTGGATTTCTTTGGAATATTTGCCCTGATTACTGATTTTTCTATTTATTCTCTCAATAATTTCGAGTTATATCCCTTATCAGCACAAAGAACATCAGTATCTGTTCAATCTACTTTATCAACTAATATAGGTGCAACTTTCGCATCATGAGTTAAAAATTTAATTAGGTTCTCATTCGAATCTACTGCCAAATGAATTTTAGAACTATTCCCACCGTTACTTCTTAAAATGTCCTGATCCTCAACCCTATAGTATGTTGATGAGTTTGAATATGATTGCCATCAATAAATACTTATTCTATATCAAGATATTGAGATAATAATTAAATATTTTTAGTAGCTTATTGTCTTTAGACCAACGAGTGAATTATTTAAAGATCGTGTTAGATTTACCTAAAAAATTCTGATAAATCTCGCCAAAGACAGCCAGCTCTAATTCTATAAAGAATTGCTTCGATAAAATTTCTCAGCTTATGCTTAAGATAGATACCAAAATTGTGGCTAGTAGATTTCAGCTTTAACCCTTGTTGATCAGTCAGCATTGAATGTTACTTTCTCGTTTTTTTCACAGTGAAAGTAAAAAATCCTAATCAATTGAAACTTAAATAATGATTGAGTTTAAGAATAACCAATAAAATAGCTTGTCATGTAATGACTTAGGACGTATAAAACACCGCAAGCCAGATGGTAATTTGATTGGGATCAGTCCAAACTACCTTATGTTTGAGATGTGCAGGAATATTAATGTAATCGCCCGCGGACAATTTACATGTTGAACCGCTCTCAAATTCTAAAGTTGCTTCCCCTTCAACAAGCATGATCCATTCACTCTCATCCTGATCATACCACCCTGTATCAGGAGAGCAATGCCCTTTAGAAATAATACGCTCTATCCTTATTGTTGAAGCATGAATAATGTTCTCAAATACTTCTAAACTTAGATCTTTCGGCAGTGAATCAAATATATTGACTGAATTCATGCCCATAAATTCACCTCAACTTATATTTCTTATCATTGGAGAGTTTTATTATAGAATGGGCAAATAAATTTACTCTTATTTTATAATGTGTAATAAAGAAACACCCCCTAACGTTGGTTAGGGGGTGTTTAGAATAATGAGCTGGCGATGACTTACTCTCACATGGGTAACCCCACACTACCATCAGCGCTAAGAGGTTTCACTTCTGAGTTCGGGAAGGGATCAGGTGGTTCACTCTTGCTATTGTCGCCAGCACAACTGTTTATGACTATT